>JBBATW010000023.1:0-36385 GCA_040398585.1 Agreia sp.
CCCGTGCTACCGCCGTGAAAGGGCAGCGTCCTAGGCCACTAAACGATGGGGCCGTTGGTGACAACTCAACGAGTATGCCACACAGATGCCTGCCCCCGCGAATCGGATGCCGTCTCGACGAGCCTACGCTCGATCTTTGGTGAATTCTCTACACGCGGGTTCAGATTGCGTCCGAATCGGAGGCCCTTGTTAGTCTGAAAGACGTGCCCACGACCAGAGACGCCGCAGAAACGCCGCGAAGCGGATTGACCAGCCACGTGTTCAAACGATTCGGCCGCGTCGCGGGCGCACTGGCGGTGGCCGTTGCGCTGATCATCGGTGCAGCCCAGGGCAGCACTCCGGCCTATGCCGTCGACTATCCGAGCTGGAGCGACGTGCAGGCGGCCCAGGCCTCCGAGGCCGGCAAGCAGGCCGAGATCACGCGCATCCAAGGCCTTATCGCGGGGCTCAAGTCCGAGACCGCCGCGGCACAGGCTCTCGCCGTTCAGCGAGGCTACGAGTACGAAGAGGCACAGGGCAAGTTCGACACGGCGACGGTGCGGGCGGCCCAACTAAAGACCGATGCCGAGGCGAAGCAGGCCAAAGCGGATGTCTCGATCAAGCAGGCAGGCCAGCTGGCTGCCCTGATGGCCCGCTCCGGGGGCGGCGCACTGTCTGTGAATCTGCTCGTGGCAGATTCGACCGAGGCCGAGGCCCTGCTCTATCAGCTGGGCGCAATGAGCCAGCTGACAGGCTCTTCGGCGAAGATCTATGCCGTTGCCGCACAGGACTCCAACGACGCGAGCCTCGCCACCGCGCAGGCCGGGGTAGCTGCAGAGGCGCTGGGTGCGCTGGCCGCCGCCGCCGAGGCTCAGCGCCTGCAGGCCATTGGGGCTCAGCAGGCCCTCGAGGTGTCCCTGGTAGCCCAGCAAGACAATCAGGTCACGCTGCAGACCCAGCTTGCTGTTCTCTCGGAGAATCGCGCTGCCACAGCCGCTGACTACCAGGCCGGCGTCGACGCCCGGGCGGCGCAGGCGGCAGCGGAAGCCGCGGCGGCTCAGGCGGCTGCGGCTGCGGCAGCGGCCGCGGCGGCAAACTCCGGCGGCGGCGGCCGCGGTTCCTCCGCCCCGAGTTCGGGCGGCTGGGCGAATCCGTTCCCAGGCTCGTACTCGAGCGACGAGTTCGGCATGCGGGTGAACCCTGTCGACGGCGGCTACCGCCTGCACGCGGGTATCGACCTCGTCTACCGGGGCGGCACCTGTGGGGCTGCGGTCTACGCGGCCGGCAGCGGCACTGTGAGCTACTCCGGCTACAACGGCGGTCTCGGCAACAACGTTCAGATCAGCCACGGCGGCGGCGTCCTGACCAGCTACGGCCACAACTCCTCGCTCGTGGCACGCTACGGCCAGCAGGTCGACGCCGGCCAGCTCATCGCCTACGCCGGATCGACCGGAAACTCCACGGGCTGCCACGTGCACTTCGAGACCCGGGTCAATGGATCGCCGCAGAACCCGCGCCCGTTCATGGCCGACCGCGGAGTGAACTTCTAAGCACGTCCCAGAACTCGCCCGCTCGCCCAGAAGAAAGCCCCCAGACATCATGACGATCATCGCCGCCGCCGACGGATCGGCCCTCGGCAACCCGGGACCCAGCGGGTGGGCCTGGTTCGTCGACGACGACCGCTGGGCGGCCGGCGGCTGGCCGCGGGCCACCAACAACATCGGCGAGCTCACCGCGGTACTGGAGCTGCTGCGGGCGACCGTGGCCGAGACCGAGCCCCTGCACATCCTGTGCGACAGCCAGTACGTCATCAAGACGGCGACCGAGTGGATGCCGGGCTGGAAGCGCCGCGGCTGGCGAAAGGCCGACGGCAAGCCAGTGCTGAACGTCGAGATCATCAAGGAGCTCGACGACGCGCTGCGCGGTCGTGCCGTGACCTTCGAATGGGTCAAGGGGCACGCCAACCACGTGCTGAACGAGGCGGCCGATGTGCGTGCCCGAGGCGCCGCTACGGCGTATCAGAACAAGACGGCGGTGCCGGCGGGCCCCGGCTGGCCGGGTGCCCCCGCACCCACGGTTGCCAAACCGCATCTGACCGAACTGCCCGAGCCGGTAACGACACAGCCCGACAGTTCGGCCACCCTCTTCTAAACCGGCTGGGGGCTAGTGCGCGCCCTCGGCGGCGAGCTTGGCGATGCCGTCCTGAATGATCTGGTCAGCCTCGGCGGCGTCGCCCCAGCCCTCGGTCTTGACCCATTTGCCGGGCTCTAGGTCCTTGTAGTGCTCGAAGAAGTGCTCGATCTCTTTCCGGGTGTTGTCCGGAATGTCGGTGATGTCCTGGATGTGGGCCCAGCGCGGGTCTTTGGCCGGCACCGCGATGACCTTGGCATCGCTGCCGCCGTCATCCGTCATGTTGAAGACGGCGACGGGGCGAACGCTCACGCCGACGCCGGGGAACAGCGGGTACTCGAGCAGCACGAGCACGTCTACCGGGTCGCCGTCGAGACCGAGGGTGTTCTCGAAGAATCCGTAGTCGGTCGGGTAGACGAATGACGTGAAGAGCACGCGGTCGAGGAATACGCGCCCCGTTACGTGATCGACCTCGTACTTGTTGTGGCTTCCCTTGGGAATCTCAATAATCGCGTCGTATGCGGTCATGCCGGCGGTTCTCCCTCGATGTGTGATCCTGAACTGCAATAACGTTACTGGATGCCCACTCCCGCTGCTCCGGAACGTCGCCCACGGCTCACCCCGGCCATCGCCGATGTGCGGCGTGCGGTGCGGGAGGCCCTGGCCGCCGCAGCACAGGGTGAGCCTGCCCTCGTGCTGGTCGCGCTCAGCGGCGGCCCGGACTCGCTTGCCCTGGCCGCAGCCACGGCGTTCGAGGCCCCGCGCGCTGGCCTTCGGGCAGGTGTTGTCATTATCGATCACGGCCTGCAGGACGCCTCGGCCGCAGTGGCCGCCCGCGCGGCCACTGCGGCCGAGGCTCTGGGGCTCGCCCCGGTGGTCGTTCGTCGCGTGGATGTGTCGACGTTCGCGGGCGGGCCGGAGGCCTCGGCCAGGGATGCCCGCTACGCAGCCCTTGCAGACGTTCGCCGTGAGCTCGGGGCCATCGCAGTTCTTCTCGGCCACACCCTCGACGATCAGGCCGAGACGGTGCTGCTCGGCCTCGCCCGCGGCGCTGGCCCCACGAGCCTCAGCGGCATGGACTCCGTTCGAGACGGCCTGTTGCGGCCGCTGCTGGGCGTGCGTCGGGAGACGACCGTGGCCGCGTGCGCCGATGCAGGACTCGAACCGTGGAACGACCCGCACAACCTCGATCTCGCCTACGCCCGGGTTCGCGTGCGCCAGCGCGTGCTGCCGATGCTGGAGGCGGAACTCGGCCCGGGTATCGCCCTGGCGCTGGCCCGCACGGCCCAGCAGCTCCGTGAGGATTCCGATGCCCTCGACGGCATGGTCGAGGAGATCATCGAGGAGATCGTCGAGCACGCTGAAGCCGGAATCGCCATTTCGGTTCCAGCCCTCACGGCGAACCCGGCCGCCCTGACGAACCGGATCATCCGCTTCGTCACGCTCAGCGAATTCGGCGTCAGCCTCAGCCGGGCGCAGACCCTGGCGGTCGCGGCCCTCGTGACCGATTGGCACGGGCAGGCGGGCGTCGACCTGCCCGGCATTAGAGTTAAACGGGAGGCGCACCGGCTGGTCTTCGCCTCCACCAAAGACCTGTTCGAAACAAAAGGGGAATCGTAAATGGACTCGGCAGACATCAAGGCAGACCTGACCCAGGTGCTGCATACCGAGGCGGAGATCCATGCGCGGATCGCCGAGATGTCCCGCGAAATCGAGGCTGACTACCAGGGGGAGAACCTGCTGCTGGTCGGCGTACTCAAGGGTGCCGTCATGGTGATGGCCGACCTCGCCCGGGAGCTGAAGCTGCCCATCGACATGGATTGGATGGCCGTGAGCTCCTACGGTGCCGGCACCCAGTCGAGCGGCGTGGTGCGCATCCTGAAGGATCTCGACTCCGACCTCTCGGGGCGCAAGGTCCTGATCGTCGAAGACATCATCGACTCGGGGCTCACGCTCACCTGGCTGCTGGGCAACCTTCGGAGCCGTGGGGCCGCAAGCGTTGAGATCTGCGCCCTGTTCCGCAAGCCCCTCGCCGCGAAGGTCGTCGTCGACGTGCGCTACGTCGGTTTTGAGATCCCGAACGACTTCGTTGTCGGCTACGGACTCGACTACAACGAGCGGTACCGCAACCTCCGCGATGTGGCAGTGCTCGCCCCGCACATCTATTCCTAGGCTGCGATTCACAGGGCTTGCTTACCGGATGCTCGTTACGCCCACGGGGAACACGCGGCCAGCGCCCAGTGTGGCCCGGGTACCCTTATCTCACACTTCCCCTTGAGCGCGCCCCAGCGTCGGTTCTCCCGGCCGGGGCTTTACGACGATGAAGAGACATGAACGTTAAAAAGATCCTTAGATCTCCCATTCCTTACATCCTGATCGGTGCCATCGCCCTGTGGGTCGGCTTCGGCCTGATCACCGGCGGCGGTTTCCGGCCGGTCGATACCAACAAGGGTCTTGAACTGCTCCGAACCGGCCAGGTAGTCTCGGCGGCCATCATTGACGGCGAACAGCGCGTCGACCTAACCCTGTCCAGCGCCCAGCCCGACCTCGGCACCCGGGTGCAGTTCTACTACGTAGCCCCCCGCGGCACCGAGGTCGTCAACGCCGTCACCGCCGCGAACCCGACCGGCGGATTCAACGACGAGGTCCCGCAGACGAACTGGTTCATGAGCCTTTTGGGCATCATGCTGCCCGTCATCCTGATCGTTGCCGTGTTCTGGTTTCTGCTGTCCCGGATGCAGGGCGGTGGCAACAAGGTCATGCAATTCGGCAAGTCCAAGGCAAAGCTGGTCTCCAAGGAGAGCCCGAAGGTCACCTTCGCCGACGTCGCAGGCGCTGACGAGGCTCTCGAGGAGCTCGAAGAGATCAAGGACTTTCTTCAGGAACCTGCAAAGTTCCTGGCTGTCGGCGCTCGTATCCCCAAGGGCGTGCTGCTGTATGGCCCTCCCGGAACAGGCAAGACCCTGCTTGCCCGCGCCGTCGCGGGCGAGGCCGGAGTGCCGTTCTACGCGATCTCCGGTTCTGACTTCGTCGAGATGTTCGTCGGCGTCGGTGCAAGCCGGGTGCGTGACCTGTTCCAGCAGGCCAAGGAGAACTCGCCCGCTATCATCTTCATCGACGAGATCGACGCCGTCGGCCGGCACCGCGGGGCCGGAATGGGCGGCGGCCATGACGAGCGCGAGCAGACCCTCAACCAGCTCCTCGTCGAGATGGACGGCTTCGACGTCAAGACCAACGTCATCCTGATCGCGGCGACGAACCGCCCCGACATCCTCGACCCGGCGCTGCTGCGCCCGGG
Organism: Agreia sp.; assembly: GCA_040398585.1. Classification (GTDB taxonomy): domain Bacteria; phylum Actinomycetota; class Actinomycetes; order Actinomycetales; family Microbacteriaceae; genus Agreia. The sequence continues at coordinate 5,408 of JBBATW010000023.1, forward strand.
ACGCTTCGACCGTCAGATCGGCGTCGACGCCCCAGATCTGGTAGGCCGTCGCAAGATCCTTGAGGTGCACGGCAAGGGCAAGCCCCTGGCCGCCGGTGTCGACCTTGAGGTCGTCGCCAGAAAGACCCCCGGTTTCACCGGTGCCGACCTCGCCAACGTACTGAACGAAGCAGCTCTCTTGACGGCCCGCTCGAATGCGCAGCTGATCGACAACCGCGCACTGGATGAGGCCATCGACCGCGTCATCGCCGGTCCGCAGCGCCGAACCCGCATCATGCGCGACCACGAGAAGCTCGTCACCGCGTATCACGAGGGCGGTCACGCCCTGGTCGCCACGGCCATGAACAACACGGATCCCGTGACCAAGGTCACCATCCTGCCCCGGGGCCGGGCGCTCGGCTACACGATGGTGCTGCCGCTGGAAGACCGGTACTCGGTCTCCCGCAATGAACTCCTCGACCAGCTCGCCTATGCCATGGGCGGCCGCGTCGCCGAGGAGGTCGTGTTTCACGACCCGACCACGGGCGCATCCAATGACATCGAGAAGGCCACGTCCACGGCACGCAAGATGGTGACCGAGTTCGGCATGTCCGCCGACATCGGCGCAGTCAAGCTCGGCGCCGCGTCGGGGGAGATGTTCCTCGGCCGCAACATGGGCCACGAGCGCGACTACTCCGACCGGATGGCCGAGAAGGTCGACAACGAGGTACGTGCCCTCATCGAGGCCGCCCACGACGAGGCCTGGACCGTCTTGAATGACAACAGGGCGATTCTCGACCGTCTGGCGCTCGAGCTGCTCGAGCACGAGACCCTCGACCACGATGCGCTCGCCGTCATCTTTGCTGACATCAAGAAGCTGACGCCGCGCCCGCAGTGGCTTTCCAGCGACCGTCGGCCGGTCTCTGCCGTTCCTCCGGTCGACTACCGCGCGCCCAAGGCCGCTGTTGACGTGGCGTCGACCGAGGGGGGAATCTCCTCGCACCCCGAGCCCGACGCCGAGCCGCAGACTCGCGCGCCGCGGGCATCCCCGCGTCCGGCGACGGCCTAGGCGCTGCCCGCTCGAGCAGGGTGGCAAGCGATGGAGCATCGACAACATGGGCAATTTTGACCGAGACCGAATAACGGCGGCGATTCGCGAGATTCTGTTGGCAATCGGTGAGGACCCAGACCGCGAAGAGCTTGTCGCGACCCCCACGCGGGTGGCAGACGCCTATGCCGAGTTCTTTGCGGGGGTGGGCGCTGACGCGGCTACCCACCTCGTGCAGACGTTCCCGGTTCCGGCACCTCCGGTTTCCACCCTCACCGGGCAGCCCTCGGCGAATGAGCCGGTCCTCGTGCGCGGCATCGCATTCCGTTCGGTGTGCGAGCACCACCTGCTGCCGTTTACCGGCACCGCGCACGTGGCCTACATCCCGAGTGACCGCATCGCCGGGCTCGGCCGCCTCGCGCAGGTCATCGACACTCTGGCTACTCGGCCGCAGCTTCAGGAGCGACTCACCGAGCAGATAGCCGACACCATCGATCTGGCCTTGGCGCCGAACGGAGTGCTCGTGGTCCTGGATGCCCGGCACGGCTGCGTTCGAACGCGCGGCAGCCGACAGGTCGACTCAAGCGTCGTCACCATCGCGAGCCGGGGCACGCTTTCCTCCCCGGTGGCTCGAGCGGAGCTGATGGGCCTTATCAACAGTGGATTCACCGCTGGGGCAGGACTCTGATGGTTCAGTATCCTCTCGTTCGCCCGCGGCAGCGGGGCGGGCGAACTACCCCGGCCGTCCCGGAGCCACAGGTGCGCCTCGACGACCTGCACCGCACCCAGATCATGGGCATCCTCAACGTGACGCCCGACTCCTTCAGTGACGGAGGCCGATTCGAGGAGATCGAGGCCGCCCTCGCCCACGCCGCAGCAATGGTCGGCCACGGTGCCGACATGATCGACGTCGGCGGGGAGTCCACCCGCCCCGGTGCCGCCCGGGTACCCGTCGCTGAAGAACTGCGCCGCGTCCTGCCGATCATCCGCGAGCTGGCTCAGGCTGGTTTCGCGGTGAGTGTCGACACCATGAACGCGGCCACGGCGGCGGCGGCGGCGGCGGCCGGGGCGGCCCTCATCAACGACGTATCCGGCGGCTTGGCCGACCCAGACATGGCAGATGTCGTCATGGATACCGGACTGCCCTTCGTCGTGATGCACTGGCGTGGACACAGCGCGGGGATGAACGCGGCCGCCGCCTACGGCGATGTGGTCACCGATGTCCGGCGCGAGCTGGAACAGCGCGCGGCGGAACTTATCGTGCGCGGTGTCGACCCGGCCAAGCTGATTCTCGACCCGGGGCTTGGCTTCGCCAAGATGAGCGAACACAATTGGCAGTTGCTGGGCCGACTGGACGAGCTCGCCTCCCTCGGTCTTCCCCTGCTCGTTGGGGCCTCCCGCAAGCGCTTCATCGGTGAGTTGCTGCCCGCGGGTGTGCCGCCCGAGGGCAGAGACTTTCCCTCCACGATCGTGGCGGCCCTCGCCGGCTCCCGCGGGGTCTGGGCCGTGCGGGTTCACAGTGTTGCCGAGGCCCGGGCCGCCTTGGACGTATCCGATGCCTGGCGATGGGGATCCAATGCCTGAGAATTCAATCGAACTCGACACCCTGACGCTGACCCGGCTGGAGGTCTTCGCGCACCACGGGGTCTTCGACTTCGAGCGGGAGAACGGGCAGGTCTTCCTCATCGATCTCACCGTCTGGCTCGACACCTCTCTCGCCGCTGCGGGCGACGACCTGGCCCGAACGCTGCACTACGGCGAGCTTGCGGTCGAGGTGGTCGAGGCTGCGTCCAGCGAGCCCGTCGACCTGATCGAGACCCTCGCCGAGCGCATCGCGCAGGTCGTTCTGGCCCACCCGGTCGCCCGGCGCGTGCGGGTCACCGTGCACAAGCCGGATGCCCCGATCACGGTTCCATTCGGCGACGTCGCCATCAGCATCCTCAGGTCGCGACCAGCCGTGCCATCAGAGGTAAGCGCATGAGCGGCTCGCCGGTGAACCTCGACGCCGAGACCGAGGGCGTCGAGGCGGTGATCGCCCTCGGCAGCAACCTTGGTGATCGCCGCGCCCTTATCCGGCAGGGAATTGCCGACATCGACGGCCTCATCGCCGTCAGCGTCGTGGCCGCCTCCAGCCTCTTCGCCTCCGTGGCGGTGAAACCGGATGGCGTGGATCCCGACGCCCCCGGCTACCTGAACGCGTGCGTCATCGTTCACACCACGCTGACGCCGCACGACCTGCTGGCCGCGGTGAACGCGATCGAGGACGATCACGGTCGCGTTCGTGTCGAGCGCTGGGGCGACCGCACCCTCGACATCGACATCATCACCTACGGCACGGCCGTCGTGAACGACGAGCGGCTGATCCTGCCGCACCCGGAGGCCTGGCAGCGCGACTTCGTGCTCGCGCCCTGGCTCGAGATCGACACTGCGGCCGAGCTGCCCGGCCGCGGCAGCGTTCGCGAGCTTCTGGCCCAGACCGCCGGTGAGGCGCGCCCTGAGGACGCAATTCCCGGCCCCGGCGGAGCCGCAGCATGAAGCGCACCGGTCCGCTCCTTCTCGTAAGCCTCGGCGCCGGGGGCGCCATCGTCGGGTTCCTCCTCCAGCTCGGGCTGGCGTCTGCGGGAGCGGCGACGCTGTCGCCGCCCGTGACCGTGCCCATCACCCTCGTCGTCGTGGCCGCTGTCGTGCTCGCCGCCGCGATTCCGATCTACAGGGCGGTGCGGTCCCGTCAGCGCGGCCCCATCAACCCCTTCCAGGCAATGCGCGTGGTGGTGCTGGCCAAGGCCTCGAGCCTGGCCGGCAGTCTAATCGGCGGCATCGGCGTGGGTCTCGTCGCCTATTCCCTGTCCCGGCCCATCCTGCCGGGCGTGACGGCCCTCTGGCTAGCCATCGGCACGGCGGTCGCCGGGGTCGTGCTGCTCATCGCGGGTCTCGTCGCCGAGCAACTGTGCTCCCTGCCGCCGGATGACTCCGAGCACAAGTCCCGGGACGGTGGCCCGGCCGGTGCTCACTGATACCGGCGACGACTGGCGGCGGATCAGTCCGAAGTACCTGGCGCTCGAGCTTGTTTCGATCGCCATCTTCGGCCTCGTCACGGTAGGAGGCGCGACGCTGCTGGCGGTGAATACATCGTGGGGGCAGACGTTCGGCTGGATCGCGCCGGCTGTATTCACCGTGGTCACGGTCATCATGCTCGCGGTGGCTCCGCGTCGCGTGCGCGCCCTCGGCTACCGGCTGAGACCTGACGACCTGCTTTTTCGCCGCGGCATCATGTTCCATCGGGTGGTGGCCGTGCCCTACGGCCGCATGCAGCTGATCGACATCAATCGTGGTCCGATCGACCGGATGTTCGGGCTCGCCGAGCTCAAATTCGTCACCGCCGCCGCGTCCACCGGTGTGACCCTGCCCGGGCTGCCGGTCGCGGAGGCCGATGCGCTGCGAGACCACCTCGTCTCCCTCGCCGAGAGCCGTCGGTCCGGGCTGTGACATCCGAGGGCCGGGCTGTGACATCGGAGGGCGAGTGGAAGAGGTTGCATCCTGCAACGCCACTGCTCAGGGGCGGCATCGCCTTCATCGCCGTTCTCGGGTTCATCCTCGCCAGCTTTCGGGAGCGCATCGTTGAAACGGCGGTCGGCAGTCCTGACGTTGACAATTTTGTCGTCGAAATCTACGAGCGAGGCCAGCTCGGCTGGGCTCTCGGCATCGTTATCACCGTCTTGTTGATCGGCGTCGCCGCGTTCACCCTGTCGTGGCGGATGCACCTCTACCGGATCAACGCCGAGGCCGTCGAGGTCAAGAGCGGCATCCTGTTTCGCACGAATCGCAAGGCCCGGCTCGACCGGATCCAAGACATTGTCATCACCCGGCCCACCCTGGCCCGGTTGTTCGGGGCCGCCCGGCTGGAGCTGAGCGTGGCAGGTCAGGACTCCACCGTGCAGCTCTCCTACCTTCGCGGCGGTGAGGTCGAGAAGCTGCGGCAGGAGATCCTGAGGCTCGCTGGCGGCCCTCCGCCGGCAGATCCGGCGACTGAGAAGACGCGTGACCGGCCCGCAGATCCGGCGGTTCCGGCTGGCTCCCTCGTGAATATCCCGACGGCAAGGCTCGTCGGCTCGATTCTCCTTCGGTGGTCAACAGTGGGCTTTCTGCTGCTGATCGGCGCGCTCATTACTGGAACAGTGCTCGATGAGGGGCTCACCTTCGCGCTGCTGCTCGTGCCGGTGATCCTGGGCGGGCTGGGCTACTTCTACTCCCACTTCACGAGCTCCCTGCGGTTCAGCATCGTAGGCAGTTCCGACGGGGTGCGGATCGGCTATGGCCTCTTCACCGTGTCGAATGAAACCCTGCCGCCCGGGCGCATCCACGCCGTCGAGGTATTTCAAAGAGTGCTCTGGCGCCCCCTCGGCTGGTGGTCAGTGCGAATCAACCGGGCCGGCCACGGGCCACATCACGCGCGCTCAAAAGAGTCGGCCATCGTGCTTCCGGTGGGCAGGGTTGCCGACGTCGAGCGGGTGCTGGCCCTGCTGCTGCCGGGAAGCGCGGCACTCGCTGCCCCCGGAGCCATCAGGGCGGGCCTTCTCGGTTCCGGTCGCATGAATGGTCCGCCCGATTCCACCGGAGGAATCGAATTCGTGGCAGCGCCGGTCCGCGCATTCTGGCTTCGGCCGCTATCCTGGCGACGAACCGCCTTTGCCGTGAGCGCAGACGCGGTCCTGATTCGCCAGGGCGGCCCGTCCCGGTCTTTCGTCGTCGTGCCCCTGGCCCGGTTGCAGAGCCTTGACTTCCGGCAGGGCCCGGTGCGCCGGTGTCTGGGCCTTGCCCAGCTCAGGCTGCACACCGTGCCCGGCCCGATAGCCTGTGTAGTCGGTATCCCGACGGCGGATGACGCGCACACCGCATTCGCAGCCATCTCCGCCGCGATGGTCGAGACCACAGCCGAAGAGCCCACAGCCGAAGAGCCCACAGCCGAACAGATCGGAGCCGCCCGATGAGGCCCCAGCCATCCCACAAACCCAGCGCGCGCAGCGGCCGGCTCGGCGTCGGCATCATCGGTGCGGGCAAGGTCGGCCCTGTGCTCGGGGCAGCGCTCGCCGGCGCCGGTCACGCGATCGTGGGCATCACGGCGATCTCCGAGGCGAGTCGCGATCGTGCCGACGCGATGCTGCCGGGCGTGCCGATTCTTGAAATCCCCGAGCTGATCGAACGCAGCGAACTGGTCATTCTCGCGGTCCCCGAGTCAGAGCTCGAGAGCCTGATCGAGGGTCTGGCCGTCACCGGTGCCTGGCAGGCCGGCCAGCTGGTTATGCACACCGCGCCCGGTCTCGGCATCACGGTGCTGGCGCCGGCGTTGGCGGCAGGCGTGATTCCCTTGGCGGTTCATCCGGCCATGCAGTTCACGGGAACCAGCGTCGACCTGTCGCGCCTCGCGGGCTGCTATTTCGCGGTCACAGCCCCTGGACCGGTGTTGCCGATCGGCCAGGCGCTGGTCGTGGAGATGGGCGGCGAACCTGTGGTCGTTGCCGAAGGCGACCGAAGCGTCTATGCCGAAGCCATCGAGACCGCCACCACGTTCTCCCGTGCAATTGTCGACCAGGCCACCGGGCTTCTTGCCGGCATCGGGTTCGACTCTCCGGGAAGCGTTCTGGGCCCCCTCGTGCGTTCGGCGGTCGAGAATGCCCTCCAGCGGGCACGCGGCAATGCTGAATCGAGGGCAGTTTCCGGTTTCGACGATGACCTCGGCCTGCGCTTCGACTGAGGCGCAGGGCCGAAGCCCCAGTCTGAGTACCGCTAGCATCGAACGAGGCGGTCGTCGGGGGAATACCTCCGGGCTGCGATATTTAGGAGCATCACCGTGCCCGCAGTAGCCGAGACCATCACCGGAATTCGTGCCCTCATTGCCGAGGAGAAGTCACGGCTGGTGGCCGCCGGAACGCCTTTCCCAAAGGTGAGTTTCGTGGCCACCATGGGCGCCCTGCATGCCGGGCATCTGGCCCTGGTGAAGAGGGCCAAGAAGCGCGGTGACATCGTGGTCGTCTCGATCTTCGTGAACCCGACCCAGTTCGCACCCACGGAAGATCTCACGCGTTACCCGCGCGATCTGGCCGCCGACCTTCGGGCGCTCAAGGGCACCGGCACCACCTTCGTGTTCGCTCCGACCCCGGCGGAGATCTACCCGCACGGCACCACCGACACGATCGTGTCGGCAGGTCGTGTCGGCGGACTGTTCGAGGGTCGCACCCGCGCCGGCCACTTCGATGGCGTGCTCACCGTCGTCACCAAGCTGGCGAACATCATCCGGCCAGACGTCTATGTGTTCGGCCAGAAGGATGCCCAGCAGGCCTTCCTGGTGAACCGCATGCTGACCGATCTGAATTTCCCGATCTCGTTCGAGGTCGTCCCGACGGTGCGCGAGGACGACGGCCTGGCGCTGTCCAGCCGTAATCGGTTCCTCGATGAGCGCGAGCGCCGGGCCGCGATCGTTCTGGCCCATATGCTCGAGGCTGCCGGATCTGCAGCCGACCTGGGAATCGACGCCGTCATCGCCGCCGCCCAGTCGGTCTCTATGGGAGAGCCGCTCGTCACTGTCGACTACTTCGGTGTCGTGAACCCGGCCACTTTCCTGCCTGTCGACGACGACTACCGAGGTCCGGCGACGGCGATCGTGGCGGCCCGCGTCGGTGCCATCCGGCTGATCGACAACGCGGCCATCTACCTCGCGTAGTCGGTGCCGGTAAACTCAAGGCGAACAAGGAGATCCACGCCAGTATGAGCGAGAACACCAGCACCCCCAGCGAGACAGCCAGTATCGACGATTCAGAAAGCGAGTTCGGCAGCGTTGCCGAGGTCGCCGAGCAGAAGTCGGTACGGCTCGCCAAGCGGGAGCGACTGATCGCCTCCGGAGCCGAGGCCTACCCGGTGAGTGTCCCCGTGACCACCACGATCCCGGTCGTTCGCGCGAAGTACGCCGAGCTTGTGGCAGACGATGTCACGGGAGACGTGGTCGGCATCGCCGGCCGCATCGTGCACCTCCGCAACACCGGCAAGCTCTGCTTCGCCTCGCTGCAGTCTGGCGACGGCAGCCGCATCCAGGCCATGGTCTCGCTTGCCGCGGTGGGCGAGGACGCCCTCGCCCTCTGGAAGGAACTCGTCGACCTCGGCGATCATGTCTTCGTCTCCGGTGAGGTCGTCTCGAGCCGCCGCGGCGAACTCTCGGTGATGGTCGCCGAGTGGAAGATCGCAGCCAAGGCGCTCCTGCCCCTGCCGAACCTGCACACCGAACTCAGCGAGGAGACCCGGGTGCGCTCCCGCTACCTCGACCTCATCGTCAGGGAGTCGGCCCGCACCGTGGTGCGCACTCGAGCCGCCGTCGTGGCTTCACTCCGAAAGACCTTCACCGACCGCGATTTCATCGAGGTCGAGACGCCGATGCTCCAGGTCATGCACGGCGGTGCAGCGGCTCGCCCGTTCGCCACGCACAGCAACGCCTTCGACACCGAGCTGTTTCTGCGCATCGCTCCCGAGCTGTTCCTGAAGCGAGCCGTCGTGGGCGGCATCGACCGGGTTTACGAGATCAACCGCAACTTCCGCAACGAGGGTGCCGACTCGACGCACTCGCCCGAGTTCGCGATGCTCGAGCTGTATGAGGCCTATGGAGACTACAACTCGATGGCCGAGCTCACCCAGACGATGATCCAGAATGCCGCCCTCGTGGTCTCGGGTTCGCACGTCGTTACCTGGGCAGACGGCACCGAGTACGACCTCGGCGGCAACTGGGACCGCATCAGCATGTACGGCTCTCTTTCGGAGGCCGCCGGAATCGAGATCACTCCCGAAACGTCGGTCGCCGAGCTCGCCGCTCTGGCCGAGGCCGAGGGCGTCGAGGTGCACCTGCCGAACCACGGCAAGCTCGTCGAGGAGCTGTGGGAGCACTTTGTCAAAGACGCTCTCACTGCACCCACCTTCGTCATGGACTTCCCGATTGAGACCAGCCCGCTCACTAGGGCCCACCGCAGCATCCCCGGAGTGGTCGAGAAGTGGGACCTCTACATTCGAGGCTTCGAGTTGGCCACCGCCTATTCAGAGCTGGTCGACCCGGTCATCCAGCGCCAGCGCTTTGTGGAGCAGGCGCTGCTCGGCGCCGCCGGGGACGGCGAGGCCATGCGCCTTGATGAGGAGTTCCTCCGGGCCTTGGAGTTCGGGATGCCTCCCTCGGGCGGCATGGGCATGGGCATCGACCGGCTCCTGATGGCGCTCACCGGCTTGGGAATCCGGGAGACCATCCTGTTCCCGCTGGTCAAGTAGTCTTCAGAATCCCGACGAAAGAGACACGAATGAGCTACCTACCCGAAGACAAAAAGAACAATGGCGACAAGAAGATCAGCCAGGGCCGGATCATGATCTGGATCGTCGTCGGCGGTGTCGGCGTCTACTTCCTGGGACAGGGAATCTTCGGCATCGTCACAGGCAGCCCGGGGTAGCCTCATAGTGACATGAATGATTTCCTCAGCGCCATCGGAGCCCTCGCCCCTACCGTTTTGGTCGGGCTCATCTTCTGGCTCGTGATGTTCGTGATCCTTCGGGCAGACAAGCATGAGCGTCGTGCGTTCAGTCGCATCGAAACCGAGGAACGGGCAAGGCGTGCCGACGCAACAGCCGCGTCTTCCGCCGGTGAAGGCCTGCCCCGCTCCTAGCCGCTACGGTTGGTTCGAGTAGCCTCCGGGGTTTTCTGCAGGCACCGGTTTCCCGCGGGAGGAACGAATGGACTCGATTAACTTCGGCACCATCGTCGTTCTGGTGCTGGGAGTCATCGACTTCGCCATCCGCGTGATCGCCATCATCGTCGTTCCGCGCAATCGCAAGCCCGCCGCAGCGATGGGCTGGCTGCTCGCGATCTTCTTCATCCCCTATCTCGGCGTGCTCGCGTTTCTCTTGATCGGCAGCTATAAGCTGCCGAAAAAGCGGCGGGACAAGCAGCAGGCCATCAATACCTTCATCCTCGAGACGACAGAGGGAATTGAGCAGGTACAGAAGGATGACGAGTGGCCCGAGTGGCTCGAGTCTGTCGCCGAGCTGAACCGCAACCTGGGGTCCATGCCCCTGGTCGGTGGAAACCTGGCCAGCCTGGTGGGCGACTATGAACGAGCCCTCGGCTCTATGGCCGCTGACATCGACCGGGCCACGCGCTACGTGCACTGCGAGTTCTACATCATGGCCTACGATTCGACCTCGGCGCCGTTCTTCGATGCCCTGGGCGCGGCTGTCAGCCGGGGCGTCACGGTGCGGGTGCTGCTCGACCACATCGCATCGATCCGCTCGCCGCATCATCGCCGCACCATCCGAAAGTTGAACGACCTCGGCGTCGAGTGGTCATTCATGCTTCCTGTTCAGCCGCTGAAGGGTAAGTATCAGCGGCCGGATCTGCGCAACCACCGCAAGGTGCTGGTGATCGACGGCAGCGTCGGCTACATGGGGTCGCAAAACATCATCGACCGGGGCTACAACAAGCGGCGCAACATCAGGCGGGGACTCCAGTGGCAGGATCTGATGACGCGGCTGGAGGGACCCATCGTGACCGGGTTGAATGCGATCTTCATCACCGACTGGTACTCCGAGACAAACGTGCTGCTGATGAGAGAGACCGATCAGCCCATTCGCAACCTGCCTCTGACGGCGCCACACACCGTGGACTGTCAGGTCGTACCGAGCGGGCCGGGATTCAAGGGAGAGAACAACCTCAGGCTCTTTCTGGCCCTGCTGTACTACGCCCAGGAACGAATAGTCATCACGACCCCGTACTTCGTGCCGGATGAGGCGATGATGTACGCGATCACGACGGCCACCCAGCGCGGAGTCGAGGTGCACCTGTTCGTCTCAGAGGTCGGCGATCAAGCGCTCGTCTATCACGCGCAGCGCTCTTACTACGAGGAGCTGCTGAACGTCGGGGTGCGGATCTTCCTGTATCCGAAACCCTTTATCCTGCACGCGAAGCATTTCACCATTGACGACGATGTGGCCGTGATCGGCTCGAGCAACATGGACATGCGCTCGTTCAGCCTCAATATGGAGGTGTCGCTCATGGTTCGCGGGCGCTCGTTTGTTACCGAGATGCGGCAGGTCGAGAACGGCTACCGGTCGAGGAGCCGCGAACTGACGCGGGACGAGTGGAAGAAACAGCCGCTCTTCTCCACGATCCTCGACAACCTCGCCCGTCTCACCTCTGCCCTGCAGTAGTCGCGTCGCCGCCGCAGCCACCGCGGAACCGAGCAGCCTCGTGCGTCGCTGTGCGACGTGAAGGCCCGCATCTCTTCTAAACGTGACGGAGAACGCAGGCAGACGCTGCTCCGTGTGACACTCACTCCTTCTCACAATCACCGGCCCGCTCGCGTGCGAAGAATCTTTCCTCGACGAAACAGACCTGCACCCCCGGTGGAAACATCGCCTTCCTAGAGTCGAAGACAGCCGCTGGAGCTGCTCTCGGGTGGAGTCCGCCGGCCCATGTGTTCTCACTGCCCTCTCAGTACCCCTGTGAGGTAAATGTCTCGGACGGGAAACAGATGTCGCACAACGACGAAACCTCGGCTGGCTACGGTTCAGAAATGACCCCCCAACCGCCCGAGCTGCGACACCTCGTTGTGGTCGGAGCCGGCATGGTCGCCCACCGGCTGATCGAGACTCTCCGCTCCCGCGACAGCGACAGCGGGAGCGAGAGAGCGTGGCGCATCACCGTCTTCGGCGACGAGGCACACAAGCCCTACGACCGGGTCGGCCTCACCTCCTACTTTGCAGGCAAAGCCCCCGAGGCGCTGGCGCTCGGCGTACCGCAGCTCTGGTCTGACCCGTCCGTCAGCTTCATCGGCGGAGACGCCATCACCTCCATCGACCGCGACGCCAAGACCGTGACGAGCGCGAGCGGCCGCATCGAGTCCTATGACAACCTCGTGCTGGCCACCGGCAGCTCCGCCGCCCTGCCGGCGATCCCGGGCACGAACGTCGCCGGTGTCTTCGTCTACCGCACGATCGACGACGTCGTTCGCCTCGGCGAGTGGGTCGCCGAGCGTGCGGCCGCCCTCGGCCGCCCGGTGCGCGGCGCCGTCGTCGGCGGCGGGCTGCTCGGCCTCGAGGCCGCGGGCGCCCTGCAGGCCCTCGGCGCAGGAGCCACCGTCGTTCAGTCCTCCGGCCGCCTGATGTCAGCCCAGGTGGATGCGGGCGGCGGCGAGGCCCTTCGCCGACTGATCGGCCGCCTCGGCGTCGAGGTCAGGCTGAACTCCCGCACCACCGCCGTCACCTCCGACGCGCTCGGAAACGTCGGCGGACTCTGGTTCGAAGACGGCGGCACCCTGCCGGCCGACGTAGTGGTCTTCGCCGTGGGCATCCGCCCTCGTGACGAGCTCGCTCGCACCTCCGGCCTTGCCACCGGCACCCGCGGCGGCGTCGCGGTCGACGAGGCCTGCCGCACTGCCGACCCCAGCATCTGGGCGATCGGCGAGGTCGCGGCGATCGACGACGTCTGCCACGGCCTCGTGGCCCCCGGCTACTCGATGGCCGAGGTCGTCGTCGACCGCCTGCTCGGCGGCAGCGCCACGTTCCCGGGCGTCGACCTCTCGACCAAGCTCAAGCTCACCGGCGTCGATGTCGCCAGCTTCGGCGACGCGTTCGGTGAGACCCCCGGCGCACTTGAGGTCGTCTACGCCGACCCGGTGGCCGGCGTTTACAAGAAGCTGGTGCTCAGCGACGACGCGCGCATCCTGCTCGGCGGTGTGCTCGTGGGCGACGCCTCGGCCTATGCATCGCTGCGGCCCATGGTCGGTCGCGAGCTCGGCGTCGACCCGGCGAACTTCCTGCTGCCGGAGGGCTCGGTCGGCGGCACCGATCTTGAGCTGCCCGCGGATGCCGTGGTCTGTTCCTGCAACAACGTCACCGCCGGTGAGATCCGCTGCGCCGTCACGGACTCCGCCTGCACGACCCTCTCCGAGGTCAAGTCCTGTACCAACGCCGGCACCAGCTGCGGCTCCTGCGTACCTCTGGTGAAGAAGTTGGTCGGCACAGAACTCAAAGCCGCCGGTGTCGAGGTCAGCACGGCCCTCTGCGAGCACTTCGACCTCAGCCGCTCCCAGCTGTTCGAGGCGATCCGCATCATGGGGCTCGCGACGTTCACCGAGATCGTCGCGCGCCACGGCTCGGGCCGCGGCTGCGATATCTGCAAGCCGGTCGTGGCCTCGATTCTCAGCTCGCTCGGCGGCGGACACATCCTCGACGGCGAGCAGGCGACGCTGCAGGACACCAACGACCACGTCATGGCAAACCTGCAGAAAGATGGCTCCTACTCGGTCGTGCCGCGCATTCCCGGCGGGGAGGTCACCCCCGATGGCCTGCTGGCGATCGGCCAGGTCGCCAAGGACTTCGGGCTGTACACGAAGATCACCGGCGGCCAGCGCATCGACCTCTTCGGCGCCCGGATAGACCAGCTGCCCGCGATCTGGCGCCGCCTGGTCGACGCCGGCTTCGAATCCGGTCACGCCTACGGCAAGTCGCTGCGCACGGTCAAGAGCTGCGTCGGCTCCACCTGGTGCCGGTTCGGCGTGCAGGATGCCGTCAGCCTCGCAATCGAGCTCGAGCTGCGCTACCGCGGCCTGCGCTCACCGCACAAGTTCAAGATGGGCGTCTCAGGCTGTGCCCGGGAGTGTGCCGAGGCCCGGGGCAAGGACGTCGGCGTGATCGCCACCGACAACGGCTGGAACATGTACGTCGGCGGCAACGGCGGCTTCACCCCGCGCCACGCGGTGCTGTTCGCCGAAGACCTTGATACCGCGACGCTGCTTACGACGATCGACCGGTTCCTGATGTACTACATCAGAACGGCCGACCGCCTGCAGCGCACCGCCCCGTGGGTGCAGGAGATCGAGGGCGGCATCGACGCCATTCGCAGCGTCGTGCTGGATGACTCCCTCGGCATCGGCGCCGACCTCGACGCCGCCATGGCCCTGCATGTTCTCAACTACGAGGACGAGTGGAAGGCCACGCTGGACGACCCCGAGAAGCTGCGCCGGTTCGCCTCGTTTGTAAACGCGCCCGATACCGCCGACGACTCCTTCGCATACGTCAGCGAACGGGGACAGCCCCGCCCCGCCACGCAGGCCGAGCGTGAAGAAGCCCGCCGTCCCGGCAGTCGGGTGCAGATCGCAGGAACGACACTGGAGGTACGACGATGACCCGTGAAGCAACCGCCCTGGCAGCCCCGGCAGCCTCGGCTGTCGACTGGATCGAGATCTGCCGGGTCGACGACCTCTATATCGACCGTGGCTCGGCGGCCCTCATCGGCGGCAAACAGGTCGCCGTCTTCCGGCTCGAGTCGGGCGAGGTCTACGGCCTCTGCCAGAAAGACCCCTACAGCGGCGCCTTCGTCATGTCTCGCGGCATCGTCGGCAGCCGGGGCGATGCCCCCACCGTGGCATCCCCCATGCACAAGCAGGTCTTCGACCTCCGCACAGGCATCTGTCTGGATGCGATGGGCCGGGAACCCCGGAATCTCAATGCCTGGCCGACCATGGTCGTCGCGGGCATCGTTCTCGTCGCCCGGCAGGGTGCCGCAGCGTGACCACGATGATCGGCGTCGAGCTGCTCGGCCGCAGGGTACTCGTCGTGGGCGGGGGCAGCGTCTCCGCGAGGCGCGCGCGTGGCTTCAGCCACGACGGCGCGATCGTCGTGGTCGTCGCTCCAGAACTCGTCCCGGCCTTTGACTCGATGCTCGAGGGCGGCCTCATCTCCTGGCTGCCCCGCCGTGTCGAGGAATCCGATCTTGCCGGCGCCTGGTTTGTGCACACCGCGACGGGCAGCCCTGAAACCGACCTCGCGGTCGCAGGCTGGGCGGATGCCCGGCGCGTCTGGTGCGTGAACGCCGGCGACGCGTCTTTTGGCAGCGCCCGCACCCCTGCGGTGCGCACAGTCGGCGAGGTACTCGTCGGCGTCGTCTCGACCGAGGGCTCCGCCGACCCGCGCCGCAGCGCCGGCATTGCGACGCAGCTCGCACACCGGCTGACCGAGTCGCTCGTGGAAGAGCTTGCCGCACGCCTTCGGGAAGGCTCCATCGACCTGCGCCGCCGTCGGCCGCGTGGCCCCGGGCACGGCAGGGTCACGCTCGTCGGGGGAGGCCCCGGAGCGGTCGACCTGCTTACGGTCCGAGGTCGCCGGGCCCTGTCCGAGGCTGACGTCGTCGTCACCGATCGCCTCGGCCCCATCGGAGTTCTGGATGAGTTGGCCGAGGGCGTCGAGATCATCGACGTCGGAAAGAATCCGGGCAACCATCCGGTGCCGCAGCACGAGATCAATCGCATCCTCGTAGAGCAGGCCGCCCTCGGAAGGGTCGTCGTTCGGCTCAAGGGCGGCGACCCGTTCGTCTACGGCCGGGGCGGCGAAGAGGTGCAGGCCTGCCGCGCCGCGGGGATCCCGGTAGAGGTGGTCCCCGGAATCAGCAGCTCCGTCGCCGCGGCCTCGGCAGCCGGCATCCCGGTGACGCACCGTGGAGTGGCCGACTCCTTTCACGTGATGACGGGCCACGAGGTCTTGGGTGAGCGCGCGCAGGCGATCATGCGGGATTCGAAGTCGACACTGGTGGTGCTGATGGGCGTCGGACGCCTCGGCCGGATGACCGCCGCCGCCATCGCCGCGGGGGTTGCCGCTGACACGCCCGTGGCCATAGTGGAGCGCGGAACGACGCCCGAGCAGCGCACCACTCGCGGTACCCTCGGCGACATCGTCGGCCGCGCCGCCGATGCCCAGGTAGGCAACCCTGCGGTGATCGTGATCGGCCAGGTCGCCCGCCTCGGACTGCTCGATTGCCCCGTGGAGGCTGAGAGTGGTCGGTACCTCAGTTCGCGGGCGGGCAGAATTGCCCTATGAGCCTTCCCCAGGAACGTCATCTGGCGGGATGCGTCGTGTTGATTACCGCCGACCGCCGGTCGGCTGAGCTTGGTGCCGCCCTGGAACGGCACGGCGCGCTCACCAGGCACACCCCGGCGATAAGCATGGTGCCGATCCTGAGTGACGACACCCTGTTGGAATCGACCAGGCGGGTCATCGCGTCCCGGCCTGACATCGTCATCGCGACCACGGGAATCGGCTTCCGCGGCTGGATCGAGGCCGCCGACTCCTATGGCCTCGCCGAGGAACTGCTCGAGGTTCTGCGGAACGCGCGGCTGATCGCGCGCGGCCCCAAGGCGCGCGGTGCCATTCAGGCTGCAGGCCTGTTGGCAGACTGGGTCGCCGAGAGCGAGGTCTCGGCGGAGATCGGGGAGTACCTGCTGTCCGAGGGAGTCGAAGGCAAGCGCATTGCCGTGCAGCATCACGGGGCAGGCAGCGACGGCCTGGACGAGCTCTTCGAAAAAGCCGGCGCCACGGTCGACAGCCTCGTCGTCTATCGCTGGGGTCCGCCGGCAGACCCGGTCCTCGTCGACGCGTGGGTGCGTGCCGCCGCCCGCGGTGAAGTTGACGCGGTTGTCTTCACCTCGGCTCCCGGTGCGGCCGCCTGGGTGAATGCGGCACGGGAGGCCGGGGTCCTCGAATTCCTGGTCGCCAGGTTCGTTGCGGGCACAGCGCTTGCGGTGGCTGTTGGCGAAATCACAGCCAAGCCGCTGCGCGACGTCGGCATCGAGCCTCTTATTCCCGACCGAGGCCGGCTGGGCTCCCTTATTCGCACCCTCGTCGCCCACTTCGCCGCCCGCGAGTCCGAGGGCATTGAGACCGTCGCCGGCCGCCTGCAGTTTCGCAACACCGCGGCTGTCCTTCAGGGCCGAACGCTCGAGCTCTCCCCATCGGGACTCGCTGTTCTTCGAATCCTTGCCGCAGGCAACGGCGATGTCATCCCGCGCTCGGTGATTCTTGGCGCACTGCCGGGCTCGAGCCAAGACCCGCACGCCGCCGAGGTCGCGATCGCCCGGCTTCGCGAGGCCTCCGGCTGCAAGACGCTCGTTCGAACCGTCGTCAAGCGCGGGTATCGGCTGGACGTCACCCTGTGATCTTCGAGCCACGGCCGCCTTCGGCCCGGCCGATCCTGATCGCCTGCTCGCACGGTACCAGCGACGCCGAAGGGCAGCTCGTGATCCGGGGAATCGTCGACGAACTGCGGATGCTCCGCCCCGGCCTCGACGTGCGTGAGGCCTTTGTCGATGTGCAGAGCCCGGCCCTTCCAGACGTCGTCGCAGCTCTGCCCGAGGGTGCCGAGGCGATCATCGTTCCGCTGCTCCTGTCGACGGGGTTCCATGTGCGGGTCGACATAGCCTCGGCCACGGCCCTGCGCCCCGGAGTGCGCGCGGCCCTGCCGCTCGGCCCTGATCCGCGACTGGCCGCCATCCTGAAGGACCGTCTCGATGCGGTCGGTCCAGTCGGTGCGGTCGGTGCGATCGCGAATGTCGTTGTCGCATCGGCAGGATCGACCGATCCCGCGGCCGCCGTTGCGGTCGATGCGGTCGTGGCCGTGCTGCGCGCCTTCCGGCCAGGCGCGATCACCGTGGGTTTCGGTGCAGGCGCCCATCCGCGTGTTCCGGTCGCGGTTCAGGCGGCCAGGGATTCCGAATCGGCAGAGGGCGCGGCCCCGGCGCGGGTAGTGATCGCGTCCTATCTGCTGGCACCGGGCTTCTTCTACGATCGCCTCGCCGAGGCCGGGGCCGATGAGCTCAGCGCTCCGCTGGCTCCCGACCCACGGATCGCCGCCATCGCCCTCGACCGATTCGACACGGCCGTCTCGGCGGTCGCCTGCGAACAGCGCTGCGAGGCCTGCGTCCTCTGTCCCGTCGCTGACGTCGCCCCCGATGAGCATCCCGTCACGCCTACGGCGAACAACCCGATATTCAGGGCTCCGGCTCCGTAATATCTAACTATCGGGCGCCTTCATCGACCTGGTGACCGAAGGAGAAAAAGATGTTTGAGAGATTTACCGACCGAGCTCGCCGTGTCGTTGTTCTGGCCCAAGAAGAGGCCAAGATGCTCAACCACAACTACATCGGCACCGAGCACATTCTGCTGGGCCTCATCCACGAGGGCGAGGGTGTCGCAGCCAAGGCGCTCGAGTCGCTGGGTATCTCCCTCGACGCCGTGCGTGAGCAGGTTCAAGACATTATTGGCCAGGGCCAGCAGCAGCCGACGGGTCATATCCCGTTCACGCCGCGTGCCAAGAAGGTGCTGGAGCTGTCGCTCCGCGAAGCCCTTCAGCTCGGCCACAACTACATCGGCACCGAGCACATCCTGCTCGGTCTCATCCGCGAGGGCGAGGGTGTTGCCGCCCAGGTCCTCGTGAAGCTCGGCGCCGACCTCAACCGCGTGCGCCAGCAGGTGATCCAGCTGCTCTCGGGCTACCAGGGCAAGGAGCAGGTCTCGGTCGGCGGAAACGAGGCCGCCCCAGACAAGGGATCGCAGGTACTCGACCAGTTCGGTCGCAACCTCACCCAGGCCGCCCGCGACGGCAAGCTCGACCCCGTCATCGGCCGCGAGAAGGAGATGGAGCGGGTCATGCAGATCCTCTCCCGCCGCTCCAAGAACAACCCCGTTCTGATCGGTGAGCCCGGAGTCGGCAAGACCGCCGTCGTCGAGGGCCTCGCCCAGGCCATCGTCAAGGGCGATGTGCCCGAGACCTTGAAAGACAAGCAGCTCTACTCGCTCGACCTCGGCTCGCTCATCGCCGGAAGCCGCTACCGCGGTGACTTCGAGGAGCGGCTGAAGAAGGTCACCAAGGAGATCCGCACTCGGGGCGACATCATCGTCTTCATCGACGAGATCCACACCCTCGTCGGTGCCGGAGCCGCCGAGGGCGCGATCGACGCCGCCAGCATCCTGAAGCCGCTGCTCGCCCGCGGTGAGCTGCAGACCATCGGCGCGACCACGATCGATGAGTACCGCAAGCACTTCGAGAAGGATGCCGCCCTCGAGCGCCGCTTCCAGCCCATTCAGGTCGCCGAGCCGAGCCTGCCCCACACGATCAACATCCTCAAGGGCCTGCGCGACAAGTACGAGGCGTTCCACAAGGTCTCCATTACAGATGGCGCCATCGTGGCCGCGGCGAACCTCGCCAACCGCTACGTAGCCGACCGCTTCCTCCCCGACAAGGCCATCGACCTGATCGACGAGGCCGGAGCACGCCTGCGCCTGTCGATCCTGTCGGCCCCGCCGGAGCTGCGCGAGTTCGACGAGCGCATCGCCGGCGTCCGCGGCCAGAAGGAAGCCGCCATCGAAGACCAGGACTTCGAGAAGGCCGCCAGCCTGCGCGACGAGGAGAAGAACCTCCTCGGCGAGCGTCTGCGCCTGGAGAAGCAGTGGAAGTCGGGCGACGTCAAAACCAGCGGCATCGTCGATGAGGGACTTATCGCCGAGGTTCTGGCCCAGGCGACCGGAATCCCCGTGTTCAAGCTCACCGAGGAGGAGTCCTCGCGGCTCGTCTTCATGGAGCGTGCCCTGCACCAGCGCGTCATCGGCCAGGAGCAGGCCATCGAGGCCCTCTCCCGCACGATCCGCCGTACGCGCGCCGGCCTCAAGGACCCGAAGCGCCCCAGTGGCTCGTTCATCTTTGCCGGCCCCACGGGTGTTGGCAAGACCGAGCTCGCGAAGGCTCTGGCCGAGTTCCTGTTCGACGACGAGAACGCACTGATCTCCCTCGACATGAGCGAGTACGGCGAGAAGCACACCGTGTCTCGTCTGTTCGGTGCGCCTCCCGGATTCGTCGGCTTCGAAGAGGGTGGCCAGCTCACCGAGAAGGTTCGCCGCAAGCCCTTCAGCGTCGTGCTGTTCGACGAGATCGAGAAGGCTCACCCCGACATCTTCAACTCGCTCCTCCAGATCTTGGAAGAGGGACGCCTGACGGATGGCCAGGGTCGCGTGATCGACTTCAAGAACACCGTGATCATCATGACTACGAACCTCGGTACCAAGGGCATCTCCGGCGCCCCGATCGGCTTCCAGAGCGACACGAACGTCGAGACGTCCTACGAGCGGATGAAGGCCAAAGTCACCGAGGAGCTGAAGAAGCACTTCAAGCCCGAGTTCCTGAACCGTGTCGATGACACGATCGTCTTCCCGCAGCTGAGCAAGCCCGAACTGCTGCAGATAGTCGACCTGTTCATCAAGCGCCTGCGCGACCGCATGCTCGACCGCGACCTGTCGATCGAGCTCACGGTTCCCGCCAAGGAGCGCCTCATCGAGGTCGGCTTCGACCCCACACTGGGAGCACGTCCGCTGCGTCGGGCTATCCAGTTCGAGGTCGAGGATCGCCTCTCGGAGCGCATCCTGCACGGTGAGCTGAACGCGGGGGACCACGTGCACGTCGATTTCATCAACGACGAGTTCGTGTTTACCACGACCCGCCGCGAGGGTGCCCCCGAGGTAGCGGCGATCGGTGCGGGTGTCGCATCGGCTTCCTCCGCAGAAGCCGCGGCAGCCACGGCTCCGACAGACTAACTCAGCCCGGTCAAGAAGCACGGCCCCCGGTGGGCTTCGGAATTGTCAATCCGAGGCCTGCCGGGGGCCTATTCTCATTAACGCTTCTCCTTTACCCCCACACCCACCTTTCGACAGGGCCCGCCTCATGGATGTTCTGAACTGGCTCTTCAACGCACAGATCGCCGTTGGCGACCAGCACATTCTCTGGCGGGAGGTATTGGGCAACGTCTTCGGCCTCGTCAGCGCCCTGGGTGGCATGCGTCGCAAGATCTGGGCGTGGCCCGTCGGCATCGTCGGCAACGTGATGCTCTTCACCGTCTTTCTCGGAGCGGTCTTCGGTGCGCCGAATCCCGTCAACCTGCTCGGCCAGGCCGGTCGCCAGGTGATGTTCATCGCGGTCTCGATCTACGGCTGGGTGCGCTGGAAGCAGGCGCAGAACTCCGAGGGGGTCGCGGTCGCCCCGCGCTGGGCCTCGAACAAGGAACGCGTGTTCCTGGTGGGGGCGCTCGTGGGTGGCACCGCAATTCTGACGCCCATCTTCATCGCCCTCGGCTCCTACTCGCCGCAGTGGGCCGATGCGTGGATCTTCATGGGATCGCTGTTGGCGACGTATGGCATGGCCAAGGGCTGGGTTGAGTTCTGGCTGGTTTGGATCGCGGTCGACATCGTCGGCGTTCCCCTGTTGATCGGTGCCGGCTATTACGCCTCGGCCTTCATGTACATCTTCTACGGGGTTTTCACCCTCGTCGGCTTCATCGTCTGGGCCCGCATCCGTCGGGCCGAGAGCCTGACCGCCGCTACGGCCCCGGTTCTCGCTCCGTAGGGTCTGCAATACGCTGGGAGTATGCAAAACCCCGCCTCGTCAGAGCCCCTGTCAGCGTCTGTCGACACCGTTTTCTCGGTGCGACGCGCGCGCACCAGCGACGTGCCGTGGATCCAGGAACTCGTGGAGCCCCTGGTTCAGCGCCGCATCCTGCTGGGCAAGGATCTCGTCGTGTTCTACGAGGCCGTGCAGGAGTTCTACGTGGCCGTTGATGCCGGGGGCCAGCGTATCGGCTGCGGCGCGCTGCACGTGTTCTGGGAGGATCTCGGCGAGGTTCGTACCCTGGCGGTTGCCGATGAGTGGCTCGGCAGGGGCGTCGGCCGCGCCCTGATCGACGCCATAGAGGATGATGCGCGCGAGCTCGGCCTCAGCAGGCTCTTCTGTCTTACCTTCGAGGTCGCCTTCTTCGAGCGCAACGGCTACGTGGCCTCACCTCTCGGCCTGGTGGGCCCCGAGGTCTACGCCGAGCTGGTGCGCTCGCCCGATGAGGGCGTCGCGGAGTTCCTCGACCTCACCCGGGTCAAGCCGAACACCCTCGGCAATACCCGCATGCTCAAGCGTCTCTAATCGGCGGTCGCGGTCGTGGCGTCAACCCCGTATCAGGTCTGCATCTGCTTCGTGATCCGCACCGGACCTCGCGGTGTGGGCCAGGTGCTCCTGGGCCGCAAGAAGACGGGGCTGGGTCTCGGCAACATCGTCGGCCTCGGCGGAAAACTCGAGGCGGGGGAGAGCGCGCTGCAGGCAATCGTTCGTGAGGTGGCAGAGGAGTCGGGCCTCATCGTTGCCCCCGGCGACCTCCACGAGAGGGGCTATCTGCGGTATCGCTTTCCCACGAAGGAGAGCTGGAGCCAAGACTCGACGGTGTTCGTTACCCGGGTGTTCCAGGGCGAACCGGTGGAGACCGAGGAGATCAGCCCCGCTTGGTATGACCTCGACGCCCTGCCACTGGAGAAGATGTGGGATGACGCTCGGTACTGGCTCCCGCGGGTGCTGGCCGGGGAAGAGATCCGGGCCAGCTTCACTTTCGCCGAGGATCTCGCAACGGTTGCAACGTCTTCGCTGCTCGAGCAGGAGTGCTGAAAACGATGTTGTGTTGGCTCGCACGCGCTACGTCTATGCTGGCTGAAATACGGTAGTAATACCCGGTGTGCGTTGCCTTCCATCGACGATGATTGGACCTGTTTCGCCAATGCTCTCCCTCTGTTCGAATCGGTTTTCGTGACCAGCCCGTGGCTTGCCCTCCCGGTTGAGGCTCGGTCGCGGCCGACGTTGCGCCCGCTGGTTCAGGAGTCATGGAACCGAGCTCTCTCTCGTCACCTCGACCCGGAGCAGCTGCTGGTTGAGCTGGAAGTTCCCGAGGACGAGCTCGTCGAGTACCGGTTGGCTCATCCGCTTGCCTCGGTTCTGCCCGTAATCCGCCGGTTACTGGTGCGGGACGCAGACGACGACTCGGGCATGCTCGTGGCTGTCGGTGACGCAATGGGACGGCTGCTGTGGGTCGACGGTGACCGGGCGCTTCGACGCCGGGCCGAGGGGATGCTGTTTGTCGAGGGTGCGGGCTGGTCGGAGGCGCAGGTGGGTACATCAGCACCGGGAACCGCGCTGGAGCTCGACCATGGCATCCAGATCTCGGGCGACGAGCACTTCAACAAACTGGTGCACGGCTGGAGCTGCACGGCGGTGCCGATTCATGACCCGGAGACCAGGGCGATCATCGGCGTCATTGATATCACCGGGGGGAAACAGGCCGTCGACCCGCATACCCTGCCGCTGATGGAAGCGACCGCTGCCGCCGTTGAGAGCGAGTTGATGGTGCAGCGACTCACCGCCCAGCGTTTTCAGGTCGGGGCCGGTACGGCGCGTTCCAGACGCTCACCGTCCTCGGTCATCAACCTCGGTTCAATCACGCATTTCGGTGCGGCATCGGCCGCGCCGCAGGCTATCAGGGCAGCAACCTCGGCTGTCCGCCTGCCGAAGCCTGCCACCAGCCAGCGTGCCACGCTGCGTGTCCTCGGCAGGGACACCGGAGAGCTCATCGTCGGCGAATCCACGATCGAGCTCAGCGCACGCCACACGGAGATCCTCACCCTGCTGGCCTGGCACAGGCAGGGGCTCTCGGCGGAGCGTCTCGCCGACATGGTCTACGGCGATGATTTCTCCGCGGGTACGTCGGCCGGCACCCTTCGGGCGGAGATGGTGCGCCTGCGCCGGGTCCTTGATTCGGTGGCCCCCGGGCTAGCGCCGGAATCGCGGCCCTACCGGCTGCGCCAGACGGTCGAGCTCGATGCGCAGCATGTCGGATCGCTGCTGGATCGCGGCGCCCACCGGGTCGCCCTCGCGACGGCATCCGGCCCTGTGCTGCCAGCGTCGCTGGCGCCCGGTATCGAGGCCATCCGCTTCGAGGTTCGAGGGCACCTGCGGGAGGCACTCCTGACCGACGCCTCCGCCGATGTGCTCCTTGAATATGCCCAGACGGATGATGCCGCCGACGACATCGAGGTCTGGACCGCCGTGCTCCGACTGCTGCCCGCCCGCTCGCCACGGCGGGCCGGAGTCGTTCATCATATCGAGCAGCTCGAGCGCTCCTAAGGCAGACCGTCGGCCCATGTGGGGGCGCTGGTATCCAGGGGTTCCGGATGCAACGGGGCGCAACGTAGGCAGACGTAGCGTCGTTACCACCTCATCCTGGTACATGACAACGACGTCTGAAAGGCTTGATCGAATGACCGTTTATGCGAACCCCGGTACCCCCGACGCGGTATTCACCTACAACCATCGCTATGACAACTTCATCGGCGGCGAATACGTCGCTCCCGTGCGAGGACAGTACTTCGAGAACCCGAGCCCGGTAAACGGGAAGATCTTCTGCGAGGTATCCCGCAGCACGCATGAAGACGTCGACCTCGCCGTCGACGCAGCCTGGAAGGCATTCGCCACCTGGGGCAAGACCTCGGTCACCGAGCGCTCCATCATCCTCAACAAGATCGCCGACCGCATGGAGGCGAACCTCGAGATCCTCGCCGTGGCCGAGACATGGGAGAACGGCAAGCCGGTGCGCGAGACCATGGCCGCCGACATCCCGCTGGCCATCGATCACTTCCGCTACTTCGCCGGTTCCATCCGAGCGCAGGAGGGCGGCATCTCCGAGCTCGATGGCGATACCGTGGCATACCACTACCACGAGCCCCTTGGCGTGGTCGGCCAGATCATCCCCTGGAACTTCCCCATCCTGATGGCCGTCTGGAAGCTCGCCCCGGCGCTCGCCGCCGGCAACTGCATCGTTCTCAAGCCCGCCGAACAGACTCCGGTCTCGATCCACGTCTGGCTCGACCTGATCAAGGACCTGTTGCCGGCAGGAGTCCTAAATATCGTCAACGGCTTCGGCATCGAGGCGGGCGCCCCGCTGGCCTCCAACTCGCGTATCCGCAAGATCGCGTTCACGGGTGAGACGACCACCGGCCGCCTCATCATGCAGTACGCAAGCGAGAATCTGATCCCGGTCACGCTTGAGCTCGGCGGCAAGAGCCCGAACGTCTTCTTCGAGGACGTCGCGGCACAGAAGGACGCCTTCTACGACAAGGCTCTCGAGGGCTTCACGTTCTTCGCACTGAACCAGGGCGAGGTCTGCACGGCCCCGTCGCGTGCGCTGGTTCAGGCATCCATCTATGACGGATTCGTGGCCGATGCCATCGAGCGCGTGCGCGGCGTTACACAGGGCAACCCGCTCGATACCTCCACCATGATCGGCGCCCAGTCCTCCAACGACCAGCTGCAGAAGATCCTCAGCTACATCGACATCGGCAAGAAGGAGGGTGCGAAGCTCCTCATCGGTGGCGAGCAGTCCGACCTCGGCGGCGACCTCTCGGGCGGCTACTACATGCAGCCGACCGTGTTCGAGGGCGAAAACTCGATGCGCATCTTCCAGGAGGAGATCTTCGGCCCGGTGCTCGCACTGACGAAGTTTGAAACCTACGACGACGCGATCGAGATCGCCAATGACACGATCTACGGCCTCGGTGCCGGCGTCTGGAGTCGTAACGGTTCGCAGCTCTACCGAGCCGGCCGGGCCATCCAGGCGGGTCGAGTGTGGTCGAACACCTACCACCAGTACCCCGCTCACGCCGCGTTCGGTGGCTACAAGCAATCGGGTATCGGTCGTGAGAACCACCTGATGATGCTGAACCACTACCAGCAGACCAAGAACCTGCTGGTCAGCTATACCGAGAACGCCCAGGGCTTCTTCTAAATCGGCTGACCTTTTCGGTTATCGGCGAGCGTAGAGTTTTATTATGAACACTCGAGTTGATGTAACGGTCGAGGCCGCAGCCATGCTGCGAACCCTCGCCGCGCAGCACGGGCCGCTGATGTTTCACCAGTCGGGCGGCTGCTGTGATGGAAGTTCGCCCATGTGCTATCCCGTTGGGATGTTTCGCACGGGCCAGGCCGACGTACTGCTGGAAACCCTGCAGGTCGCCGGTATCGACCCCATCGAGTTCTACATGTCGAAGTCGCAATTCGAACTGTGGAAGTACACCCACCTGACCGTCGACCTGGTCGATGGCCGGGGGAGCGGGTTCTCGGTCGAAGCTCCGGAGGGCAAGCGATTTCTGATCCGCTCCCGTCTTCTGACGGAAGAGGAAGTCGAAGAATTCGGGCTCGTAGCTCGTTAGGCATTTCACGAGTCGCCGTGTCGTTTCCCTGTCAGGAAACGGCACGGCGATTTTTCATTCACGCCGCTCACGGCGCGGTGGCATGGCCGCAGCCAAACCAGCGCTTAGCCTTCTCGCATGTCGACGATTAAGACTCCGGTCGGCCGGAAACCCAAGCAGGTCTATTGGCGCCGCCGCGCGATCGCGCTGCTGGCCCTCGCGGCTGTGATCGTCGCCATCGTTCTGATCATCGTGCGGCCGGGCTCTGGAGATGCCGCAGGCAACGCGGCCGCAAACGGTTCGGAAGTAGACACCTCGACGTCCGCCGGAACAGCGGATGCCGCCGGTGCGGCCGTGCCGGAGCCGGGAAGCGTCAAGGTTCCCGCCGCCACCGCTACAGACGGCGCCGTTGTCGCGTGTGCCGCCGCCGATATTGGCATCACTCCGCAGACCGACGCCACCACCTACCCGGCAGGGTCCCTGCCGCAACTCGCGTTCAGTCTCACCAACAAGGGCGGTGCGGCCTGTTCTCTTGACGTGGGAACTGCGACCCAGTCGTACACCGTCACAAGTGGTAGCGAGACCTATTGGGTCTCCACTGACTGCCAGACCGGCGCGAGCAACACCCAGACGGTTATCAATTCCGGTGCCACCCTCAGTTCGACTCCGATTCCGTGGGACCGAACCCGGAGTGCTAAAAACACCTGTTCCGCTCCGAATCGAGCACCGGTGCCGGCCGGTGGCGCCTCGTACCATTTCGGGGTCTCTGTTGGCGGCTTCGCCTCGGCGGGAACGACCCAGTTCATTCTCAACTAGGCGCCTCTCTGGCCCAGTGGAGCCCTCGGGTGTATGCCGGGTGCGAGCACTAGCATCAGGGTGTGCCAATGAAAGGATCCAAGCCGTCCCGTTCGTTCACCGTCAGCCGAGAAAGCGGCCCCGGCCTTGATGTTGGAGTTGCCGAGGGCGTCGCCCGGGGAGTCGAAGAGCGAGGCGTGGAGATCTGGCGCGGCCTGCCCTACGCGGCTCCGCCGATCGGCCCTCTTCGCTTCCGGGCTCCGGCACCGGCCCAGCTCTGGCCGGGCATCCGCGATGCGTCGAGATTCGGCCCTGTTGCCCCGCAGTCGCGGTCGGGAAACTTCGTGGGAGTGGCCAAGAATGTGGCCATGAACGAGGACTGCCTGACCCTGAACGTGATCCGGCCGACGGGCGGCGGAACGAAGCTGCCCGTGATGATGTTCATCCACGGCGGTGCCTATGCCGTCGGGTCGTCGGGCGAGCACCCGCGCAACGGCGAGACCCTCGTGCGCGAGGGCGGAATCGTCTACGTCAGCCTGAACTACCGGCTGGGCCCTCTCGGCTATCTCGACTTCACCCGTTACTCGAGCACGGAGCACCAGTTCGAGTCGAACCTGGGCCTCCGAGACCAGGTTGCCGCGCTGAAGTGGATCCGGGCGAACATCGCAGCCTTTGGCGGTGACCCGGAGAACATCACGCTCTTTGGGGAATCTGCGGGCGGCAACGCGGTCACCACCCTGATGGCGACACCCGCGGCCCACGGGCTGTTCGCCAAGGCCATCGCGCAGAGCCCGCCGCCCAACGCCATCTACCCCTTGGAGCTCGCATGCCGTTGGGCGGAGGAGTATCTGGAGTTTCTCAGCGTGCAGATGGATCCGGCAAGCGTCGAGGCCACATCGCCGGAAGACGCCGGCCAGGTGCTCGCGGAGGCGGATTTCACCGACCTCGTTGAGGCGGCGGCGGCGTTCACCCTCGTGACCCCTGATCGTGACCCCGGCACTATCGCGCTCAGCCCGGTGATCGACGGCGACTTTCTGCCCGAGCGTCCGCTGGATGCATTCAAGGCCGGCCGCGCCGCGCGGATCCCCCTGATCATCGGAACGAACGACCGTGAGGGCTCCCTGTTCACCGGTCGGCTCGATATTCTGGCAACGACTCCGCCACGCATCCGCTCGATCTTCTCGCGCACGAAGAAGAAGGCCCGCAAGGCCATCAAGGCCGAGTATCCCGGACTGCCCGAGAAGCGCGCCGCCGCCGACTTCGCGGGGGACTACGCATTCTGGTACCCGGCGGTCAAGGTTGCAGAGCGGCACTCGCGCTTCGCCCCGGTGCACTTCTACCGTTTCGACATTGCGCCGCGGCTTGTGCGCACACTGGGCTTCGACGCCACCCACGGCCTTGAGCTGTTCGCGATCTTCGACCGGATGGACGGCCCCTTCGGTCGAACCATGGGCGTTCTGGGCGGGCGCAGAGCCTTCAAGCGAACGGGCGAGCGGATGCGCCGCCACTGGCTCGCCTTTGCGCACGGCAACGAACTGCAGAACTGGCCGTCGTATGACGAGGAGTCTCGGGCGACGATGATCTTCGACGAGTCTGATCGCATCGAGCTTGACCCGCGCTCGGCCCGGCGAATCGCCTGGCAGGAGTTCGTGCCGCACCTCTAGCGAGCGGGGCGGCGCTAGCCGGTCAGGTTGCCGTTCTGGTCGATCTGCCAGTTGTGCGAGGGGGGCGCCTGAACGGCCACATGCCGGGTTGGCCCTCGGTCGAACGCGTTGGTGAACGCGGTGCGCAGCTGCAGTTCGTCTGGCCCGAGGATGTCGGTGTAGCCCAGCCGGCGTGCCTCAGTCAGGCGCAGCGCCGAGGAGGACACCGGGCGGATCTCGCCCGCGAGACTGATCTCGCCGAATGCCGCCAGGGTGTGCGGCAGGGCGAGTTCGGCGCGCGCCGAGGTGATGGCGATCGCGATCGCCAGGTCTGCCGACGGGTCGGTGAGCTTCATGCCGCCGACGGTAGACACATAGACGTCTTTGTCGGAGAGCACCACGGCCAGGCGCCGCTCGAGTACCGCCAGGATCATCGACACGCGAGACGAGTCGACCCCGTTGGTGACCCGCCGCGGGTTCGGCGCCTTGGTGTCGACCACCAGGGCCTGGATCTCGACCGGCAGCACCCGGCGGCCCTCGAGCGCGATCGTGACGCAGGTGCCGCTGATCTCTTGGTCGCCGCGGCTCAGGAACAGCCCGCTCGGGTCGGCGACCTCTTGAATTCCGTCACTGGTCATCTCGAAGCAGCCGACCTCATCCGTCGGTCCGAAGCGGTTCTTCAGCGACCGGATGAAGCGCAGCTGGGTCTGGTTGTCGCCCTCGAACTGGCAGACGACGTCGACCAGGTGCTCGAGCACGCGGGGCCCGGCGATCGAGCCGTCTTTGGTGACGTGGCCGACCAGAATCACGGGCAAGCCGCGATCTTTTGCCACCCGGATGAGCGCCGCGGCGACCGCACGCACCTGGTTGGGGCTGCCCGCGGCGCTGTCGATATCGCCGCTGGAGACGGTCTGCACGGAGTCGACGATCACGAGGTGCGGCTGCACCGCGTCGATCTGGCCGAGCACAGTGGCGAGGTCGGTCTCGGCCGCGAGCATGAGCAGGGGGGAGAGGCTGTGGGTGCGCTCGGCGCGCATCTTGATCTGGCTGACCGACTCTTCGGCGCTGACGTAGAGCACTCGCAGGTTGCGCTCGGCAGCCTTGGCGGCGACCTCGAGCAGCAGGGTCGACTTGCCGACGCCAGGCTCACCCGAGAGCAGAATGGCCGCCCCCGGCACCAGCCCGCCACCGAGCACGCGGTCGAACTCTGAGATACCCGTCGGCCAGTGTGCGGCCGACTCGGTGGAGATCTCGGTGATGGGCCGGGCGATTCGCTCCTCGCTGAGTTGGGCAGCCTTCATCGTCTTGGCGATGCCGACATTCTCGACGGCGGAGATGACCGTTCCCCACGCTTGGCACTCGCCGCAGCGGCCGACCCACTTCAGCGTCGTCCAGCCGCATTCCGTGCAGCGAAAATCACCCTGGGTCTTGGGGGCCGCGCTTTTTATTGCCATGGACCAACGATAACTTCCGCGACCGACACGGGCCGTCGCCGCAAAACGGTGCAGTGATCAATCGTTTCGAAGACTAAACCTCGGGGTCCACCGGGGCATGATCTTTCTTGCCCTTGGCAACGAGGGCCGCAGCCCGCTCGGCGAGCCGGCGGCGGACCTCGGTCTGCGCATCCTCGACGAACGTCGAACCAAGCGGGTAGTTCGCTGCCTGCTGCTTGCCGTGATGCTTCGCAATGTAGGCGTCGAGTTCGGGCCCGGACTCCCACGAGGTGATGAGGCAGTAGCGGGGGGCCGGTCCTTGATGCCAGACCGCGTGCCAAAAGCGCTGAGTGTCGACAACTATCTGGGCGCCGGCGGCCAGTGGGATGCGAATCTCGGTGTCGGGGTTGAACCGGTCTTCGCGCAGGATCAGCACGGAGTTTGCGTCATCGGTCAGGTTGAAGAACCCGCGGAGGATCCAGCCGGTGCCGTCGGGGTTGAGGCGGTTGTTGTCGTCCTGGTGCAGGTTGTACAGAGCAGTCGCATACTCGTTGGGCTGGAGCTCGATAACCCGGCACCGACCGACATTGGCGCCCGGTTCTTGGGCCCGTTCGACGAGGTGCGGAGCCTTGGCGGTGTTGTCCTCGACCCAGACGCCATCTTTGTCGGCGCGCGGCGGTGTGTGGTTCCAGAAACCGTTGCACTCCATGTCGCCGGACGCGCTGGTGAGCGGCGCGAACCGGGTGTCACCAGACGACTTCCAGTCGACGAACTCGAGATCGAGCCATTCCTGGGGGTCTTTCGACTGATCGTAGGAATCGAGCACGACATAGCCGGCTTCTTCAAAAGCGGCAGAACGAAGATAGCTCATGTGTAAGAGTGCACCCTTCAATAAATGAGCCAGTGCGATTTTTCAGCTCACCCTTCCGAGGCTAACATGCGGGTGCCCCGGGAATCCGGGGTCTTTGGTCCCTTCACAGCCACGCTCGACCCAAAGGACGAATTGGTGGGAAGCGGTTCTGTCGCATAAGATCTTCCACGGAACCGTGTCCGAGCGGCCGAAGGTGCAACTCTCGAAAAGTTGTGTGCTTGAAAGAGCACCGTGGGTTCAAATCCCACCGGTTCCGCCAAGCGAATGCCCCGTGATCCCAGAGATTGCGGGGTTTTTTCTTTGTTCGGGGCTCGGACGGCG
>JBBATW010000024.1:0-35570 GCA_040398585.1 Agreia sp.
CGGGCTGCGGCTGCTGCGGCCTCGTCGATTCCTGCCTGATAGCTCTTCTCTACGGCGGCGGTGGTGTTCTTCAGCGCGGCGAGCTGGTCATAGAGCACGGTGCTGCGGGCGCGCTGCTCGGCGACCTGTGCCGCGCTTGCTTCCTGAGCGACCTGGGCTGCGGCGAGACCCGCTTCTGCCTCCTGGGATAGCCGGTCGCGTTCGGCCAGGGCGACGGCGGATTGTTCCTTCAGTGACTGGGCGCCGTTGGCGGCGGCGGTCGCTGCATCCCGCATACCGGCGGTCTGCGAGGTGAGCTGGCTCATGGCTCCGAGGCGGTAAAGCAGGTTCTCGGCCTGATTTCCACTCAGCAGCAGGTTCACAGACGTGTCTCCACCGGATTTGGACAGCTGTGCGGCGAATGCTCCGACCTGGCGTTGCATCTTCTCGGCGCTGGCGGTGGCGGTATCCGCTCGCTGGGCGAGATCTGTGGCAGTGGCCGTCGCCGCCTGCAGGTTGTAGTTGGCCACGAGATACTCTTCGCCGCGGGCCAAGGCGGCGTTGCTCAGGGTCGTTGCCGTGGCCTCCAGCGCTGCAAGGATCGAGGTGATGTTTGTCACCGCGGCCTCGGTGGCCGCCTGGTTGGCCTTGGCCGCGGTGACGTCACCCCAGGAGGGATAGTCGAGCGTCTTCAGTGGCGAGACCGCGGTGGCAGTGGCGGAACCAGACTGAACCGCGACGGCGGCGAAGGGGGTGGCGATGAGGGCCACAACTGCCAACACGCCGATCAGCAGCCGTGCAGGAGAAGGGGTCATAGCCCCTAGGCTATGTCACCCTTGCTTTGCGCGCCGAAAATGCTCAGTCGAAGATCGGCCCGCGGGTGCGGCTGCGCTTGATCTCGAAGAAGCCGTCGTAACCCGCCACGCCGACAACGCCGTCCCACAGGCTGACAGCCTCGGTTCCCTTGGGGGCGGGGGAAATGACAGGGCCGAAGAATGCGATGCCGTTCAGCGCGATGATCGGCGTTCCAACGTCCTGGCCGACGAGGGCGATGCCGCTTGCATGGGATTCTCGTAACTCGGCGTCGAACTCGAAAACTCCGGCGGCATCCGGCATCGAGCGCTGGGCGATGGCGGCGGACAAGCCTGCTTCGGCCAGGGACTCGGCCACGACAGCCTCCACGTCGTCGGCGCGCTGCTCGAGGTGAATGCGCTTGCCCAGGGCGTCGTAGAGGGGCTTGGTGGCGTCGGCTCCGTTCAGTGCGGTGGCGGTGGCGACAACCTGGGCGTAGCGAAGCGCCCGGGCGAAAAACTTGGTGGACTCTGCGCTGGCTTCTTCAGTGGCATCCGGCCCGGGCGCATTCAGGATCGCCAGGCTCATGATGTGCCAGGAGACGTCGAGGTCACGGTGGGGGGTGACCTCGTCTACCCAGCGACTTGCCATCCAGGCCCAGGGGCAGGAGGGATCGAACCAGAAATCTACATGCGTTTTTTCATAGGTCATGTATGTAGTCTTGCACCGCTGGCCGGGGAGGAATTTTCCGTGGATTCACGGGAATAAACCGTAATGTGCATGCATTTGTATATAAATACGTGCAGACTATCTCTGCGCCAACCTTCCCCCAGACGAAAGAAGAAGACTATGACGACGACTCTCCCCGGTTACAAGGCCGGCACCTGGACCCTGGACGCCTCGCACAGCGAGATCTCCTTCAGCGTCCGCCACCTGCTCATCAGCCGTGTCAAGGGCAAGTTCGAGAGGTTCGACGCCACGTTCGTGACCGCCGAGAACCCCCTCGACTCCTCCGTCACCGCGACCGCCGAGGTCGCCTCCGTCAACACCAACGACGAGAACCGCGACGGCCACCTGCGCACCAACGACTTCTTCGACGCCCCTGCCTTCCCGTCGATCAGCTTCGTCTCGACCGGCGTCCGTGCCGACGGCGACGACTTCCTCATCGATGGCGACTTCACCATGAAGGGCGTCACCAAGCCGGTCACGTTCAAGGCTGAGTTCGGCGGCTTCGGCACTGACCTCTACGGCAACTACAAGGCCGGCCTGAGCGCGACCACCAAGATCAACCGCACCGACTTCGGCGTCAACTGGAACGCCCCCCTGGAGGCCGGCGGAGTACTTGTCGGCGAAGAGGTCACCCTGACCCTTGAGCTGCAGGCCACGCTTCAGGCATAGCCTCGCGGGCTCCTCGCGGGCTCCTCGCGGGCCTCAACTCTGGTCACGCCGCCGTCCGGATTCTCCCGGTCGGCGGCGATCGCGGAGACGCCGTCGAGACGGGCGGGTCGACGCTGCGCCTGAGCCAGGGCGCCATCAGGACACTTTAGTTGCCTGCCAGTTCGCCCAGAGGGCCTTTAGGTCCCATGCGTTTATCGCCTCCAGGGAGACTCCCCGCTCGCCAGTGCGCCGGGTTTTGCCCTGAATGATCATCAGCCGGGTGCCGAACAACAGCGGCCCGGCCCGGTTCTGGGCCTCCTCGAAGAAGGTCGAATCGGAGCATCCGGTGCCGTCGTCAAGGCTGATGAAGACGACGCGTTTGCCGCTTTTCATCGGCGGGGTCTGGGTGGCGATGCGGATGCCGGCCACCAGCACGGTCGACCCGTTCCAGAGGCCCAGCAGCTCCTCCGCGGGGGTCACGCCGAGCTCGTCGAGCATGGGACGGTAGCTCTCGAGCACATGCTCGCTGACCTCCATCTGCAGGATGTCGAGTTCGGCTCTGACCCGCTCGGCCATGCTCTGCTCGGGGTTGCCGGTCGGGATGAACTCGCCGTCGTCGGTGAACAGCATGGGCTGGTCTGGGTTGGCCTCGGTCGTCTTCGGTCGCTTCTTGATTGCGATCAGCTCGCGCACCCGCGCCATCACGTCGCCGCGGGTCGGCGTGGGCGCATCCTTCTTCACCGCCAGCGAGTCGAGGGCGCCGACCGCGCCGAGCCGGGTCAGCAGCGACCGTGACGGGGCTGCCCGCTGATAGAAGTCGCCAATGCCCTCATAGGGCTGGTTCGCGAGGATGCGGGAAAGTTCCGCCTCGCTCATGCCGTGCACATCGGCAAGAGACAGCCGGATGCCCAGCTCGGTAGCGATCTTCTCGACGACGTAGGCGTCTGTGCTGGCGTTGACGTCCAGCGGCAGGATGGGCACACCCATCCGTCTGGCCTCGGTGAGCAGCAGCCGGCGCGGGTACATGCCGGGGTCATGCGTCAGGAGGCCCGCGAGAAACGGCGCCGGGTAGTGCGTCTTCAGCCAGGCGCTCTGGTAGGTCGGCAGCGCAAAGGCCGCGCCGTGCGCCTTGCAGAAGCCGAAGGAGCCGAAGCCCTTCAGTACCAGCCAGATGCGCTCGATGTCAGGGTCGGTGAATCGGCGCCCGCCCGTCCCCGGGTCGACGTTCGCCGCGGTCTTCCGACGGAACTGGCCCTCGACATCGGCGTCTTGCTTCTCGATGCGGCGGCGCAGCTCGTCGCCGTCGGCGAGGCTGACGTTCATGCAGTCGGCGAAGATGCGGATCACCTGCTCGTGGTAGATGATCACGCCGTAGGTGCTCTCCAAAAACGGCCGGAAGCGTTTGTGCAGGTAGTTCGGGGATGTGAAGCCGTGCTTGACGTCGAGGAAGGGGGCCACCATGTTGCCCTTCATCGGTCCTGGGCGAAAGAGTGAGATGTCGGCGATCAGGTCTTCGAACTCGGTCGGCTGCATCTTGCCGATCAGCTCACGCTGGCCGGGGCTCTCGATCTGGAACATACCGAGGGTGTGGGTGGTTCGAATCGCCTCGAAGGTCTCCTCGTCATCGAGTGGGATGGCATCGAGTTCGATCTCGCCTGCGGGGTTCACATAGGGGGCGTCGACCGGGATGCCGCCGTCGAGGGCCGCTCGCTTGCCGTGCACCCGAGTGATCTCGCTCAGGGCGTAGGCCATGGAGCTCTGCATGCGCACGCCCAGCACGTCGAGCTTGAGGAAGCCGATGTCGTCGATGTCGTCTTTGTCGAACTGGCTCATCGGCAGGCCCATGCCGCTCGGCTGCACCGGGGTGTAGCTCATCAGGTTGCTGTTGCCGAGGATCACGCCGCACGGGTGCATCGAGATGTGCCGGGGCAGCCGGTCGAGGCGCTCGGTGAGATCGACCAGCAGGTCGATCTGGGCGTCGCTCTCCACGAGTTCGGCGATCGGTCGCAGCTCGGGCTTTTCGGCGAGCACCTGCCGAAAGTCGCGGGCGTTGAAGCGCCAGATATTCTTGGCCACGAGATCGATCTGGGCGTCGTCGAGCCCGAGTGCCAGCCCCGCGTCACGGGCGGCGCCGCGGGCGCGGTAGGTGTTCTGCATCGAGAGCAGGCTGACCCGGTTGCTGCCGTAGCGGTCGAAGATCGCCCGGTAGATCTCGTGCCGGCGACTTGACTCGACGTCGACGTCGATGTCGGGCAGGGTCGAGCGGGAGGCCCCGAGGAAGCGCTCGAACAGCAGGTCATGCCGGGCGGGGTCGACGTTGGAGATGCGCAGCAGGTAGTTCACCAGGCTGCCGGCACCGGAGCCGCGGGCCTGGTTGCGGATGCCCATGTCGCGGATCATGTCGGTGACGTCGGCCACGGTGAGGAAGTAGCTGGCGAAGCCGAACCGGTTGATGGTCAGCAGTTCGTCGCGGAGTCGCTTGGCGAGGCTGTCGAGCTCTGTTGTCTTGGCCGTGCCGTAGCGCTCGCCCAAGGCCTGCGTGCACCGCTGCCAGAGCACCTCGGCGGGGTCTCCGGCGATGCCGATGATGTTATTTTCAGGCACCTTGGGCTTGCGCCAGGCGAGGTCGGCATCTTTGTCGAGCCGGCAGGTGTCGGCCAGTCGCTCGGTCTGCCCGAGCATGCGCTCTGCAGCACTCCTGGGCAGGCTCGAGTGGTCGGCGATCATCTGGGCGAGCTCAAGCATCTGCTCGGGCGACTTCAGCCACGCCTGGCCGTTGGGCTGCGGCGCGAACGTGCCCAGGGGGCGTAGCCGGTCGGCGGAATCCAGCACGTCGCCGGTCAGGGCATCGTCGGGCTGGAGGTAGCGCGCGGCGTTGGTCAGGACGGCGGGAACGTTGGTCGCCTCCGCGAGTTCCAGCATGCGGGCGGCGTGCCGGAGGCTGCCCTTCTCGCCGGGTTCGGTCAGGTGGCAGACCGCCTCGATCGCGATGGCGCCCGGCAGTATCTTCTTCCAGTCGTTCAGTCGTTCGCGAGCCAGGGCCAGGTGGCCTGCGGCAACAGCCTGGCCCACATCGGAGTCGGGGCCGAGCAATACTGTGCCGAGTGGTCGGCCGTTCTCGTCGAGCAGAAAGGAACTGGGTCGCTTCTTAGTGATGCCGACCTCGTCGCTCGGCCGGGCGAGGCCGCCACGGGCACCCGTGCTGCGGCGGGGACTGTGGGCGGCGCTGATCAGGCGGCAGAGGGCGGCCCAGCCCTGGCCGTCGTTGTGGCCGTGCGCGAGCACCGTGACCCGGCCGCCCGAGAACGAAAGATCATGGGCGGGGGAGCCTGGTCTGCCCGATTCGGCGCTGCCCGATTCGGCGCTGCTCGGCTCGGGCAGCAGCGCGAGGTCGACGCCGACCACCGGGGCGATCCCCGCGGCGAGGCAGGCCCTGACGTGACGGATGGCACCGTAGAGGCCGTCGCGGTCGGTGATGGCGGCGACCTCCGCCCCCGAGGCGGCGGCGAGTTCAACGAGTTCCTCGGGCCGTGCCGTGCCGTAGTGGGCTGAGAACGCCGAGGCGACGTGCAGATGGGTGAACCTGGTCATGATCTCAGGCCAGTTTCCGTTCGTCGATGGCTATGCGCGGGTTCTGGCCGAGCTGCCATTCGCCGGTCGTCGGATCCTGGTGCAGGTCGAAGGTGTCCTCGGCATGATCGGCCGGGCCCAGGGGCCTGTCGACGGCTGATTCAGCAGCGAGGGGAACGGCGCTCACCCGCCACATCTTCATCTCGAGCAGCTCACCGCCCTCGGCGCCACGGGGGGCCCGGCCGTTGAAAAGCCACCAGTTGCGCCGACTGAACCAGAGCTCGGGAGTGCTGATCACGCCGTAGATCACCCCGTGCCAGCGGAAGCGCAGGGGGCTTCCCCCGGCCGAAAGCTCGACGGAGATCGTCTCGAAATCGTTCATCTCCCTGCTCCGCCCTCTCCTGTGAAAAATCTTGTCTAGTATTTATCTTCGATTTCCAGTGTACAAATCAAGTCCGACATCCGCCACCTCGTTCGGAGTGTCGGGCGCGTTATTGCTTTCCGGGAGAGCATGAACGTGACCAAGAGCTCCCGCTGGCTGCACCCCGTGGTTGTGGCGTTCCTCCTTGATTCGGCGGCGGGTTTCCTCTTCGCCTACAGCTCAGCCTCGCTCGCGACGGCGCAGGTGCTCAGCTCGGCCGTGTTGCTGCTGCCCGTCGCGCCGGTCTTCGGAACCACTCACGGCAAATGGAACGCAGGTTCGATTCTCTCGATGTTCGTGCTCGGCGCGCTGGGTACCGGCTTCTCTTATATAAAGACCGTCCCCAAAAGACCGTCCCTAAAAGACCATTCCTAAAAGACCATTCCTAAAAGACAGCGGAGGCCACGAATGAGGAGCGGATGCCGTCGGAGAGGCTAGAGAATGTCGAGCCTGGTGAGCTGGGCGGAGAGGCCGGCACCGTCGGGGGAGAATACCCAGGGGGCCCCGGTGCGCTCGGCCTGGGCTGCCTCAGAGGTGGCCTCTGCCTTGCGCTTGCCAGCCAGAACGGCCTCGCTCGGGGAGAGCTGGCGGATGGCCACGGCGCGCACGGACTCGGGCATCTCCGCGACGAACTCCGCGTAGATCTCCTCGTCGTGCTGGCCGTCATCGCCGATCAGCAGCCACCTGATGTCGGGAAACTCGGTGGCGAGCCGGCGCAGGTTGTCGCGCTTGTGCTCCCGGCCGCTTCGGAACCAGCGGTCGTGCGTAGGCCCCCAGTCGGTGAGCAGCAGCGGCCCTGCCGGGTAGAGGTTGCGGGAGAGGAATCGACTGAGGGTGGGAGCCACATTCCACGCGCCGGTCGAGAGGTAGACAACGGGTGAGCCGCTATGGCTACTGATGAGGCGTTCCAGCAGAACGGCCATGCCGGGGGTGGGAACGCGCGCGTGCTCATCCAGCACGAAGGTGTTCCAGGCGGCGAGGAACGGCCTCGGCAGCGCCGTGACCATGACGGTGTCGTCGACGTCGCAGACGATGCCGAAACCGGCCGTCGGGTCGACGATGAAGATCGACGCTTCGACAGCGTCTGCACCCTCGACCTCAAGAGTGATCTTCTGCCAGCCGGGCGTGAGCGAGACGGCGACGACGGCGTCGATCACTCCGCCGCGGTCTGCATGAACGACGTGGCGAATGCCCTCCACCGTCACGGTCATCTCGACTTCGCCGAGGGGAACGCTCGTGAAGCTGCGCCAGCCTCGAACGCTTTCGTCGCGGCGCTCGTTCTTCAGGGCGCCCCGTGATCCTGGACAGTGCTGCCTGGTCAGCATCACGCGACCGAGTACGCGGATCCATGTCGTGGACCCGTAGCCCGAATAGGGAATTACTCTGGGGGCGTAACCGCGCTTCAGGGCGCGCTTCTTACGAAAGTCGTGCACGGCGTCTTCGAAGCGGGCCGCCCGGTGCAGAATCTGTTCCGCACCGGCTCCGGCCTTGGCCTTCAGAGCCTTCTTGGAGTTCGCCACGTGAATATTGTCCCACGCCTTCTTCGGTGCGAGGGGCAGGCCGACGCGGGCAGAATCAGACCGGCAGGATCAGCTCGGGGGAGTTGGTGCGCACCGAACCGACGGCGGGGGAGACCCGATAGAATTCGAGATCGTCACTGAGATCGACTGCCGCCTCTGAGACGGCTTCGAGGAGCTCAGGGCCGCCGGAAGTCTGGGGGTCGAGCCAGTCCTCGAGCAGGCCCGGCTCAAGGAACACGGGCATCCGGTCATGAATCGGGGCGAGGTGGCCTGTGGCCTCTCGGGTCAGGATGCTCGTGGAGAGCACCCAGCGGTTCGGGTCGTCATCGGCCGCGTCTGGTCGCTTCCACCACTCGTAGAGCCCTGCGAAGAGCACTATCTCGTCGTCGGGGGCATGGATGTATACCGGTGTCTTGCTGCCGTCGGCGGCCGTCTGCCACTCGTAATAGCCCGATGCAGGGATCGCGGCGCGGCGCTTGGCCACGGCCGCGCGGAACGAAGGCTTCTCGGCCGCGGTCTCAATGCGGGCGTTGAACATCTTCGAGCCGACCGAGGGGTCTGTCGCCCAGCCGGGGACCAGGCCCCACTTCGCCGATTCGAGCCGGCGAATTACCGGTGGGGCATCCGGATCTTTCCCCGAAGCAGCCTCCCGGTTCATCGCGTCGATGATGACGGCGACGCTCTGGGTCGGCGCGACGTTCCAAGACGGCTCGGGGAGCGACTCCGCGACCCTGTCGACGTCGAACTCTGCAACGAGATCACTGGAAGCCCTGGCAACTACAAACCGACCGCACATGCCTCTATTCTCATCCCTTCCTGACTGAATGCTGACGAAACCACGACGAGGGCCGTCAGACTTTGCCTAATGACCGCAATGGTGTTTGGCTTGATCCGCCGGTAAATTCTCCGAACGCCTTACGAATGGTTCTACGTCAATGATCGAGTTCCGAAACGTCACGAAGCGGTTTCCCACGGGGACCCTGGCCGTGGAGGACTTCAGCCTCACGATTCCATCGCGAAAGACGACTGTCTTCGTCGGCTCGTCCGGCTGCGGCAAGACAACGATGCTGCGAATGATCAACCGGATGATCGACCCCACCAGCGGCACGATCGAGATCGACGGCGAAAACACGGCACTTCTGGCCCCGGTGAAGCTTCGGCGCCGCATCGGCTATGTCATGCAGAACTCGGGTCTTCTGCCACACAAGAAGGTCATTGACAACGTCGCGACCGTTCCGCTGTTGAACGGAGTCTCCAAGCGAGAGGCCCACGCCCGGGCCCTCGAGCTGCTCGACACCGTGGGGCTCGACCGCGATCTCGCCGACCGCTACCCGGCACAGCTCTCGGGCGGGCAGCAGCAGCGCGTCGGCGTCGCCCGCGGACTCGCCGCCGACCCGAATATCCTGCTGATGGACGAGCCATTCGGTGCCGTCGACCCGCTCGTGCGGGCGGATCTCCAGCGCGAGCTGATCCGACTCCAGCGCGAGCTCGACAAGACCGTCGTCTTCGTTACTCACGATATCGACGAGGCATTCCTGCTCGGCGACCAGGTCGTCATCCTCAAGAAGGGCGGTATCGTCGCCCAGAAGGGATCGCCGGCCGAGATCCTGAGCAACCCTGTCGATGACTTCGTCGCCGAATTCATCGGTGCTGACCGGGGCAAGCGTGCACTGCGCATCGAGCATCAGGCCGGCCGGTCGATCGTCATCGACACCGAGGGTCGGGCCGCCGGTGTAATAATCGGCCCAGACCCGCAGTCCGCTCCGCGGGATGCCTCGTGAACTGGGTGGCCAATAATCTCGACCTGATAGCGCTGCGCACCTGGGAGCATTTGCTGCTCAGCATTCCGCCGATCATCCTGAGCTTTGTGCTCTCGGTGCCGATCGGCTGGGCTGCGAACCGCTTCCGCTCCGGCCGCGGCGCGCTGCTGAGTGTGCTTGGGCTGCTCTACGCCATTCCGTCGCTGCCGCTGTTCATCATGCTCCCGATCTTTCTGGGCACAGGCCTGCGCGATCCCATCAATGTGATCGTGGCACTCACGCTCTACGGCATCGCGCTGATGGCGAGAACGACGGCCGATGGCCTCGATTCGGTGTCGCCGGATGTGCGCGACTCGGCTTCCGCAGTCGGGTTCTCGAGTGCATCGAGGTTTTGGCAGGTGGATCTGCCGCTGGCCAGCCCGGTGCTGCTCGCCGGGATCCGCGTGGTCGCCGTCAGTACGGTGAGTCTCGTCACCGTGGGGGCCGTGCTTGGGGTGAAGAGCCTCGGCCTCTTCTTCACCGACGGGTTCCAGCGCGGCATCACCGCCGAGGTGATGACGGGAATCGTGATGACCGTGGTGCTGGCGCTGGCCATCGACGGCACCATCGTTCTGCTGGGCCGCATCCTGATGCCGTGGTCTCGCAAGGCGATGGCGACACCCTCGGCCAGGGCTAAGTTGGTCAGCGCATGAACCTCCTGATCGATGGCTTCGCCTGGATCCTCGACCCGCTGCACTGGGTCGGCGCTGACGGTATCCCCGCTCGGCTGGCCGAGCACATCGGCGTCACCCTGCTCGTATTGATTGTCTCGGCGGTGCTCGCAATTCCTCTCGGATTTGTCGTGGGGCATACCGGCCGTGGCCGCGGACTCGCCGTCGCCGCCTCAGGTGCCGCTCGGGCGCTGCCTACGCTCGGTCTGTTGATCATCGTCGCGCTCAGCCTGGGGGTGGGGCTGATCGCCCCGGTCATCGCCCTGTGCGTGCTCGCGATTCCTTCTATCCTCGCCGGGGCCTATTCGGGCTTCGAGGCGGTGGACCGGACGACCATCGATGCCGCCCGGGCGGTCGGTATGACTGAATTGCAGATCGGCCGCAAGGTGGAGGTGCCCCTGGGCCTTTCCCTGTTGATCGGCGGTGTGCGCTCGGCCTCCCTCCAGGTGCTCTCGACGGCCACGCTGGCGGCGTATGTTGGTACCGGGGGGCTCGGCAGCTTTATCTTTCTGGGGCAGAAGACGAGTGATTATCCGCAGATGCTGGCCGGCTCAATCCTGGTCATCGCGCTGTGCCTCGTCAGCGAGGGAATCTTTGCGATCCTTCAAAAGCTGACGGTTCCGCGAGGGGTAATCGCGGCGCAAACTCAAATCGTCCGCGCGCCGTCGTCCAGGCAGCGCGCGGTAGTGGAACTTTCCACTCAAGAAGGGAAATAAGAATGTTCACAGCAATCACCAAGAAGGGCCGGATCGCCGCTGGCGTGCTCGCGATCGGTGCTGTCGTAGCACTGGCAGGGTGTTCCAGTAGCAACCCGATGACCGCCGGCTCGACCACCTCAGCCGCCAAGGGCACCCTTGTCGTCGGCTCGCAGGCGTATTACTCGAACGAGATCATCGCCGAGATCTACTCGCAGGCACTCGAGGCCAACGGCTACACGGTCGACCGCCAGTTCCAGATCGGCCAGCGGGAGGTCTACCTGCCCGAGCTCGAATCCGGCAAGATCGACGTGTTCCCCGAGTACGGCGGCAGCCTGCTGCAGGCCCTACTCAAGGTGACGCCCAACTCCGCCGTCGACGCCACGGCCTCAACGAGCGATGCCGTGTACACGGCCCTCGTCGCAGCTCTGCCGACCAATCTGAAAGCCCTGAACAAGGCGAATGCGTCTGACCAGAACTCCTACACGGTCACCCAGGCTTTCGCCGCGGCAAATAACCTGACGACCATCGCGTCGTTGAAGAACGTCACCACCCCCCTGACGGTCGGCGGCAACTCAGAACTGCAGACGCGGCCCTATGGCCCCGCAGCGCTGAAGGCCAAATACGGGATCGACAGTGCGTTCCTCGCGATCGAGGATAGCGGCGGACCCTTGACGCTGAAGGCCCTCGTCGATGGCCAGGTGCAGCTCGCCAACGTCTACACGGCTGACCCGAATATCAAGAGCAACAAGCTCGTGGCCCTCACCGACCCCGACGGACTGTTCGTCGCGGACAACGTCGTGCCGATCGTATCGACCAAGGTCGACGATGCCGCGGCCGCTGTCCTGAACAAGGTCAGTGCTGCCCTCAGCGCGTCAGACCTCGTCTCGATGAATTCACAAAGCAAGAACGACCAGCAGTCCTCGGCTGTCATCGCCAAGGCATGGCTCGCGTCGAAGGCCCTCTTCTAGGCCTTCGCCCCGAGAGGAGCTTCCCAGAAAGCGCAGGCCCGTCGATGACCAATCAGCGGGCTTGCGCTTTTCTTATACCCTAGGGGGTATACCCACCCCCGACACCTTCCTCGTCTGGCGCCGTCTCGGTGTCGGCCGAGGCAGAGGCAACTAGGAACGCTGCACCCCGGTGAGCGAGAAGGAAGAGATGATGAGTGAAACCCTGAACAATGCCATGAGCAGCGCCGACCTGGCCGCCGAGCGAGCCATCGCTCAGCGGAGGGTTATCAACCGCCTGAAGCGTGCCCAGGGTCAGCTGGCGGCCGTGATCACCGCGGTCGAGGCGGACGCCAACTGCAAGGACGTCGTCACCCAGCTGGCCGCCGTCTCCAGCGCCCTCGATCGGGCAGGGTTTACGATCGTGTCTGGCGCCATGCGCACCTGCCTGCAGGACCCGGAGAACCCTGAGGCCCTGACGGTCGAGGAACTAGAGAAGCTCTTTTTGACCTTGGCCTAGATCGAGCGGCTTCGGTGAGGAGGGGAGACCTCGCCGGACTCAGCGATAGCTCTCTTGACGTGTCGGCACGTAGAGTTGTCGAACATGACAATCACCGCGCTTCCCGCTGCGTCTCTGGGACTGCGCACCGGGCTGCACATTTTTTTCACCTCCCTCGTGGCGCTGGTCGTCATCCGGGCGATCGTCACGGCGTCGCCGTCGAGTATCGTTGTCATCCCCCTCGCGGCCGTTCTTCTGGCCACCTACGGGCTCGGCGGCCGCGTCCTGCGCCGGGGCCGCGCCAGATTGCGCGCATCCGGTGTGCTCTGGCTGTTGGCGCTGACCGTCGAGTGGTTGCTGCTTCTCCTGTTGATGCCGGAAGCCGCTTATCTCGTGTTTCCGCTCTCGTTCATCCTCTTGCACCTGCTGCCCGATTGGTGGGGCATCCTGACGGTGCTCGGAGCCACCGGGCTGTCGATCGGCGCCCTCGGGCTGCACAGCGGATTCAGCCAGGGGGGAATAGTGGGCCCCCTCGTCGGCGCGGGCGTCGCGATCGTGATCAGTCTCGGCTATCGGTCCCAGGCGGCCCAGTCGGTGGAGCGCGAACGCCTGATGAGAG
This sequence comes from Agreia sp., assembly GCA_040398585.1. Taxonomy (GTDB): domain Bacteria; phylum Actinomycetota; class Actinomycetes; order Actinomycetales; family Microbacteriaceae; genus Agreia. Next base: position 12,890 of record JBBATW010000024.1, read on the forward strand.
AGCTCGTTGCCACCCGGGGACAACTCGCGGCAACCGAGCACGAGTCTGGCGTCCTTGCGGAGCGGGCGAGGCTGGCGCGCGAGATTCACGACACCGTGGCACAAGGGCTGTCCAGTATCCAGATGCTGCTGCACGCGGCCGAACGCGCCGACCCGGAACGAGCCGGTTCTGAGCACATCCGACTCGCGCGGGAGACCGCCGCGGCGAGCCTTGCCGACACGCGCCGATTCATCCGGGAACTCGCTCCGGCTGCCCTCGTCGATCAGGGGATCGGCCCGGCCCTTCGTCGACTCGCAGAGACGCAGTGGGAGGGCGGGTCCCTGAGGGTGAAGGCGCAGGTCGCCGACTCTCTCGAACTGCCGATGTATCTCCAGACGGCATTTCTCCGCATCGCCCAAGGGGCCATGGCCAATGTGGTCCAACATGCGCGAGCCGCGACCGCGATAATCTCCATCAAGCAGGATGAGGACAGCGTCCAGCTGCGGATCAGCGATAACGGGTGTGGCTTCGACCGCGACGGGTCCACGGCCCGGCGGGAGGCCGGCACCTCCGACTCGTTCGGCCTGACCGCGACCCGGGAGCGAGTCGATCAGCTGGGGGGCGAGCTCGTCATCCTCAGTTCGCCCGGGGCAGGAACCGTGCTAACCGTCACCCTCGCTACGGCCGCCCTGGCCGCTGGACAGCCGGAGTGATCCGCCTCATCGTGGTCGATGACCACCCTGTCGTGCGTGCTGGTATCCGCGCCCTGTTCGAGGGCGAGGAGGGAGTGGAAATCGTGGCAGAGGCCTCGACCCCTGACGAGGCGCTGCTGCTGGTGCTGCGGGAAGACCCGGACGTCGTGCTGATGGATCTGCAGTTCGGCGCGGGCGAGAGCGGAGTCGACGCCACCCGTCGCATCCGAGCCCTCGAGGCGCCGCCATACGTCCTGATACTGACGAACTACGACACGGATGGCGACATCCTGGGCGCGGTGGAGGCGGGTGCCAGCGGCTACCTCCTCAAGGATGCTCCGCCGCACGAGCTGATCGCAGCCGTTCGTGCCGCGGCCTCGGGGGAGAGCGCGCTGGCTCCGGTAATCGCCAGCCGATTGCTGAGCCGCATGCGGGCACCCGAGATCAGCCTGAGCAGACGGGAGATAGAGGTGTTGACCCTTGTCGCCGATGGCCACCCCAACGCAGATATCGGTGCCCTGCTGTTCATCTCGGAGACGACGATCAAATCGCATATGGTGCGCAAATTCTCCAAGCTCGACGTGTCTTCCCGAACGGCCGCGGTATCGGTCGCCAGGCAGTTGGGCATCGTCCGCTAGCCGCTAGCCGCTAGCCGCCAGCCGCTAGGGCATGGCCCCGAGCCTCAATGCGGTCGGTGGGTCGGTGGGACGCTGCTCCGGCGATCAGAGCATCTGCATCATCAGGGTCGCCGGCACGGCCACGAGGGTGAGCGTTGCCGCGGAGACCAGTAGCCGCTGTTGAAAAACGAGCGGAGGTCGGGGAGTGAGGAGCCGGGAGATGCGGGCGCCGACGGCCGTCGCATCCGGGGCAGCAGAGTCGCCTCCTTCGCTGGGCGTGCCATCGGCGCTCCACGAGGTGCCGACCAGGGCGATCGCGCCGGCGAGGGTGGGGCCGTCGACCTCGCGACGGGCCTCGTCGTCAGCCAGCATCTCGACCAGAAGGGCCACGGCCTGCTCGGCTCGATTGGCGATCGGGAACCAGGGCAGGGCCGAGCGCCACGCCTTGAAAGCCAGCAGCACGAGGTGGTGGAACTGGCGCAGGTGGGTTCGCTCGTGGGCGAGGACGGCTTCGAGCTGGCCCGTGTCCAGCAGGCGCAGCAGCCCTTCAGAGAGGACCGTGACCGTGCGCACGCCCGGCAGGCAGTATGCCACGGGTGCAGGGTGATCCAACACCCGGGTGCCCGGACGGTTCGGCACGGGCTCAGAGAGGAGTGCGACGAGGGTGTGATGGCGACGGCGGTGCCGTTCGGTGCGCACCGCGGTCGTCGCGAGGTTCAGGAGCAGGTGTCCGCCCAGGAAGATCGCCGCGGCGAGAGCAGCCACCTGGGTGAACCCCATGTCGGCTGGCAGCGGGCCGGTGAACAGGACTCCGATGAGGGAGCGGACCGCCTCGGACAGGCTGTTTTCGAATGGCGTCAGACCGTAGCTCAGGGCTGCCCCGATCATCGACAGCCCGCCGGCCAGGGCGATGCCCTGCCAGAGGAGCAGGGCAAGGCCCGGGGCTCGAGCCGGCCAGGCGGCGCGGGCGAGTGCGATAGGCACTGGCCAGGCGAGGGCCAGCGCCAATAAGGCCAGAATCACCCAGACGGGCAGCAACGGATCTCTAGGCTTCGACGGTCCGGGCCGCGAGCAGCTGGCGAAGAGTGTCCGCCTCGGCGGGGGAAACGGCGCCGACGAAACGGGCAAGCGCTGCCTCTGTATCGGGGGAGAGGCCGAGCACCTGGTGCATCAGATCGGCGGTATGGTCTGCCCGGCTGTGCACGGCGCTGTAGCGGTGTGGGCGCGTGGCCCGGGTGCGCGAGACAAACCCTTTGTTCTCCAGGCGAGACAACACGGTCAGCAGAGTTGTCGTGGCCAGGTGCTTGCGGTCTTCTTCGGCCTCGGCATTCAGCAGTCGATCCCCGAGCTCCGTGGCCGACAGCCCGTTGGGGGCGTCCCACAGCGCATTCATAACCGATCTCTCCAAGACGCCGAGCGTGTTCATAGATGTCAGTTTACCTATGGTTTCTGTGATGTTCTACGTTGCGTAGAAAATTGCTCTACGCTTCGTAGAAGAAGGTTTTCTACGTAACGTAGAAATTAGCATTTATGAGAGGCCAGAGTGAACGACTTCCTCGATCCGCTGCTGCTGTCGCGGTGGCAGTTCGGACTGACCACGGTTTACCACTTCCTGTTCGTTCCGCTGACGATCGGCCTTGCCGTGACCGTCGCCCTGTACCAGAGCGCATGGCACCGCACGGGAAACGACGCCTACCTCCGGCTGACGAAGTTCTTCGGCAAGATCTTCCTGATCAACTTCGCCATGGGAACCGTGACGGGCATCGTTCAGGAGTTCCAGTTCGGCATGAACTGGTCTGACTACTCGCGCTTCGTGGGAGATGTCTTCGGCGCCCCGCTCGCCATGGAGGGCCTGCTGGCGTTCTTCTTGGAGGCGACGTTCATCGGCCTCTGGATCTTCGGCTGGGACAAGCTGCCCAAGGGGCTGCACCTGGCGACGATCTGGGTCACCGCCGCCGCATCCATTCTGTCGGCCTATTTCATCATCGCGGCGAACTCGTTCATGCAGAACCCGGTCGGCTATCAGATCAACGAGGCCAGGGGCCGCGCGGAACTGACTGACATCTGGGCGCTCCTGACCAACAAGGTCGCACTCGCAGCATTCCCGCACACGATCTTTGCGTGCTTCATGGTCGCCGCGGGCCTCATCATCTCCGTCTCCGCCTGGCACCTCTCCCGTGGTCGCAACGTGGACACCATGCGCAAGTCGCTCAAGTCCGGCCTCTGGATGATGGTGAGTGGCGGTGCTCTGACCTTCCTGACCGGTGACACGCTGAGCCAGGCCATGGTGCAGACCCAGCCGATGAAGATGGCCGCGGCCGAGGCGCTGTACACGACTTCGAGCCCGGCGAGCTTTTCCGTCTTCACCTGGGGAACCCCCGACGGGGTCAGCGAGCTGTTCTCCGTTCGAATCCCCTATCTGCTCTCGCTGCTCTCAACCCACACGATCGATGGGCAGGTCGAGGGCATCAACAACCTGCAGGCGCAGTACGTCGCCACCTACGGCCCGGGTGACTACACACCGATCATCTGGGTCACCTACTGGGCGTTCCGCTACATGATGGGTCTGGGCCTGCTCGCCTTCCTGCTCGCCGCGGTCGGGCTCTTGCTGACCCGCAAGGGCAATCTGCCGACGAAGAAGTGGATCTGGAAAATCGCGATCTGGGGTATGCCCCTTCCGCTCTTGGCCATGATCTTCGGCTGGGTCTTCACAGAGATGGGCCGCCAGCCCTGGATCGTGTTCGGACTGTTGAAAACCGAGGATGCGGTTTCGCCGAACGTGACGGGCCTCACCGTCTTGATCTCGCTCATCGCCTTCACCCTCACCTACGGCATCCTCGCCGTCATCGAATTCAGGCTGATCGTGAAGGCTGTTCAGGCAGGTCCCGCCGAACTGCCCCAGCCTGACGCTGAGACCGGGGTCACGAGACAAGAAACGACGGTGTACTGATCATGGATCTCGCAGTCCTCTGGTTCGGGATCGTTGGGTTCCTCTTCGTTGGCTACTTCGTGCTCGACGGCTTCGACTTCGGCGTTGGCATGTCCCTGCCCTTCCTCGGAAGGAACGAGACCGACCGCCGGGTCATCATCAACACCATCGGCCCAATCTGGGACCTCAATGAGACCTGGGTCATAGTTGCTGGAGCGGCCCTGTTCGCCGCCTTCCCCGAGTGGTACGCCACCCTGTTCAGCGGTTTCTATCTGGCACTCCTGGTGATCCTGTTGGCGCTGATCGTTCGCGGGGTGTCGTTCGAATACCGGCACCAGCGGCCTGAGCTGGCCTGGAAGCGCCGCTTCGACTGGATGATCACCATCGGTTCCGCGGTTCCCGCATTCCTCTGGGGTGTGGCATTCTCCAACATCGTGCAGGGTGTGCCGCTGGATGCGGGCTTCAACTACACGGGAACGTTCTTCGACCTGCTGAATCCCTATGCGCTGCTAGGAGGTGTGACAACGCTGATGCTCTTCTTCACCCACGGTGTGGTCTTCATCTCGTTGAAGACCGAGGGCGAGCTCAGGGAACGCGCCCGCGCGCTGGCCGTCACGGCTGGACTGATCACGATCGTCGTGGCCGCCAGCTTCCTGCTCTGGACCACGCTGGCGTTCGGCACCGTCTCCTCGGCAGTGCTGTCAGCCGCGGCCGCGGCCGCCCTCATCCTCTCGTTCGCCGCGAACCTCAAGGCACGTGAGGGCTGGGCCTTCGGCCTGATGGCCGCCACGACTGCTTTCGCTGTTCTCAGCCTGTTCCTGGCACTGTTCCCCGACGTCATGCCCGCTTCCAACGATGTCGCGAACAGCCTGACCGTGGCCAACGCGTCGAGTTCGCAGTACACACTCACGGTGATGAGCTGGACGGCGCTGATCTTCATGCCGCTGATCCTGGTCTACCAAGGGTGGACATACTGGGTGTTTCGCAAGCGCGTCACGCGGGCCCACGTCGAGAACTCTGTGACGGTCTCCCATTAGGACCCTGTGAAGCCTCTCGATCTCAGGCTGCTGAGATATGCAACTGCGGCGCGCTCGTTCTTCGTGACGGGCGCACTGCTCGGCGTGGTGTCCACCGCCAGCATCGTGGCCTTCTGTTTCCTACTCAGCCAAGTCATCGTTCGCGCCATCGCGGGCGACTCTCCGGCGTCGCTCGCTCCTCTGCTGGGGGCCCTCGCCGGTGTGATTATCCTGCGTTCCGTCGTTTCCTGGCTGCTTGACTGGACCTCGTCCCGGGCCGGTGCCGCAGTCAAGAGCCAGCTGCGCCGCCGCCTGCTTGCGGCGCTCGTCGACCTCGGACCAGGCTGGCTGTCCCGGCGAAATGCCACTGGCGTCGCCACGGTCGCGGGCAACGGCCTTGATTCGCTCGACAGCTACTTCTCCCGGTATCTGCCCCAGCTCATCCTGACCGTCATCGCCACCCCGGTCATCGTCGTGGTGATGCTCGCCGCCGATGTGCCGAGCGGGATAAGCGTGCTCCTCACCCTGCCGATCATCCCCGTGTTCATGGTGCTGATCGGCTGGGCCACCCAGACTGTGCAGAAGAAGCAGTGGGACTCGCTCCAGCGGCTCTCCGCGGGCTTTCTCGACGTCGTCGGCGGCCTCGCCACCCTCAAGTTGTTCGGTCGACAGCACCGTCAGGTCAGCCGCATCCGCACCGTCACCGACGGCTATCGAAGCGAGACCATGAAGGTCCTTCGCATCTCCTTCCTCAGCGGCTTCGCCCTGGAGCTCGCCGCCAGTCTCTCCGTGGCCCTCGTGGCGGTCTCCGTCGGCATCCGCCTCATCGACGGCTCCCTCGGCCTATCGGTCGGGCTCTTTGTGCTGCTGCTCGCCCCCGAGGCGTTCCTTCCCCTGCGCGGCGTCGGCACCCAGTTCCACAACGCCGCCGAGGGTGTCGCAGCCTCGGAGCACGTGTTCGAAATTCTGGCTGAGGCCGAGCGGATGCCCGTCGCGGGCTTCCGAACAGCCGGCACCGTCTCGATCACCTCCTCGTCCACCGTCTCGACCACCGCCCCGTCCGTGGGCCCCACCGAGCTTCACCGTGTCGGCCTGCTCAGCTTTGAGAGTGTCGGCGTCGAATACGAGGGGGTCACCGCGGTCTCGGGCTTCACCGGGACCTTCGCCTCGGGCGATCTCACTGTCATCACCGGCCCCTCGGGCGCCGGCAAGTCGAGTCTGATCGCCGCCATGCTCGGCTTCGCTGCGCACTCCGGACGCATTGCGCTCGACGGGGCGACCGCTCCCTCCGCCGGAGCCGCCGGAGACTGGGTCGCCTGGACGGGCCAGAAGCCCGGTCTTGTCTCCGGCACCGTTCTCGCAAACGTCACCCTCGGCAGTGGATACCCCGACCGGATGCTCGCCGGCAGGTCCCTGGCGCTGGCCTCGGCCCAAGAGATCGACCTCGACCTCGAACTCGGCGTCGCCGGAAGCGGCCTGTCTGGCGGGCAGGCCCAGCGCGTCGGGATTGCCCGTGCGGTATACCGCAGCCTGGAGCGCGGTTGCGCGGTCGTCGTCCTGGATGAGCCGACCTCGGCCCTGGACCAGGCGACGGAGAGCCGCGTCATCGAGGGACTCCGCGAGCTGGCCGGCACCGGACGAATCGTCATCGTCGTCTCGCACCGGCCGGGCGTCATCGACTCCGCCGATGTCCGCTTCACCCTTGAGGCCTCGTCAGGGGTTGTTCTCTGATGCGCACAAACGACGTTCTTCGCCTCGCCCAGCCGCCCCTTCGCCGGTTCGCGCCGGGGATGCTGCTCGGGCTCGCCAGCGCGATCTGCGCTGTGGCGCTTCTGGCGACGGCGGCCTACCTGATCGCCCGGGCTGCCGAACAACCGCCCATCCTGTACCTCGGACTGGCGATGGTAGGGGTGCGGGCCTTCGCCCTCGGCCGGGCCGGATTCCGCTATGCCGACAGGCTGGCCAGTCATGATGCGGCGTTCCGCACGCTCGCGGACCTGCGCGTCGGTGTCTATGAGCGACTCGTTCCGCTTGCGCCCGACGGCCTCGCCGGCACCCGCCGCGGCGACCTGCTCAGCCGGCTGGTCGGCGATATCGATGAGCTGCAGAACCTGCCCCTCCGGGTCGTCTCCCCGCTCGTCGTCTCGGGCAGCGTTGCGGTGCTCAGCGTCGCAACGGTAGCGATCATCCTGCCCGCCGCGGGTCTTGCCCTTGCGGTGAGTCTGCTGGCGGCGTTCGCGCTCGGCACGGGGGTCCAAACCCGCATCTCTGGGCGGGCAGAGCGCAGCCTCGCGCCACTGCGGGGGGAATTCGCCGACGGCGTGCTTGATGTGCTGGCCAGTCTGGACGTGCTCATCGCCTATGGCGCGATCGATAGCAGACTCGCCGACGTGGAGCAGGCTGATCACCGCCTCACGGCCGCCGTCACCCGGCGCGCGGTCGGGGTGGGGGCCACCTCTGCCGTGACCCTGTTTCTCGCCGGCGGTGCGTCGATCGTGGCCCTGATGCTCGGCGTACCGGCCCTCGCCGCAGATACCCTCAACGGTCCTGCGCTGGCCGTCATCGTGCTCGTACCGCTGGCGGTATTCGAAATCGTCGGCATGGTGCCGCTGGCCCTGGGCGCCTGGCGCCAGGTTAGAGCGAGCGCCGAGCGGGTTGCGTCGGCCGTACCCGATCTCGTGCCCTCAGAGATCCCGGCGGAAAAATCCGTTGCTGGCGCTTCTCGCACGCCAGACACGGCGTCGTCGAAGGCACCCCTGCTGTCGCTATCAGCTGTAGCGGCGCGCTGGCCCGGGGCGGCTTCCGACGCGCTCTCCGGGCTGTCGCTCTCGGTGTATCCGGGCGACCGGATCCTGATCGAGGGAGCGAGCGGTTCCGGCAAGACGACGCTGGCCCATGTCCTGGTGCGCTTCCTCGAATACTCCGGCGAATACCGCCTCGGGGGAGTCGACGTGCGCTCGATCCCTGCGGATGACGCACGGCGCGTCGTGGGCCTGAGCGAGCAGACGCCCTATCTCTTCGATGACAGCATCCGGCAGAACCTGCTCTTCGCCCGGGACTCAGCGACCGATTCCGACCTCGACGCCGTGCTCGAGCGGGTGGGCCTGGCGACCTGGCTGGCTCAGCGTGGCGGTCTCGGCGCAAAGGTCGGCGAGCGCGGCGCCCTCGTCTCCGGTGGTCAGGCCCAGCGACTTGCTTTGGCCCGGGCGCTTCTGGCTGAGTTCCCGGTGCTGGTGCTCGACGAGCCCACGGCCAACGTCGACCCGGAGCTCGCCGACGGTCTCATCCGGGACATCCTGTCGGCTGCGGCAGGGGCCGGCGGCTCCCGAGCGATCATCGTCATCTCGCACACCCCGATCCCCGCCGGCCTTTTCACCCAGCGCGTTCGCCTCTGACCCAGACCGTGTTCAGGCCGCAGCGGCGCTCAACCGCCTCTACGGCGTCGGTGGCGGCTACGGCCTGAAAACGGAACGCAACGGTCAGGGCAGTGGTCGGGCCAACGCTTCAAGGCGGCGGCGCCACAACGCTGAGCGGGTCGGATCGGCCTTCACCGTGGGGCCGTCCTGCCATCGGGTGACCAGACGGATGCCGTGCAGCGCGTTGACCGCCCAAATCTCACAGCCCGTGAGGTCGGCCAAACGTGCGGTCTCTTCGCCCACCGCGACACCCGTTGCCGCGGCCACCAGTCGGAGCGTCCTGGCGGTCACGCTGTCGACCCGGGTGAGTCCGGCACTCGGGGCGAAGAGGCGGTCGCCGCGCCACCAGAGAATCGCGCTGGTGGTGCCATCGATCACAAGTCCCGTCGGGCTGGTGATGACCACCTCACCAACGCCGAATCCTCCCACTTCGGTTCCCTGTCGCATGGCCTCGTCGCGAACCTCCAGAAGCCGTTCGAGGTCTGGCCCCTTGGTTCTTGGAGTCATCCGGGGGTCCTTGTCAGGATGAGTGCCGAGAACGACGGTCGTGCCCAGGACCGGCGCCGGCCGGATCCGGCCCTGCAGCCGAAAGACCTCTCCGTCGCCCGGATCGGAGACGACGACCTCGGCGCGGGGGAACCACAGCCCGGTGCGAGGCAGCACGGTGATGAAGGCGTCCCAGAACTCCGCGACGGTTTCGGGATCGAGGTCTGTTTGGCCGGCGGCCGAGGCCGCGAACCGTTCCCGATGCAGCTCCAGCGCCCTGACCCGGCCATCGGTGACGAGCCAGGAGTCAGCAACGGCGAGTCGCTCTGCCGAGGCATTCTCCCTGGGCGACTGGTGTTCGGTGAGTACACCGTTTAAGAACGTGAGTGGGGCGGGCAGGGCGGGCACGAAGCCTCCGGGTTGTAAAAAACGCGACCACCATCGACCGCGCTGACCCTTAGATAATACGCTCTAGCATGTTGAGGTGACCCGTCGATTACTGACCTCTGCAGTGCACTTCTGGGTCGACCCAGAAACGGCCTTCAGCGCCCTCTACGCGAACGCGCCGCTGGCGTTCTGGCTGGACAGCGGACGCTCCGCCTCTGCCGGCACAAGTTACCTTGGCTCGGCCGATCGCCAGGTATTGGCGTCGACGCCTGCCGGGCTCATTGCCATGCTCGGTCCGGAGCTTGCCGATCGCCCCCAGAGTGAGGTGGGAGATGACACGGCGGCCGCACTGCCTGGGTTCAAACTCGGCTGGATCGGCTGGCTGGGCTATGAGTTCGGCCTGCGCGCCCAGGGTGTCCCGGGTGCGCCCGACGCACGCACGCCCGATTGCGCATTCCTCTTCGCCGATCGCGCAATTGCCTTCGACCACGCCGCGCACAGCATCACCCTGATGGCGCTGACGGGTGCCGACGGCGGGACCGCTGCCCTCGACTGGCTCACCGAGACGACCTACCGACTCCTCTCGCTCAAGGATCAGCCGCTCAACCCTGCGGTCGAGGATCGCGCAGTCGGCGCCGCGCCCGAGGCGCACTGGCGCCACGACGCCGCGCAGTATGCCGCCCTGATCGCCCGGTGCCAGGCCGCGATCCACCGCGGGGACGCGTACCAGCTGTGCCTGACCAATGAGATCCGGGTGGCATCGCATCCCGACCCGGTCACCACCTACCTGCAGCTCCGGGCGGCGAGTCCCAGTCACCACGGCGGTTTCCTGCGCTTCGGCGAGGTCAGCCTGCTGAGCTCCTCGCCCGAGCAGTTCCTTCGGATCAGCCCGGATCGCCAGATCGAGACGAAGCCGATCAAGGGCACGCGTCCCCGGGGGGCGACACCCGTGCGCGATCTTGAGTTGCGCGCCGAGCTCGAGTCCAGCGAGAAGGAGCGTGCCGAGAACCTGATGATCGTCGACCTGATGCGAAACGACCTGGCGCGGGTCGCCGAGCTGGGCACCGTCGAGGTCACCAGCCTGCTGGCGGTCGAGAGCTACAGCAACGTGCACCAGCTCGTGTCGAGCATCAAGGCCACGGTTCGGGCCGATCTCGGCCCTCTCGACGTGATCCTGGCGACTTTTCCGGCCGGCTCGATGACGGGGGCGCCCAAAATCAGCGCCATGGGTATCCTCAGCGAGCTCGAACAGGGCCCGCGGGGCATCTATGCGGGGGCTTTCGGCTATCTGAGCCTCGACGGCGCGGTCGATTTGGCCATGGTCATCCGCAGCATCGTCATCACCCCCGAGGGGGCGTCGATCGGCACGGGAGGGGGCATCACTGCGCTCTCTGTCGAGGCAGAGGAGCTCGAAGAGACCCGGGTGAAGGTGGCGCCCCTGCTGGCGGCCCTCGGCGTCAAAGAGCGCCCGACCGGTGGCCTTTAGTACAATAGTGTCTTGGGTCGCAGCGCCTGGGCCCACGGGCCTCCGCGTGGCTCCACACTCCTGTGGCGAATTGCCACAAAACCCTGCAACGAATGAGAGTCCCGTGGCTGACGCTGACGAGAAGAACCACGCCTACGATCCCCGCCAGGACCCGGCGCTCACCTACGACTTCACCAAGCTGCAAGACAAATGGCTGCCCATCTGGGACGAGATGCAGCCGTTCAAGAGCGATCTGCCCGGTGACACCCGCCCACGCAAGTATGTGCTCGACATGTTCCCGTACCCCTCCGGCGACCTGCACATGGGCCACGCCGAGGCGTACGCCCTGGGTGACGTGCTCGCCCGGTACTGGCGCCAGCAGGGCTTCAACGTCATGCACCCGATCGGCTGGGACTCCTTCGGCCTGCCCGCCGAGAACGCCGCCATCAAGCGCGGCCTTGACCCGCGCGAGTGGACCTACGACAACATCGACCAGCAGAAGACGAGCATGCGGCGCTACGCCACGAGCTTCGACTGGGACCGCGTGCTGCACACGAGCGACCCCGAGTACTACAAGTGGAACCAGTGGCTGTTCCTGAAGATGTACGAGAAGGGCCTCGCCTATCGCAAGTCGAGCTGGGTCAACTGGGACCCGGTAGACCAGACCGTGCTCGCCAACGAGCAGGTCCTGGCCGACGGCACGAGCGAGCGCAGCGGCGCGATCGTCGTGAAGAAGAAGCTGACCCAGTGGTACTTCCGCATCACCGACTATGCCGACCGCCTGCTGGATGACCTCAACCAGCTCGAGGGCGCCTGGCCGTCCAAGGTGCTCAGCATGCAGCGCAACTGGATCGGCCGCTCCATCGGCGCCGACGTCGACTTCGCCATCCAGGGCCGCGACGAGCCCGTGACCGTCTTCACGACCCGCCCCGACACCCTGTTCGGCGCCACCTTCATGGTCGTCGCCCCCGACTCCGATCTCGCGATCGAGCTGGCTGCGGCCTCCACACCGGATGTCCAGGTCGCCTTCCGCGAATACCTCACCCAGGTACAGAAGAGTACCGAGACCGAGCGCCAGGCCACAGACCGCCCGAAGACCGGCGTGTTCCTCGACCGGTTCGCAGTGAACCCGGTCAACGGCGAGCTGCTGCCGATCTGGGCCGCCGACTACGTGCTGGCCGACTACGGCACCGGCGCGGTCATGGCCGTTCCCGCCCACGACCAGCGCGACCTCGACTTCGCGCGCGCCTTCGACCTTCCCGTGCGCATCGTGGTTGACGTCACGGCACCCGTCACCGGGGCGATCCCGGTCATCACGGCGGAGATGCTCGAGTCCTACGAAGACATCGACACCATCGACCCGCAGGTCACCGGCTTGGCGCTCGCGGGCGACGGCCGCCTAGTGAACTCGGGCCCGCTGAACGGCCTGAGCAAGGTCAACGCGATCAAGAAGATCACCGAGATCCTCATTGCCAACGGCAACGGCCGCGCGGCCAAGAACTACCGCCTGCGCGACTGGCTCATCTCGCGCCAGCGCTACTGGGGCACCCCGATCCCGATCATCCACGGTGCCGACGGCACAGAGATCCCCGTTCCCGAAGACCAGCTTCCCGTGCTGCTGCCGCCGACCGAGGGTCTCAACCTCACACCGAAGGGCACGTCGCCGCTCGGCGGCGCGGCCGACTGGGTGAACGTTGCGAATCCGATCGACGGCACCCCCGCGCTTCGCGATGCCGACACAATGGACACGTTTGTCGACAGCTCCTGGTATTTCCTGCGCTTCCTGAACCCGAACGACGATACCCAGGCGTTCGACCCGAAAGAGGTCGACAAGTGGGCCCCCGTCGACCAGTACGTCGGCGGCGTAACCCACGCGATTCTTCACCTGCTCTACGCGCGCTTCATCACCAAGGTGCTGTTCGATCTGGGCTATGTCTCGTTCACGGAGCCGTTCAGCGCGTTGCTGAACCAGGGCATGGTGCTGATGGACGGCACCGCGATGAGCAAGTCCAAGGGCAACGTGATCAAGCTCAGCGACCAGCTCGATGAGCACGGCGTCGATGCGATCCGCCTCACGATGGCCTTCGCCGGCCCGCCCGAAGACGACATCGACTGGGCAGATGTCTCGCCCGCCGGATCTGCCAAGTTCCTGGCCCGCGCCTGGCGACTCTCGGGAGACGTCACGAGCGCCCCCGAGGTCAACTGGCGGGAAGGCGACGTGGCGCTTCGCCGCGTCACTCACCGCTTCCTCGCCGAGGCACCCGGCCTGATCGAGGCGTTCAAGTTCAACGTCGTCGTCGCCCGTCTGATGGAGCTCGTCAACGCCGCCCGCAAGGCGATCGACTCGGGCCCCGGCGGCGCCGACCCCGCCGTGCGCGAGGCCGCCGAGACCGTGGCACTCGGTCTCAGCCTCTTCACGCCGTACACGGCCGAGGACATGTGGGAGCGCCTCGGCTACCCCGCATCCGTCTCGGCCTACGGCTGGCGTAAGGCCGACCCGACGCTTCTCACCGAGGAATCGGTTGTCGCGGTCGTTCAGGTCGACGGCAAGGTTCGGGACCGGCTCGAGGTAACGCCGACCATCGCCGGAACCGAGCTCGAGGCCCTCGCCCGGGCATCCGAGGCAGTCATCCGCTCGATCGGCGACCGCGAGATCGTCAACGTGGTCGTGCGCGCGCCCCGCGTCGTGAGCATTACGACGAAGCCGGCCGCCTAGCCACTCCCGGCACCGCCTGACGCGCGTCTCGGCCTCTCCTGCACAGGAGGGCCGGGGCGCGCGTTTCTCGTTGACGGAGATCGAATCCGCGGTGACGAGACGGCACCCGGGCTAGCGTCCGAGGATGCGTGTCAACCGGCCCGAGACCACCAGCGAACCCCGGGCCCGACCACGCTTCGGCATCGGCGCGGCCATCGTGCTCGTCATAGTCGTACTCGTGATCGCCGTGCTCATCTCGGCCCTGGCGCCCCGAGGGTCGACGCAGCTGCTGCCTGCCGGCGCGGTGCCGAGCAGTTCCGCGTCGCTCGGTACCACTGCCGGGTCGGGGAGTACCGGCGGAGCGCTCGGCAACGATTCGGTCGGCCCCCTCGTCCTCGTGCACGTTCTGGGTCAGGTGCAGCGACCGGGGCTCTATGAGCTGCACCAGGGCGACAGGGTCGTCGACGCCCTCGCGGCAGCCGGGGGATTCACCGAGACAGCAGACCGGGAGCAGCAGAATCTGGCCAGGCTGATCTCCGACGGGGAGCAGCTGAGGGTGCCTGCCATCGGTGAGCTGCCGCCCGCAGGCCCACCGGGGAGCGGCGGCACCGGTCTCACCGCCTCCGGGTTGGTGAATATCAACACGGCGGATGCGGCAGCTTTGGAGACCCTCCCGCGCGTGGGCCCCGCCACCGCCCAGAAGATCCTGGACTATCGGGACGCCAACGGCCCGTTTACCCAGATAGATGACCTCATGGAGGTGACCGGCATCGGGGAGGCGACCTTCGCCGGCATGGAAGACCTGGTCACGGTGTGACGGGCGGTAAGGCCGCAGGCACGAACTCGGAGGTCAGCCCGCGGCCCGAGACGGCCGCACCTCTGACGGCGGCACCTCTGACGGCGGCGCTGCTGTCGAGCGCGGTCGCGACGCCGCACGATACCCGGCTCGTCCTGCCCGCGATCACCGCGTGGGGTGGGGCAGGCCTGGCCGTCGGTGTGCCGGAAGCTATGCCCGTCGTGCTCGTGGTCCTTGCGGTAGGCCTCGTCGGGATCACCCTCGAGATCGCCCGCCGCAGGCTCTCATCGGCAGCACCGGGAAGGGCCCGCACCACGCGCCGGCTTGCCAGTGCGGGCGTTGCGGTGGCGGTGGCGCTGGCGGTTGCGGCCGGGGTATCCATCGCCACGCCGCTCCGGGCACCCGCGGCCGTCGCGACGCTGGGCGAGCGTCAGGTCACCGTCGAGCTCACGGTGACGGGTCAGACCCGCACCGCCGAATCACGTTCGTTCGGCAAAGAGGGCGACGGGCCGGGCGGTGGCAGGCCGGCAGCGCCCGATATCCGGTTCGCTGCCGTGGCCACTGCGTTTATCGTGGCCTCGCCAGAGGGCCCCCGCACGCACTCGGCCGACTCGCCTGTGCTGGTTTTTCTGTCGGGGGTCGATCGCACGGGAGGTGCGCCCGAGATCGGCGCGAAATTCGTGGCGAGGGGGTCCCTGTTGCCGACAGACACAGGCTCCGACACGGCCTGGCTGTTCTTCGTGCGAGGAGCCGCGACCGAGGTGGCGCCCCCGCCCTGGTACCTCGACTGGGCGAACGAGTTGCGTCTTCAGTTCCGGGAGACGGCGGCGACACTGCCGGGCGACGGCGCGCAGCTCGTTCCGGGATTGGCCCTTGGCGACGAGTCATTGGTTGGCCCAGGCCTTGACGACGAGATGAAGCGCAGCGGCCTCAGCCACCTGACGGCCGTGTCGGGAGCCAACTGTGCCCTCGTGATCGCGGGAATCATGCTGCTCGGCGGCATCCTGAAAGTGAGGCGGGGCTCGCGCATCGCAGCCTCTCTTGTTGCCCTGGTGCTCTTCGTTGTTCTGGTGACCCCGCAGCCCAGTGTGCTTCGCGCCGCCGTTATGGCGGCGATCGTGCTGTTCTCCCTGGGGGCGTCCCGGGCTGCCAGAGGCCTGCCGACGATGTGCCTCGCGGTGATGGTGCTGATTGTGATGGACCCGTGGCTGGCCAGGAGTTTCGGCTTCGCACTCAGCGTGCTGGCAACGGCCGGCCTGCTGCTGCTCGCGAGCCCGCTGGCGGCCCGGCTGGCGCGCGTCATGCCTGCGTGGCTCGCCATGGTCATCAGCATTCCGCTGGCGGCTCAGATCGCCTGCCAGCCCGTGCTGGTGCTGCTGAATCCTGTGATCGCGCCCTACAGTGTCATCGCGAACATGCTCGCGGCCCCTGCTGCCCCGGTCGCCACCATCGTCGGACTGCTTGCCTGCCTGCTCGGGGCGCTCATTCCCCCGCTCGCCATTGTGGGCGCGTGGCTCACCTGGCTGCCTGCCTCCTGGATCGCGGCCGTCGCGACCTTCTTCGCCCACGCCCCGGGCGCGAGCCTGCCATGGCTGCCCGGTTTCGCGGGCTGTCTCATCCTGACAATCGGCGTGGGCGCTCTCGGCTGGATCCTGCTCGCCACCCGGCACCCCGGCGCTCGCCGCATCACGGGCATCCTGCTGGCCACTGCCCTCGTCGCGGGCTACGCAGGCATTCTCCTCGGCGGCGTTCTCGGCCAGCGACTTGCACTGCCCGCGAACTGGCAGATCGCGGCCTGCGATGTAGGTCAGGGCGACGCCGTGGTGCTCCGCTCGGCAGGCCAGATCGCCCTGATCGACGTCGGCCCCGACGCGGAACTGCTCACCAGGTGCCTTGGCCAGTTGGGCATCGGGCGCATCGACATTCTCGTGATCACACACTATGACCTCGACCATGTCGGGGGCATCGATGCCGTAATGGGTCTGGTCGATCTCGCACTTGTCGGCCCCACGCAGGATGCCGGAGAGGACGCCCTTCTGGCCGAGCTGGCGGCCGCTGGAGCGAGCGTCGAACCGGTGAGCCGGGGGGATTCCGGTATTCTCGGCGAGCTGAACTGGCAGGTTCTGTGGCCGCAGCCCGACAGCAGGGAGAGAGGCAACGATGCCAGCGTCACCCTGTTGGTGCAGGGCAGCGTCAACGCTATCTTTCTGGGCGATCTGGGTGAGCGTTCGCAGGAGAAGATGATGGCGGCGTCGCGCCTCGGTCGGTTAGACGTGGTGAAGGTCGCCCATCACGGCTCCGGCGATGCAAGCGCCGCGCTCTACGACTTGGTCGCGGCCGACGCGGGCCTCATCTCGGTCGGGGTCGACAACGGCTACGGGCATCCGAGCGACGCGGCCCTGGCCATGCTCGAGCACGCGGGCACAGCGGCCCTTCGAACGGATGCCTCGGGGCTGGTCGTCGTGGCGCCCGACGTCGACGGCCTCCGGGTGTGGACAGAACGCGCGGTGCCGGAATCGGGGCGGCCGTCCGGCTAGGCTGAAATCTGACGAAATAAGACGTGACCGCGGTCGTTGCTCGCGGCGGATACCCACAGCAGTGTGCAGAACCAGAAGAGTGAGGGATGAGATGGCCGCCTACGCCAAGGCCAAGGCCGCGCCGAAGTCGAAGGCAGCGATCCCGCAGCTCTCCTGGGACCAGGTTCGCGCGGCCCCCATCGTGCTCGTCTCGGGAACCGAGACCTTCCTGGCCGAGCGGGCGATCCGGCAATTGCGTGACACGCTTCGAGCCCAAGACGCGAGCCTTGAGGTCTCCGACATCGACGCCTCGAGCTATGCGCCAGGCGAGCTGTTGACCATGGCCAGCCCGTCGTTGTTCGGCGAGCCGCGACTGATCAGGGTCAGCTCGGTCGAGAAGTGTACCGACGACTTTCTGCTGGACGCCATCGATTACCTCGAGCGGCCTGCCTTCGAGGCCTATGTTGTTCTCCGACACGGCGGAGGCGTGCGCGGCAAGCGTCTGCTCGACGCGATTCGTGCGGGTGGCGGCGGCGGAATCGAGATCGTCTGCACAGAGCTGAAGCGGGAGAGCGACCGGCACGACTTCGCCGCGGCGGAGTTTCGGGCTGCCGGGCGCACGGTCACGGGCGGCGCCCTGCGTGCGCTCGTCGCGGCCTTCGCCGACGACCTCGCCGAGCTCTCCAGCGCCTGTGGCCAGCTGATGTCAGACACCCAGAACGAGATCACCGAGACAACGGTCGACCGCTACTACGCAGGACGCATCGAGGTCAACGCCTTCGCCGTGGCAGACTCGGCCATTGCCGGGCGACATGGTGAGGCGCTCGCCCTGGTGCGACACGCCTTGGCCTCCGGGGCCGACCCGGTACCGATGGTCGCCGCCTTCGCGATGAAGCTGCGCACCATGGCCAAGGTCCTGGGTGAGCGAGGCGGTTCAGGCCAGGTCGCCGCGGCGCTCGGCGTCGCGCCGTGGCAGGTCGAGCGCGCCCGCAAGGATCTCGCCGGCTGGACGGGCGCGGGTCTCGGCGTGAGCATCCAGGCGTTGGCCGATACCGATGAAAGCGTCAAAGGCGGTGGGCGCGATCCCGTCTACGCCCTCGAGCGCATGATCGGCGTCGTGGCGGCAAGGGGCGAGTCACCCCGATAGGAGAGTCTCACCCGAAACGCACAGAGAAGGCCCCGCCGAAGCGGGGCCTTCTCTTACGTGTTGCGCAAGCCGCAGGGGACTAGACGAGAGCGTTGACGCTCTTCGTCAGGGCGCTCTTGCGGTTTGCAGCCTGGTTCTTGTGGATGACGCCCTTGGACGCAGCCTTGTCGAGCTTCTTGGCCGCGACCAGCAGAGCGGACTCGGCCTTGACCTTGTCGCCGGCGGTGACCGCGGTGCGGGTCGTGCGGATGGCCGTCTTGACCTCGCTCTTGACCGCCTTGTTGCGCTCCTGCGACTTCTTGTTGGTGCCGATGCGCTTGATCTGCGACTTGATGTTTGCCACGGAAATTACCTCTGTATCTGTTCGGATGATGTTCAATGCGGCCCAGGAGAACACAGCGTTTTGACGCCCTGTGTGAACCAGCCAGTGTTCTTCGGCCGCGATTCGCCCTCGCAGTTTTACGGAAGCGTAAGCCAACAGACAACATTACCAGTTGTCGGGCATTGGAACAATCCCGGCGCCCGCATGGGCGCGTTGTTTCCACTGCCTTTATAGAGTACCGCGTGCCGGAGCATCCACGTGCGCGGCGTACCGTTAGGCCATGCCGTTTCTTGCGCCGCACATAGCTCACGTCCCGCCGTCCGGCATCCGCCGCATCTTCGAGCTTGCCCTCGGCCTGGATGACGTGATCTTTCTCGCCGTCGGCGAACCGGATGTCGCGGTTGACCCTTCGATTCTCGCCGCAGGCAGTGCCGCCTGGCTGGGGGACGAGACCAACTACGGCCCCAACGGCGGGCTGACCCCGCTCCGCGAGGCGATCACGGCAAAGCTGGCCCGCGAGAACGACATCCACGTCGACACCGACCGCGTCTGGGTCACCGTAGGAGGCATGCATGCCCTGTACCTGTCGATGAGTCTTACGCTGGCGCCCGGCGACGAGGTACTGATCCCCGACCCGGGCTACTCGACCTTCGCGATGAATGCGGCGATGATCTCCGCCATATCGGTGCCGTATCCCCTCCTGGCCCAGGCAGACTTCCTGCCCGACATAAAAGGCTTGGCCGCGCTCGTGACACCGCGAACGCGGGCGATCATCATCAACTCGCCCTCGAACCCGCTCGGCTCGGTCTTTCCCCGGGAGACGCTGGCGGAGCTGCTGGCATTCGCCAAGAGGCACGATCTGTGGATCATCAGCGACGAGGTCTACGAGGCGTTCAACTATGAGCACCCTCACACCAGCATCGCCAGTCTCGACACCGACGACCGGGTGTTCTCGGTGTTCTCCCTGTCCAAGACCTACGCTCTCACCGGCGCGCGGGTCGGATATCTGATCACGCCGCCCGGGCTCGGCAAGGTGATGCGCACGGCGCAGGAGGCGATGATCAGCTGCGTGAGCACTCCCGCGCAGCTTGCGGCCCTCGCCGCGATCACCGGTTCCCAGGAACATGTCGCCGCCTCGGCCGTGCACTACCGGGCCAATCTAGCGGCGGCCACGGCCCTCTTGGCGGAACGGGGCATTCGCTATCTCGACCCGACCGGCGCCTTCTATCTGTGGGTCGATATGTCGCACGACACAGGCGGCGACGTCAGTGCGTGGGCTGAACGGTTTCTGATTCAACAGCGCGTGGCCGTCGCCCCCGGCAGTGCCTTCGGCGCCCAGGGCGAGGGCTGGATCCGCCTCTGTGTGGCCGCCGACCGTGCCGAGCTTCTCGAGGGCATCCGCCGCCTCCCCGCGCCCTGACGCGGATTCCGTTTTCAGGCAGTAGCCGCGCGCAACCGCCTGGGGCGGTTGGCGGCGGCTACTGCCTGAAAACGGCGTGGGCTACTTGAGGTAGGAGCCGGTGCGCAGATCGTCGAGAAGGGTGGGGCCGTTGGGCTCCCAGCCGAGGTCGATGCGCGCGGCGTTGCCGATGGCCTGCTGGTCGAGCAGCAGGGCATCCGTGAACGGCTTGCCGAGGCGCGCGTAAGTCTCCTCGATGCTGTTCTCCCGAACGGCGCCGTGAAAGCCCAGGCCGTCAGCGGCGGCGATGCCGATCTCCCGAACGGTTGGATTCTCCCCGCTGGCGGCGATATAGGTCGTGCCGCCGTCGGCCAGGTCGAACGCCAGAATGTAGAGCTCTCCGAGGTCGTCGACGTAGACGGTCGTCCAGTGCTGACTGCCGTCGCCCACGAGCTGCACCGCCGGCGTCGGCTCCGCGCCATAGGGCCCCGAGGTGAACAGCGACGGGATTCCTGCGCCGCGACCGAATGCCACGCCGGGCGCGATCACCGTGGTCTTCACGCCGTGGGCGCGGTGCACGCGTTCCTCGATTCCCGCACGCCAGGCGACCAGCTCCGGCGGGTTCGGCGGCGAGTTCTCAGTGATTGTCGGGTTCGAGCCGAACGCCCAGATGCCTCCCGTGTGCACATACGGCTTGCCGCTGCCCTCGAGGCCGGCGAAGACCGCAGTGACGAAATCACTGTCCACCTTGTGGTTCGTCGTGTCGCCAGGGGATGCGGTGTGGATGACGCCGCTGCTGGCCAGGGCCAGTGCGCTGACGGTGTGGGTGTCAGTGAGGTCGCCGACGACGGCCACGGCGCCGAGTTCCTCGACGCGACGGGCGTTCTCGGCGGTGCGCACGAGGGCGGTGACATCCCGGCCCTGGAGGCGAAGCTGGCGAAGAACTGCTGATCCGATGTAGCCGGTCGCGCCGGTCAAGAAAATGCTCATGGCTTATTCAACCCTTAACCTGGCCAGCTGACCAGAGGCGCGGCGCAGGCTCGGTCGGTCGCGCCGTGGCAGAATGATCCGATCCCTAATTAGAGCAAGAGGAACGTGTGAGCCCCCAAGCATCCAAGGCGCTGGAACCGGCCTCCACCGACCCCGCGTTCATTCGCAACTTCTGCATCATCGCCCACATCGACCACGGGAAATCGACCTTGGCCGACCGGATGCTCCAGATGACCGGCGTCGTCAGCGACCGTGACATGCGCGCCCAGTACCTCGACCGCATGGACATCGAGCGCGAGCGCGGCATCACGATCAAGAGCCAGGCCGTGCGGATGCCCTGGGCCATGGACAACCAGACGTTCGCGCTGAACATGATCGACACACCCGGCCACGTCGACTTCACCTACGAGGTATCCCGGTCGCTTGCGGCCTGCGAGGGCGCCATCCTGCTGGTGGATGCGGCCCAGGGCATCGAGGCGCAGACGCTCGCGAACCTCTACCTTGCGCTCGAGAACGACCTCGTGGTCATTCCGGTGCTGAACAAGATCGATCTCCCGGCGGCGGATCCCGACAAGTACGCCAAGGAACTGGCCAGCCTGATCGGAGGCCGGCCCGAAGACGTCCTCCGGGTTTCCGGCAAGACGGGCATGGGCGTCGAGGAACTGCTCGACCGCGTCACCCAGCTCATCCCGGCCCCGGTCGGCGACGCCAACGCCCCGGCGCGCGCCATGATCTTCGACTCGGTGTATGACTCCTACCGCGGGGTCATCACCTACGTGCGAATGATCGACGGTCACCTGTCGCCGCGCGAGCGCATCCAGATGATGTCGACCCGCGCCACCCACGAGATCCTGGAGATCGGCGTCTCTTCGCCGGAGCCGACCGAGAGCATGGGCCTCGGCGTGGGCGAGGTGGGCTACCTGATCACCGGCGTAAAGGATGTTCGCCAGAGCAAGGTCGGCGACACCGTCACGACCGCGCTGAAGCCGGCCACGGTCGCCTTGAAGGGCTATTCCGAACCGCTGCCTATGGTCTTCTCGGGGCTGTACCCGATCGACGGCTCCGACTATCCGATTCTTCGTGAGGCCCTCGACAAGCTGAAGCTCTCGGATGCCGCGCTCGTCTACGAGCCCGAGACGTCTGTGGCGCTCGGCTTCGGCTTCCGCTGCGGCTTCCTCGGCCTCCTGCACCTCGAGATAGTGAACGAGCGCCTCGAGCGCGAGTTCAACCTCGACCTGATCGCCACGGCACCCTCGGTGATCTACCAGGTCACGACCGAAGACAAGAAGACCGTCACGGTCACCAACCCGAGCGAGTTTCCGACCGGCAAGATCGCCAGCGTCAAGGAGCCGATGGTCAAGGCCGCGATCCTCGCGCCCAAGGACTACGTCGGCGTCATCATGGAGCTCTGCCAGCAGCGCCGCGGCACCCTGCTCGGCATGGAGTACCTAGGCGAGGACCGCGTCGAGATCCGCTACAACATGCCCCTCGGTGAGATCGTCTTCGACTTTTTCGACAGCCTGAAGTCCAAGACTGCCGGCTATGCCTCGCTCGACTACGAGCCCATCGGCGATCAGGAGGCCGACCTGGTCAAGGTCGACATTCTGCTGCAGGGCGAGCAGGTCGATGCGTTCTCGGCGATCGTGCACCGCGAGAAGGCCTACGCCTACGGCACCCTGATGACAGGCCGGCTGCGGGAGCTCATCCCGCGCCAGCAGTTCGAGGTGCCGATCCAGGCTGCTATCGGCGCCCGCATCATCGCCCGTGAGTCGATCCGCGCCATGCGCAAGGACGTGCTCGCCAAGTGTTACGGCGGCGATATCTCCCGT
>JBBATW010000025.1:0-32804 GCA_040398585.1 Agreia sp.
TGGTGAGGGCGTCCCTGGCGCTGTTGGCATGCAGGCTGCACATCCCAGGCAAGCCGCTGTTCAGCGCGATCAGCAGGTCAAGGCTCTCGGCCTCGCGCACCTCCCCGACAACGATGCGATCGGGGCGCATCCGGAGGGCCTCCTTGATAAGCCGGCGGAGCGTGATCTCGCCGGTGCCCTCGAGGCTTGGCTGCCGACACTGCATTGCCACGACGTCCCGGGCGCTGAGATCGAGCTCGAAGGTCTCCTCGACCGTAATGATGCGCTCCGTCGGCCGGGCCACCGAGAGCAGTGCATTCAGCATCGTCGTCTTGCCGGCCTGCGTGGCCCCCGAGACGAGGATGTTCTGACCGGAGAGCACGCACATGCGCAGGAACTCAGCGGCCTGTTGCGGCAGGGCCCCGAGGGCCACCAGTTGATGCAGTTCCCGGATGCGCCGGGTGAACTTTCTAATGTTCACCGAAAGAAATTCCCTGGTTACGTCGGGAATCACCACGTGGAGCCGTGAACCATCCGGAAGCGAGGCGTCGACAAATGGCGAGCTCAGATCGACCCGGCGTCCTGACGACTGCAGCATCCGCTCGACGAGATCCCTGACCTGGGCCTCGGTCAGTACGAGCGTCGACAGCTCGGAGACGCCGTCACGGGCAACGAAGATCTTCGTCGGCGCGTTTATCCAGATCTCTTCGATCGTGGGGTCATCAAGCAGGGGCTGAAGTGGGCCGAAACCGGTGAGCTGGGCAATGATCTCCCGTGCCACGCGAGCCTCGTCATCGAGCAGCGGGTCGGCCCTGCCGAGGGCGCGTTCACTGTAGCCGCGAACCTCCTCGTGCACGAGCCGGAACGCGAGCGCGTCATCATTGCGAAGGTCGATGCCTTCGCGGCGGACGCGCTCGCGAACTTTCTCGGCGATCAGGCTCACGGCACTCGTCATGATTGCGCCGCCTTCCTGTATCGTGAGCGCCATCCTGCCCTGAAAGCAACCGCCCACGTCGAAGTTATGCACAGCAGTCTCGACCTGGTCTGTTTTCTTTCTGCAGATCCATATACCCCCTAGGGTATAGTGGAGTAGCTATCGTGAAGGAGAACTATGTGCAGCCCCATTGAGTGCGAGATCTGTGGCAAGACCACCTGGACCGGATGCGGCGAGCACATCGACTCCGTCAGGGAGGACGTCGCCCCGGAGAACTGGTGCGCCGGGCACTGACCGCAGCCCAGAAATCTTCAGCCTGAAGTAGGCTGTAGACGCTGTAAGCGGGAGTGGTGAAATTGGTATACACGCAGGATTTAGGTTCCTGTGCTTTCGAGCGTGAGGGTTCAAGTCCCTTCTCCCGTACCAGCTAGTTCTGATGGCCACGTCGTGCCCGCCGGATCAGCGTTACCCGCCGAAGAGCGTCGACGGATGATATCCGCCCTGCTTCAAGCGCTTGGGCGGCGTTACGTCGTCGTCGGCGAGGGGCCGCTCGGAATCTGGCTGAAAATGCGTAGGCGGCCTCGCTTCTCGTTGTTGGAGTCTGCCCCGAACCAGAGACCCCCAGCGGTGTCCCAGTAGGGAGGTTCCGTGCCCTCACGCGCGTGGCATATTTAACCGGATTTCAGCAAAAACACGCTACTCTAATGCCGTACGAACCTGTCCGCAGCCGACCGGCCGCACAAATCCTGCCGACGACTGGAGATGGCCCATGATGCATTCCGCACTCATTCCCTGGCTCAACCCCGAGGTGCTCATTCAGGCCGCCGGCCCGTGGGCCCTGGTCGTGGTGTGCTTCATCGTCTTCGCCGAGACGGGACTTCTCGTCGGATTCCTGCTTCCCGGGGACACCCTCTTGGTAATCTCCGGGCTACTGACGCATTCGGTGTTCATCTTTGGCCTTCCGATCTGGTGGGTCTGCCTCCTGATCGCCCTCTCGGCTTTTCTTGGCGGCGAGGTCGGCTACCTCATTGGCCACAGGTTCGGACCACGAATCTTCGAGCGCAAAGAATCAGGAATCTTCAGTATTGAAAACGTTCGCCGAACAAATGCTTTCTTCGAGCGTTTCGGTGCCCTCGCCGTGATCCTCGCCCGATTCGTTCCTATCGTTCGCACGTTCGCGCCGGTGGCCGCGGGCATCGGTCATATGAACTATCGAAAGTACTCGCTGTACAACCTGATTGGGGCCCTGATCTGGGGAGCAGGGCTGACCTACGCCGGGTTCCTGCTCGGCTATGTTCCAGTGCTCGCCGACTTCGTTCAGGGCTACATCGACGTTATTCTGTTGGCCGCCGTCGTGGTCACGCTGGTTCCCACCGGGATTCACTATCTGCAGAGCAGTCGCAAGGCGAAGCGCACCGCCGCGGCGAAGGACGCCGCCACGGTGACGAACACGGGCGAGATCCGGAAGCTGTCGATGGAGCCCGAGGTTTTCGAGAACAAGAACGACAGGTAGCCGCCTCAAGGGTGCTGGTGGTCCTCGTGTTCAGCATGCTCCTGAGGCTCGAGCTGGAACGTGGAGTGCGCCACATCGAAGTGTTCGCTCAGGCAGCCCGCCAGCTCGTCGAGAAGTCGATCGGCCTCACAGCGGATAAAGACCTGTGTCTCGACCACGACGTGCGCCGAGAAGATGTGCCGGCCTGTGGTGACCGCCCAGACATGAACATCGTGCACATCGAGCACCCCCGGCGTGGCAAGAATATGTTCGCGGATCTTTGCCACATCGGTGTCTGCAGGGGCCTGCTGGCCGAGGACTCTCACGACGTCGCGTAGCAGAGACAGCGCCCGCGGGATGATCATGGCTGCGATCACCAGCGACGCGATCGCATCCGCCTGCAGGAAACCCGTCAAAAGAATCACTACGGCGGCAACGATCACGGCGAGCGAGCCGAGCAGATCACCGAAGACCTCGAGGTAGGCGCCGCGCAGGTTGATCGACGTCTTGGCCCCGCGTCGAAGCAGCATAAGTGCTCCAAAGTTCGCGGCCAGGCCGATCACGCCGACGCTGAGCAGCAGCACCGGCGGGATTGGCGTGGGCACGGGGTCCAGCAGGCGGGAGAAGCCCTCGACCGCGACGTAGGACGCGACGCCGAGCAAGATCAGCCCGTTGATCAGGGCGGCGAAGACCTCCACCCGCTGGAAGCCGTAGGTGTGCCGGTCGGTCGCGGGTCGCTGGGCAATGATCGTCGCGACCAGTGCGATGATGAGGCCGATGAGGTCCGAGGCCATGTGGCCCGCATCCGCAACGAGTGCCAGTGAGGAGGTGAGTGCCGCACCGATGATCTCTACGACGAGCACAAACCCGATGATCGCGATTGCCCAGCCGAGGCGGTTGCGGTTCGTCGACGCATCGGCATGGGAATGATCGTGATGGGTCACGTTGTCAAGAATAGGGACTCGCAAGGCCCCGAGTCGCCCTTGACGCTAGTTAGGAATGACGCTCATTCTCAGTATGGGGATCAGCTGGGTGAACGCCCGGGTGCGATGGCTCACGGCGTTCTTCTGCTCAGCACTCAACTCGGCCGCGCTCAACCCGGCCAGGCCCCTGGGAAGACCGTCAGGCAGAAAGATCGGGTCGTAGCCGAAGCCGTGTTCGCCCTGCGGAGCCTCTGCCACTAGGCCCCGCCACTCGCCCACTGCGACATGGGCGAAGACCCCGGCCTCGGGGTCTGCCCCGGCCCCGGCCGGAACCACCAGCGCGATGGCACAGGTGAACCATGCCTCACGGTTGGCCCCATGGATGTCGCTGAGCTGGGCCAGCAAAAGATCGACATTCGCCTGGGCGCCCCTGTCTGGCCCTGCCCACCGTGCCGAGAAGATCCCCGGGGCACCGCTCATGATGCCCACACAGATCCCGGAGTCGTCCGCCAGCGCCGGCAGACCGGTGTGCAGCGCAGCGGTCCGCGCCTTGATCAGCGCGTTCGCCGTGAAGCTGGCGCCATCCTCTATCGGCTCCGGGCCGTCGTAGGCGACGATCTCGATGTCGGGCAGGATGCGCCCCAGGATCTCTTGGAACTCAGTGACCTTGTGCGCGTTGTGCGTCGCGAGAACGACCCGGATGCTCATGAGGGCTCTGCGCTACTCGGCTTCGAGGGTGCCGGATTCGAGCACGCCTTCTTCGAGGACATTGGACTCAAGCGCTGCTGTCTGGATCACGGCCAGCTCGTTGGTGCCCTTCAGCGCGAGATCCAGCAGTGCGTTCAGCTCCGCGCGATCGAAGGGTGCACCCTCGGCGGTACCCTGCACCTCGACGAAGAGGCCACGGCCCGTCATAACGACGTTCATGTCCGTCTCGGCGCGCACGTCCTCCGTGTAGGCGAGGTCGAGCATGGGCTTGCCGTCGATGATGCCCACCGAGACGGCGGCGATGCTGTCGAAAAGCGGTCGGGCCTTCTGGCCGATGAACTTCTTGGTGCGGCCCCACTCCAAGGCATCGGCCAGGGCGATGTAGGCCCCCGTGATCGCGGCCGTGCGGGTGCCGCCATCCGCCTGTAGAACGTCGCAGTCGATGACGATCGTGTTCTCGCCGAGTGCCTTCATATCGACGACGGCGCGAAGCGAACGGCCGATCAAACGGGAGATCTCGTGCGTGCGCCCGCCGATCTTGCCCTTAACGCTCTCGCGGTCCATCCGGCTGTCGGTCGAGCGGGGCAGCATCGAGTATTCGGCGGTGAGCCAGCCTTTTCCCTTGCCGCTCATCCAGCGCGGCACGCCGTTGGTGAAGGTGGCGGTGCAGAGCACCTTGGTGCGGCCGAACGAGATCAGCGCGCTGCCCTCGGCCTGATCGCTCCAGCCGCGCTCGATTGTGATCTCGCGCAGTTCGTCGTTGGTGCGTCCGTCTCGGCGGAGGTTCTCGGTCATAGTGTCTCCTTGATGCTGTCGTCTGCGTCAGCGCTGGTGTTTTGGTCAATAGGGAGCGGGATGACGCCGGTGACGACGAGCTCGACGGAGGATATCTGGCGACCGAGCATGCTGTCTGCCAAGCGCAGAAACTCCTCGGCGCTCTCACCCGTGGCCTCGTATCGGTAACTCGGCGGCGTTGTACTCGTGCGTTCAATGCCGCGGCTTACGAGCTCGCGGTACACGTCGTTCGCAGTCTCGGTGTCGCTGGAGACCAGCGTAACTCGCTCGCCCATGACATAGGAGATGGCGCCGCGCAGGAACGGGTAGTGGGTGCAGCCGAGCACGAGGGTGTCGATGCCCTGCTTTTTCAGCGGGGCGAGATAGGACTGGGCAACGGTGACGAGTTCACGGCCCGTGGTGTCGCCGCGCTCGACGAACTCGACGAAGCGTGGGCAGGCCTGGGTGAAGAGCTCGAGTTGGGGGGCGGCGGCAAACGCATCGTTATAGGCGAGCGAGCGGATTGTGCCCTCGGTGCCGATGACGCCGACGCGATTGTTGCGGGTCACCGTGACCGCCGTTCGCACCGCCGGCTGAATGACCTCGACTACGGGGATCGAGTACCGCTCCCGGGCGTCGCGCAACATGGCCGCCGACGCGGTATTGCAGGCGATGACGAGCATCTTCACGCCCTGCTCGACAAGGGTATCGAGCACCTCGAGGGCAAACTCGCGCACCTCCGCCAGCGGACGCGGCCCGTACGGCGAGCGGGCGGTATCGCCGATGTAGATGATGGATTCCCGGGGCAGTTGGTCCCTGATGGACCGGGCCACGGTGAGCCCGCCGACGCCAGAGTCGAATATGCCGATTGGTGCTTCGCTCACGTTCCTATCGTATCGTCCCGAGGCTCTCGTTCTTCGAGTGCGCGCCGTACGGGCTCCAGAGGCTCCCCTCGAGGGCGGCCCGGGTAGGCTCGACGGTGTGAAAGATGTCTCCTCACTGCTGACCGACCGGTACGAACTGACGATGCTGGATGCCGCCATCACCAGCGGCATGCACGAACGGGAATGCGTTTTCGAGGCCTTTGCCCGGCGCCTGCCCGCGGGTCGACGGTATGGAATTGTTGCCGGTACCGGGCGACTGCTGGAACTCATCCGAGAGTTTCGTTTCGGGGACGCGGAGCTTTCCTGGCTGGCCGAGAACGAGGTCGTTCGCCCCGCAGCCCTTGACTGGCTGGCGAACTACAGGTTCTCAGGCTCGATCTCCGGCTACCGCGAGGGCGAGGTCTACTTCCCCAACTCCCCCATTCTCGTTGTGGACGCCACCTTCGCCGAGGGGGTGATCTTGGAGACAGTGGTGCTGAGCGTGCTCAACTACGACTCCTCTGTGGCCAGTGCCGCCGCCCGAATGGTCTCCGCCGCTGTGGGCCGCCCGCTCGCCGAGATGGGCTCGCGCCGCACGGGCGAGCAGTCTGCCATAGCGGCCGCCCGGGCTGCCTACATCGCCGGGTTCGCCGCTACCTCCAACCTCGAGGCCGGCAGAACCTGGGCTATCCCGACGATGGGAACCGCGGCCCACGCCTTCACGATGTTGCATGACACCGAGGAGCAGGCGTTTCGCGCCCAGGTCGACGCGCTGGGCCCGGGCACAACGTTACTGGTCGACACCTTCGACGTGCATCACGGAGTCGAGCTTGCCGTCAATGTCGCCGGGGTCGGCCTGGGTGCCATCCGACTCGATTCCGGCGACCTGCCCTCCCAGGTCACGGCCGTAAGGAAGCAGCTCGACTCGCTCGGCGCGGTAGACACGAAGATCACAGTGACCAACGACCTCGACGAGTTCGCCATCGCAACCCTCGCCGCATCTCCCGTGGACTCCTATGGCGTGGGCACGTCGGTCGTCACTGGCTCCGGCTCACCCGCGGCCGGCATGGTCTACAAGCTTGTCGCGCACAGGAACGACGCCGGCGAGTGGGTTTCTGTCGCCAAGAAGTCGCCGGAGAAGGCGACCGTGGGTGGACGCAAGCACCCTGTTCGACTGCTCAACGAAAACGGAAAAGCGACCGCTGAGATCATCCACGTCGTTCACGATGCGGCTGCCGCCCCTACCGGCTCCCCCGGCAGAGACCTTCTGGTTCCCCTGATCCACAACGGCCGGATCGAAGACCGCTATCTCGGGACGGCCGGCGTCCAGGCAGCACGTGCACACCGGGCCGCAGCCATCGCAGAACTGCCGGATGAGGCATTCCGGCTCAGTGACGGCGAGCCGATTATCCCGACCCTGCTCGGCTAGGGCCGACGCGAAAGCTCTACTCGGACTTCATCTTCTCGTAGACGGCCTTGCATGCAGGGCAGACCGGGAACTTCTCCGGGTCGCGCCCGGGCAGCCACTTCTTGCCGCAGAGGGCGCGAACAGGCTTGCCGGAGAGGGCTGACTCTAGGATCTTCTCTTTCTTCACATAGTGCGAGAAGCGCTCATGGTCCCCGGGCTCGATCGCCTCTTTGTTCAGCAGCTCCTCAAGCTCGCGGTCGAGCGTCTGCGTTCCGCCGCCCTCGCTGGGAGCAGCAGGGTCGGCGATACTGGCACGGGGCGAGGCGTGACTCACTGTTTTCATCCCCCTATCCTAATTTGCCCGACTGCAGATTTGCCGAGGTGCATCAATTACGAAGTGCCGCCGCCAGAAGTTCGGGACCTCGTCGATCGAATATCGCTCCCCCGAGAGCGGTGCCGGCCACGACAGTCACGAGACCGATTCCGGCCCCCCACCAGAGCGAGGTCCACAAGAGTCCCAGGTTGCCCAGAAGCCCAAGCACGGCAAACACGATCGAGGGCGCGGCCAAGATGAAGGTCACGAGGATGAAGGTGGCCTGCACCATGAAACCCGATCCCGCCGCAGCCTGAGGCTGCGCGAACGGGCTGTCTCCGGGGCGCACTGCAGGATACGGGAATGCCACCGACAACACGTTTCCGACACCGAGTCCAGCGAGAAGAAGGCACGTGCTGACACCGAGGAGGGCCGGCAGGGCAGAGTAGTTGCCGACAAAGTAGGCGGAGACGACGGAGCCAATGGCTATGAGCGGAATGCCGATTCCGAGGATCGGTGCCATCCGCCCTACCCGGTCTGGCATGCCCAACCTCCCGGCCGAGACGTGCAGCCAGACCGCGGTGTTGTCCAAGGCCAGGTCGTTGTGTACCGAGAATGCAAGGGTGATGCAGAGTGCGGGGACCGTGAGCAGAATGAGCACCGTCAGCGGCACCCCGACCACGATGAATGAAACGTAGGCCACGAACAGGAAGATAAACACGCCGACCAGCGGCACCGGATAGCGTGCATCCCGGGCCCAATAGGTCAGACTCCGTGCCGCCACGGCGCCAGTGCGAGTGGCAGGCAGGCGTCGAAACCAGCCGAGACGGCCATCGATGACGACGAGAGGTCGGCGCTCAAGGGAGGAGTTCGCGAAGACCACGAGCGCCCTCCACGCCACAAAGAGCAGGCACGGCGTTGCTGCGGCCACAAGGAACTTGGCCACAATAATGCCGCTGGCCACCCCCACGGCAGTGTCGGCGGGAATCGCCCAGGCGGCACCGAGCGGGGTCCAACTAAGCACTGCGGCCGCCCGGTCTAGAACCTCGGAGCCGCCCTGACCCCAGTTCTGACTGACCCAAAAAACGACGAGGGGTGACAGAATCAGCAATCCGGTCGCTCCCAGAATGCCGCCGGTCTCCCGCGATCGGGGCGTGGCAAGGAACAGCCCCGCCAGCAGAAAAGCGATTCGCGAACCGAGAACGCAGGTCGAGACCACAAGAATGGCCGACACCAGGGCAAGGAAAAGGGTGCTGGTCGTGGCCGAGAATGTGATGAGGGTCAGTAGGCAGACCACCACCAGCAGGATGACGGGAACGCTGAGCAGCGCAGCGATCGCGAGCCACAAAGCGAGGCTCTTCGCAGGGATGCCGAACAGGTCGAAGCGGCGCGGATCCAAGTGGTCGGTCACACCCAAGACGAGTGGAAGAAGAAGAAAGGCCGCGATCACGAGGGAGCCACCGATGATCACGTCGGTGCGGACTACCTCAGAGGCCGCCGTGCGCAGGCCAATGAGGGCCGCACCCGTCGCCCCGGCCAGCGTCAGGCAGAAGAGGAAGGTCAAGACCACACCGAGGTTGCCTCGACGCACCCGAACTAGCGAGTTGCCGAGAACACTGAGTTTCAGTTTGAGGAGCTCAGCAACCATTCCAAGCCCTCCGCCTTGATATCCGCACCCGCCAGCTCCACAAAACGTTCCTGCAGTGTGCCATCCCGGCGCACCTCGTCGATACTTCCCCGGTCGATAACCGCCCCGTGGACAATAATTGCGACGCTATCGCAGACCCGCTGGATCATGTCCATTCCGTGGCTGGACAGCACTACGGTGCCGCCTCCGGCGACGAATTTCTTCAGGATGTCTGTCAGATTCTCTGCCGAGACCGGATCGACTGATTCGAAGGGCTCATCCAGTATCAGCAGGCGAGGCGAATGGATCAGGGACGCCGCCAAGGCGATCTTCTTCGACATCCCCGCCGAGTAGTCGGAGACGAGACGCCCCAGCGCATCGGACAGCCCGAATGCCTCGGCAAGTTCGTCGCTACGCATCTGGACGGTTTTGGATCCCAGGCCGCGAAGCGTTCCCGCGTAATGGAGCAGTTGGGCCCCGGTGAGCCGGTCGAAGAGCCGAAGCCGGTCGGGGAGAACACCGATCAAACGCTTTGCCTCATCGGGGTTGGACCAGACGTCAACCCCGTTGACCCGAACCGTACCGGCATCGGGTCGAAGCAGGCCGGTGGCCATCGACAGCAACGTCGTTTTACCCGCGCCATTCGGCCCGACGATGCCGTAGAAAGACCCCTCGTGAACCTCAAGGTCGATGCCGTCTACCGCCGCGGTCAGCCCGAACTTCTTGAACAGACCCGAGATCTGCAACACGACCGGCGTCGGGGTGGCCAGCGCAACGGGAGCCGCCAAAGCGGCTTTCGCAGGCTCGGCATTCAGCACCGCAGTTGCCCTTATTGCAGGTTTTCTGGGCACTCTCGGCGCGCCGGGCTTTGGCGCCGTCGCTGTGCCCGCGGCTCGCGCAGCCGCCACCTTCTTTGCAGCAGTCGCCAAGGTCGGGGTGACTTTCGTCACCGCGGGCTTGGCCGCGGTGCTGCGCGGAACCCTTGGCTTCGCCGCGCGGGGCGTTGCCGGCCGAGGCTTGGCAACCGGGCCCTGCCCTACCGCGGTGATCGGTCCCTCGGCAGGACGCTGCTCCGGCGCCGGTGGCTCGACCAGTTTCGGCTCGGCTGAATGGTGGCCTGTGGTGTCGAGCGGCGCCACGAAACTAAGTTCCCCACCGTCGTGCCCTCCACCATCTCCACCTATGACGGGGGCATCTGGGTCTGGACTCACCCTGCCAATCTATCAACCCCGTCTGAGGGGTGCATGCCCGGGAAAAACGAATGAACCGTCATAATCAGTAGTGACAAAACTTCCTCGCAGCACTCAGATCCCCGGTTCAGCCAGGGCGATGCCCTGGTTTCTACTGGTTGGAATTCTGTTATTCGCCCTGAATCTACGCGGTCCGATCGTCGCTCTGGCGCCGGTACTCGAACAGCTTCGTCTCGATCTCGGACTGACCTCGGCGGCCGCGGGACTGCTCACAAGCCTGCCCGTACTCTGCTTCGCCCTGGTTACTCCGCTCGCAGCAAGCCTGATCAAACACGCCGGTGCGGAACGGGCCGTGCTGATATCCCTGATCGGGATTCTGCTCGGCACCCTGGTGCGGGTGCTTGGCGGTTTCGATTACGCCGTTATCGGCACCATCATCATTGGGGCAGCCATCACCATCGGCAATGTCGTCGTCCCCGTCGTCGTTCGACGGGATTTCCCGGCCGAGCGGGTCGGCATCGTGACAGGGACATATACGGCAGCCCTGAATACCGGTGCCATGATCACCTCCCTGCTCACCGCGCCGCTGGCTCAGGCAATCGGCTGGCGGGGAGCCATCACAGCGTGGGCGGTCCTGATCATCGTGGCCGTCATCGTCTGGGGCCAGGCAGCAGGCTGGCGCAGAACGGTCCTCGGTGAAGGACAGGGCTCGGCCGACAGCCCACGGCAAGGAGCGGCAGCGCACACCGCCGCGTGGCGAAGCCTCACCACCTGGCTACTCACCCTGGCCTTCGCCGGGCAGGCGTTCTCCTACTACGGCCTGACCGCGTGGCTGCCCACGATCCTGATTCAGACCCTGGGGATGACTCCGGAGGCCGCCGGCAGCAGTTCGTCGGCATTCCAGATCTTTGCCGTTGTCGGAGCCCTCGGGGTTCCCCTGTTGGCCGGCCGCTGGCGGCCGTCAACACTCGTAGCAGTGATTGCCCTTACCTGGCTGACAGCGCCGGTCGGTCTGATTCTCTCGCCTGAACTCTGGCTGCTCTGGACGACCCTGGCCGGGGTCGCGCAGGGCGGCGGCATCACCATCGTCTTCATCCTGATCGTGCGCATCGCCCGCACAAACGACCAGGCCCGCGGGCTGTCGGCATTCGTGCAGGGCTGCGGCTATTCGATCGCCGCGGCCGGCCCCTTCGTCCTCGGCGCGGTGCACCAGGTGAGTGGAGACTGGGTCGCCCCGATGTATGTCCTCGCCGCGTCAGTCCTCGTTCTCGGCGTCTCCGGTATCGCAGCCGGGGTACGTGCCGAGGCGCGTCATCCCAACTCCCCAGAGCCCGTTGGCGATCACGCCCAGGATTAGTCGGCGATCGCGATCAGGAGCCCATCCGCGATCAGGGTGCGAACGTCGGCCACGAGTTCAGACTGAAGCTCCGCTGCGTCGACGTCAAGTAGCTGAGCCAGTGCGCCGCAGATAGCACCAATAGAGAGGTCTCCGTCGCTGGCGCCCACAAGGGCGGCAAGCGCCGTGCCCACGGGCACGGATCGGCCGAACCCGCCGCCTTGGCGAAGGCTCATCGCGGTTGGATCGTCGTCTCCTGGCCAGTAGTGCCGCTCGACGGTAACGTCAGGGGCGACCCTGACGGTCTCGACCGCGAGTTCGTCATCCGTGCGCGATGACGCCCAGTCGTATCCGGCGAGGCATACGGCGAGATGCGTGCCCAGACCCGAGCCGTTCGTACCGAGCGCCTCCGGCAGCCGCTCCAACCGGCGCAGCGGCGTGGCAGACGCGTTCGGTCGCGTGCCGGCTTCAGGCCGGCGCAGAGTGACGTAGCCGAATCCGACCTTGCTCACACCGCGGGCCTCGAAGTCGTCGAGCCAGGCCTCAAAAAGCCGGTCGAACTCGGGCGTCGAAGGAGTGGTCCCTCCGTCTCGAATCCAGGTCTCGGCGTACTCGGTGACGCGCTGAGTGTCTCGTTCGATGATCCACGCGTCGAGGTCCCGCGTCTCGTCCTCGCCGAGCCAGGCGGCCACGCGATCAAGACCGTCACCCGCCTGACCGTACTCCCAGTTGCCGAGAAGCTGCGCGACGCCGCCGGGGGTCAGATGTTCGCCGGCACCCCGGATGACGGACTCGACGAGGGCATCGCCCACCATCCCGCCGTCGCGATACTCATAGTTCGGTACACCCACAGTGCGCGGGGTGATCACAAAGGGCGGATTCGAGAGAATCTGGTCGAATCGCTCCCCCGAGACCGGATCGAAAAGACTCCCGAGCCGGAACTCGATCGTGTGTATGTCATTGAGCTCCGCGTTGAACCGGGCGATCCCCAGGGCACGGGCCGAAATATCAGTGGCGACGACACGACTCGCGTGCCGCGCTGCGTGCATGGCCTGGATGCCGCAGCCGGTGCCGAGGTCGAGCACGGAATCCACGGGTTCCTGAATCATCAGTCCGCTGAGCGTCAGCGAGGCCCCACCGACACCGAGCACGTGATTCTCACTGACGGCATGCCCCAGCGAGAGCTCGCCCAGATCAGAGCGCACCCACCAGCTGCCGACTCCGAGCTGGTCGATGAAGCTGTAGGGGCGGAGATCCGCCAGCGGAAGAATGCTGCCGTCAGTGGTGGCGACCAGGCCCAGCGCCATTGCACCCTCGACACCCAGGCGGGGCAGTGCCTCGGCCAGGGCCTCCGGGGTGACGGGCAGGCCAAGAACGAACACTCGCGCAAGAGTCGCAGACGCGGGAACGGCGTTCAGCCTCTCCGCCAGCGCGGCCAAGGCGCGAAGAGCAGGCACCCGCTGATTTCGGTGCAGAGCGGCCTCGGCATCGGGGCCCCAGAGCCCGGTGAGCGCAGAAACGGTGAACGTAGCCGACTGAAGGTCGGCGCGAAGGGCCGAGATCAGCCCGGAGTCGTAACCAGGCACTTAGTCCTTGTCAATCAGAAGCAGATCGATCTTCAGCTCATGGTCCCGAGTCAAGATGCGCATCGTGCAAATCCTGAGGATCAGCGGTAGCACAAAGAGGACAACGAGCAAGACACCGCCCAGAGTCATCATGACGTGAAGATGTAGGTAGATTGCTGGAAAACCAGGGAGCATACGACGAGGTTAGCGTGACACAGCGTGCAATCGACAAGGAGGTGGCCGGACTGCCCCGAGCCTCTGGCGCCATCGCACGCGAGCGACGGGCATCAGACTCACCCCGCCCGGGATCCGTTCCCCCGTCGCCGCCAAGCACGCCACGCACCGGTGGAAAAAAGTGCCCAGACGACGAGCGGGGGCTGGAACAGCAGGCGGATACCGCGGGCGACGTCTGAGTCCAGGCCGAACGCATCCGCCCTGGTGACGAACTGCGAGATGTTGCCGGGAAACACCAGCAGAAAAAAGACGGCGACAATCCAGCCGACGATGATCTTCCTCCAGCCCAGCAAGAGGGCCAGTCCGAGAGTGATCTCGACCAGCCCTGAGACCAGCACAACCACATTGGCCTCCACCGGAAGCCAGGCTGGAACCTGGGCAAGGAAGCTCTGCCGGCTCCAGGTCAGGTGACTTATGCCGGCAGAGCCGAGGAATGCGCCCAGCCCATAACGAGCGATGGCCCGAAGCGTCTCTACAAGGCGACTGGATTGGGGTTCTGGGGCATCCGACATTGCCCCAGTGTGTCACTACTCCGGCGGTTCAGTGCGGGGTCGTGACACGCGGAGCGCGATGATAGAAGAGGAGAGAAGTGAGGGTGTGCATGAGCGCAGTAGTGTCCCATGCCAGCGCCAGCGCCTACCTCGTCGACCGGAGTGGCCGCAGGTATCCCATCGGGGAGCCGCGCTGGCGAGGTGACGACGGTTCGCCATTGATGGTCTCGACGCTTCCCGGTATCACCGCCGCCGACGTCGATTCTGCTGAACGTTCCCAGTGGCGCTATCGCGCGGCGCTTCCAATGCCGCTGTCAAAACCGGTCTCCCTCGGCGAGGGATGCACGCCGCTCCTGCGTGTCACACGTGAGGGTGTGGCGCTTCGGGTGAAACCGGAGTGGTTCAACCCGACGGCGAGCTTCAAAGATCGTGGCATGTCGGTGTTGGTATCCCTATTGGCGGAGCAGGGTATCACCAGCATCCTCGAAGACAGCTCGGGCAATGCCGGCTCTTCCCTCGCGGCCTATGCTGCGGCCGCGGGGATGAGTGCAAGAATCCTTGCCCCTGAGTCAACCTCGGCGGCAAAGATTATGCAGAGTCGGTTCCACGGGGCCGAGATCGCGCTTGTGCCGGGAGACCGCAGCGCGACCAGCGATGCGGCGGTGAAGGAATCGGCAACCCGTTTCTATGCCAGCCACAACTGGCATCCGTTTTTTATTCAGGGCACAAAGCTTCTCGCCTACGAGCTGTGGGAGGACCTCGGCTTCGCCGCTCCAGACGCCGTTGTGGTTCCCGCCGGTTCCGGAAGCCTCGTTCTGGGCTGTCTTCTTGGCTTTACCGAACTTGTCGCGTCGGGCGCCATTGCCCGGGTTCCAAGAATTCTTGTGGCACAGGCTGCCAACTGCAGCCCCCTGGCTGACGCCTTCGAGCACGGGCTCAGCGAGGTTCGCGATGTCCCCTGGCTGCCGACGATGGCCGAGGGAGCATCTATCGCAAGGCCGGTTCGGGATATCGAGGTGTTGGCCGCCGTCCGAGCTACCGCCGGCGGCTTCCAGACGGTAACCGAGCACGACCTCCGATCCGAGGTGCACACCCTCGCCTCCCTGGGCCTGTATGCCGAACCAACCGGCGCGCTCGCCTCGGCAGCGGTAACCGGCTTCATCGCTCGGGGACTCTTGGATCCCGGTGAAACCAACGTCATAGTCCTGACTGGATCTGGCCTGAAAGCATCGCAGATGATGGCGAACGTTCTTCAACTGTGACGCTGGCGCCCCAACATTCTGGATTCTCAGATGCTCGGTGGGTTAACGTCATAGACATGGATCGACGATTTTCACGCGCCCGCGCCCTGTCCCTTCTGGCCGTTGCGGTGACAATCACTGGACTGCTCGGGGCCTGCGCCTCCACACCCGCTCCCGCCGCAGAGGCGCCCGTGGCCGAGACAACAGCCCCGCTTGACTGGGCGACCTATCCAGGACGGGCCGATACCGACCCTGAAGAGATTCTGGCCGGGCCCAGCGCCGAGCGGATCGACGCGGTCTCAAACACCGTGCTTGCGGGCGTCGAAACCCGGCTCACAACAGACTTCGGTTTGAAGTGGACCGATGCGGAGGGCCTGACCGGTCAACTTTCGCCGCAGTCCGGCAATGGCTACGGCGGAAACTCATTGCTGGTGACCTTCAAGTCGACCCAGCGAATCAGCCTCAGCCCCGCCAATTCCACGGTCGAATGGACCAGAATCACCGGGCTGGTCAACGACCTCGCCTTTGAAAAGGGGCTGAAGTTCGCTCAGCTGACCAACATCGATCCGCACGGTGGCACCGCGCCCATCGCCGGATCCGGAGCCACAACCCCCGACCAGCAGTGGCAGTGGAACGTCTCTGCAACGGATGCCTCCCAGTGGCTCACGCTCACACTGGTCGACATCGATCGGGCGGCCACCAGCAGGTCGATCACAACCACGACGGGCAAGGCGCCTGACTGGAATCCCCGTTCCATCACGCTCACGTACGGGGCGACCACGATTGCGGCGGCAGATCGACCGCGGTTCATCCAACTGCTCGCACCCTTCGACGGTATCGGTCGGCCGACGGCAACCTACGCGCAGTAGCGAACCTTTTCGGCCAGCGATCGGCCGAGTGTGATGACGCTGAAGTCGTGTCGGCACTTCCGGGCCATTCTGGGAACGATAGTGTTTCCCCGCCACCGCGCGAGCTGGGAGACTGGAGGTTCTCCATTATCAAGACAGGACCATCATGATCAACCTCCAGCAGGACGCCGAAGGCTTTGTTCGCATGAACCGGCACTTCCCCGAAAGCGTGCTCATCTCCATTACATTCACCGGCGGCACCACAGAGACCTTCACGGGCCTGCAGCTCAACAGTGTCTTCGACGTTGCCCAGGCCGATTTCCGCCTGCAGAACAACCTGGACGAGAAGGGCTTCTCCCGTGCCGAGCCGAAGACGGTTCGCCCGAAGACCAGCATCGAGTTCGTTCAGGTGCAGCCCGGGATGGCTTCCTAGCTCCACCTCAGACGGGGTCGACATGCACGCCGAGATGCGCCATTGGTTCCACGGCCCTCTCGACATACATAGCCTGCACATGAACTCGGTTTAGATTGGGATCACGTTGCGAAGAGCGACGCCGGACGAGGGCTCAGTACCCGGAACACGACAAGACTGACCATTGGGAGCAATTGTCATGGCTTGGATCATTCTCATAGTGTCGGGCGTTCTGGAAGCCGTCTGGGCCACGGCCCTCGGCAAATCCGAGGGTTTCACGAAACTCTGGCCATCAATCATTTTCGGTGTGACCATGCTGATCAGTCTCGCTGGCCTATCGCTCGCGATGCGGGACATCCCTGTCGGCACCGCCTACGCCGTCTGGGTGGGAATCGGTGCCACTCTCACGGTGCTCTACGCCATGATCTTCGGCACCGAGCCGACATCCTTGATCAAGGTCCTGTTGATGGTCGGCCTCGTCGGCTGCGTAATCGGCCTCAAATTGGTCGACGACACCCCCTGACCCAGTTCTAGAACTATCAATCAATTTGTTGAAAGAGGCGAGAATCTCGCGGCTGCACATTACCCAAGCCGGCAAGCGGCCGCAGCCGCGGCCTCATGAGCCGCGGCCAACTCCGCCTGCTGCTTAGAGACCTCGTCGTCAGGGGCGCCGAAGCGTTCGCTGAGCGTGCGCGTGGTGACGATGGTCTCAAGGGCCATTCCGAGCGCATCCGCCAGGATGAGCGTCAGGGCGGGAATCGCGTGGTCGTCGAACTCCGTTGGCGTGCCCTGATCGTAGGCCCCGCCTCGAGAGGAGATGAGCACGGCCGGTCGTCCGGCCATCGGCTGTTGCGTCGACGGGTCAGTGAAGGGCGCCGTCACAGCGGGTACGTGGATGTAGTCGATCCAGGCCTTCAGCGTCGAAGGCATCGAGTAGTTGTAAAGCGGGACACCGATAAGAACGACGTCGGCCGCCAGCAACTCGGCAATGAGGACCGACTGAAGCTCCTCCTGCTCTGCACTCGGATTGGCATGCGCCAGCCGTAGGTGTGGCGGAAAGTGCAGCGACGCATCCGAGAGATGGGGCAGCGCGTCACGGTGCAGGTCGCGATAGACGACAGTGTGGGCGTCCCCGAGACTCCGCCACTTATCGGCGAAGGTCTGGGTAATGGCCCGCGAGCGCGACGCGGTGAGGTCTGACGATGAGTCGAGATGCAGCAGATTGGGCATGGGAAAACCCTAGGCGACGGATGACATTACGTATGACTGGAAAGTCGCGTCCGATGCAATTCTCACCCGTCGGACTACACGGTCGAATAAGATTCGGGTGGTAGCTCAGCCCCGATTGCCCTCGACCGCAGGAGAGCCATGCCCGTAAATACTCTCGACTACTCCCATGTGCGCCTCACGGTCACCGACATCGTGCGTTCCCGGGCGTTTTATGACGCGGTCTTCGGATTCACGATCGCCTATGAGGCGCCTCCAGCAGATGCCGATCAGGCCACCAAGGATCAACTGGCATTCCTCGCCGGCGGCGTGATCTACCACTTTCCCGGCGGCCTTCTCGGTCTGCGACCCGTAGCCCCAGCCGCTGATACCTTCGACGAGAACCGCGTGGGACTCGATCATCTGAGCTTCGCGGTGCCCTCGCTCTCCGATCTCGAGGCGGCCGAGGCGCTACTCGGCGTTCTCGGCGTCGCCCACGGCGGTATCAAGAACCTCGGCACTTCCTACATCCTCGAGTTTCGCGACCCGGACAACATCGCACTGGAACTTTTCATTACAGCCTCACCCGCGTGAGCCTGACCCGCGCGGCGGGTTGGGAATCTGAAGGGGTGCTGCACCTTCGGACTCTCGCAGAACGAAGACCCAATCGGGTGGCGACGCCTCTAGTGGATCTTCATCGGCCATGTCCGAACCCTTCCCTCTCGCCGCTCACCCTCGCAGAGAGCGCATATGCCGCCGGTCACAGAGAAGCTGCGCCGTTCTTTGACAGTGCGGCCAGCACGCTCCAGTGTGACCGCACCGGCCACTCCCATCGACGAAACAGTGAACGCAAGCGCCTGGGAGAGCCGATGTGCGGCTGCCCGAGCCCGAAACGCCGGTAAACACGGTGAGGCGGCTGGCCCGCTACTGTGATGGCTAGCAAGGCGATGTCCGTTCCTCGGAGCGACCGCCGATAGATGGCCAAGAAGACAAAGGTGACCAGCGATGACCCCCACTGAAGAGATCGACGCCCTGATCGTGAACCACCCAGACTGGCGCGGGGCCAAGCTCGCGATGCTGCGAGCCGCCCTGCTCGCGGTCGATCCCGGGGTCTTCGAACAATGGAAGTGGATGGGCTCGCCAGTCTGGGAGATGAAAGGCATCATCTGCGTTGGCAATATCTACAAGAGCAAGGTCAAGCTGACATTCATGTACGGTGCGTCCCTCCCCGACCCCGACGGTCTCTTCAATGCCGAACTCGAGGGCAATCAGCGCCGAGCCATAGATTTCTTCGAGACGGATGCAACGGATCAGGCAGCTCTTCAGACCCTGATCCGAGCCGCCATCACCTTCAACGAGGCCAAGAAGACCAGGAAGTAGCTGGTCCGAAGCGTCAGAAGAGCGGCCAGGGCAAGGCGGACATCTGGCCGCGGGGGGTGGGGAACTTGCCCTCCGCCAGCAGCCGATCGCACCGGCCAGCCAGCTCGTCGATCTCCTCGGGGGTTACCAGCCCGGTCAGGGCCTCGCCGAGAGCGCCGTCGAGGTCGGCACGCACCCGCGCGATTCCCTCGCGCTCGTCATCGTTCAGGTCTTCGCCCAGCCAGCCCCAGAGCACGGTGCGCAACTTGTGCTCCTCGTGAAAAGTCAGCCCGTGATCGACGCCGAAGCGGTGCCCGTCGGCCATCGCCAGTATGTGATCGCCCTTGCGATCGGCATTGTTGACGATGACGTCGAAGACGGCCATGCGTCGCAGTGCGGTTGAATCCTCGTGGATCAGCGTTACGTGGCGGCCACGCTCGTCTTTGCCGTCGAAAACCCGGCGCCATCCGCTCTCGGGCACGGCATTCTCGGCGACGAGGTCGACGGCATCCTGCTCCGGGTCGGTCTCCTGCCAGAGCTGCACCATGCCCATACCGAGGGGGCCGTCGCGCAGCCACGTACGAGGCACTATATTCCAGCCAAACGACTCGGAGACGAGATACGCGGCCGCCTCCCGCCCCGCGAGGTCCCCATCGGGGAAATCCCAGAGGGGCTGCTCACCGGCGATGGGCTTGTAGATGACCATGACGCCATCGATGTTGCCGAAGAAGCTCGCGTTCGAGGCCGTCTCGATGCGACCCGTGAGCTCGAGAGCACCATCACTGAGTTTGGCCTCGGGCATGCTCAGAAGCCGGTGGGGAACGTGCAGGTGTGACCCTCGGGGTCCACGGGGTTGGCGCAGAGTGGGCAGAGGGGTCGACCGGCGCCAACGACCTCGCGGGTACGCATCGAGAAGGCGCGCGCAGTGCCAACGGGGATTCGCACGACCAGCATCTCTGCCGGCTCGACTGTGATCTCCTCTGCGTCATCCTCATCGTCGTCGCCATCGGCATCGCCATCGGTCTGAAGGCTCGGGAAGGCCTCAATCACAATCTGCGCCGTCGAGGGATCCCAGCCGAGGCCCATTGCACCCGCCCGGAACTCCTCCTGAACTGGCTGCTCAAGGGGGTCGTTGTCGACGAGTTCGATCGGCGTAATGGTCGGAATGCTGAGGGGATTGCCCTCTGTCGCCATCAGCTGGTCGAGAATCTCGTCGATCTTGTCTGCAAGCAGCATCGACTGCTGTTTCTCGAGCGTGACGCTGACTATCTGGCGACCGCTGCGCACCTGCAGGTAGAACGTGCGCGATCCTGGCTGACCGACGGTGCCGATGACGACGCGGTCGG
Organism: Agreia sp.; assembly: GCA_040398585.1. Taxonomy (GTDB): domain Bacteria; phylum Actinomycetota; class Actinomycetes; order Actinomycetales; family Microbacteriaceae; genus Agreia. The sequence continues at coordinate 20,250 of JBBATW010000025.1, forward strand.
GCCAAGCGAACTCATGGACGATTGTTGGCATGGGGATATCTTAGGAGCGCGACTCGACTGGAGCCTGATGACCAGCCCCACCGCCTACAGCCGCATCGCCGACCGGGGGTGCCGTCTTCAGCCACGAAAGATCGCCGGAATCCGTGTTGGTTGAGATGACATCCGGGCGGTTTGCGCCGTACCGGATAATCGAGACCGAGGCCGGTCCTACGTTGATGCGCTGGAACATGTCAAGATGCATGCCATAGGCATCGGCCAGGATCGATTTGATGATGTCGCCGTGACTCACCGCCACCCAGACTGCACCCGGGCCGTGTTCGGCTTCGAACGCCGCGTCGTGGCGCCTGATTGCAGAAACGGCCCGCGCCTGCATGAAGGCCATCGACTCACCGCCGGGGAAAGTGACGCCAGACGGATGCGACTGCACTGTCGACCAGAGCTTCTCCTTGGCGAGATCACCGAGCGCGCGGCCCTGCCAATCTCCGTAGTCACACTCGGTGAGGTCATCCTCCACCGGCATGATGAGCGTGTCCGGCTGGTGCTCGCGAATGAGCTGCGACGTCTCGCGGCACCGCTCCAGCGGGCTCGAAACCAAGCCGACGAGCGGAACCACGGCCAAGCGCTCCCCCGTGACCGTCGCCTGTCCGCGGCCGATCTCGTCGAGAAGAACGCCGGGCGTCCGTCCGGCGAGCATGCCGGTTGCGTTCGCGGTGGTGCGGCCGTGCCGCACAAGAATAACTGTGGCCATTCCTACAGCCTAGGCACCCAAACCGATGCGACGCGCCCGCAGGATGACATCCTCAGTATGGTGCGATCCCGCACCGGTGACCACGTGTCGGGGACGGGTCTCATCGAGCTCGATCTCCCAGTCATCGTCGAGCAACGCCGAGACATGGGACGGGCCGACGTAGTCGTTGAGGGTGAAGCCGTGGGCGTTCGCCTCAGCCTCCGTGGGCGCCGGATGATGCACCACGAGCAGCACGCCGCCGAGCGCGACGGCATCGAGCAGGGCATGCTCGGCGACGTTCTCGTCGGTTCGGAAGAGCGCGGGGTATTGGGCGGTTACGAGATCGAAGCTTCTCGGCGGAAGCGCCGCCTCGACGAGGCCCGAATGCAGCCATCGCACGGTGAGCCCGACGAGCTCGGCCTGGGCCGCAGCTCGCTCGAGAGCCACTCGCGACACGTCCAGCGCCGTGACCGCCCAGCCCTCGTCGGCCAGCCAGAGCGCATCCGCGCCCTCGCCGCAGCCGACATCGAGAACCCGCCCGGGACGAAGCCCGCGGGTCTCGCGAACGAGAGTCGCGTTGGGCTCTCCGCTCCAGAGCTTGTCTATATCGGAGTACCGCCTGTCCCAACTCTCACCGACCGATTCGTGACCGTTTGAGGCGTTATTGTCGGAGTGGTCGTCGCCGTGGCTCATGAGTGAATCTTCCATCCTCGTGGCTTCGCGGGCAAACCGAGCCTCAGCCGATGCCCTGGTGGCATAGCTTCTTGCAGCGAGAGGGTTGCCCGCCGCTAGGTTGCGAGCGTTCCCGAGTCCGAGATGTGCCGGCGAGGAACCAGTCCGAGTAGCAAGGCGAATATCAGCGCCGCCTGGCCCGCTACAGCGATGATCAGACCGCTCGAGGCCGAATCGCCGAGGCGGGTTGCGAAGGTGTCAGCGAGCGACATGCCCATATTAAAGCCGGCGAGCGCATGACAGGATGCGGCCGTGCCGACCAGAAGAAGGCCCGCCACCGCTATCCGGCGTGGTGTGAGAAATGAAGCCAGTCGCGTAAGACCGGCGAGAACCGGAAGAGTTATCGCGGCAGCCCCCCATGCGATCGCCCACACAAACACGAAACCCACCAAGGGTGTTTCACCGGCCTCAGCCATCGATGCATAGATCTCGTCGAGACTCAGGCCCGGAAGCCGAGCCTGCGGGTTCCAGACGAAAATGTCCAGGGTACCCGCGCTCACGAGGGTCAGGGTGATCAGGGTGAAGGGTACCGAAATCGCCAGGCGACGCAACGTTGAACCCGGTGTCGTACGCGGGTGTCCAGGTCGACCGCTGGCGGCCACGATCGTAATGGCGACGACCACCGGCAGCGATAGTAGCCAGAAAAGTGGCATCACGCTCAGTGTGATCACGGCGGCCAGAATCGCGGGGCTGCCGAACGTAAGCACGCGTGCCGTTCGTCTGCGATCAGCGTCGAACGACGCGACGAGGGCCCCCAAGCACGCGAACAAGCCAAGCATCGCAAAGAGCAGGGCCAGCAGTTCAATTCCCCGTTGTCCCGTGGCACCCAGGAGTGACCCGTACCCGCCCCACAGCCACGACCCGAGACCCAACAGCGTGGCGATTCCGAGGTAGGCGGCTGCTAGGCATACTCGGTTGGCCGCAAGGTGAGCCCTGGTGATGCCGGTCAGCCTCGGGTCTGTGCGGTCGATCGTGATCAGAGTCTTGACGGCGCCTCCCACCACGTTCCATGGCGAGAGCCTGAGCTCTTGGGCACCGGCCAGGTCGGCCAGCCACTCCTCGCGAAACCTTTCGCGCGCGGGCACCGGCAGCGTCGTGACCGCTGCGATTACCAGATGCTTGGCGAGACTCACGACTGGGCCGCCCGCACCGGCGCGGCCGTCTTGGCCTGTCGGCGCTGCCACACCTCCTCGACCACAGCCACAGCGGATGCTCGCGCCCCTTCTTCAAGAACATAGAGCCGACGACGCGGACCGGCACGATCGGGGGCATCCTCCCATTGCGACGTTGTCCAGCCCAACCCTTCGAGCCTCTCAAGAATCGGGTAGACGCTGCCCGCGGGACGACCCGTTGTCTTGACTATTCGCAGCCCCCAGACCGCGTCGCCTGAATCGAGCAGTACCTCGAGAACATCTGCAGTAGCTGGTGTGAGCCGACCAAGGGATTTCATGGCTCAAAACTATCTATATAGAGATAGATCGTCAAGGGTCATCTCCCGAAGCCTCGCCTAGGGTTTTTGGATGCCCAACCTTTTGAGCAACTCTGGCCACCTTTCGCCCTGACCATCACGTGTGGGCCGATCACCCTGTCGCCGGTAAGGGATGCCGACCTTGCCGAACTCGACGCCCTGGTGCATTCCGGCGTCCACTCCCCCGCAGAGATGCCGTTCTTCTTTCCCTGGACAACGGGCGCTCCGGGCGAGGTTCAGAAAAGACTCCTGCAGTAGTACTACTGGGCACAGCGGGCAGCCATGTCGCCGGCGAAACGGGCTCCTGGCTGGGGATGCAGCACCATGGCCGGGGTATCGGCACACTGATGCGCCAAACGATCTGCGCCTTCCTGTTCGACCATCTGAACGCCGCCGAGATAACCTCCGCAGCATTTCTCGACAATCCCGCCTCGCTCGCGGTGTCACGGAAAGTCGGCTACCGAGAGAACGGCGTCGTCCAACTGAAGAGGGGAAACGGCGAGGTTGCACTGAGCCAGAACCTGGTGTTGACCGCTGCGACGCTGCACCGCTCCGAAGCGCCGATCGAGGTCGAGGGCGTAACCGCGTTTCGGAGCTTCGTCGACATCACCGCGTAACTGACCACGTCGGGCAGAACAGCCCCTTTGGAATTCAACAGGGCCCTCTCTGTCAACCTTGGGTGAGGCACCGGAACCTGTTGGGTCAACGCCTTGGCACAAAGCTTCTCCCCAGCGCTGGAGGCCGAGCTCAGCTATCGCCGTGACGGGAGCTAAACCTCGTTGCGCTGACCTTCGTGATCGAGGGTATCGGCGTTATTCTCGGCGGCGTGGACTTGGCCCTCGTCTTGCTTGCCCGCCGGAAAGCGGAAATCTATCGTTCGCCGTGTCACCAACCACAGGACGTCCCGCCCGAAAGATTCCACGAGAAGCGCCAGAGCAATGGCGACGAACACCGCGTCAAGCACGGGCAGCAACCCCGTGATGGCGACCGCCAACGAGATGCCCTGCACGGCCGTCACGACTTTGCGCCAGTAGCGAGAGGGGAGCTGCCGACGCAACCAGACGAAATTCCAGCCGGCGACGACGAACGCGTACCGCATGAGCCCGATGGCCAGCACCCAGATTCCGAGGGCCTGCGAGACGTAGACGCTCAGCACAAGCAGCAAGAAGGCGTCGACCTCCATGTCGAACCGCGCACCGAGCTCGCTCACCGAGCCCGTGCGTCGGGCGACCCAGCCGTCGATCGCATCGAGAAGAAGGGTCGGCACGACCAAAGCGAGCACGATCCAGACCGGCATCGGCCCGAAGAACGACACAACGACGACCCCGGTGATCATCCCGACCAAATTCGACCGTATCGAGGTCACTACGTTCGCTCGTCCGAATATGGTGGCGCCTCGCTTTCGCAGGCCACTAACAAGCAGCGTATTCGAGGCAACGAGATAGCTCATTGCCGCAAGCCAACCAACTGCCACAATCCACGGTGGCAGTGACCGCGTCGCGAAAGCCCCGAATAGGCTCACGACAATCGCGCCGCCCGCCGCCATAAAGATCGGTGTGAATTGACCTCTTGTCATCCCTGTCTCATCCCTGTGGTGATTAAATGATGGCACAGTCAACACGCCAGCCGTGCCAGCAGCGTTCACGAAAGCGAGGGAATGTGCTCGAAGCCACAGCCTTCTGGGTCGAAGAGCCGGGAGTGGGCTCCCTGCGCCACGAGCAGCTCCTGCCTGTGGGCGAGGGGGAGGTTTTAGTGAGAACCCTCTTTACGGGGGTGAGCCGCGGTACCGAGGCATCCGTCTTTGGCGGGCACGTGCCGGCGGGTGAACGGGAACGGATGCGCGCTCCCTTTCAGACGGGCGATTTCCCCGGGCCGGTCAAGTACGGCTATCTCAATATCGGGGTCGTGGGCAGTGGTCCCGAATCTCTCGTTGGAACCACGGTCTTCACGCTCTACCCCCATCAGTCGGCGTTCGTCGTGCCCGCCGGTGCTGTAACGCCCGTTCCTCACGACATCCCGGCGAGGCGCGGAGTTCTTGCGGGCGCAGTCGAAACGGCCATTAATGTGCTCTGGGATGCCGCACCGATGGTCGGCGACCGAATCTCAGTCGTCGGCGCCGGGATGATCGGATGCTGCGTGGCACGCCTCGCACGCGGCATCCCAGGAGTCTCCGTCACACTGGTCGACGTAGACCCGGCGCGAGCAGTGGTTGCCGACCAAATCGGTGTGAGCTTCTCTGACGTGGCACAAGCACCGCCGGATCGGGACATCGTGATCAACACGAGCGGGTCGGCCTCCGGGCTGCAACTTGCTCTCGAGACCGTGGTGACCGACGGCACGGTGATCGAGGCGAGCTGGTACGGAGATCGTCCGGCAACGCTGATGCTCGGCGCCGATTTCCACTCAAGGCGATTGACGATTCGGTCCAGTCAGGTCGGTGCTGTCGCGCCTTTGCGGCGGGGAAGCCGGACCACCCGCGAACGCCTCGTGCTCGCTCTCGAGCTTCTACGCGACCCCGCCTTCGATGCCCTGCTCACGGGTGAATCCTCGTGGCGCGCCCTACCCGAGGTGATGGCGAGCCTCGCCGACGGATCGCGAATTGACCTGTGCCACACGATCGACTGGAGAGACGCCGAATGACTTTCACCGTGACCGTTCGAGACCACATGATGATCGCGCACAGCTTTGCCGGCGAATTATTTGGACCTGCGCAGAGGCTGCACGGAGCAACGTTCATCGTCGATGCCACCTTTGATGCAGCAGCTCTCGATGCGTCAGGGGTCGTTATCGATATCGGTCGTGCGGCAGAGGTGCTCCGCGAGATCACGGGGTCGCTCACCTATCGCAACCTTGATGACGAACCTGACTTTCAAGGCAGGAACACGACCACCGAAGTGCTCTGCCAGGTGATCGCCGACCGCCTCGCAGAACGCGTTCACGATGGAACTCTTGCAGCTGGCCAGCAGGTGCAATCCCTCTCAGTCACGCTGCATGAATCCCACATCGCGTGGGCGAGCTACTCGAGGACGGTGTGAGTGCGCCAGCGGCGGGGACAGTGTATTTCGTTGTTCCCGATGCGATCGACGACCCGCACAGAGTGAGCGGTGGCAACGTCTACAACCGGCACATGCGCGACGGGCTGCGGAACTCCGGGTGGGACGTCCGCATGGTTGCGATCGCAGAGAGAGCTGGGCCGCTCGCGACCCGGGCCTTGTCAGAGCTGCCCGACGGTGCCCTCGTTGTCATCGATGGACTCATCGCCGTGCGCGAATCGGGCGCGTTGGCGGTGCAGTCAATCAGGCTCCGGATGATCGTCCTTGCACACATGGTCGCGAGTCTGACATCGGTGTCGTCTCCGGACGGGATCCAGCTCACCGAGCATGAGGCCACTGCACTGAAATCTGCAGACCGTGTTATCGCGACGAGCGGGTGGACTCGCTCCGAGCTCATCGCACGCTCCCTCGTGAATCCTCGCGCCGTTGTCACCGCCTACCCGGGAACCGATCCAGCACCGTTGACGGTCACTTCACGAGCCGGCGGGCGACTGTTGTGCGTTGGAGTCGTCGCGCCGCATAAAGGCCAAGACGTTCTTGTCCGTGCCCTGGCTCGCCTCACCGAGGTGAGCGATTGGACCTGCACCTTCGTGGGATCCCTCAGCACGGCGCCGGCTTTTGTGGCCGCCCTGAAGCAGACCGTTCGAGACGAGCAATTGGCAACGAGGGTGAGTTTTGTTGGCACCCTCGCGCACGGGGCGTTGGAGGCGGCATACGGCCGGGCTGACCTGGTCGTTGCCCCGTCGCGCACGGAGAGCTTCGGCATGGTGGTCGCGGAGGCGTTGGCGCGGGGCATCCCGGTAGTCGCGTCGCGCGTTGGTGGGATACCTGAGGCGTTGTCGAGTAGCGGTGCGGGAATCCTGGTTTCCGCCGACGACCCTGCGATGCTCGAAACTCTTCTGCGCGAATGGTGGGCGAGTCCGAGCCTTCGAACCAAACTCATGGCGGCCGCGGTGGAGGCCCGGGCCACCGTCAGATCCTGGAACTCCACACTCTCGACCATCGAATCGGTGCTTCACGAGGTGTCGCGCAGCAGAACGGTGGTGTGGGCATGAGTGAAATCCTTGAAGTCAGTGGCGACTGGCTCGCCCTTCGCGAGCCGGAGGACGCCGCGGCTCGCTCACTCGAACTCGCCCTCGCTGCCGCCGAGCTGTGTGCTGATGGCCCGATGGTGGTGCACGACCTGGGCAGCGGAACCGGTTCGATGATGCGGTGGCTCGCGCCTGTTCTTCCGGGACCGCAGACGTGGTTTCTCCACGATTGGAGTGCGCGATTGACGGAGCGGGCCATCGAACGGGCGCGCCCATCCGACCGTGACAACGCTGAAATCTCGGTCTTCAGCCGCACCGGGAATCTCGCTGACCTGAGCCCTGAAGATCTGACCGGGGCCAGTCTTGTGACGGCGTCGGCGCTTTTAGACGTGCTGACGTCACCGGAGATCCACACCATCGTCGGCGCGTGTGTAGCAGCCCACACTCCCGCACTTTTCTCGCTCAGCGTTACCGGTGGCGTGCAACTCGACCCGCCGGACGAGCGCGACACGGCGTTCGAGAACGCCTTCAATGCACATCAATTGCGCCAGGCGAACGGACGACGTCAGTTGGGCCGGCACGGTGCGCCGCTCGCCAGCGGGCTCTTCGCAGAGGCCGGCTGGCAGGTGCGCCAGGCCACCACACTGTGGCGGCTCGACCACCGTCACCCCGGGCTGTTGAGTGAATGGTTCTCCGGTTGGGTCGATGCCGCCGTGCAACAGGTACCCCAGCTGCGCGACGAAGCCGACCGCTACCGGCAGGATCGCTTGGCCCAGATTGAACGCGGTGTACTCAGTGCGCTCATCGACCATGTGGATGTTCTGGCATGGCCGACCCGATGACAACGTCGGAGCCCATGTTGACGACGGCACTCTCACGCCTACGCGGTAAATTTCGATCACGCTGGCTGCGCGTGACCATTCGGCTCGTCGTCGGCCTCGCAGTGCTGCTCACAGTGATTGTGCACGTGGGAACCGCGCCCCTGCTCACGGGTATCCTCAGCATCGACCTTCAGACAATTGTTTGGGCCCTGGCGCTATCAGTCGTCGCGACAGGTGCCGCCGCGTGGCGCTGGCACGTGATCGCAACCCGGCTCGGGGTCGACCTCTCCTGCGGAACCGCGTTCGGCAGGTACTACCAATCCCAATTCCTGAATACGGTGATCCCGGGTGGAATTGGGGGTGATGTGCACCGCGCGGTAGCACACGGCCAGCGCGCCGGGAGCGTCGCGCAGAGCGCACGCGCAGTCGCGCTGGAACGGACTGTTGGTCAAGTAGTTCAGCTGTCCCTCTCGCTCATAATTTGCGTTTTTGTCGGTGCGCAGTTTACGGGTCTGCTTATCTCGGGGGTCGCGGTTATGCTCGGCATCATCGTGGTCGGACTGGCGGTCGCTGTATTGCCCTTCGCACGCGGGAGGGCCGCCGCGCTACGGGAAGTGCGACAGCTTCACGCGGGCCTCGGATCGGCTCGCGCACTGGCTCAGGTCGTGCTTGCGTCCATCATCGTGATCTGCTGTCACGTGGTGACTTTTGCCATTGCGACCGCGGCCACCGGAGTGGCCGTGCCGCCCGACCAGCTGCTCGTGCTCGCCCTGCTGGTTCTGCTCGGTTCCTCGATTCCGTTCAGCATCGGTGGCTGGGGACCACGCGAGGGCATCGCCGGCTGGGCTTTCGCAGTGGTCGGATTCGGCGCCCCTGCGGGGGTTGCAGCATCCGCCCTGTTCGGTGTTCTGACCACTATCGCGGTCGCACCGGGCGCGGTCGTGGCGCTGGTCTCTGCGATCCGTAGGCGCACAACGACTCGATTCGAGGCTAGCCCGGTGCTTATCGCGAAAGATCTGGAGGTGACCCCGTGAGCGATCTGCCCTACATCACTCTGAGCAGTGCAACCTCCCTCGACGGGTACCTTGACACGGCCGATCCACCGCGCCTGACCCTCTCCAATGAGGCGGACCGAGACCGGGTGGATGGTGTGCGCGCGCGCAGCGACGCGATTCTGGTTGGCGCACGCACCGTGAGGCGGGATAATCCCCGGCTACTGGTGCGGAGTCCCGCTCGCCAGTCGCGGCGAGAAGCCGCAGGCATGCCGCGTTCGCCGTGGAAAGTGACGGTGACCGCGGCGGGCGATCTCGATCCGCGCGCAGAATTCTTCACGGCCGGTGAGACCACGAAACTCGTATATTGCCCTACCCCGACGGCGGCGCGCCTCCGTCAACGGCTCGGGCACACGGCACTGGTTGTCGGCCTCGGCGCGGGTGTCGCCATGACCGACCTCGTCGCTGACCTTGCGGATCGTGGTATCCGCGAGCTCATGGTCGAGGGAGGCGCGACGATTTACTCCCAGTTCCTGGCCGCGAACCTCGTCGACGAACTGCAATTGGTAGTGGCACCCCTATTCGTGGGTGATTCCCGAGCCCCGCGCTTCGTAGAAGATGCCGCGTTCCCGTGGACCAGCGACCGGCGTGCAACTCTCGCCGACGTACGGCAGATCGGCGACGTGGTGCTCCTGCGGTACGCACTCTCCGCGCGATTCGCCGCGCATGATGCCGAGGGCCAAAAGCGCCTCAGCGCGCCTCCAAGCGCGGTCAGACCGTCGTGACCACACCTGGCGCAACGCCCCCTGAGGTCGTAACCCCCGATCCGCAAACCGTCAGTTCGCGAAGGGTTCGAGCGACGGTGCGTTCCGTGAACTCCGCCGTGATCGTCTTTCTCGGCGTGACCGCGCCCGGCCTCATCACTTCCGGTGACGCGCTCGCGCTCCTGCGGGTGCCACTGGAAGCGATTGTCGCGCTCGTTATCCTCGCTGTCCTGCCCTGGGCTTCCGCCCGTCGGGTCGTCGCGAGCCTGGCTGCCATGGTCTTCATCGCGAGCATCCTCAGCGCCGCTCTGGATCGTGGTTTCGTATCCGCCGTCGGTGAGCCGTTCAACGTCATGACAAGCTGGCCGGAATTGGTCAGTGCGTACGGCGTACTGAGCGACTCGACCGCACCGGCAGTCGCGGCCGTGATCGTTGGCCTCCTTGTCTGCGCCGCTTTCCTGATCGTTTTCCTACTCGCCCGAGCGCTGCTACAGCTTGCCCTCGTTATACGCCACCACCCACGCACGACCTGGATCGGGGCAACTGCCATCGCCACAGGCTGGGTCGGCCTGGCGCTTGTCGGTGCCCAACTCGTCGCCGGGCAACCGGTCGCGGCAGCGGACACCGTTCGCATGACCATGACGAAGGCCGATCAGGTGACGACCACGATGGCAGAGAGGGCGGTGTTTGAGCGTGCGGCCGCAACCGACGATTTCGAGGCGGTGCCGGCATCCGACCTTCTCGGTGGGCTGAAGGGCAAAGACGTGATCATTGCGTTCGTCGAAAGCTACGGCCAGGTCGCCGTTCAAGACACCGTCTTCTCGAAGGGCGTCGATGATGTGCTCCGTAAGGGGACTTCGGACCTCGCGGCGCTTGGCTACTCGGAGCGCAGCGCGTTCATGACCTCCTCGACGTTCGGTGGGATCAGTTGGCTTGCGCATTCCACCCTCCAGACCGGCCTGTGGATCGACTCACAGGCTAAATACGACCAGGTGACTTCGGGGAACCGGCTCACCCTGAGCGCGGCGTTCAAGAAGGCGGGCTGGCACACTGTGAGCGACGTCCCTTCCAACTATCTCGACTGGCCCATCGGAAAATCGTTCTACCACTACGACACGGAGATCAACTCCCAGAATGTGGGATACAAAGGTCCGGCATTCAGCTACGCGCGCGTTCCAGACCAATTCACCTGGGCCTACTTGCAGAAGACCGAACTCGCTCAAGAACACAAGCCCCTCATGGCGGAGATTGACTTTGTTTCGTCGCACACCCCCTGGACACCCCTGCCCAAGCAGGTGCCCTGGGAGGCGATCGAAGACGGTTCAATTTATGACTCGCAGCCGGCTCAGGGACTCGATCCGAGCGTGGTGTGGCAAAACGCTCAGCACGTGCAGCAGCTTTACGGCCAATCCGTGGAGTACTCCCTGACTTCCCTGTTCTCTTTCCTGACAACGTTCAATGACCCCAACCTGGTGATGGTCGTGCTGGGAGATCACCAGCCCGGCTCGGTGGTGAGCGGGGCAGACGCCAACCACATAGTGCCCATCAGCATCATTTCGAAAGACCCCGCGGTTATCGACCGGATCTCACCATGGCACTGGGAATCCGGGATGCTCCCGTCCCCGAATGCGCCGCTGTGGCGGATGGATGAGTTCCGGGATCGTTTTCTCACGGCCTACCGGCAGTAGCCCCGAGGCGGGCCTGAAGACGAAGTCAAGAAACCACTCAGCCACGACTGACCCGCGAGGCAGCGCAGATGGATGTGAGCGACGAATTGACTGACTCTCTTTGATCGCAGCCAGTCGACTACGGCCCGGGTTGCCGTGGCGCGACGAGCCTGACCCCGCGCAATCGCCGTGTGTCAGCGACTACTTGGGGAGGACGCGGGTGATCCTCGGCCCAAACGGATGCGGGCCGGCCGCGAACCACACGATGCCACTGATCACAGGCGCGAAAAACACCGTCACGACCGCGGTTGCGATCGTGAGTGCCACGCTCGAACCAGGAGCCAGATGCCGACGGGCACCTGCATCACAACGACAAGAAGGATGCTCGACCACCCAAGATCAAACAGAGCCGGAAACAAAGGATTGATGACGTCTCCGCCGCGTTCGCCCCCGTCGGACGTGAAGAACAATGCACTGATCGTATGGATCACGGCGACAATTGCGATCGGGGCAAAAGGAACCAGCGTCGCAATCCATTTCTCACCCCGAGTCCACGTTCGTGATAACCAGACCATTGTCACGCCTGCGAGCCATCCCACAAATGGAATAACCACGCCGCCCACCATCAGCAGCAAGGCTGCGATCACATCAAACCACGCGGTACTTCGAACAGGGTTCTGATTGGCCCCAGGCGAGGCAGCACTCTCGGCGCGGGCCTCGGCGGCGATGAAGTTCGGGTCGCCGAGCTCTGTGATTCGAAGTGCAGCATCCCCAGAGTCAAGGCCGTCGAGCTCCTCCCGCACGCCGCTGACGATGCCGTCACGCACGTCGGTGGAAACCCCGATCAGGGCAGCCCGCAGCTCAGCCAGATAGGCCTGCGCGACATCGGAGGTCTTCGGTTCAGTCATGGTCTTCGTCCTCTCCGACGATGTCGTGAACGGTTTGCGAGAAGGACACCCACTGCCGTCGAAAGCTCCTGAGCTGGCTGGTGCCCGCCGCCGTAAGACGGTAATACTTGCGAACCGGCCCAGAATCGGATGCCTCGTCGTAGGTACTCACCAGAACCTGCTCCCTCAAACGCGCCAGCATAGGGTACAGCGTGCCGATGCTCGCGATCAGATTGTGTTTGACGAGGGTGTCGGACAGTTGCCAGCCATACATCGGCTCCCGCTCCAGTAACCCGAGCACGCACGACTCAACGACTCCCTTGCGGAGTTGCGCACCCACATCAGCCTTCACACCCCTGGCAAAGTCATATGGTCGAAGCAACGCTCTGATTGAAGGAGTGTTCCATGAGTCG
>JBBATW010000026.1:0-6204 GCA_040398585.1 Agreia sp.
TCGTGGGTGCCGGCAGCAACGGAACAGATCGAGGCCGACCCAGCTATCGGGGATAGCTCCGCCGTATCCAGCCCCAAGGACCGACTTTCGGGTTCGTCCCTTTCGGCGACGATGCGATTGCTATTTGGCCGTGCTGAGGACCAGGGCGGTGGCGATCGTTTGGTGGATGGCGTCGAAGTCCGGGGCCTGCGGGTTTACAGCGGGGGGCACGAGCTCGACCGTGTCGATGGCCTGGCCCTTGCTCTTCATCGCGAGGTCGATGAAGTAGGCCAGCGTCGACTGTGGGATGTCGGTGTTGACGACCTGGGCGCCCGCCTCGGCGATGCCCTGGAACTTACTCAGCACGTTCACCGGCGAGAACTGGGTCAGAATGGCGGCCTGCAGAACTCTCTGGCGCTGCATCCGGTCATAATCGCTCGTGGTGTGGCGGCTGCGTGCGTACCAGAGGGCTATGTCGCCGCTCATGTGCTGCTGGCCGGGCTCGATCCAGCCCTCGACCTCGTTCAGGTTCTCATCGCCGCCGATCGGCAGTCGCTCGGCGACGTTGATGTCGACGCCGCCCAGGGCATCGATCAGGTCTGCGAAGCCCTGCATGTCGATCAGCACGTAGTACTGAATGCTGATGCCGAGAGCGCCTTCGACGGCGTCCTTGGTCGCCTCGGTGCCCGCGTTGGAGCCCTTCGCCACGGCGTCGGGGTACAGGTTCTGGCTGAACGTCATGACCCGCGGGTACAGGAAGCTGATCTGGCAGTCGCTGCCGCAGTCGTAGCGGCCATCGGGGGCGTAATCCGACCCGGAGAGCGGTGAGGTGCTCGCAAGCGGCGTGTTCTCGAGGTCGCGCGGCACGCCGATCATCGTGACCCTGCCACTATCGGCCTCGATGCTGACGACCGAGAGGCTGTCGGGCCGCAGGCCGTCGCGGTCGGGACCTGCGTCGCCGCCCATCAGCAGGATGTTGTAACGCCCGTTCACCGGAGGCTCCGCGGCAGCCTGCACGCTGAAGATGCTCGCCACGAGGCCGCGCTGCACGTTCACGAGGTAGGCCCCGTAGGCGGCCGTTCCGGCGGTGCCCAGCAGGAGCGCCACGGTGAAGAACGAGACGATTGCCCGCATCGGCGGGCGGATGCGCACCATTCTGACGAGTCGGAGGGTGTCGAGTGTCAGGACCAGCCAGAGAAGTGCATAGACCGTGAGGAATACCTGCACCGCGGTGAGGGTCCACTCGAGCGTCACGATCGAGAAGATGACCTGGGGCCAGATGAAGTAGATGGCCGCGGTGAGAGCGGAAAGGACCCAGAGCAACAGGGTGAAGAAGAGCCCGAACCGACCGAGTCGATGACTCCCTGCCAGGGCCTGCGGCGAGCCTGGAATCAGCAAGTTCAGGATCACCAAGAACCACGCCCGGCTCGTCATTACCCGGGCAGAGGAGACATCGGGGTAGCGAATCGGGCGGCCTGAGGGTTCGGAGACAAACGTCATAGGCGCGACTGGAGATCCTGATTCTTCTGCTCGACAAGCTGCGCGAGCTCGAGGCGATAGGCGGAAAGTCTGTCTTCAAGAGTGGCATCGCACGTCGAGAGAATGCTGACGGCGATCAGACCGGCGTTCTTGGCACCGCCGATTGACACCGTGGCGACCGGGATTCCGGCGGGCATCTGCACGATGGAGAGCAGCGAGTCGAGGCCGTCGAGACGGCTGAGCGGCACCGGCACTCCGATGACCGGCAGGGTGGTGACGGATGCGAGCATGCCCGGCAGATGGGCGGCTCCCCCTGCCCCCGCGATGACGACCTTCAGCCCGCGCGACCGTGCAGACTTGCCGTAGGCGATCATCTTCTCGGGCGTGCGGTGGGCGGAGAGCACCTGCACCTCGTGCGCGATTCCGAAGTCTTTGAGCACCTGAACGGCATCGCTCATGACGGCGAAGTCGGAGTCGGAACCCATGACAACGCCGACCAGAGGTGCGGCTGCGGGCACTGAAAAGTTATCTGTCACCCTGCAATCGTATTGGTCAGTCGGTAAAGAACGCCGCCGCGGCACGCGCCGTGAGGGCAACGTCGTCCAAATCGTCGCCGCCGGCGGTCACGTGCCCCACCTTGCGGCCGGGCCGGGGATCCTTGCCGTAGTTGTGGAACTTCACCGTGGGAGCCTGGGCAAACGCCAGCGGGTAGCGGTCGGCGAGGGTGCCCGCGCTCGGGCCGCCGAGGATGTTCACCATCATGCTCCAGGCGTCGCGGCTGCCCGTGGCGCCCAGCGGAAGGTCGAGAACCGCACGGAGATGCTGCTCGAACTGGCTGGTCGTCGACCCGTCGATCGTCCAGTGCCCGCTGTTGTGCGGACGCATGGCGAGCTCGTTCACGAGCAGGCGCTGGTCGGTGGTCTCGAAGAGTTCGACGGCGAGCACGCCCGTGACGCCCACGCCCTCGGCGATCATGGTGGCGATGTCGGCAGCGACGTCGGCGACGCGTCCCAGGCTGCCCGGCGCCGGGGCGATGACCTCGGCACAGACTCCCTCGCGCTGAACGGTCTCGACGACGGGCCAGTGGGCGATCTCGCCGGAGGGCCGGCGCGCGACCAATTGGGCGAGCTCACGGCGAAAGTCGACCTTCTCCTCGGCGAGCAGGGCGCCGCCTCGGCCGTCCTCGGCCATGATGCGGAACCAGTCGGCAGCCTGCAGCCCTGCGGTCACGACCCGCACACCCTTGCCGTCGTAGCCGCCGCGGGGCGTCTTGACCACCGCGGTGCCGCCGTTGGCCTGAATGAAGTCGTCGAGTTCGGCCTCGCTGTTCACCGCCGCCCACTCGGGAATCGGCACGCCGAGCTCGGCGAGTCGCTGGCGCATGACGATCTTGTCCTGGGCGAAGCGCAGGGCGTCTGGCGAGGGATGCACGGCATGGCCGGCATCGACGAGGGCCCGAAGAATCGGCTGGGGAACGTGCTCGTGGTCGAAAGTCACGACGTCGACCTCTGTCGCGAACGCCAGAACCGTGTCCCGGTCGAGGTAGTCGCCGACCGCATACGCTGCGAGTTCGGCCGAGGAGCCGACGTTCTCGGCGAGCACTCTGAGTTCGATCCCCAGATTCACCGCCGCAGGAATCATCATCCTGGCCAGCTGTCCGCCACCGATTACACCCACACGAATAGTCACGAATCCAGCCTAACGTCGGGGGAAGAGGTTGTCTCGCCCCGGGGTACCCATGGATTCTGCCCGGCCGGAGGCGGCACAGCGGGCTCACGCGGGCGCCGCTCGCTCAGGTCGAGGATGGCCTGCAGCACGAGGTCGGCCGAGGGCACGTCCCTGAGCAGCACGGCGACGCCCTCACGATTTTCTATCCGCACGTCGCCCGAGCGGAACAGCAGCTGCAGTCCCCGGCGCTCGAGGCTGATGTCGAGACCCCGGCTGAGCAGGAAGTCGCGCCGGGTGTTCACGAACAGGCCGCGGCGAAGGATGATCCGCCTCGTCGTCACGACGTAGCGGTGCGCGAGCCAGGAGATGAGAGGCACGACCGAGAGGGCGAGAACGAGGACGGCCGCAAGGGCTGCGACCGCCTGGTTCATCCACGGCTCCGGCAGCCGGCCGGCGATGTAGCCTGTGGCGGCGCACACGATGACGGTGACGATACCGGGACCCGCGAGTCGTCGACCGTGCGACCGGAGGCGGGCGACCACGTGCTCCGGCTCGGTCTCTTGAATCTCGGTCATCCGTTCATCAGTCACATCCGAATCATAAATGCGCCTAGACCTTCAAATGAGTAACGTCCCCCGCTGACACGAGAACAAGCTCCCTGCTGCCGTCCTGTTGAATCTCAAGGCGGCCCGCGGCGTCGATCCGACGGGCGGTGCCGATGATCTCGACCTCTCCCGGCAGCTCGGCACGCACCGGGCGTCCGATCGTGCTGCAGAGTTCGCTGACATCGGCGTGCAGGCCGCTGCCCACGGCGTCGCCGTCGTGCTCCACGAACGAGTCGTAGAGTCGGCGAAAGCTCTTCAGAAAGGCCGCGAGAACCCGATCCAGCAGCTCGTCGGCCGGCAGCTCATCGAGGATGCCCTCGATGGTGAGGGAGGTGGCCGTGGGCACGGGGAGCTCCGCAGGGCTCAGCCGGAGGTTGACACCGGCGCCGATCACCACGGACGAATCCGGCAACAGCTCGCCGAGAATGCCGCACACCTTCCGGCCGTCGATCAGCACGTCGTTCGGCCATTTGAGACCCACCTGGCTCGCATCCACGGCCGACGAATCTGCCGACGCGACGACGAGCGAGCGGATGGCCGAGGTCATCGCGGCGCCCGCGATCAGCGGCAGCCAGCCCAGCGCATCCGGCGGCAGGATCTCGCCCGAGGAGGTTCGGGGCCGCAGCAACATCGAAACCGCGAGGCACTTACCGGCCGGGGCCACCCATTCGCGGCCGAGCCGGCCGCGACCCTTCGTCTGGGTGTCGGTGACGACGACGGCGAGATCGGGCCAGCTCTCGGCATCCGCACCGGTCGCATGCTCGCGGAGGGCGTCGTTGGTGCTTTCGACGCTGGGCAGCCACTCGAGGCGGGGGGCTTGGGCCTTAGTCAGGGGAAGGTTCATAGCCCACACCCTACGCGCGCTATGGATAGTGCTGGGCGATAGAGTGAAAGGCGTGAGCGAAGACGTAACCCCACAGGCGCCCGATATGTACACGACGGCCGGCAAGCTGATCGACCTCAAGAACCGCTATCACGAAGCCGTGACCGCGAGTGGTGAGGCGGCGATCGCCAAGCAGCACGCGAAGGGCAAGAAGACCGCCCGGGAGCGCATCACCGGGCTGCTGGACCACGGTTCCTTCGTCGAGCTCGACGAGTTCGTGCGCCACCGCACCGTGGCGTTCGGCATGGAGAAGTCCCGACCCTACGGTGACGCCGTCGTCACCGGTACCGGTACCATTCACGGCCGTCAGGTCGCCGTCTACTCGCAGGACTTCACCATCTTCGGCGGCTCGCTCGGCGAGGTCGCGGGCGAGAAGATCATCAAGGTGATGGACCTGGCGCTGAAGACCGGTGTTCCCATCATCGGCATGCTCGACTCCGGCGGCGCGCGCATCCAGGAGGGCGTCGTGGCCCTCGGCAAGTACGGCGAGATCTTCCGCCGCAACACGCAATCTTCCGGCGTCATCCCGCAGATCTCCATCATCATGGGTCCGGCCGCCGGCGGTGCCGTGTATTCCCCGGCGCTGACCGACTTCGTCATCATGGTCGACAAGACCAGCCAGATGTTCGTCACCGGCCCGGACGTCATCAAGACCGTCACCGGCGAAGACGTCGGCATGGAGGAACTCGGCGGCGCGCTCACCCACAACTCGGTCTCGGGCGTCTCGCACTACCTCGCCAGCGACGAGGAGGACGCCCTCGACTTCGCGCGCAGCCTGATCAGCTACCTGCCCGACAACAACCTGAGCGATGCACCCGTCTATGACAGCGAGGTCGAGCTCGAGATCACGGATGCCGACCGCAAGCTGAACACGATCATCCCCGACTCGGCGAACCAGCCGTACGACATGCATACGATCATCGAGCACATCGTCGACAACGGCGAGTTCCTCGAGACCCAGCCGCTGTACGCACCCAACATCCTCGTCGGCTTCGCCCGCGTCGAGGGCCGCTCCATCGGAATCGTCGCCAACCAGCCCAACGCCATGGCCGGCACCCTTAACATCGAGGCCGGAGAGAAGGCCAGCCGCTTCGTTCGCTTCTGCGACGCATTCTCCATCCCTATCCTGACTCTGGTCGATGTGCCCGGCTACCTTCCCGGCACCGATCAGGAGTGGACCGGCGTCATCCGCCGGGGAGCCAAGCTGCTCTACGCCTACGCCGAGGCGACCGTGCCGCTGGTCACCGTCATCACCCGCAAGGCCTACGGCGGAGCGTACATCGTGATGGGCTCGAAGCAGATCGGCGCCGATATGAACCTCGCGTGGCCGACCGCCGAGATCGCCGTCATGGGCGGCCAGGGTGCCGTGAACATCCTCTATCGCAACGAGATCAAGAGGGCCGAGGCGGATGGCGAGGATGTGGCTGCGGTTCGCACCAAGCTCGCCAATGAGTACACCTACAATGTCGCGAGCCCCTTCCTGGCGGCCGAGCGCGGCGAGCTCGACGGGGTCATCGAACCGGCCGCCACGCGCGTCGCCGTCATCAAGGCACTGCGGGCATTGCGCACCAAGCGGGCCACCCTGCCGCC
>JBBATW010000026.1:6304-32266 GCA_040398585.1 Agreia sp.
GAAATTCACGGGCGAAGTTCAGGTTGCGCGTTACTGAGGGTACTTGCGTTGTGGCTGCGGTTCATTCCGCGGGGACTCGTGGGCGAGAGGTCGGGGGATCTCTCGCCACAGGTCGAGCTGATCCTCCAGAGCATCCGGGTCGGCATCCCTGTCGGCAGCCCAGCCCAGTGCGGTCGCCAAACCGTCACCGACGGCCGTCAACCCGACTATCGAGGCGGCGGTGGATGAATGCAATGCCCCGGTGCGGATGACCAGACGGTCTGCCACCGATCTGCGCACCTCGTCGGCGAGCTCCCCGAGCACGAGGGCCAACTCGGGCTCGCCCAGGTCATCGAGGCCTCCGTCATCGAGCAGGACAACGGCGATACCCCTGCGCCGCGCCGCCAGGATCTCCGCGCGCATCTGCCTGCTCAGCAGCCTGCGGCCGCGAATCTCGTCCCGAATGGCGGCTTCCAGGAGCAGGCACTCCCGGCGTTCAAGATCGGTGAGCCCTCCGCCCCGCGCGGCGATCTCGCGAAGCATCGGAGCCGCGACCAGCTTCATCTGGAGCAGCCGGCCCTGGCGCTCGAAGAGTATCGCCTCCTGGCCTGCCTGCCACTGTTCGGCCGACCGGGCCGTGGCCTCGAACTGCCGCGCAGAACGCACCCCGGCCGCGAGAGCCACCTTAAGCGCGTGTGCCACGCCGACCCAGACGCCGCCGCCGATAACGCCGACCGTAGTGAGGGCCAGCGGCCCGGCCCAGACGGTGACGATGGCCGCGAGAGCCCCGATTCCAACCCAGGCGCAGACCGCTTGGCGGCGCACAACCGTGATCACCATCAGGGTGGCAAACGCCGCCACAGACCATGTGGCGTAGCCGTTGGCCTCGCCAGCGTCCAGCTGGGAGAAGACGAGCAGCGTCATCAGGATGCCGACAAGAATATTCGTCACCGAGAGCCAGCGCGGCATGTGGTCGCGCCTACTCGGCCACAGGCTGAGGGCCGATGTCACAACATACAGCGCGATCGCCACCAGCGCCGGCCAGGGCGAGTCGGGGATCTGCAGGGAGTGGATTCCAAGCACGATGTGGCAGAGCGAGAACAGGGCGGCAAGAACCAGGATGAGCGCGCGGGTCGTGGGGATCATTCGGGCCCGGCGGATCATGCGGAAGCATCCGGCCACGAGATCACAATGGAGGTTCCCGCCCCCGGGAGCGACTTCACCGAGACGAGGCCGCCCACGGCGGCCATCCGCTCTCGCATGGAAACGCGAAGCCCGAGTCGATCGGCCGATACCGTCGCCGTATCGAAGCCCCTGCCGGAGTCCGCCACCAGAACGGTGAAGCCGCGGTCTGCCCACGGGTGGATAGAGACCGTGCGAACAGGCTCGCGGGCAGGCGCCGCGGCACCTGAACCGGTGATCCCTGCCCGGCCGGACCCTGCGTGTTGTGTGCTGTTGACCATGGCCTGCGTCGCGGCAGCCAGGACGGCCTCCGCCACGTCTCCCGGAACCCTTCGATCGAGATCAGGACCGTGGGCGAACAGGAATTCCGGCGGCAGGACGGCTGCCGTGACCCTTAGCCGCTCGCCGAGTTCCCTGAGTGTGATGCTGTGAAGATCTGGGCCCAGCGTCCCCGGCGCCTGCAGGGCCTCGAGGGCGTCCTCGGCCATCCCGACACTGAGGTATCGCTCCATCGCGGTCTTGCTTTTACCCGCGACCAGGAGCGTGGCCAGCACCTGGTCGTGCAGGATCGCATCCACCCGGGCCCGTTGGATCTCGCGGGCCTCGCTGCGGACCGCGATCGCGTACCGTGTGGCCGCGGCCAGTTGGGCAGCGTCGACCTTCTCTGCGGCACCGCGCAGTGTGGTGATCAGAATCAACGCGAAGGCACCGAGGATCACGACGTAGATTGCGTCGAGGGTCGCGATGTCCCACGATGCGCCGCCGCCGCCGGGCTGAACCCGCAGCAGGGCGAACAGGATGGGTGCCAGACCGATGTACAGGGCCGCCACCACGACGGGGAACGCGATGGCCGCGAGGGCCATGCCCAGGGTGATCACGTACCAGAGCCAGGGCGACAGCGCGCCCATCGCCGTGACATCCCGAACCGTCAGCGGCCAGAGGACGAGCGCGACCAGAAACGTCACGGCCTGGATGCCGGCCATCAGCCGAACCGCCCGGGTGAGGATCGCAGCCACCGCGGCCGCAAGGATGCTGCCATAGATCGCAATCGGGATACCGATGAACCCCACGGGGCTCAGGTAGCGGGCCGAGTCGAACACCGCGGGCAGGCACTGGAGAACGTAGATCAGCGCGAAGACAGCCGCGACCCGGGAGATGACCTTCTCGATGCGCACGCGACTGATGGCGCTTCGGCCCTGCTGAGTGAGTGCCGGCGCCGAGGCCGCCGTGCCTGGCGCGATGCTCTTGATTGCCAGAGGGGTGTCTGCACCGGGCCTAGGCGACACCGGTGGGCCCCAGGGCGAGGATGCCGTCTTCCACAGCCCGCTTGAGCAGGTCGACCTTCGTCGGGGCGGCGCGACCGACTTCGACGTACTTCGCGCGCACCCGGTCGAGGTACTCACGGGCGGTCGTCACGGCAATGTTCATCTCGAGCGCCACCAGTTTCAACGGCAGGCCGGCTGCATACAGGTGCAGCACCTCTCGCTCGCGCACCGTGAGCGTGACCTGCGAGAATTCGGCGTCGGCGTCGAGGGCACTGGCCCAGTCGAGATTGTTCAATACTCCCCCGGCCGAAACGGTTGCCACCGCGGCCATCACCGTGGCCATCGCCGCAGACTTCGGGATCACGCCGGCTGCCCCCGCGGCGAATGCCTCCCGAATCAACGGGGTGCGATCGGCGACGCTATGCGCCAGGACTGCCGCACCCGTAGCGAGGGCCCCGGCCACGTTTCCGGCGACGGAGGAGCCATCGCCCAGGCTCAGGTCGAGCACAATCACGTCAACGGGTCTGCCAGCTATCTGCCGAACAAGGTCGGCCACCGTCGACGCGACTGCCACCACCTCGAAGCCGCGGTCAAGACAGGCCGCCCGAAGACCCAGAAGCACCGACTCATGGTCATCGACCATTGCCACTCGAACAAATCCCGGCAGGCTGTGCGGCACCACGGCAATCCCCTAATTACGTAAAACCCCTGATCGTAGATTAGACCCCAGACGTCGTTCTTGCCGCCCGAAATCAGCAGCAGAGAGACTCAGTCTTGTGAGAGCACCGCCACGGTCTCAACGTGGTGCGTGTGCGGGAACAGGTCGAAGGCCCGCAGCGAGCGCACGTGGTAGCCCCCGGCGGCGAACTGCGCAGCGTCCCGGGCGAAGGCCACGGGGTCGCAGGCGACATAGATGACCTGAGCGACGTTGAGTGCGAGCAGCGAGGAGACGACCTGCTTGCCCGCTCCGGAGCGCGGCGGGTCGAGGATGACGGTGGCCCGGGTAAGGCGCTCGCGCTCGGCGGCCGTGGCATCCTTCTGCAGCTGGCCGAGGTAGCGGTCGACTCGCGCGGTGATGGCGCTGGAGCCGATCCATTCCGAGAGGTTCTCAGCCGCGTAGTCCGTGGCGAGGATATCGCTCTCGACGCTGTTGATGCGCAGGCTCGAGCCGACCCGATCACCCAGGGCTGCGGCCAACAGGCCGACGCCGCCGTAGAGGTCGAGATTCTCGGCCGAGGCATCGAGCAGCTCCGCGATGGCCGCGTCCTGCACGGCGGCCGTCAGGGTGGCCGCGGCCCCGCGGTGCACCTGCCAGAAGCCCTGCTCATCCAGCAGGAACTCTCGCTTGCCGACGACCTCGGTGATGGTGCGGCCGCGACGCCCCCGACGCGGGCCCGACGCGGTGTCGCCGCTCTCGCTGGAGGTCAGGAACCTGGCGGCGCTGACCGAGGGGTCGATCAGGTCGATGAAGCCGTCGGCCGGAAACTCCGAACCGTCAGAGCGGGTGCCCAGCGGCGCCATCTCCCGGAGGGCCGCGGTGGCCAGCGGGAGGTCGCGCACCGGGATAACCCGGTGGCTGCGCATGGCGTAGGGTCCGACGACGCCCTTGGCGTCGACGTGCAGGCGCACCCGTGTGCGCCAGCCCAGGCCGTTGGCCTCGTCGTCACCCTCGATGGGCTCGACCACGACGTCGCGCTCGATCTTGGCGAAGCGCTGCAGGGAGTCGGTGATGACCATGCGCTTCAGCTCGCGCTGGTAGGCGAGGTCGATGTGGCCGAACTCGGCCCCACCCGCGCGGCTGTCGGGGGCCTTCTCGATCGACGCGGATCTCCAGACGTGATTCCGACGGTGCGGCGACGCCTCAAGCACCTCCACGGTCTCCGCGCGCCAGAACGACTTGTGCTCGTCCTCGCTGACCCGCGCGATGACCCGCTCGCCGGGCATCGTGTCGGCCACGAAGACCACGCGCCCGTCGAGCCTTGCCACGGCAACACCACCGTGGGCTACGTTTGTAATTTCCAGCTCAATCTGACTGCCCAGTGCCTCACCCATCAGAAGAGCATCCCATATGAAAGGACGCATCCCCGTGCGCCTCTATCTCGCCTCCACCTCGCCGGCCCGCCTGATGCTGCTCCGCCAGATCGGAATCGAGCCCGTGGTGGTGCCGAGTGAGGTCGATGAGGATGCCGCCGTAGCCCAGGTGGAGGCAGACCGAAGCGCCGCCGGCCTGGGGCCACTGGATGCGGATTCGATGGTGCTGCTGCTGGCCCGCCTCAAGGCCGAGGCCGTCGTGGGAACGGTGCCGGATGGCTCGCCGATCGACGGCGTCATCATCGGCGGCGACTCCGCCTTCGAGATCGGCGGCGTGATCCACGGCAAGCCGCACACCCCCGAGATCGCCCGCGAGCGCTGGCACTCCCAGCGCGGCCAGACGGGAATCCTGCACTCGGGGCACTGGGTCATCGATCACCGGGGCGGCGTGGCTCGCGAGTCCCGGGGAGCCACCGCGCGGGCGACCGTCACCTTCGCTGCCGATATCAGCGACGTCGAGATCGACGCCTATATCGCGAGCGGCGAACCCCTGAAGGTCGCCGGCGCCTTTACGATCGACGGCCTCGCCGCGCCGTTCATCAGCGCCGTCAGCGGGGCACCCTCGGCCGTCATCGGGCTGTCGCTGCCGACGCTTCGCACGCTGCTCGGCGAACTCGGGATCGACTGGACCTCGCTCTGGAAAACCGGTCGGAACGGGTCCTAGAACCCCGCCAACTCGGCCGCTCAAGCGGAGTTGTTGTAGCTAGTCACAGCATCCGAGCATCTTTCTTGTCTGTGTCTTCCAAAGGATCGGGCCGGACGCCCCATAGGATCAGGAACTATGCCTCGTATCACCAAGGTCCTCATTGCAAATAGAGGCGAAATCGCTGTCCGCGTCATTCGAGCAGCCCGGGACAGCGGCATCGCCTCAGTCGCGGTCTACGCCGATCAGGATCGGGACGCCCAGCACGCGCTGCTCGCCGACGAGGCGTACGCCCTCGACGGCACCACCAGCGCAGAAACCTATCTGGTCATCGCCAAGATTCTCTCGATCGCCCGTCGGAGCGGGGCCGACGCCGTGCACCCCGGCTACGGCTTCCTCGCCGAGAACGCCGAGTTCGCCCGCGCCGTCGTTCGTGCCGGCCTGATCTGGATCGGGCCGAGCCCCGAGGCGATCGAACAGTTGGGCGACAAGGTCAGCGCGCGCCACGTGGCCGCGAGCGTCGGCGCCCCGCTCGCCCCCGGAACCATCGACCCTGTCTCGGGAGCCGAAGAGGTGCTCGAGTTCGTCGCCCTGCACGGCCTGCCGGTCGCCATCAAGGCAGCCTTCGGCGGCGGCGGACGGGGGCTGAAGATCGCCTACCGCGAAGACGAGGTCGCCGAGGCGTTCGAGTCCGCGACGCGCGAGGCGATCACGGCGTTCGGCCGCGGCGAGTGCTTCGTCGAGAAGTACCTCGAATCCCCGCGCCACGTCGAGACCCAGTGCCTGGCGGATGCGCACGGCAACGTCGTCGTCGTCTCCACCCGCGACTGCTCGCTGCAGCGCCGGCACCAGAAGCTCGTGGAGGAGGCCCCGGCCCCCTTCCTGACCGATGCCCAGAATGCGCAGCTGTACAGCTCATCCAAGGCGATCCTGAAAGCCGTCAACTACGTTGGCGCCGGCACCTGCGAGTTCCTGGTCGCGAAAGACGGCACCATCTCCTTCCTCGAGGTCAACACGCGCCTCCAGGTCGAGCACCCGGTCTCCGAGGAGGTGACGGGCATCGACCTCGTGCGCGAGCAGTTCCGGCTCGCCGAGGGCGGCGTGCTCGAGTATCCCGACCCCGTGGCGAACGGGCATTCCTTCGAGTTCCGGATCAACGGCGAGGACGCCGGTCGCGGCTTTCTGCCGAGCCCGGGCCCGATCCACGTGTTCCGCGCACCCGGCGGCCCCGGCATCCGCGTCGATTCGGGAGTGCAGGCGGGAGACGAGATCTCCGGCTCCTTCGACTCCCTGATCGCGAAGCTCATCGTCACGGGTGCCACCCGCGAGGATGCCCTGGCCCGCAGCCGCCGCGCCCTCGACGAGTTCGAGGTGCTCGGCCTGCCGACCGTGCTGCCGTTTCACCGCGACATCGTGCGGAACCCAGCCTTTGCTCCGGAGAATGGCGGCCCGTTCAGCATCTTCACCCGCTGGATCGAGACCGAGTACGACAACCGGATCGAGCCGTGGAGCGGCGAACTCGAGGATGCCTTGGTTCGCCCCGAGCGCACCACCGTCGTGGTGGAGGTGGACGGCCGCCGCGTCGCCGTCGCCCTGCCCAAGAGGCTCGTCTCCACGGGTGGCGGCCACGGCGCCGGTCGCACCCAGGGCCTGCCGCCCAAGCGGCGCGGCGGCGTGCATTCCGCCGGCGTCACGGCGACCGGAAACTCGGTGAAGGCCCCTATGCAGGCGACCATCGTCAAGGTCGTCGTCGCAGCCGGCGACACGGTCGTCAAGGGTGATCTGATCCTGGTGCTGGAGGCTATGAAGATGGAGCAGCCCATCACCGCGCACAAAGACGGCACCATCGGTGAGGTCTTCGCGTTGGCCGGCACGACGGTCTCCTCGGGCACTGTGCTCCTGGAGATCACGAGCTAGGCTCCCGCAGTCGGGTTCTCCGCGCGGAAAACACTCGCGACCGGGGCCGCGCGGGCCACGCGGGCCACGCGACGGGCGCTAGAGAACGATGTGCATGGCGCGGGCGGCATCCGTGATGGAGCCCGACAGCGACGGGTAGACCGTGAACGCGCGGGCAACCTGGTCGACCGTGAGCCGGTGCTCCACGGCGAGCGCGAGCGGGAAGATTAGCTCGCTCGCCTTGGGGGCCACGATCACGCCACCGATGACCGTTCCCGTCGTGGTGGAGGCGAACAGCTTCACGAAGCCGTCCTTGATGCCCATCATCTTGGCGCGCGGGTTCTCGGAGAGCGGCAGCTTGTAGATGTCGCCGCGCACGAGGCCCTCCTCGATCTGGCGCTGGGTCCAGCCGATGGTGGCGATCTCGGGCTGGGTGAAGATATTGGAGGCGACGTTTCTGATCTCCGTGGGGTTCACCGCGTCGCCCATAGCGTGAAAGACCGCCGTGCGGCCCTGCATGGAGGCCACCGAGGCCAGCGGCAGGAACGTGGTGCAGTCGCCCGCAGCATAGATCATCGGCACGCTCGTGCGCGCGACCCGGTTGACCCGGATATGACCGGACTCGGTCAGCTGCACGCCGGCCTCTTTGAGACCGATGCCCTCGGTATTGGGAATCGAGCCGACGGCCATCAGGCAGTGGCTGCCCTCCACGGTGCGGCCATCCGACAGGGTGGCCACGACGCCCGTGGCGGTGCGCACCACGCTGTCGGCGCGGCTCTTGGACAGAACGGTCATGCCGTTGCGCTTGAAGACGTTCTCGATGACGGCGGCGGCATCCGCATCTTCACCGGGCAGCACCTGGTCGCGGCTCGAGATGAGCGTGACCTTGGAACCGAGGGCGGTGTAGGCCGAGGCGAATTCGGCGCCGGTGACACCGGAGCCGACCACGATGAGGTGCTCGGGAACGGTCTTCAGCGTGTACAGCTGCGTCCACGTGAAGATGCGCTCGCCATCCGGCAGCGCTGACGGGAGGATGCGCGGGCTGGCACCCACGGAGACAACGATCGTATCGGCGGCGATCTCGTCGAAGTCGGTGCCCTCGGGGCCTCTTGTCGTTGAGACGATGACCGAGTTGGTGCCCTCAAGGCGTCCCTCGCCCGAGATGATGTGCACGCCGGCGCGAATCAGCGCGCTCTTCATGTCTTCCGACTGCTGGCGGGCAAGCCCCAGGAGCCGCTTGTTGACGGCGGCCAGGTTGACGGCGATCTCGGGCCGCACCGGCTTGCCGCTCTCGCCGCGGGTGAAGAACTGCACGCCCAGGTCGGCGGCCTCGCCCAGGGCATTGGTGGCCTCGGCCGTGGCGATCAGCGTCTTGGAGGGAACGACATCGGTGATGACCGCGGATCCGCCGACGCCGACCCGCTCGACGAGGGTGACATCTGCTCCGAGCTGGGCTCCGGCGAGTGCAGCTTCATACCCGCCCGGTCCACCGCCCAGGATCGCGATTCTCTGCTTGCGTTCGAACTCATAGGCCATTGCTCTATTCTCTCTCTCGGCTGCGGACGGGAACAAACTGAAACGGGCGCCCGGGCCGCCCGGGATGACACGATTGGGTACCGGTGTGGGCAGTGACGCCGCCGCTGAAAACCGGCCTAGGGTAGGTCAATGGTCTTCTCTTCAGTCACAAACACTCCAAATCCGCTCGATGAAGCGGATGCCGACCCGTTCGAGATCGCGGCTCTCGCGGCGCGGGAGATCGCAGAAAAGACGGGCGTCGCACGCCACGACATCGCGCTGACGCTCGGCAGCGGCTGGGGACGTGCCGCGGAACTCATCGGTGAGACGACCGCGGAGATCCCCGCGGTCGAGGTCACCGGCTTCGGCGCCCCGGCACTGGCAGGTCACGGCGGCAGCCTGCGCTCCATCCTGCTTCCCGGCGGCAAGCGAGCCCTTGTCATCGGCGCCCGCACCCACTTCTACGAGGGCCACGGCGTGCGCCGGGTCGTGCACAGCGTGCGCACCGCGGCTGCCACCGGCGCCACGGTGATGGTCTTGACCAACGGGGCCGGCGGCATCCGCGAGACCTGGACGCCCGGCACGCCCGTCCTGATCAGCGACCACATCAACCTGACGGCGGCATCTCCCCTGGAGGGCGCCACCTTCATCGATCTGACCGACCTGTACTCGGCACGCCTGCGGGCAGTGGCACTCGAGGTCGACCCCACGCTGGACGAGGGCGTCTACGTGCAGTTCCGCGGCCCGCACTACGAGACCCCCGCGGAGGTGCAGATGGCCAAGGCCATCGGCGGCCACATCGTCGGCATGTCGACCGCGCTGGAGGCCATCGCCGCCCGCCAAGCAGGCATGGAGGTGCTCGGCCTGTCGCTGATCACGAACCTCGCCGCGGGCATCCAGAAGACGCCGCTGAGTCACGAGGAGGTCCTGGAGGCCGGTCGCAGCGCCGAGTCCGCCATCAGCAGCCTGCTCGCGCGGATCGTTGCCAGCCTGTGACGACTCCTGCGGTCGACCCGGTACTCGCCGCGGCCCGCGCCTGGATCGAGCAGGACCCCGACGCCTGGACCCAGGCCGAGCTCGAGGCCCTGATCGCCGCCGGCACCCCTGCGTCCTTGGCTGAGCTGCACGACCGCTTCGACACCCGGCTGGCGTTCGGCACCGCGGGGCTCCGCGGCGAGATCGCGGCCGGCCCGAACCGGATGAACCGCGTGCTCGTCGCCCAGGCCGCGGCCGGGATTTCGGCCTTCCTGCTCCAACGGGCAGCGGCCGGCCCCGCGCCCAGCGTCGTGATCGGCTACGACGGGCGGCGAAACTCTCACATCTTCGCGACCGACAGCGCGGAGATCCTGGCGGGGGCCGGCATCCGCGCCATCCTGCTGCCGCGCCTTCTGCCTACGCCTCTCGTCGCCTTTGCGGTGCGGCACCTCGACGTGAGCGCCGGAATCATGGTGACGGCCTCGCACAATCCGCCGAACGACAACGGCTACAAGGTGTATCTCGGCGACGCCGACGAGGGCGCCCAGATCGTGCCACCCGTCGACGCTGAGATCGCGGCGCAGATTCTGCGCGTCGCTGCCGAGCAATCGGTGGCACTGCTGCCGCGCTCGAAGGTCTACGAGATCGCCGACGACTCGGTCATCGAGGCCTACGTTCAGCAGACCGCCGCGATCGTCACCCGACCGGCCGCGGATAAAGCGCAGCCCCTGGTCGTCTACACGGCCATGCACGGCGTCGGTTGGGAGACGTTCGACCGGGCGCTGCGGGCTGCAGGCTTCACGCCGCCGGTGCTCGTCGCCGAGCAGATCGAGCCAGACGCCGCGTTCCCGACCGTCGCCTTCCCCAACCCCGAGGAGCCGGGGGCGATGGATCTCGCCTTCGCGACCGCCCGGGCCGCGGGCGCAGACCTCGTGATCGCCAATGATCCGGATGCCGACCGGCTCGCCATCGCCATTCCCGACACTAAGGCGGCCGATGGCTACCGGAGACTGACCGGCAACGAGGTCGGAGCGCTCCTCGGCTGGCGCGCGGCCGAGCGGCTACGCGTGGCGACTGAACCCGGCGAGCCGCTATCCGGCACCCTGGCCTGCTCGATCGTGTCGTCGCCGGCACTCGCAGGCGTCGCCCGGGACTATGGGCTGAGGTTCCAAGACACCCTCACAGGCTTCAAATGGGTCTCCCGGGCCGCCGGGTTGATTTACGGCTATGAGGAGGCTCTGGGCTATTTGGTGGACCCGGATGTGCTGCGCGACAAGGACGGTATCTCCGCCGGGCTCGCGTTCTTGGAGCTCGCCGCGACGCTCGCCACCAGCGGTCAGACGATCGCCGACCAGCTGGATGCGTTCAGCATACGCTTCGGGCACTTCGCCTCGGCCCAGGTCTCGCTGCGCTTCACCGATGTCTCGGAGATTGCGGGGCTGATGAACCGTCTCCGGGCGGCACCGCCCGCGGAGGTCGGCGGCATCC
Source organism: Agreia sp. (assembly GCA_040398585.1). Classification (GTDB taxonomy): domain Bacteria; phylum Actinomycetota; class Actinomycetes; order Actinomycetales; family Microbacteriaceae; genus Agreia. Next base: position 17,339 of record JBBATW010000026.1, read on the forward strand.
TTGTCGATCGCATCGAAGATCTGGCCGCGGGCAGCCCAGAGCTCCCGGCCAGCGACGTGCTGCGCATCTGGCTGGCCGGCGGCTCCCGCATCATGGTGCGGCCCAGCGGCACGGAGCCCAAGCTCAAGGTCTACATCGACACGGCCTGCGCCGAGGGCACGCTCGCCGAGCGCCGCGCCGAGGCCGAGTCGCTCCTGAGGATGCTCGAGAATGGCATGCGCGCCCTGCTGGCCTAGCCGGCGCTGTTGCCGGTCCTAGCCCAGGGCGCGCTCGAGCTTGATCATCAGCTCGTCGAGGTCGAGATAGTTCTCGATGATGATTATGTCGGCGTAGGTCTTGCCGATCTTCTCTACGAGCTCGGGCGACGACAGGATGACCTGGGCGTCCTCGGCACAGGCAGCGAGGCCGGCGAGGTCGGTCGCCGTGACCTGCGCGTCGAATCCGAGGCGGGCCAGGGCACGCTCGGCGGTGACCTTCAGGATCGCCGAGGTGCCCATGCCGCTGCCGCAGAAGGTCACGATCTTCATGGCCAACCCGTTACGTTTTAGATCTCGGCGAACGCCGCAGAGATCGTGTCGGCGAGCTCCTGGCGGTCTTCGAGCGGCAGGAACGTGGCTGCGGCGGCGTTCAGCTGGAAGACCTCGAAGTCGACGAGGTCGTAGCCGAAAGCGTCAGACAGCAGGGCCAGCTCGCGGCTGATGCTCGTGTTACTCATCAGGCGGTTGTCGGTGTTCACCGTCACCCGGAAGCCGAGCTGGTAGAGCAGGTCGAACGGGTGGTCGGTGAGGTCGGTGCCCCACGCCGCGATGGCGCCGGTCTGCAGGTTCGACGACGGCGAGAGCTCGAGGGCGATCTCGCGGTCTTTGACCCACTGGGCGAGGCGGCCGACGGTGACGAAGGTGTTCTCGTCGTCGCTGCGCTCGATGGTCAGGTCTTCGGCAAGGCGAACGCCGTGGCCCAGACGCAGCGCGCGGCCATCGATCAGGGCGCCGCGGATGGAATCCAGGCCATCCGCTTCGCCGGCGTGAACCGTGACGGGGAAGAAGTTCGCCGCGAGGTAGTCGAAGGCCACGCGGTGGTTTCCGGCCGGGAAGCCAAGCTCGGCGCCCGCGATGTCGAAGCCCACGACGCCGCGGTCGCGGTGACGCACGGCGAGCTCGGCGATCTCGAGTGCACGATCGGCGTGGCGCATGGCCGTGACTAGCTGGCCGACGCGGATGTCGCGGCCCGCCTTTCGCACGTCGGCGACGCCCGCCTCGATTCCGGCCTGCACGGCCTCGACAGTCTCGTCGAGGCTAAGGCCCTGGGTGAGGTGCTGCTCGGGCGCCCAGCGCACCTCGCCGTAGATGACGCCGTCGTCGGAGAGGTCCTGGACGAACTCGCGGGCGATGCGGTACAGGTGGTCGGCGGTCTGCATGACGCCGACGGTGACGTCGAAGGTCGAGAGGTACGCTGTGAGCGATCCGGAGTCGGCGGAGTCCTCGAACCACTCGGCGAGGGTCTCCGGGTCGTTCTCCGGCAGCTCGAAGCCGATCTCGTCTGCGAGCTCCACGATTGTCGCTGCCCGGAGTCCACCGTCGAGGTGGTCGTGCAGGGAGATCTTGGGCAGGTCGGTGATACTCGTCAGGCCATCGGGCAGCAGGTAATCCTCGGGTGCGTCGCTCATTCGTCAAGCCTAGATGAGTAAGTCCTACTAGACGGATGTGTGATTTCTCGAGACGTCACAGACGTAATCAGCCAGAGCCGTGTGTCTCCATCCTTTTGACGTTCGCCTGGATCCTCATTGCGCCTTCCTCGTCGTGAGTGCCGGCGCTCCGCATATGCGGCAGATCCAATATCGATGCTCGGGTGCCTACCCATGCAGGAACGCGAATTGCAGATCGATCGTCCAATCTTGGCTCCCTGAAGTTGACGAAACTTGAGAAAACCTATGGCCCATCGCCAGTCTGTGTTAGCTTCCCAATGTCTTTCCGCTTTGCATTCAATGTTGTTTGCGACGAGGCAACACTGGGGACATTTTGGAAATGAAACGTCGATATTCAATTGGGCTCACGCTCGTAATTGCATCGTCGCTGTGGAGTCCCCAGGCGGCTGTCTCGGCAGACGAAAAGAACACAAGCGGGCCCGTAGATGTGAAGACAGGTGACGCGAGCCTGGCCGTCCCCGCAGCTTCAAGGGATGTCGGAATTAGCCGAGAGGTCTTGAACGGCATCAATGCGATCCGCGACTATGGCCCACGCGTGCACCCCGAGGTCTATACCGGAGTTTCCACAAACGACCCTGCTTCGATCGACATTCTCGTCATCTACCTCACGACTACCGACTCGAACGTACAGAGTGAATTCGCGAAGGCCTCCGGAGTGCCAGATTCGAAACTGCGATTCGCTGTCGGATCGCGTACCGAGACAGGATTCGCGGAGCGAAATATACAATTTGCGCGTGACCGCGAAACCCTGCTTTCCAGCGGAATTGACCTTCGAGGCTGGGGTGTTGGTGCGGGGCATCTGCCAGAGGTGTACGTGCGAGCAACCGACGAGGGGATTGCCACGCTGACGGAGAGATACGGGAAAGACATTGGATTCATTCGCGACTGGGACGAATCGATGTTCCAGAACATGGGCAGTCGGATTGACGACAATTCTCAGTGGTACGGCGGCGACTTCCTCGACATCGCTGGTGCAGGTGTTGGGGCAACCATCGGGTACATCGGATCGCAGAGTTATAATCCCAACGGGTACGACGCAGCTTTGATCGTTGCAGATGGTTCCAGAGGAATTTGGACGGTTTCAAGCGCTGCCCCGTCGGGAGTGATAACGGTACAGGCCGTGCTCGATCCCTGGGATGGCGCACCGGCCTGCACGAGCGGCGCGTACGAAGGCGAGTGGTGTAACTGGAGGTTCTCCGGCTCGCCAACATGCTTCCCCTGGCCGTCCAGCCCGACCGGTCAATGGTGCAATCTGCAAAAAATGATCAACCCATCTATGCAAGCGGTAGGGCCGGGAGATAGCGGCGGCCCCGTGTATGCGTCAATCGGTGGCACCGTGTACGGCTTCGCAATCATCAAGGGCGCGAACAGCAGTGTCGTCTGCAGCAACTGGAGTGTCCAATTCCAGAACACACGGAAATGTGAGAACACGGGCTATGTCAACCGGTTGTCGGGCATCATGTCTCAATGGAACCTTGAACTGGATCCCTAAGGAAAAGGACGCTCACTGTGGCAACCACAGCACGCTTACTGGTGCGACTCTCCTTGATCGCGTCCCTCGTGGCGACGGCCGTCGGTCTGTCAGGGTGCACCACACAAAACTCCACTTCGGGTGCAGCCTCAACAAATTCGACGAAAGACGTCGCCGTGACGAACTGGGTTCAAACCGATCTCCCGACCCATGATCCATCGATGTACTGGATCGACGAAGCCACCGTGGGGTTTACAACGTTTGGAAGGAACGGCTGTCCGGTGACGCCAGAGACGCTGTCACGCGTTTCCGATACGACGCTCGCAGTGGAGTGGGCACCTGATTCGAGCGAGCCCTGTGACACCAACATCGAGCCGACGACATTCAGCGCACCGATCCCGGACGGCCTCGACACTTCGCAGCCACTTACCGTGCAGCTAGGACATGGCGAAAGCGACACTTTGCTACCGCTCTAGCTCCACGCGCTGGGGCCGTCGGTGGACGAGCGGTTGGCCATTCTCAACTCGATCGACGAGATGGAGTAATTTCTTGGGGATTTCAACCTCTTAGATGATTAATTCCTAAAGGTCGTAGGCGAGCAGGGAGCGTTTGCGGGGCGCTCCGATGAGCCAGTTGACCCCCGTATCCGTCTCGCTATCGCCCGGTGGCCCGACGACGCACCCCGCGGTAGCGTGACCACGTTCTGCGCCGAGTACGACATCACCCGCAAGACGTACTTCGCCATCCGAGCCAAGGCTCTGGGCGAGGGCCAAGCCGCGGCCCAGGAATCATCGGGCCTTGACCACGGGCCGATCAGCGTCCACGACAAGATGACAGCCCTAGGATTCGACGCCCCATCGATCGCGTCGCTGGCACGGATCTTCCGCGAGAAGAATGTGGCCAGGTCCCAACCGAACAAGAAGCCCCGGGCCGCGTACCGCCACTTCGTCTAGCCGGCGCCGAATGCCTACTGGCAGCTCGATGCCACAGAGTACGTGCTCACCGGCGGGCGCAAGTGTGTAATCTTCCAACTCGAGGACGACCACTCACTCCGCGCGGTCGCGTCCCACGTCGCGGGCTCGGAAACCGAGCGAAGCAGCTCTGGCGGTTGTGATGGAGGGCATCGCCGCCCTGCGGATTACCCAGCGGTTATTGACCGACAACGGTGCCGCACTCAACCCCGGCCGCACGATCCCAGGGCAAGAACGAACGCTTCCATCAGACTCTGTTCCAGTGGTTGCATAAGCGGCCTTTGGCCTCGACGCAGGCTGACAGCCAAGCCCAGGTCGACGTGATATTTGACACCGCTTCCGGCGTTCGCTATCACGCCGCTCAAGAAGGCCGAACCCGAGGCCGCGGAGGGCCAGGTGCCTGGGACAGGGTCTGCCGAAAAGATCGGCGGGAACATCGGTCACCTGGCAGCGACCGGCAGTCAGAAGCTGATGGTCTACCGCAACGGTGTGGTCAGCGTAGGCAGGATCCTGTTCTCGGTGACCAAGCGGATGGGTGGACGCATCGTCATTGTCGGTTGGGGCCTCGAGGGCGTCATTTTCGCCACCCTCGACGGAGAGATCATCGCGGAGTATGGCTGGCCGTCCGCAGGCGCAACCTATGTCGGGATGGACAAGGCCCGGACCCGTTTCGGCGGCGACGGGCAGAACGGTGAACTGTCAACGATGTCTTGAGGCACAACACCTTTAAAAGCCGCCACTCGGTGTCCGGCCAATAGGGCTTAGCCATCTAGGCGCTCAGCCCTAGATAAGCTTCGAAACGAGGCCTTTCGATGCCTTCCCACGCTTCATCATGCTTTCTAAGGAGCGAATCTGTGCCACGTAAAATCATTCTCGACTGTGACCCTGGCCACGACGACGCGATCGCAATCCTGCTCGCCTACGGAAATCCCGACATCGACCTCGTGGCGGTTACCACCGTCGTCGGCAACCAAACCCTGGAGAAGGTAACCCGCAACGCCCTGGCCGTCGCCGAGATCGCAGGCATCGTGGGCGTGCCGTTCGCCGCCGGCTGCCCGAGACCTCTTGTGCGCAGCATCACGGTGGCAGACACGATCCACGGCGAGTCCGGCATGGATGGGCCGGTGCTGCCCACCTCGTCGCGCACCGTGGATGCCCGGCACGCCGTCGACCTGATCATCGACACGATCATGGCCAGCGAGCCCGGCTCGATCACCCTCGTGCCGACCGGAGGGCTGACAAACATCGCCCTCGCCGCCCGCAAGGAGCCGCGCATCGTCTCGCGCGTGCGCGAGGTGGTGCTGATGGGCGGCGGCTACCATGGCGGCAACTGGAGCCCCGTGGCCGAGTTCAACATCGTGATCGACCCTGAGGCCGCGCACATCGTGTTCACCGAGAGCTGGCCCCTGACGATGGTGGGGCTCGACCTCACCCACCAGGCGCTGGCGACGCCCGAAGTCAAGGCTCTGATCGCCGCCGTCGACACGGCCCCGGCACGCTTCGTCGGCGAGCTGTTGGAGTTTTTCGGCACGACGTACCTCGAGGCGCAGGGCTTCGCGCATCCGCCCGTGCACGACCCGTGCGCCGTCGCCTACGTGATCGACCCCAGCGTCATGACGGTGCGAAAGACGCCCCTGGCTGTCGAGTTGAACGGCACGCTGACCCTCGGCATGACGGTGGCCGACTTCCGCTTTCCCGCGCCGGAGGGCTGCACCACCCAGGTGGCCGTCGACCTAGACACGGAGAAGTTCTGGGCCCTGATCGTCGACGCGCTGGAGCGAATCGGCGACCCCGCGCCCCTGTAACCCCCGCGGGACACCGCTAAGGGAGGAGATCCCGGTTCATATGGACGATAGCGACGTATAGGCCGGGATCTCCTCCCACAGCGGTCTGAAACGTCAGGACGTGGCGTCGATTCGCTCCCGCACGAGCGGTCCGCGCGGAACCCACAGGCTCGGCGACCCGATCTCGTAGGCACCCTCTAGCGACTCCAGCGCCCGGGCGAACCGGGCAGGCTCGTCGGCGCTGAGCGTGAACAGCGGCTGGCCGGCGGTGACCTCATCGCCGGGCTTCGCGTGCAGGTCTATGCCGGCGGCATGCTGCACCGGGTCCTGGGCGCGGGCACGTCCGGCGCCGAGGCGCCACGCCGCGATGCCGAACGGCAGGGCCTCCTGGCGCAGCAGCACCCCCGAGTCTTGCGCGTAGACGATGTGCGTCTCCCGAGCCACGGGCATGGCCGCGTCGGGGTCGCCGCCCTGCGCCCGGATGACCCGGCGCCAGGTGTCCATGGCGCGGCCGTCGGCAAGGGCCGCCTCGACATCGGCATCGGGCTGGCCGGCGAGCCGCAGCATCTCCCTGGCGAGCTCGATCGTGAGCTCGATGACGTCGGCCGGTCCCCCGCCGGCGAGCACCTCGACCGACTCGCGCACCTCGTTGGCATTGCCGATGGCAAGCCCGAGGGGAACGTTCATATCCGTGAGCAGTGCCGTCGTTCGCACCCCCGCGTCGTTGCCGAGGTCGACCATGGTTCGGGCCAGCTCGCGGGACTTGTCGATATCCGGCATGAAGGCGCCCGAGCCGAACTTCACATCGAGCACGAGCGAATCGGTGCCCTCGGCGATCTTCTTCGACATGATCGAGGAGGCGATCAGCGGGATCGCCTCGACCGTGCCGGTGATGTCGCGCAGCGCGTAGAGCTTCTTATCGGCCGGGGCAAGTCCCGTGCCGGCGGCGCAGATCACGCCGCCGACGCCCTGCAGCTGGGCGAACATCTCCTCATTCGAGATGTCTGCTCGCCAACCCGGGATCGACTCCAGCTTGTCGAGCGTGCCGCCGGTGTGGCCGAGACCGCGGCCGGACAGCTGGGGAACCGCCACGCCGAAGGAGGCGACGAGGGGCATCAGCGGCAGGGTGATCTTGTCGCCGACGCCGCCGGTGGAGTGCTTGTCGACGGTGACCTTGCCGAGGCCTTCGAAGCTCATCCGCTCGCCGCTGTTAATCATCGCCAGGGTGAGGTCGCGGATTTCCCGGCGCTCCATGCCGTTCAGCAGGATCGCCATCGCCATCGCCGCCATCTGCTCGTTGCCGACGTAGCCGCGGGTATAGGCGTCGACGAGCCAGTCGATCTGGGAGGTCGAGAGGGTGCCCTTGTCGCGCTTTGCCCTGATCAGGTCGATGGCGTCGAAGGACTCGGTGCCGGCTGGCAGAACTGTAGACATTAGACGACCTCACTGTAGGCGGCGAGGGTGCGGGGGCCGAACGCGTCCGGCAGCACCTCCTCGATGGTGCGGATTCCCGAGACGGTCGCGAGCAGCATTCCGGGGGCGGAGTGCTCGAACAACAGCTGGCGACAGCGGCCGCAGGGCATCAGCGCCTCGCCGTTGCCGTCGACGCAGACGAAAGCCACGAGCTGGCCGCCGCCCGTCATGTGCAGGGCCGAGACGAGGGCGCACTCGGCGCAGAGCGTCAGCCCGTAGCTGGCATTCTCGACGTTGCAGCCCGAGACGACCCGCCCGTCGGCGACCTGTGCGGCGACCCCGACCGGGAATTTCGAGTAGGGCACATACGCGTGACCCATCGCCTCGAGGGCAGCCTCGTGCAGCTGGGGCCAGTCAATGGCCCCGGCTGCTTCGCGGGATTCAGTCATACAGGCTCCTTACGATTTTCGATACGGTCTGCCGGATGCGGCCGGCCCGCGAACCCGGCCCACCACCCCGGCCACGGCAAAGATGGTCACCACGTACGGCAGCATGAGCATGAACTCGCTCGGCACCGGCGACCCGATGATCGAGAGCGAGCTCTGCAGGTTGGTCGCGAAGCCGAACAGGAGGGCGGCCAGGGTCGCCCGGATCGGGTCCCAGCGACCGAAGATCACAGCGGCGAGGGCGATATAGCCCGCCCCGGCGGTCATCTCCTTGTTGAATGCGCCGACCGAGCCGAGGGTGAAGTACGCCCCACCGATGCCCGCGATGGCGCCGGCGAGCAGTACGTTCCAGAATCGGGTGCGGGCGACGTTGATGCCGACCGTGTCGGCCGCCTGCGGATGCTCCCCGACAGACCGGAGGCGAAGGCCCCAGCGGGTCTTGAAGAGGCCCCAGTAGACCGCGAAGACCGCGATGTAGACGATGTAGACGATGATCGTCTGCCGAAACAGCAGCGGTCCAAGGATGGGTATCTCGCTCAGCAGGGGAATGTCGATGCGCTCAAAGCGCGGCGGCGAGTTCAGCAGCTCGGCGTTCTTCTGCAGCACCTGCGAGTAGAGGAAGCTTGTCAGCCCGACAACCAGCACGTTCAGCACCACGCCGACGATCACCTGATCGACGAAGTAGCGGATGGAGAATACCGCGAGCACGCTGGAGACCAGGGCACCGGCGATCATCGCGGCGAGCAGCCCGATGAAGACCTGGCCCGAAATCGAGGCGACGACGGCCGAGACGAACGCCCCGGCCAGCATCTGGCCCTCGATGGCGACGTTCACGACGCCGACCCGCTCGGAGATGACGCCGCCCAGAGCGCCGAAGATCAGCGGCACACTGAGCCCCAGGGCGCCGACGAGCAGTCCGGGAACCTGGATCGTGGCGCCGACTGCGGCCCAGGTCAGGAACGCGACGAGGAAAACCACGGCGAAGACCACCGTTAGCCACAGACGCACCCGCCTGGCCGAGGCCACGAGATAGGCACTGTACAGGGCGATCAGCACGAGCACGACGGTGAGACCGATGCAGGTGACAACCGAGCCGACTGTGACCACGGGCAACTGGATCAGATCGCTGTCGGTGGAGAGCCGGAACGAGCTTTCGCCGACGCGTCCGAAGAATACGAAGAGAACGAGCGCGGCCAGGGCGAAGATGCCGAATGTAATCGGCGTCTTCCAACTCTTCACGAAGGTTGTCTCAAGGCCCGTGGCAGTGGAATCCGGGTGGTTGTGCTGCGGAGGCGGTGCGGCGGCATTGCCCGCCACCTCAGGCTGATTAGGGTTCAGCCGGGGCACGGCGGGATCGATGGTGCTCATCGGACGGCCTCCTTCGTCGTGGTTGTGGCCGGAGGGGTCGTGGCCGGAGTAGTGTCGGCAGGTTTTGCCGGTCTGGCGGGTTTTCCGGGCTCCAGCCCACCGGGCGTCGGTAGGCGGAAGGTCGCGCGAATAAGGGGCGGGGCGGCGATGAAGAGAACGATCAGCGCCTGAACAACGACGACGATATCGATCGGCACGCCCTGTGACGCCTGCATGGAGAAGCCGCCCGCCTTGAACGCCCCGAACAGGATTCCCGCGGCGAAGATTCCCCAGGGCCTGGATCGGCCCAGCAGTGCGACGGTGATGGCGTCGAAACCGATGCCTGCGTCGATGCCCGAGCTGAAGCCCGAGGTCACGGTGCCGAGCATCTGGTTGACACCGGCGAGCCCGACGAGGCCGCCGGAGATGAGCATGGCGTAGACGTACATGCTCTTGACGTTGATACCGGCGACGCGTGCCGCGTTCGGGTTGGCGCCGACCGCCCGAAACTTGAAGCCCAGGCTTGACCGGTTGAGCAGGTAGGCAACATAGACGGTGGCGGCGATGACCACGATGAAGCCCCAGTGCAGGTTGAACCCCGGGCCGAAGAGCTTCGGCAGGATAGCGCTGGGCATCACCGCAGGCGAGATCGGGTTGTTCGTACCCGGTGCCTGCAGCAGGCCCGGCGTGCGCAACAGGAACATCACGAGATAAAGGGCGACGAAGTTCAGCATGATCGTCACGATCACCTCGTGCGCCCCGGTGCGCGCCTTCAGCAGGCCTACGATCCCGCCCCAGACGGCACCGCCCACAACGCCTGCCAGAATCGCCAGCACGAGGTGGAGGGGGGCAGGAAGCTGGAATGACCAGCCGACCCAGCCGGCGCAGGCCGCCGCGATGAGCATCTGGCCACGGCCACCGATGTTGAACAGGCCGACCCTAAAGGCCAGCCCGACGCCGAGGCCCGCGGCGATCAGCGGGGTGGCGAACGTGAGCGTCTCGGTGATCGGCCGGATGCCGGCGAGAAACTCGCTCTGCCGGAAGTCATAGACCGAGCCCTGAAAGAGCGCGACGTAGGCGCCGGAAATAGCGCTCAGCACGGCCGCGACCAGATCGCCGGGACGAGCCGCGAAGTAGGCGGCCGAGGCCTGGACCTTCTCGTCGGTCAGGGCGATCAGCACGGCTCCCGCGATGAGAGCCAGCACGACGGCGAGCACCGAGATCATGGCGCTGCCACCGATGATGTCGCGCATCACGGAGTGCCAACGAGGGCCGTCGTCGGGCTCATTGCCCGTGGCGGAACCGGATGCCGGTGGTGGCGTCGCCGGGGCGGCGGCTACGGGCGTGGTGGTATCGCTCATGCGACGACCCCTTCAGAGTGGGAGGATTCTGCGCTGGGCGGGATAATGGTGCCGGCGGGCGGCTGTTCGCCGGCCATCATGAGGCCGAGCACCTCACGCGGGGTGTTTCCGGGAACGATGCCGACGATCGCGCCGCGATACATGACCGCGATCCGGTCGGCGAGGGCAGTCACCTCGTCGAGCTCGGTGGAGACCACGATCACCGGGATGCCCGCATCTCGCGTCGCGACAATGCGCTTGTGCACGAACTCGATGGAGCCGACGTCGATGCCGCGGGTGGGCTGGGCCGCGACGAAGAGCCTCAGATCACGGCTGAGCTCCCGGGCCAGAACGACCTTCTGCTGGTTTCCGCCCGACAGCCTCGACACGGGCGTCTGGATGCCCTGCGAGCGCACGTCGAACTCGGCGGACTTCTGCTCTGCGAAGGAGGAGAGATAGCTCAGCTGCAGTGTGCCTACCCTGGCGAACGGGGCGCCGTCGCTGCGGTCGAGCATCAGGTTCTCCGCGATCGTGAAGTCGCCCACGAGGCCGTCCTCCTGACGGTCTTCGGGAACGAAGCCGACCCCGGCGTCCAGGACCTTGCGCACCGAGAGTCCGCGCAGTGACCGGCCGTCGAGGCTGATCTCGCCGCGCACCTGGGGCTGGAGGCCCATGATCGCCTCGGTCAGCTCGGTCTGGCCGTTGCCCTGGACCCCGGCAATGGCCAGGATCTCGCCGGCACGCACGGTGAAACTCACATTGTTCACGACAAGCTGGCCGAGAGGGTCGATGACCGAGAGTCCCTCGACGACAAATGCGTCAGCCCCGGGTGATGCCTCATCTTTGTGCACTGTCAGCTCGACGGCACGGCCGACCATCAGCGAGGCAAGCTCCGCATTGGTCGCCGTGGGCGATGCCTCACCGACGACCTTTCCCAGGCGGATGACCGTGATGCGGTCGGCGACCTCGCGCACCTCGCGCAGCTTGTGGGTGATGAAGACGATCGAGGTGCCGCTCTCCTTAAGCTGGCGCATGATGACCATCAGCTCATCGGTCTCCTGCGGGGTGAGCACCGCCGTCGGCTCATCGAACACGAGCACTTCGGCATCGCGGGAGAGTGCTTTGATGATCTCCACCCGCTGCTGCACGCCGACAGGCAGGTCTTCGATCAGGGCATCCGGGTCGATGTGGAAGCCGAAACGGGCGCTGATCTCGGCGACCTTGGCCCGGGCCGCCGCCAGATTCAGCCGGCCACCGAAGGAGGTCTCCTCATGACCGAGCATCACGTTCTCGGCGACGGTGAACACGGGAATCAGCATGAAGTGCTGGTGCACCATGCCGATGCCGGCCGCCATGGCGTCTCCCGGACCGGCGAAGTGCTGCGCGACGTCATCGAGGAGGATCTCGCCCTCCTCGGCCCGGTACAGGCCGTAGAGAACATTCATCAGCGTGCTCTTGCCCGCGCCGTTCTCGCCGAGCAAGGCGTGGATCTCGCCCGGCTCGACAGTCAGGTCGATGTGGTCGTTCGCGGTGAGGGCGCCGAATCGCTTCGTGATTCCTCGGAGTTCGAGCTTCATCTGGCCGATCCAGCCTTTCAGGCACCGCTCGACCGACATTGGCCAGGGCGGAATAGAGGAAAAAATGTTGAGTCTAAGGGTAAAACAAAATCGGGGAGGCCCGATGAAACGGGCCTCCCCGACCTGTGCACCAGAAACCGGTGCGGTAATAGTTGGGTCGTTACTTGGGTGAGGAGGGCGAGACAACCGGGATCGAGCCGGCGATGATTCCGGCCTTGATCGCGTCGATCTCAGCCTGCAGGCCCGAACCCACCTTCGAGGCGAAGTCGTGGAACGGGGCCAGGCCCACGCCGTCGTTGGACAGGGTGCCAACGTAGGGGGTGTTGCTGAACGTGCCGGCCGCGGCCTTGGTGACGACGTCGCCGACGCCCATTCCGACCTGCTTGAGAACCGATGTGAGGAACAGGTCCTTCAGGGCCGGGGCGGTGAGGTAGGTGTCAGCGTCGACACCGATCAAGACTATCGGCTTGCCGGAATCGCGAATGGCCTCGCCGGCCGACAGGAAGATCGGTCCACCGACGGGCATGATGACGTCTGCACCCTGGTCGATGAGACCCTGGGCGGCCGTCTTGGCCTCGACACCGGCGGCGAAACCTCCGGTGAAGACGCCGTTCTGCGACGCGACATCCCAGCCGAGGACCTTGACGGTCTTGCCCTTCTGGGCATTGAAGTACGCGACGCCGCCGACATAGCCGTCCATGAAGATCGTGACGGGCGGGATGGCCAGGCCACCATAGGTACCGACGATGCCGGTCTTGGAGTAGCTGGCGGCCGTGTAGCCGGCGAGGAAGGCAGCCTGGGCCGTGTCGAATACGATCGGCTTGACGTTGGGCAGGGCGATCGAGGAGTCATCGACGATCGTGTAGTTGACGCTCGGGTCGGCCGTGGCCGAGGCCTTGGTCGCGTCCGCCAGCAGGAAGCCGACCGTGACGATCAGGTTGCACTTTTCGGCAACGAGGTTGGTCAGGTTGGGGGCGAAGTCGGTAACCGCAGCAGACTGCACCGTCTTGGGGGTCACGCCGAGCGTCTTGGAAGCCGCATTCAGGCCCTCGAAACCGGACTGGTTGAACGACTTGTCGTCGAATCCACCCGAGTCAGAGACCATGCAGGGCAGGAAGTTGGACATGGCCGGGCCGGCGCTGGTTGCCGGGGTCTGGGCCGGTGCTGCGGCGCAGCCAGCGAGCAGGGCAGTGAGCCCCAGTGTTGCGAGGCCGGCGACGGCTCCACGACGAATTGTGATTCTCAAGTTGTCCTCCATGGTTGTCAGCGGCGCTGTCGTCGCTACGAAACTGTGATTTAAGGTACCGGCGAAAAGGGTGCTCAGTGGTGAAATACACCCTTCGCCGCCGAAGCGTTACAAATCCGCAACAGGCCCGAAACGGCGGTGAGCCAGTGCGGCCAGGAAAAACTGGTATCGATTGCACATTATGACCCGAAAACCGCTTTTAATGCCAGCCCTCTCGGGGGTGTTTGGAATTAAAGACCTGAGACCGTTTTGCTCGTCGGTTGAGACCGGAACCTAGAGCACATCTCCCGAGCCGCCGAGGCGGAGGGCGTCGACGACGCTCTTGACCCGCTGGGCGTGCTCGCTGGTGGTCACCAGCAGCGCATCCGGGGTGTCGACGACGACGATGTCGCGCACGCCGATCAGACTGATGACGCGGCCGCTCTGCGAGACCACGATGCCGCTCGAGGAGTCGGCCAGCACGCGGGCGTTCTTGCCGAGGATCGCGAGTTCGGAGCCGCGGCCAGACGAGTGCAGCTTGGCGATCGAGGCGAAGTCTCCCACGTCGTCCCAGCTGAAGTTGCCCGGGACCACCGCGAGGGTTCCCTCACGGGCCGCGGGCTCAGCCACGGTGTAGTCGATGGCGATCTTCGAAAGGCCCGGCCAGATCCGGTCGACGACGGCGCCCCGGCTCGGAGTGTCCCATGCCTCGGCCAGCACGAGCAGTCCGGCCAGCAGCTCTGGCTGGGCCTTTCCGAGCTGTTCGAGCAGCCGGTCGGCACGGGCGATGAACATGCCGCCGTTCCAGAGATAGCGGCCGCTTGCGATGTACTCCTTGGCCGTGGCAAGGTCGGGCTTTTCGACAAAGCTCTCCACAAGCATCGCCGACGGCGCTCCGTCGATCGTGAGCGCGTCACCGCTGCGGATGTAGCCGAAGCCGACCGAGGGCTCCGTGGGGGTGATCCCGATGGTGGCGATGTACCCGGCGTCGGCCAGTGCGACGGCCTGCTGGACGGCATCCGTGAACTGATCCTGCTGCGTGATGACGTGATCGGCCGCGAAGGAGCCGATGATGACGCCCGGGTGCCGTCGCTCAAGGATGGCGGCGGCGAGACCGATGGCGGCACTGGAGTCGCGCGGGTCGCTCTCGAGCACGACGTTCGCGTCGTCGAGGTCGGGCAGCTGGGCCTCTACAGCAGCCCGGTGGGCGCGGCCGGTGACGACCATGATGCGCTCCGCCCCGGAGATCGGGGCGAGCCGGTCCCAGGTGTCGCGCAGCAGGCTCTGGCCGGAGCCGCTCAGGTCGTGCAGGAACTTGGGGGCATCGGCACGGGAGAGCGGCCACAGTCTTGAACCGATTCCGCCCGCGGGAATAACACTGTAGAAACGGTCCATCGCGCGGGGGTTACTGGGCATGTCACCAAGACTACCGACAGCGGCGGCCCACAACCCGGAATGTTCGCCGCCGACCCACCCCGTATTCACCTGGGCGTCGCATCCCTGTCGCGTCTGCGTCGTGTGATTTTCACCCGAGCTTGGAAACATTATCTCGCCACCGGGAACGTCTGCGGTTCGTCGCTGCAGCATCCGTCCCGGGCGAAGCGAAGGGACACCATGCGGGTTGCCATCGTCACCGAGAGTTTTCTGCC
>JBBATW010000027.1:0-10540 GCA_040398585.1 Agreia sp.
CCACCGGCGATCACCTCGAGCAACAGCTCGACGGCAACCCGGCCCATGTCTTCAACGCTGTGCGAAATGACGCTGAGGGCCGGGTTGAGTAGGGCGAACCACTCGATGTCATCGAAGGCGATCAGGGCGATATCGGTGCCGATGCGAATCTCGAGCCTGTGCAGAATCGCGATAGCGCCGACCGCCATCAGGCTGTCGGCGGCGAGCAGTGCTGTTGGCGGATTGTCCAGTTCGAGCAGCGCGTGCACACCCGCCGATCCACTGGCAGATTGGAAGTCACCGAAGTAGACCAGCTCGGGGTCTTGGCTGAGTCCGCTCTTGGCCACGGCCGCCGTGAATGCCGCAAACCGATCGCGACCGGTCGAGGTTGTCTGCGGGCCGGAGATGTAGCCGATGCGGGTGTGCCCGAGGGAGGCGAGGTGTGAAACGGCCTGTCGGATTCCGACCGCGCTGTCGGTGGTCACGCTCGGAACATCGATGCCGTCGACCGTGCGGTCGACGAAGACGGCAGGGATCCCGCGCGTGATGATGGAGCGGATGCTTCCCTCGCCCTCGCCGAGGGGCGCCACGATGATGCCGTCGACCCGGCGGGAGATCAGGGTGTCGAGGTACTTGTCCTGCTGCTGCTTCTGCTCGTTGGCGTTGCCGAGCAGAGTGACGTAGCCCTTGGCGAGCGCCGCCTGTTCGACCGTATGCGCGAGGTCGGCGAAGAACGGGTTGCGCACGTCGGGAACCAGCAGGCCGATCGAATCACTGCGGGTGGAGCGGAGGGCACGGGCTTGGGCATTCGGCCGGAAGTCAAGCTCGGCGACCGCCGCGGCAACCTTTTCCCTGGCTTCGGGTGAGGTGGCAGAGTGGCCCGACAGTACGCGCGATGCTGTCGCCGCCGAGACGCCGGCCAGAGCGGCCACGTCCTTGATTGTGATGTCTGCCATCGCGTCACCTCGTCGTGTGGATCTATGGAATCGATTCCATGGAATCGTTTCCACCCTACAACGAAGGGTGCGCTTGTGTCAACGCGGAAGGCCGGCAGATAATCCACGTTCGCGCCATCCGGGAAACATCGCCTGAACTCCCTCCGAAGGGTGGGCATTTCTGGCGCATTCCAGTAGCATTCCTCTCACCCGGTCAGTCGCACACAATGCTGTCTGCCGATCGCTAGCAGCGCCAGTCCGACTGATTTCGCCACCACCCATTGCGTAAATCGTCTCTCTGACACTCCAATAAGGTCAGGAGCCTTAAGTGAGCCGCCAAACTGATTCTCAAAGCAAGACGAAAAACCGCCAAACACCGCCAACCCTTTCCTCGCCTGAGCGGAAATCGGCCCTGGGCTTCGTCACTCCCGATGGGACACTGACCGCCGAGGGGGATGCGCACGGCGTCGATGCAGAACACACGCGAGGCCTGTACCGCGAGATGTTCCTGGCCCGGACCGTAGACCGGGAAGCGCTGTCGCTGCAGCGTCAGGGCGAACTGAACCTGTGGCTGATGTGCCTGGGTCAGGAAGCTGCCCAGATCGGCTCGGTCTCGGCGCTCAGGCCATCCGACATGATCTTCCCCAGTTATCGGGAACACGCCGTCGCCCTGTATCGCGGCGTCACCCCCGGGGAACTGCTCGCGCAATGGCGCGGAGTCTCCCATTCCGGCTGGGACCCCACGAAGTACAACCTGCAGATGGCCTCGCTCGTTCTCGGCACGCATACCCTTCACGCCACCGGCTACGCCACAGGCGCCCGAATGGAGCACACCGACGAGGTAGTGGCCACCTACTTCGGTGACGGATCGACAAGCCAGGGCGACGTGAACGAGGCCTTCAACTGGGCCAGCGCGGGCAGGCTTCCCGTGCTCTTCATCTGCCAGAACAACCAGTGGGCCATCTCGACGCCGACGTCGGTGCAGTCCGGTGAGCAGATCTTCCGGCGAGCGGCAGGATTCGGCATGCCGACATGGTTCGTTGACGGCAACGACGTGCTCGCGGTGCATGCCGCCACGACGGCGGCCGCCGCGCACATCAGGATCAACGGCGGCCCTGCGCTGATCGAGGCCGAGACGTACCGCATGGCCGGTCACAGCAGCTCCGACGACCCGACGAGGTACCGGTCTGACGAGGAGCTCGCGGGGTGGGCGCTGCGTGACCCCCTGACGCGCATTGAAAAGCTGCTGCGCCGGCTCGACACCCCTGAGTTGTTCTTCGCCGAGCTCGACCAGAGCGCAGAGCGGATGGCCGCTGAGACCCGCGAGGCGTGTCGCAGCCTCCAGCCGACCGAGCTCGGCGATCTCTTCGTCAACGTCTACGCCGAGCCGCACGGCACCCTCGAGGCGGAGCGCCTCGCGTACCTTGAGTCCGTCCGCGTTCTGGCCGAGGTGACGAGATGAGCACGATGAGCCTCGTCGGTGCCCTGAACGCCGGGCTCCGAAAGTCGATGCAGGAAAATGAGCGGGTCGTGTTGATGGGTGAGGACATCGGCACGCTCGGCGGGGTATTCCGTGTCACGGCAGGTCTCAGTCAGGAATTCGGCGATGACCGGGTCGTCGATACCCCGCTGGCCGAATCCGGCATCATCGGCACGGCCATCGGCCTCGCCCTTCGTGGCTACCGCCCGGTGTGCGAGATCCAGTTCGACGGCTTCGTCTATCCCGCATTCGACCAGATCGTCAGCCAGTTGGCCAAGTTCCGCGCGCGCTCCAATGGCCGGGTGTCGCTCCCCATCGTGATCCGCATCCCTGTGGGTGGCGGAATCGGGGCGGTCGAGCACCACAGCGAATCGAACGAGAGCTACTTCGCCCATACGGCAGGCCTCAGGGTTGTGTCCTGCGCCACTCCGGATGACGCGTTCCACATGATTCAACAGGCGATCAGAAGCGATGACCCGGTCATCTTCTACTAGCCCAAACGGCGCTACTGGGACAGGGGCGAGGTCAGCGAGCGCGCAGAGCTCTCCCTGAATCAGGCTCGGGTACTCCGCGAAGGAACCGACTGCACGCTCGTCGCCCATGGCCCGACGGTGGGCACCGCCCTGGCCGCGGCCCTGGCCGCCGAGGAGGACGGCTTCTCGGTGGGAGTTGTCGATCTCCGCACGATTTCCCCGCTCGATCTTGAGACGCTGAAACAGCAGACACTCGTGAGCGGCAGGGTCGTCGTCGTGCACGAGGCATCCACGTTCCTCGGCATCGGAGCCGAGATCGCGGCGGCCATCTCGGAGTCGTGCTTCTACTCGCTTCGCTCCCCCGTTCTCAGGGTCGGGGCGTACAACATGCCCTACCCGCCGGCGAAGGTCGAGAAGCAGTTTCTGCCCGGCATCGATCGCGTACTCGCTGCCGTCGACAGCTCGATGAACTTCTAGGAGACGTGATGACAACCAGCACTTTCAACCTCCCCGACGTCGGCGAGGGCCTCACCGAGGCCGAGATCGTCAGCTGGCGGGTGAAGGTCGGCGACAGCATCAAGATCAACGACACCCTGCTCGACATAGAGACCGCGAAGTCGATCGTGGAGATCCCCTCTCCCTACGCAGGCGTCATCGAGACGCTGCACGCGCCCGAGGGCACGCTCGTTCCTGTCGGGTCTGCGCTGGTGACCATCACCGACGGGGCGCCGGCCGCACCGAGCTCCCTGCCCGAGACGGCCGCACTGAACGAAGAACCTCCGCTGGTGCTGGTCGGAACGGCGCCCGTTGCCCCGGCCGCGCGACGCTATCGGCTGTCTCGCCGGGCAGGCACGGACGTGCCCGGTGAAGCGGCGCCGGCCGCATCCGCGCCCGAAATGTTAACCGCCCGCGAGACCCGAGTGCCGGTAAAAGGCGTTCGCCGGGCCATCGCGACGGCGATGACGACCTCGGCCTTCACCGCTCCGCATGTGACTGAGTGGCTGACAATCGATGTCACCGCGACGCTGGAGCTCATCGCCGAGCTCAAATCAGATCCCCGCTTCTCGGGCCTTCATGTTACGCTGCTGCTGCTGGCGGCCAAGGCCCTGCTGGTCGCGGTGAAACGGTATCCCGAAATCAATGCGCACTGGGACGCCGCCGCCGGGGAGATCGTGACCAAGCACTACGTCAACCTCGGCATCGCCGTGGCCAGCCCCCGGGGCCTCGTCGTTCCCACGATCAAGGAAGCCCAGCACATGGACCTGGCAACCCTTGCCCGGGCGCTCGAAACTGTGATCTCTACCGCCCGCGACGGCACGCTGTCACCTGCAGATATGGCCGGCGGCACCATCACGATCACCAACATCGGCGCCCTCGGCGTCGACGGGGGCACCCCAATTCTCGTGCCCGGTGAAGCCGCGATACTGGCCCTCGGCGCCATCCGCGAATTGCCGTGGGTGCTCGAGCATCAGATCGTGCCGAGAATGCTCACCCAGCTCGCCATATCTTTCGACCACCGGGTCATCGACGGCGAACTGGCGTCGAACTTCCTCACCGCCGTCGCCGAGATCCTCACATCTCCCGCCCGAGCGCTTTCCTACCTGTGAAAAAAGGAGTGGGCATGATCGAGCCGCAGCCTTCGACGGAGCACGCGCGGCCGCATCCGATCTGGGGCGATGAGTCGGCGCTTGTCCAGCTCGCCGTCGACTGGGCCGCGCAGCGAGTGGTGCGCCACACCGATCCCCTGTCTACCGCACGCCCCGCCTCCGAGTTGGCCGCGGTTGCCGGGCAGACGATCACGCCTGAGGGCATCGGCGGCCCGGCTGCTCTGAAGATCTTCGACGAGGTGCTCGAACCCTCGACCCGATCGCAGGACGATCCCTACAATCTGTCCTACATTCCCGCCGCACCGACCCGAGCCGCCGTGGCGTTCGACCTGGTGACGAGCGCCGCTAACATCTTCGGCGGCCTCTGGGAGTCGGGGGCCGGGGCGATCTTCGCCGAGAACCAGGCCCTCGCCTGGATCGTCGGACTGCTCGGCTGGCCGACGACGGCCGGCGGATGCTTCGTTGCGGGTGGGACGTCTGGCAACCTCTCGGCTCTCATGACGGCCCGGGAGACCGCCAAAGAGAGAAGAGGAGGACGGCCGTCCGGCGGCTGGCAACTCGCCTGCACCGAGAACGCCCACTCCTCGATCCATTCGGCGGCGAAGGCCCTTGACGTCGACATCGTGATCGTGCCCATCGACGAGCGCGGCCACCTCACGGGGCCCGCACTGCGGGCGGTGCTCGAGGTCTCGCCCACCGTGTTTGCGGTGGTCGCCTCGGCCGGGACGACGAACGAGGGACTCATCGATGATCTCGCTGATATCGCATCCGTCTGCCGTGAATTCGGCGTCTGGCTGCACATCGACGGGGCCTACGGCGGAGCGGGACTCGCGGCCCCGAGTGTACGCGCGCTCTATGACGGCATCGAACTGGCCGACAGCTTCATCGTCGATCCGCACAAGTGGCTCTTCGCCCCCTACGACTGCTGCGCGCTGCTGTACCGCGAACCAGAACTCGCGCGCGCCGTGCACGCCCAGCACGCGAGCTACCTCGATCACGTCGACCGCGAGGTGTGGAACCCGAGCGAGCTCGCCCTTCATCTCAGCCGGCGCGCCCGCGGCCTGCCGCTGTGGTTCAGCCTCGCCACCCATGGCACCGACCGATACCGGGACGCGGTAGAACGTTCACTCACGACAACGCGCACCGTCGCCGCCGGCATCCGGTCGTCAGAGTACCTGCGGCTGGTGAGCGAGCCCGAGCTCTCGGTTCTGCTGTTCGAGCGGCCAGGGTGGAGTGACCAGCAGTACAGCGAGTGGTCGCACGAGCAGGCGGTTGCGGGCGCAATTCTCTGCGTGCCGACCAAATGGCGCGGCCGAACGGTGCTGCGCCTCGCGTTTGTGAACCCTGAAACGGATGCCGACCGGGTACTGCAGCTGCTCAAGTCACTTCGCTAGGGCAACGGTTGGTGCCGAAGACCTACCCGGCGGTTCGTTCGCGCCTGTGCCTCGATTGTGATCGACTTGACGCAACGAGCCGCCCGGTCATCGGGCACGAAGGAGCAACCATGACACCGTTGAGCAAGAAAGACGCCGGAGAGATCATCCGACTGGCCAGGTTTCGCACCGGAGTGAGCTGGACCCTGATTGCCGAGAGCATCGGGAAGGCCCCCGCATGGACAGTCGCCGCACTCTTGGGCCAGCATCCGATGTCAGCCGACGACGCGACAACGGTCGGCACACTGCTGTCGCTTGAACCGGAGGTCATCGAGGCCCTTACGATGCAGCCCTACCGTGGCACCATCGAGCAGACCCTCCCTGCAGACCCCACCATCTACCGGCTGTATGAGGCGCTCAGCGTCTACGGGCCTGCCATCAAGGAGCTCATCCACGAGGAGTTCGGCGACGGCATCATGAGCGCGATCAACTTCAAGCTCGATGTGCAGCGCCGACAGGATCCGACCGGAGACCGCGTCGTGATCACCCTCGACGGAAAGTTCCTCGACTACAACTGGTAGCACGGTCCTGGTCTCTGCCTGAGACGGGGTCGACACGTGCCCTCCCGGACCAGCCGCGCCGTCACCACAGCCGCCGGTGTTCCGTGACCGTGCCATTGTTTAGGCCAATAAATTGGCCGAGATTCAGGCCGAGCATCACGATGCCACGTCGAAAGTCAGGTCGCACGGCGGCTTCCAGAGTTCGGTCGACGTCGCCAGGTCGACGTTCTCGGCAGAACCCTCGGGAATCGGTCATTCAAGGGGACTGAGGAAAAATGTCAGTCCGTGGCCGGCCGGGCCTGCGGTACCCCCGGGTTTTGGCCGCGGACCGGCTTCGAATCGGCCGCCACGCGTTATCGGCCTCGCCCTCCGCGCTCAACTGTCGACGCGAGAGACCCTCAGCGTAATGATGAGGTCGCCCGAGCGGTCTTCGGCAAGCTTCACCGCCTCCACGACGATGGATGCGCGCTCGCTCACGACCACGGTGCCACCGGGGAACCCGCCACCTCCCATAACGGAAGGTTGTTCCGGCAGCCCTGCGCGGCGGCTCCTCCGACAGCTGCGTCCCACGAGGTGTTCGCGTGGGTCGGCCGGAAGATGTGCCAATACTGAATCTCCGTCGCGGCGCGGTCGGCGTGAATATCCAGCGGGAAGGCCAGCTTCAGCAACTTCTGTCGCTCGTGTCAGTCGACGGTGGTCACGATGTCGAGGCTCGGCTGATCGCCGAGCAGGGTCAGGTCCTGCTGAACAGACAACTGCCCCGGAAACTGGCCGATGCAACGGGTCACCCACACCGTTGCAGCACCCTCGCTATCAACGAGTAGCCCAGCCGACTCGGCGTCCAAAAGCTCGACGCCATTTCGCTTGCAACGCACGTCAATATCCCACGCATCGCCTGTGTGTCGGGGTGTCCCGAAAGAAAATCAAGACGTTCCCAGTCTGCCCCGCACCGGCCGCTTCGCTCGGGCCCGCGGACAGAGCGGCTCCCCCGACGACGGCGAGGGGCGACGCGTTGAAGCGGATGCACGGAGCATCCGTTCTGGCCGGGCTGGCGAGCCCAGCTGGGAATGTGGCGTCAGGTTCTCGAGATCGAGACGCACGGTTTCCTAGGCGGCTTCGGCGACCTGGTGCACCGAGGCGATAGAGCTGCCGGGCAGGATGTCGTGGAATTGCTGAAGCAGGACGACGTGCCACGCTGCGGTGAGCCGTTCCTAGGGATGGTCCACACCCAGCCGCGGGTGTGCGATCGACGCCCAGAGTTCGGCCCGCCGCCATCGCCGTAGCCGACCGGCACGAGCGAGCTCGTCCCCGGATAACGGCGAGCTGTAGACCTCCCACGGTGGGAAGTGTGTGAAGACTTGGGTGCTGTCGATTCCCTCCCCGGCGACGCTGTGGTGTGGCACGGTGTTGGTTTCGGTCCAGCTCGTCGTGGGCCTGCCCCACGACGACGACGACGACGTTGAGCTCACTCGCGTAAGAGGGCTTGGCCGCCAACGGCACCTAGTTGTTGAACGGCCCGACCGCCTTGATGATGTGGCCTTCCGTGGTGAAGACGAGCCTTTCCGCCTGGAATCCTGCCCGGCCCGCCCGAAATCCCAGATCGACAATGATCTCCGTGCACATCTCGAGGTTCTCGAATAGAGACCACTCGGCGGGGACGACACTCGGTAGAGCGACGGGGCGATCCTCTCGCTGACGGGGCCGAGAAACGAGCTTGCGAGGCTGAGAACGTGAAGACCTGCTGGCGGTTCTGCACGAGTTGGTGTGAAGAGAGCAGACCAGAGCGCGTTTCTGCCAAGTTCATGCATTTTCACCCGTTGCTCGGCCCCCAATGCGGGGTGAAACATAGAGTATTGGAGTCGGCACCCTGCGCGGCACCCACCGAGAAGAGCCGCCATGCGCACCCCACAAGAAATTGTTCGACCGATGGCTATCGCCGACGGGCAGGGGTCCCGATGAGCGACAGCTCCCCGCTTCTGGTGGAGATCGACGGCCCGGTTCGCGTGCTCACTTTTGACCGGCCAGACAGCGCGAACGCGTTGAGTCTTGCTTTGGCCGAGGAGCTGCTCGCCGCGGTCCGAAATGCGGTCGCAGACGAGAACTGCTCGGTCTTGGTGCTCGCCGGAAACAGCAGGTTCTTCTCCGCCGGCGGAGACGTCACCGAGATGGTCGCGTCCGATGATCCCAGTTTTTTCGTAGACCAGCTCGCCGCCACGATGCACGCGGCCATCTTGGAACTCCAGGCATCCTCGCTGGTCGTCATCTCGGCTGTCGCCGGAATTGCCGCCGGAGCCGGAGCCGGTCTCGCGTTCAGCGCCGACCTCACGGTCTGTGCCGAATCCGCTCTGTTCGTCGCGGCCTATCTAACGGCCGGGCTCTCACCGGACTGCGGTGTTTCGTTCTACCTCAGTCGCGTCGCCGGTCATCAGCGAGCGGCCGCGTACCTGTTGGGAAAGAAGAAACTCACGGCGGAGGCCGCCGCCGACTGGGGCCTCGTCGCCCTCGTGCTGCCCGACGAGGGCTTCACCGATGCCGTGCGCGCGATGGCCCACCGCATCGCCTCCGGCCAACGCCAAGCCTGGGCGGCGACCAAGCCCCTGCTGCAGCTCGATGACTCATTCGCCGCCCATCTCGACCGGGAACGGATGGCGATAGCCGCCCTGGCGAGCCACCCCGACACGCTGACCCGTTTGTCGATGTTCGCGGCCAAGTAGCACCTTCCTTCCCCCGCCAGGTGAGAGCCCTGGCCACCGCCGGTACCCCGTCGTTCTCCGGCGGCATGATCGATCGGCGGGTTACCGCCAAGTTCAACTCTTCACGAGCCGGATTCCAAGAGCCCAAGTACGACAGCTATCAACGCCCTCCAAGAATCTGAGCCCAGTCATGATCATGTCGTTTGCCGCGTTGACGGCCAAGTCGGCCGCGGCGCCCGCGTGCACGTCGGCGGCCGGCACCTGCTGCTCCCAGACCATCCGGCCGACGGTATGCCAATTGATGATGAGGGCCCAGATGTTGCCCCATTCGCCGCTCCGAACATCGCTGAAGTACCAGCGAGGCACGGGCCAGTAAGCACCCATGCCCCGCAGGTTATATCGCGCCAGAACCTCGCTCGAATCGCGCTGCTATGCGTCTTCAGGCTCCGGGTTGTCGTCGGCGAACGTTCCGGCATTGGCTGCAACGGCCGGCTTGCGCCAGCGCAGCATCGCGAAGAACGCCATGCCGATGATGAGAGCAACGATGAAGTAGACCGGAAGGGAATCCAGTGGCGACGCGGGAGTCGGCCAGACGTTTGCGTAGAACACGTAGAGCAAGGAGGCTGCGCCGATAAGCCCGAGAATCATGGTGAAGGCAACGTTCTTCCCGGTGGTTTTCTTCAGGAAGATCGGGGCTCCGATGCACACGAGAATATACGCGAACATGTAGCCGAACACACCGACGGTGTCGATGTAGGTGGTGGCGCTGAGCGGGGCCACCCCAAGAAGCAGCACGACGGCGGCCGGCACGAAGACCAGGGGGATGATCGCGTAGATCGCACGGGCAGGCGTGCGGTGCTTCACGTGCGCCTTGCCGAACCATGGGGAGATAAGACCTTCATTTCCCCAAGAGAACAGCAGGCGGCCGGCGACCGTCATGCAGGCGATGACGACGGCCATGAAGGATGCCGCGAAGCCCAGGTTCAGGATGGGCACGAAGCCATCGAGGCCGTACTGAGCAGCGAGGTCATCCATCGGCGATGCGCTCTTGCCCAGGCCTTCCGCCCCGCCTGCAAAAGCTGCGACCTGAACGTAGGTGGCGAAGATATAGATGATGCCCGTGAAGATGGCGCCGCGGCGGATGGCGCGGGGAATCGCCTTGTACGGGTCCTTGGCCTCCTCACCGAGGGACGCCGCGCTCTCGAAACCGACGAAGCCAAGGATGGCAAGAACGATCGCGAACACGATGCCGTCTAGCGTGGCTCCGTTGAGCGTCAACTGCGCGGTGTCGAACACATTGCCACTCTTGGCCAAGACGATGACCAGCACGATAACGATGACGATGATGGAGAGAACCTCCAGCGTCGCCGAGACCCGTGCTGCGATGCGAACGCCCGAGACCGTCAGGATGACCGCACCCGCGAGGAGAATGGCGTCAAG
>JBBATW010000027.1:10640-12937 GCA_040398585.1 Agreia sp.
GAAGCCGGATACGAAGAATCCCGCGCCCGCGAGCGAACCCGAGGCGATGGCAACCACCCCGATGAAGAGCGCCCATCCGGTGACCATGCTGCCCCAGGGGCCCAGGGCAGGCCGAACGAGGGAATAGAGAGAGCCTGCGCCAGCTCGACGCCTTGCGAATACAGACACCGACTGGGCGACGATCAGGATTATCACCATGCCGATTACAAACGAGAACCAGGCACCGTTGCCTGCGTACAGTGCCATGAATCCGGGGCTGAAGGCGATGACAGCGCTCGGGGCAATGTTGGCAACACTCTGCGCCAGAACCTCGAACGGGGTCACGCTTCGTCGCGCGAGTCCTGCCGAGTGATCAGCTGCTTTGATGGTCATTCTGGTACCTCTCTATTTGGTCGTGCCTGGTGGGTTGTTGTGTGTTCTGGGTTGGGCTGAAACGCGGGTTCAGGGAATCAGGAGTTGGCGCAGCGCAACGCCCGAGTTGAGGTCATCAAGGGCGGCTTTGGCCTCCGCGAGCGGGCGCCGCGCCGAGACCATGGACTCAAGGTTGAGGTCGCCGGACATCAGCTCGTCGACGAGCCGCGGAATGTCACGCTGCGGAACGGTCGACCCGTAGTTGCAGCCGAGAATGCGCTGGTCGGATTCGGCCAGGGTTAGAGGGTCGAACGAGGCAGACCGGCCCGCAGGAGGAAGGCCCACGACAACGGCACTCCCGCCGAGGCCAAGAGCGCTGATCGCCTGCTCGGTCGTGGCGATCTTGCCGATGGCATCGAAGACGTAGTCGAGTCCTTCCGGAATGCGCGCTTTCATCTCGGCGGCGACATCCATGCCGGGGGTCACGAGCAGCGTGTGGGTCGCGCCGAGCTTCACGGCGAGGTCCAGCTTCTCCTGCGCAAGGTCGACCGCCAGAATCTTGGCCGCCTTCTCGAGGCGAGCCCCCTGCACGACGGAGAGCCCCACTCCGCCGCAGCCGATGACCGCGGCGGTGGAGCCGGCGACGAGGCGAGCGGTGTTTCGCACGGCGCCGACGCCCGTTGCGATGGCACAGCCGACGAGTGCGATCAGGTCGAGCGGCGCATCACTGCGCACCTTGATCGCACCCGACTGCGGGACCACGACAAACTCCGCGAAGGAGGAGACGCCGAGATAGTGATGAATCGGGGCGCCATCCTTGGACAGGCGGCTGGTTCCGTCATACAAGACGCCGCCGGGGGCTACGACATTTGCCACCATTTCGCACTGGGCCGGGCGACCGAGGACGCAGTATCGGCAGACGCCGCAGTTGGGCACCCACGACAGAACGACGTGGTCGCCGACCGCGAGAGAAGTGACGCCCTGCCCCAGTTGCGACACCACACCGGAGCCCTCGTGGCCCATGACGAGGGGCAGGGGAACGTCCCATTCGCCGCGCAGAATGTGGAGGTCAGAATGACAGACCCCGGCGGCAGAGATTTTCACGGTGACCTCGCCGGGGCCGGGGGCCGCAAGGTCGACGTCGGTGAGTTCAACATCTGTTCCGTTAAAGACGATGGCCTGCACTGTGAACCCCTTTGTCGTTGCGTGTTCCCAACATCCCGGAGCAAGTCTCCAAGGGTGTTTAGCAGCACTAATCGATACCTTCTCAGGTTTTGTGCTGCAAAACAATAGCGACTTGGATGTTCCTGTTGTGCGTAAGAATGGGGAAATGAAGAAGCCCGGCACCGAGGCACGGGGAATGGAGACCGTGGGCCCTCAACTGCGCACGGTTCGCCTGGCCCAGGGCCTGTCTGTAACCGGTGTCGCTGAGCTCGCCGGGGTGACGAAGGGGTTCTTGAGCCTGGCCGAACGAGGCAAGACCC
Organism: Agreia sp.; assembly: GCA_040398585.1. GTDB lineage: Bacteria > Actinomycetota > Actinomycetes > Actinomycetales > Microbacteriaceae > Agreia. The sequence continues at coordinate 12,476 of JBBATW010000027.1, forward strand.
GCGTCTCGGTACCCGTTCTCCTGCGCATCTGCGAGGTCCTGGGGATCTCGATCGGCTCGCTCTTCAACTACCCCCAGGAGCCCGTCGTGCACGGTGGCGTTCCCCTGTACATGGGGGGCGAAGACCTGCAGGAGTACCTGCTGACGCCGATAGACGAAAAGAACGTCCAGGTCATGCGAACGACAATGCAGGCCGGAGGCGGCTCGGGCGGGGCCTACACGCTCGAGGCGGAGTCGATCTTCGTCGTCGTCACTCAGGGCCAGCTCTTCCTGGAGATCGAGGGTGAGGAGCTCATCCTCGACACGGGCGATTCGACGACGTTCTCGGCCCGTAAATCGCACAACTGGCACAACCCGCTCGACACCGAGAGCCAGGTTCTCTGGGTGATCTCCCCGCCCCTGCCGTTCGAGCAGAAGGGCGTTCTCGTCAGCAAACCCGGCTTCGTCTCCCACACCCCGCGCA
>JBBATW010000027.1:13037-31515 GCA_040398585.1 Agreia sp.
TACGGCGCGTAGGGGTCCGCGATCCCCACGTAGCGGGTCTCGAGGTATTCGTCGATTCCCTCGAAACCGCCCTCTCGCCCGGTGCCAGACTGCTTCACGCCGCCGAAAGGCGCGGCGGGGTTCGACACGATGCCCGTATTCAGCCCGAACATGCCCACCTCGAGTTCCTCTGCCAGCCGGAGCCCACGGTTGAGATCGCGGGTGAAGGCGTAGGCCACCAGGCCGTAGTCGGTGTCGTTCGCTAGGCTGATGGCCTCGGCCTCGGTCGAGAACGTCACGATCGGTGCCACCGGGCCAAAGATCTCCTCAGCCAAGATCTCGGCCCCGGCGGGCACATTCGTCAATACCGTCGGCGGGTAGTAGAAGCCGGGGCCGTCAGGAATGACTCCGCCCAGCTCCAGCGTCGCACCGGCCTGAATCGCGCCCTGCACCAGCGAGTGCACCTTGGCGCGGGTGTCTTCGTCGACCAGGGGCCCGATCTTCGAGGCCGGGTCGGTGCCGCGCGCAACCGTGTGCTCACGCATCCGCTCGAGGAGCAACGCGGTGAAAGGCGCCGCCACCGCTTCGTGAACGAGGATGCGGTTCGCCGCGGTACACGCCTCTCCCCCGTTGCGCATTTTGGCCAGCATGGCCCCCTGCACGGCCAGGGGCAGATCGGCATCGTCGAAGACGAGCAACGGGGCGTTTCCGCCGAGCTCCATGGAGACCCGAAGCACCTGCTCCGCGGCATCCGCGATGAGTCGTCGGCCGACCTCGGTCGACCCGGTGAAGGAGAGCTTTCGCAGCCGTCGGTCCTTGATCAGGGGCCCGGTGACGGCCCCGGCCTTCTTGGTCTGGATGACGTTCAACACCCCCGCGGGAAGCCCCGCCTCGGCGAGTACCTGGGTAAATAGGAGCGCCGTCAGCGGAGTCAGTGCGGCCGGCTTCAGCACCATGGTGCAGCCGGCGGCGATTGCCGGGGCTATCTTGCGGGTGGCCATGGCGAGCGGGAAGTTCCACGGGGTGATGAACAGGCAGGGCCCAACGGCTCGCTTCATCACAAGCAGCCGGCTCTTGCCATCGGGCGCTGTGGCGAATCGGCCGCTGATCCGAGCCGTCTCCTCAGAGAACCAGCGCAGGAACTCGGCCCCATAGGCGACCTCTCCCCGAGCCTCCGCCAACGGCTTGCCCATCTCCAGCGTCATCAGGAGTGCGAAGTCGTTGGTCCGGGCAGTGACAGCCTCGAAGGCGCGGCGCAGAATCTCGGCGCGCTCCCTCGGGGCCGTTCGGCTCCAGGAGTGCTGTGCCTCGGCAGCCGCATCGAGCGCGGCGGCGCCGTCCTCGGGTGCCGCACTCGCGATCGTCAACAGCACCGTGCCGGTGGAGGGGTCGATGACGTCAAGGGTTCCGCCGTCGCTCGCCGCACGCCACTGGCCCCCGATGAAGATCCCGGTGGGCAGCGACGCCAGCAGGGCCGCCTCGTCCGCGGGTGTCGGGTTCAGGGGAACGATCGATTGCGCGAGTATGTGTGTCACAGTGCCTTCTCCAAGATGCTGATGATGTCTTCGGCCGTCGGCGCGATCGGGTTGTTGATCGTGACCGCATCGTCGAGGGTGTCTGCGGCGAGAGACGCAAGATCAGCCGCTTCGACGCCGAACGAGGCGAGTGCGGCGGTCATCCCGACCTGCTTGGCCAAGGCTGCGACGGCATCGATGGCCGCCGCGGCATTCACCTCGACGCTCGCTGCCGTGTCGCCGACACCCAGCGCAAACGCCACCCGGGCCAGCCGGTCGGCGCGGGCCGGAAGGTTGAACCGAAGCACGTCCTCGAGCACGATGCAGAGCGCGAGCCCGTGGGGAATATTGAACCGGCCGCCAAGCGGATGCGCGATGCCGTGCACCAGACCCAGACCGGTGTGCGAGAAACCGACGCCCGCGATGTGTGATGCGAACAGCAGCTGCGAACGGGCCTCGATGTTGCTGCCGTCGGCCACCGCGATAGGCAGATACTCGGCCACGGTCGAGATGACCTGCAGCGCGATGCCATCGCTGTAAGGGTTCGGGCGCAGGGAAATATAGGACTCGAGCGCGTGGATGAGTGCGTCCATACCCGTGGCCGCGGTCGCCCCGGCCGGGAGGCCGAGGGTGAGCTCCGGGTCAAGAATCGCGGCCCGGGCGAGCGCGCTGTTCGAGCCGACGTAGAACTTCTTGTGCCCCACTACGTCGGTGATCACGCCGAAGGCGTTTACCTCGGCGCCCGTACCGCTGGTCGTCGGAACGGCAACGATCGGCAGGGCGTCGTTCAGGAAGGTGCTGCGGTAATCGAGGTCTACGCCGCGCTGCGAATTGACGGCTCCGATGGATATTCCCTTGGCGGCATCCATCGAGGAGCCGCCCCCGACGGCGACGAGTGCGTCAACCTTTAAGTCCCGGGCCAGGTCGCTTCCGGCGTCGACAGAGGTCGTCGTCGGGTTCGGCGTTACCCCGTCGAAGACGCTCACTATCAGACCGGATGCCTCCAGCGACGAACGCACGGCGGCCACGACCGGGGAGGTGGCGAGGAAAGAGTCGGTCACGATGAGGGCGCTGGCTGCGCCGGTCGCCGCGGTCACCCGCCCCACCTCGACGACGCGACCGCAGCCGAAGTAGGCGAACGGCTTGGGGTCGAGGTTCAGTTCCATGTCTGAGAGCGCGGTCGGGAGCGGCGGCAGAATACGGCGGGGCGGGGCGAACGAGACGTCGTTCATGCGGATACCTCCTCAGCGATGGGGCTGACGGTCTGGGCGGGGACCTCATCGGCAAGCGCCGCATCGGCAAGAACCTCCTCGACCTCGGCGAGGACCTCCTCCGCGAGGGCGACCGAGGCGGCGGCAACCGAGGCGGAGACCGCTACGGCGATGGCGGCAGCTTCGGCATCGGCCACGTCGGCACGGCGCAGCTCTACCCCGATCAGGTCTTCATAGAGCTTGACCGGCGTCATCTCCCCGGCGAGATCGCCATACTGGGCCTTGGCCCGGCGATAGATCTGCTCGACGACGGCCGATAGCTCGGCCGGCACGCCCACGCTCCGCGCGAGATCGATCGAGAGGCCGAGGTCCTTGCAGGCCAGGGCGATGGCAAAGCCTTCGTCGTAATCGCCGTTGTCCAAGATCGAGAGCACATCGTTCTGCACGAAGTTGCTGTTTGCCGGGCTCGCGATAAGGGACTGGCGCAGCACCTCGAGGTCGACGCCGGCCTTGACTCCGATGGCGAGCACCTCGGCGGTGGCCACGAGGTGCGAGAACCAGAGCTGGTTGATCATCAGCTTGACGGCGTAGCCCGTGCCGGCCTCCCCCACATGCAGAATTCTCTCCGGGTCGCCCATGGCCTCGAAGACCGGCCGAAGCCGTTCGACGTCGGCGGCATCACCGCCCACGAAGATCTGCAGCATTCCGGTCGAGGCGCCGACCGACATGCCTGACACCGGGGCGTCGAGGATATGCAGGCCGCGGTGGGCCTGCTCGGTGCGAGCCCGCACCGCCACCTCGGGAACAGAGGTGGACATGTCGACCCACGTGCCGCCATCCGCTATTCCGGACAGGATGCCCGTCGGCCCGTTGAACACGGCATCCACGTGGCGAGGCGTTGGAAGCATGGTGATCACGACGTCGCTGAGCCGGGCAACCTCGCCCGGGTTTGCGCCCCACGTGACGGGGGCTGCGCCGGCGGATGCGGCCGCGAACAGCGCCTCGGCTGACTCCCGGCGAATGTCGTTCACAACGAGCGGGAAGCCGGCGAGCTGCAGGTTGCGGGTCATACCTGAGCCCATGTTGCCGAGCCCGATGAAACCGACGGTGATCGGCTGATTAGCAGTCATTTCTTGCAATCCTTAGGTGTGAATTCGTGGGGGGTGAGGTGGATGGCGAGTGTCGAGCTGGCGGCGAAACGGCTCAGTAGTCAGAGCCGGGGGCGGATTCGAGATTGATCCACGTGGTCTTCAGCGCCGTGTAGGCGTCGAGGGCGTGCAGGGAGCGGTCGCGCCCGGAGCCGCTCTCCTTGAAGCCGCCGAACGGGGTGATGACGTCGGCAACGTCGTAGGTATTGACCCACACCGTGCCGGCCCGCAGATCCCGGGCGATTCGGTGAGCCGTGGTGATATCGCTCGTCCAGACGCTGGCGGCGAGACCATACGCGCTCTCGTTCACCACACGAACGCCCTCGGCAGCGCCCCGCACGGTGGAGACGGCGAGGGCAGGTCCGAAGATCTCCTCCTGGCCGATACGGCCGGCATTGTCGACATGATCGAAGACGGTGGGTTCGATGTAGAAGCCGTCGTCGAGGCCAGCAGGCCGAACCTGCTCGCCACCGTGAACGGTCACGCCTTCAGCCCGAGCGACCTCGACGTACTCGAGCACCCGGTCGAGCTGCACCCGACTGGCGATCGTGCCGATCTGGGTCCCCTCCAGCAGCGGGTCACCGAGCACCAGTGTGCGGCCGACGGCTATGACCTTCTCAACCAGTTCGTCGTGCACGCGCTCGTCGACGATCAGCCGGGAGCCGCCGTGGCAGGTCTGGCCGGCGTTGTAGAAGATTCCCCAGGCGATGCTTGACGCAGCCGCATCGAGGTCGGGTGCATCCGCCAGCACGAGCTGGGCGCTCTTGCCCCCGAGCTCCAGCGACACCTGCTTGCCGTTGGACTCCCCGGCGTAGGTGAGGAACCCCTTGCCCACGGCGGGGGAACCCGTGAATGTCACCTTGTCGACGAGCGGATGCCGCCCCAGCGCCTGGCCGGCGACCCGGCCGAGGCCCGGCACCACGTTGAATACCCCGGCGGGGATCCCGGCCTCGGCAGCCAACTCGGCGAGCTTGAGCGCAGACAGGCTGGTGAGCTCGGCCGGCTTCAAGACCACCGAGTTTCCGGCCGCCAGAGCCGGTCCGATCTTCCAGGCCGAGATGATCAGGGGGTAGTTCCAGGGCACGACGGCGCCGATCACGCCGAGCGGCTCGCGCCGGATCAACGCCAGGGCATTCTCGGGCGTCGGGGCGATTTCGTCGTAGAGCTTGTCGAGCGCCTCGGCGTACCAGCGGATGGTGCGGGCCGCGTTCGGCACGTCTACCCGGAGGGCGTCGCCGATCGGATGCCCCGAGTCCAGCGACTCGAGCAGCGCGAGCTCCTCGAGGTTCTCCAGCATCAGGTCGGAGAGGCGAACGAGCACGCGCTGACGCTCTCTGCGGTCGGCCCGACTCCAGACACCGGAGTCGAAGGCGCGGGCTGCGGCGCGAGCAGCGCGGTCGACGTCTGCCTCGCCCGCCGCGGCAACGCGGGTGATCACTGAGCCATCGCGCGGGGCGATGGTATCGAACGTCTCCCCCGAGGACGCATCCACGAACGATCCATCGATGAAGAGGCGGGTCTCCGGGGTGAGCGCGGCTGCTGCCGCGATCCAGTCAGTCATGAAATTCTTTCTGTTGCGCTGGTGGAAGAGATGGGGGTGCAGGGTCAGACTGTGTAATGGGCGACGGCGTCGCGATCGATTTCGGCGCCGAGACCGGCGGCAGTCGGCACCACGAGGTCGCCGGCTGAATCGATCATCAATGGCGTCATGAAGAAGTCTCGCCGTTCCGGCACCCAGGTAGGGGTATCGAACGGGAACTCGATGTAGGGCCCTGCGTCCAGCCCCGCGGCGACGTGAAGGTTGGCCAAGAGCCCCAGCCCATTGGTCCACGTGTGGGGGGTGAATTGACGGTGGCGCAGGTTTGCCGACTCGGCTACGTGGCGCGCTCGATACATTCCAACCGCCAGCACGACATCCGGCTGGTAGATATCAAAGGCGTCAGCCTCGATGAGAGCCATCATCTCACCGAGGGAGCGCACCATCTCCCCGCCGGAAATCTGGATGCCGGTCTGGGACCGGATGCGCTGCGCACCCACGATGTCGGCCTGCGGCAGCGGCTCTTCGAGCCACAGCACGCCGAGGTCCGCAAGTTCGGCGGCGACCCGGTGCACCGTGGCCAGCGAGAGTGCTGCGTCGATGTCGCCCGACATCCGCCACATTTGATTGAGGTCGACCATGAGGTCGAACTCAGGCCCGACCGCCTCACGGGCCGCCCGAACTGCGTCGATACCGGCGCGCAGGTCGTGGCGGGCGACGCGGATCTTCATCGCCTTGAATCCCAGCGACTGGGCCACGAGCGCCGACTCGGCGCGCGCCTCGGGCCCAAGCAACGAGCCGCTGGACGCATAGGCGGGGAGCCGGTCTCGGGCCCCGCCGAACAGCACGCTGACCGGGAGCCCCGCGACCTGGCCGATGATGTCCCAGAGCGCAGCCTCCAGCGGCCAGTAGCGGCCGCCGTGGAAGTTGATGGTTTCGATGCGGCGCACCTGGTTCAGGATCTGCAGCGGGTCGGTGCCGAGGAACAGGTGCTGGTAGCTCTCGAAGCCGTCCATCGAGTCGCCCGAGCCGACTCCGGTGATTCCCTCGTCTGTCTCAACCTCGACGAGGGTCGCGGGGAAGCTCGTTCGCGGCGTCGGGTCCCACGCTGCGAGAAAGGGTGGATCCAGCGGGAGGACAAGCCTGGTCAGCCGGATGGCGGTGATCTTCATTGGCGGATCAGTCTTTCGAGTGTGAGGCGACGGCAGGCGTATAGAAGGGGTTGAACGGGCTGTGTCGAGCGGCGATGACGTCGTCGGTCGAGGGCAGGTGCGCCGCGCCATTCGCCAGTGCGGTTCGCACCGACTCGCGGTTGTTGGCGAAGACCAGCTCGGCATCGTCAGCATCCGGATTGACCCAGACGGCCGAGATGATCACGTGGGTGTCGGCCTCGGCGCGGCTGATTACCCCGTCGGCGAGGGCATCGGCAACGCCGGCGGCGATTCCGGCCTGCGCCGGACCCCAGATAAGCAGTCCATGATCGTCGCCTACAGGAGCCGACTTCGTAACAAACAGGGTGAGGGGTTTCACGGGCAGCGACGGGCGCAGCACGGTGACGAAGGGGACGTGTCCCTGGCTCGGGGTGGCGAGGGCCGTAGCCCAAGCCACCCCGGCCGGCCCCTCGCGGTGACCGAAAACCGTATTGACATGGGCAGCGTTCGCCCCGCTGCCAATGAAGCTCTCGCCAATCTGAAGGGCCTCGGACATGTTAGATCAGACCCTTCTCGGTCAGCCATGCCTTGGCGATATCGGCGGGAGCTTCCCCGTCGACGTCGGCCTTGGCGTTGAGAACCTGCATCTCCTCGGTGGTGAGCATCGGTGAGATCTCAGCCATGATGGCCGCGAGGCCCGGGTACTTGTCGAGTGTCGTCTGCTTGAGAGTGAAGGCCCCCTGGTAAACGGGGAAGAATGCCTTGTCGTCAGCCATAACGGTCAGGTTGAGCGCCGTGATGCGACCGTCGGTCTGGAAGACCTCACCGAAGTTGCAGGTGCCACCCTTGGCGGTGGTCGTGTAGATAACGCCCGTGTCCAGCATCGAGACGTTGGAGTCCGGAACCGTGATCCCGTAGGCCTTCTTCAGCCCGGGCCAGCCGTCGTCGCGGGTGGAGAATTCGCTCTCGATGCAGAACGTCTGCTCGGCAACGGGCAACTTGGCGATGTCGCTGAGCGACTTCACGCCGAGCGACTTGGCCTTCTCTGACAGGATCGCGAAGGCGTACGTGTTGTTCAGAGGCGCCGGGTCAAGCCAGGCAATTCCCTTCTTGGCGTCGGCCGCCTTGGTCGCATCGAACTGGGCCTTCACGCCGGCTACGGGCTTGGTGTTGCCGTTGTAGGTGATCCAGGACGTGCCCGAATACTCCCAGTAACCGAGGAATGCGTCGCTCTCGAGGGCGGTGCGCACGTTGGCGGAACCGACGACGGTCGTGTTGGCCTTGGTCGTCGCGCCGTGGGCATTCATGAGCTGGCTGGTGATATTGGCGAGGATGTACTGCTCGGAGAAGTCTTTGCCTCCGACGTCTCCGGTGAGGCCTGCCAGTTCGGCGCCCTTGCCGCTTCCGGTGGCGGCACTTCCGGTGACGGCAGCGCCGGTGCTGCCTCCGGATGCGCAGCCGGTGAGGGCGATCGCGCTCAGAGCCACGATGCTCAGAAACGAGGTTGCGGTTTTCTTGTTCACTGTTGTTTCTCCTTGGGTGGGGGTGTTTGGTGATTTGCTGGTAAGGGGCGAAGACTCAAATGCCCTTGGGTCGGAGCAGGTCTTCGGCGAGGCCGGCGAGCCAATCGATCATCAGAGCCATGCAGGAGACGATGACGGCGCCGGTGATCAGCACGGGAAAGCGCTGCAGCTTGAGGCCGTTGACGATCATGTCGCCCAGCCCGCCGGCGTTGATGAAGGTCGCGACGGTCGCCACGCCGACGCAGAAGACCAGCGACGTGCGCAGGCCGGCCAGGATGACGGGCACCGCGAGCGGCAGCTCGATGCGGCGAAGCACCTGATTCGGCGTCATCCCCATTCCGCGGGCACTCTCGGTGACATTGGGGTCGATCTGCGCCAGCCCGATCATGGTGTTTCTCAGCACCGGGAGGAAGGAATAGGCGACGAGCGCGACCAGGGCGGTCTGGAATCCGATCTGCCAGATAATGGCGAGCAGGATGATGAAGCCGATCGCCGGCGTGGCTTGGCCGATGTTCGCGATCGTGAGGATGGCACCCCGCAGCACGCGGCTCGTCGTGCGGCTCGCCACGATGCCGGTGGGAATCGCGAGAATCGTCACGAGGAAGGCCGCGCTGAAAGTGAGGGTCAGGTGTTCCTTGGTGCGGAGCCCGATGTAGTCCCAGTTGAGCGTGCGGGCCATGATCGTGTCGATCGTGATGCTGCCGACCCACAGGTAAAGGGCCACCAGGACGAGAACGACCACTATCGGTGTCGAGACCCGGCGCAGGGTCCAGAACCTGGGTCGCTTGCCCGCCGCTGTGTCGGCGCTGCGCCTGCCCGACCTGGTCGCAGAATTCACGGCGATGTCCCTCTCGCGATCGAGAACGGTCTGGAATGACATGATCAGTGCCCCCCGATCACCGGGGAGTGGGATGCAGGGGATCCGGCCGACGCCGCGACATCCGCTCCGAGGACGGCAGAGATCGCCTCGATGCTGATGGAGGCGACGACACGCCCGTCATCCCCGGTGACGCCGATGGCGGCGGTGCCGGTCAGAACGAGGGAGTCCAGGGCATCGCGCAGGGTGTCATCGCTGCCAACGGTGACCGCGCTTGAGGCCGCGGAGGCCGGCCCGAGCTTGGCCTCGGATACGGGAATCAGGGCGAGGCGCTTGATTGCGGCGCCGTGACCGATGAAGGATGCGACGTAGTCATTCGCCGGCGTGGCCAGAATATTGGCGGGCGTGTCGAACTGCTCGATCTTGGATCGCTCGCTGAGCACAGCGATGCGGTCACCGAGGCGGATGGCCTCCTCGAAATCGTGCGTGACGAAGATGATCGTCTTGCCGATCGTCTCCTGCAGCCGAAGGAACTCGAGCTGCAGCTTCTCCCGGGTGATTGGGTCGGTGGCACCGAACGGTTCGTCCATCAGCATGACCGGCGGGTCGGCGGCCAGGGCGCGGGCGACGCCGACGCGCTGCTGCTGACCGCCGGAGAGCTGCTTGGGATACCGGCCGGCGAACGTCTTGGGCTCCAGCTGCACAATCGAGAGCAGCTCGTCGACCCGACTGCTGATTTTGGTCTTGCTCCAGCCCAGGAGCTTGGGGACGACGGCGATGTTCTCGGCGATCGTCATATGCGGGAAGAGACCAATCTGCTGGATGACGTAGCCGATATGGCGACGCAGGTCGTGGGGGTTCAGCGACAGCACGTCCTTGCCATCGATCTGGATCGACCCGGAGGTGGGCTCGATGATGCGGTTGATCATCTTCATCGTGGTCGTCTTGCCGCAGCCGCTCGGGCCCACGAACATGATGAGCTCGCCGGGCTTGACGTCGATCGAGAATTTCTCAACCGCAGGGGCCGCCTGACCTGGGTAGTTCTTCGTAACGTCCTGCAACTCGATGTGCGCGCCTGCGGTGTTTCGCACGGTGGTGATCGTGGTCGTCGTGGTGATCGTTGTGTCGGTCATGTCAGGCACGCAGCCCTTTCGAGGTGGTGAGTTTCGTCACGTAGTTGAAAAGGCCATCGACGATGAGGGCCAACACGATGACACAGAGGGTTCCGGTCAGTGCAAGGTTGAGAGCGTTGCGCGAGCCGAGCGAGCTGAGGCCTTGGAAGATCATCTGGCCGAGCCCCGGGCCGCCGACATAGGCGCCGATGGCCGCGATACCGATGGTGAGCTGGGCGGCAACCCGCACCCCGGTGAGGATGACAGGCCAGGCCATGGGCAGCTGCACGGTGAGCATCACGCGGCCGGGGCTCATGCCCATGCCCATCGCGCTCTCCATAATCGCCGGGGAGACTTCACGAAGCCCGACGACTGTGTTCCGGATGATTGGCAGCAGTGAGTAAAGGGTCAGCCCGATGAGGGTAGGAACCCAGCCGAGCCCGAAGATCGGAATCATTGCGGCCAGCAGCGCGAGCGACGGGATGGTGAGGATGACCGCGGCCGAGGTGACGGCCAGCGAGCGGCCGATCGCGTTGTTCCAGACGAGCAGGCCGACACCGACGCCGATGATGGTTGCGAACAGGAGAGAGACCGCAACCACGAGCAGATGTTCGCCCGCAAGGGTGAGAATGTCGTCGGCACGTTGGGCCCAGAAGGCCAGCAGCCTGGCGGGATCGAATCCTGTCACGGCGTAAATCTCCTTACTCGTCTTTGAGCAGATATGGGATGTGGTGGCTCGCATCCTGAGGTATTTCCCCGTCACCGTTGCGACCTGAGATGACCATAAGCGGGGGTGATCATTTGCGCAACCATGGTTGCGCATATGGCAACTATTGGTTTATGGTTGCGCTCATGACCGTCCCTGAAACGACTACCAGCCCGCGACGAAACTCTGCAGGACTTCGCCGTGATTTAGAGCTGCTCGAGGTGCTCGGAGCTCCGGAGTCTGAGAACAACGGCGGTCTCGGCGTCGTGCGTCTGGCCGAGCTGGTCGGTCGAGACAAGGGCCAGGTCTCTCGCACGTTGGCGACCCTCGCCGATATCGGCCTCGTTGCCCGGGACCCTCAAACGCTCGCCTACCGCCTCGGATACCAGCTCTATGCCCTCGCCGCGCGCACCCTCGAGTCTCGGCTGGTACGCGAGGCGGCCCCCTACCTCCGCCGGGTCGTAACGGCAACGCACGAGACGGCGCATCTCTGTGTGCTCCGCGGTGAAAACGTGCTCACCCTGACGAGCGAGTTGAGTGAATATGCCTTCCGAGGCATAGGCTGGGAAGGCGTCAGCGTCGCGGCATGGCGAACCTCGTCGGGCCGAGTCCTGGTCAGCGACTGGGGCGACGAAGACCTACGCCGCTGGTACGAGCTGCACGGCAAAGACCGCTTGGTTCTCGGCCAGACATCGCCCGTGACGACCCCCCGCACCCCGAGACGAGCCCTGGATTCCGGGCCCCGGCTGCCCGATCCGGTCGTCGTCGAGGGAACGCCGCTGATCACAGACTTTGCCAGCCTGCTGCGGGAGGTGAAGCACATCCGAGCGCGGGGCTTTGCGACGGTAGACGAGGAATTCGAGATGGGCGTGGTGGGCGTCTCGGCCCCGGTCTACGACTTTCGCGGCAGCATAATCGCGGCACTGAACGTCAGCGCGCCCAAGACAAGGCTCGGCGCCCACCTCGACCAGGTCGGCGCCTTGACGGCCAAGATCGCGGCCGAGCTATCCGCACAGCTGGGTGCCCCCATGGCTTGACGGCGCACAGAGTATTGGCGTTTCTGGGGTGCAGCGTGGCGGAGGCGACCACCTGGCCCAACAGTGATCGAGCCGATGCCGCGCAAGAGCACACCCATTGGTACGACGGATACTCAGGTTTGGCGCGTCGAACAACCCGCCGGTGAAAACCACGATGGGCAAGGCAAGGAATGACGGACTCACGGTCACCGAACGTGCCGGAATTGGCCCTAATGCATTGCCGCTAAAAATGGCTGAAACGCACTGAACACATATGAACTGCAAACCACCAAGCCATAGGCTCCCTACATGACCCTCATCCAGCTCCGCGTGTTTCTGGCAGCCGCAAAGCTCGGCTCTTTCACCGCCGCAGCGGCCGCGATGCACATGTCGCAGCCGTCGGTGTCGGAGCTCATCAAGCGCATGGAGCAGGCCTACAACATGCGGCTCTTCGCACGCGGTGGCCGCAGACTCGTATTGACGCCAGCCGGGGCGGAGCTCATGCCGCTGGCCGAGCAGACAGTGGCCAGCGCAGATGCCGCCGACAGGGCGCTGCGAGCGGTGGCGTCGCTGAGCGGCGGGGTCGCGAGCTTCGGACTGCTGCGGAACGCCAACTACTACTCCCTGGCACAACTCCTGATCGACTTCACCGAGCAGCACCCCGATGTGCGCCTTCGCGTGGTCGGGCTCAACTCCGTCGAGGTTGCTCGCGCAGTAGTCACGGGAGAGCTCGAGGCCGGACTTGTCGTGCTGCCGATCGACAGTGAGGGCCTCCGGGTCACTCCCCTGCGGCGCGACGAGGTTCTCTATGCGAGTGCGGATCCCACCCATCTGGCAGCTCCCGTCACGATTCAGAACCTTGCCGAGCGCAATCTGATCCTCTACGACGCGCACTACGGCTGGAAGGATCCGACCAGGCGCCAGGTCTCTGAACGGGCCCAGCTGGAGGGCATCGTGATCGAGCCGAGGATCGAGGTCGAACATGTCGAATCAGCCCTGGCCCTCGTCTCCGCCGGCGTCGGTGACACGTTCGTTGCACGGGCCGTGGCCGAGAGCAGCCAATGCCCATCGAACATCAGCTTCGTGCCCTTCGCCGAGCCGCTCTTCGACACCGTCGCCCTGATCCAGAAGGAGAATGCTGTGCTGTCGCCGGCAACGAGCGAGCTGATTCGCTTTGCTCGGCACATGGTGTCAGACCCGTCAGCTGCGGGTCTCGAGGTATAGCGAAACCCTATCGACGTTGTGGCAAGTCTCCCCGTTGTCGTCTGACTGGGGCATCAATAAACTCAAAATATGCTCCATACCGACGCAGTTCTCGCCCGACTTGATGGCCAGTTTTCCGTGTATAAAGCTCCGGAAATCACGGCACCGGCAGCGCAGAGAAATCCCGCGGTGATCGAGACCGTGACCGCCATGCTGAGCGCCATCAAAGAGGAGGGCCTCCTTGCGGTTCACCGTTACGCGAAGGCACTCGACAGGTGGGAAGGCGCCGACTTCGAGATCACCGCCGACGAACTGGCCAGCAGCGGCGACCGACTCTCACCGGAGTTGAAGGCCGCCATCGAACTCGGCGCCCAGCGCACCCAGGCGTTCGCCGCAGCGCAACGAAGCAGCCTCCACGACTTCGACGTCGAGCTCGTTCCGGGCGTCATCACCGGGCAGCGCTACATCCCCGTCGGGTCAGTGGGTGCCTACCTCCCTGCCGGCCAGTTCCCCCTCACCGCGAGCGCGTTCATGACCGTCGGGGTCGCCAAGGCCGCAGGCGTGCCGAACGTCATCGCCTGCACCCCCCCGGGCCCCGACGGAAAACCCAACTCGGCCGTGCTTTACGCCGCCTACCTGTCGGGCGTCGACCGCGTCTTCTGCCTCGGCGGAGTGCAGGCTCTCGCCGCCATGGCCTACGGGCTCCTCACCGGCACCCCGGTCGACATGCTGGTCGGTGCGGGCAACGCTTACGTCGCCGAGGCGAAGCGCCAGCTGTTCGGCACGGTCACGATCGACCTGCTCGCCGGCCCCTCCGAGGTAGCGGTCATCGCAGACGAGACAGCGGATGCCGAGATCGTCGCCGCAGACCTGCTCGGCCAGGCAGAACACGGCGTCAACTCCCCCGCCGCGCTCATCACGACATCGCCCGAGCTCGCCGCAGCCGTGCTGATTGCAGTCGAGAACCAGCTCAAGACCCTGTCAACCGCTCACATCACGGGCCCGGCCTGGCGCGACTACGGCTCTATCACGATCGCCGACAATGCTGACGTGGCCATTGAGCTCATGGATGATCTCGCGCCCGAGCACCTCGAACTCATCACGAAAGACGACGACTACTACTTCGAACGCCTCCGCAACTACGGCTCGCTGTTCATCGGGCCGTGGAGCACTGTGGCATATTCCGACAAGGGCATGGCCGGCACAAACCATGTGCTCCCCACCGCCGGCGGGGCGAAGCACAGCGCCGGCCTCTCGGTGTCCCGCTTCCTGAAGCCCCTCACCTTCCAGCGGGTCTCACGCGAAGCCACCCCGGCACTCGCCGAGGCGGTGGCCACCATCTCCGAGTCCGAGGGAATGTCAGCGCACCAAGCCACCGCGACGATGCGACTCGCCATCTTTGCGCCCGCACCCGTCGCCTGATAGCGGCCTTGCGCGGTTGCCCGCAGCATCCGCTCAGGGTGCGAGGCGGGTGATGCTTGAGTAGAGGTCGGGGCGCCGATCGGCGAAAGCGCTCGATAACTCTGCCAACTGCTTGTCGCGGGATTCTGCCGCATCGATGTCGGCCCAGGCCACACCGTCTCCGGCACCCACCGCATCGACGACCCAGCCATCGGCATCGATAATGCACGTGCCCTCGTTCCATTCGACACCGCGCTCGGCCCCGGCACGATCCGCGCAGACGACCGCCATGCGGTTCACCCGTGCCGTAGCCATACCGATCTGCACCTCCGGCGCACGCTCCCCGTCGGGTCGACTCACGTAGGGCCAGTTGGTCGGAACGAAGAGGATCTCGACACCGGCCAGTGCGGCAATGCGTGTCCACTCCGGAAACTCGAGGTCGAAGCAGATCATGACGCCGAGTCGCCCGTGCGCAGTATCGATGACCAGCGGCGCATCCGAGCCGGGCGTAAAGAATCGCTTCTCCTGGTTCCAGAGATGCACCTTGCGGTAGACGCCGACGACGCCCGCCGCGGTCACAACAGCAGCACTGTTGTAGATGCCGCCGTCATCGCCGGCCTCCGCGAAGCCCACGATGACCACGCTGTTTACACGAGCGGATGCCAGCGTGGCCCACTCCGCGAAGACGGCTGAGTCCAACGAGAGTGCAACGGACCGAAGTTCGTCCATGCTCTCAAATACGTAGCCGGTGGTCGCGAGCTCTGGCAGCACGACGATGTCGGCGCCCGCGTCAAAGGCCTGAGCGATCGCCGCTGCCGCCTTGGCCCGATTCGCAGGAAGGTCGGCGATTACCGGGGACAGTTGCACAGCGGCGATCCGGGTCATCAGACGATTATCTCCTTCGCCGAGTCGACCGTGAACTCTTCTGGGCCGGAGTTCGACTTCGCGAGGCTGGCCGCGATACTGGATGTCAGTCCCTTGCGGAAAGAGATGGCCAGTCCGATCAGCAGCCAGACGGCCACCATGTAGGGGAACCAGCTGTAGGGAGCCTCGAGTCCGACGGCGTTCTTGTACAGGGTGTACCCCACAAGGACCAGGGCGAGAATCGGAATCACGATCTGCCACTTCGGCGTGCTGACCTTGCGGCCGAAGAACAGGAACTTGATGGCACCGACCGTGGCGAGCACGTAGGCGACCAGCAGGGCGATCGTGCCGATGGTGAGTGCCCAGAACGTCGCATCCAGAACGGCAGCGCCGGTCAGTCGTTCGACGACGATGACGATAAGGGCGAGAATCGCGACAACCGTGAGCGCGGTGGCCGGCGAGCCGTTGGCGTTGACGCGGGCAAGCCGGCTGGTGCTTCCGGTGTCCCGGGCAAGGGCGAAGAGCACGCGTGCGGCACCGGTCAGGGTTCCGACGAAGATCGCGAAGAGGCTGACGATCGCGGCGACGGTCAGGACGTCAGCGAGCCAGGAGCCGACATAGGCCTGAGCGAGTTCGCCATAGGGGGCGCTGGATGCGCCAAAGGCAGCCACCCCGGCATCGTCAAGGCCGTAGCCAATCGACTGCGCGACGATGGAGAGGATATAGAAGGCGCCGACGACGATGATCGCGGTCTTCAGTGCGAGGGGAATGTCGCGCTTCGGGTTCGAGGTCTCCTCGCCCAGCGTTGCGGCCCCTTCGAAGCCCGCGAAGGCCAGGAAACCGAAGACGGCGGCGGCCGCGATGATGCCCACGTCGGTTCCGGCGGGAAGCTCGAGGATCTTCCACGTCAGGCTCTGGCCGCCGGGGGCGGTTCCGGTGCCGGCGCGAACGAGGATCACGACGTCAAGAAGAACGACGAAGAGAGCACCGATGAGCTCGGCATAAAGAAGGATGCGCGTGATCACGTGCACTTCACGTCGCCCCAGCAAGACGACCAAGACCAGGGAAACCAGGGTGATCCATACCCAGTCGGGATCAAGCGTGATCCCGACGCTCTGAAAGAGCTGCGTGACGAAGAGCCCGATTTCGATGCCTGACCCAGCACCGATAGTCACGTAGCCGAGGAACAGGGCCCAGCCGGCGATGAAGCCGGCCCGCGGCCCCAGAGTCAGGCCAACCGTGGCGTACACCGAGCCGGTGTGGGAGATGTGCCGCGACAGCTTCACGAACCCGTACGCCACCAGGGCGACCGCGATCAGAGCGAAGATGAACGCCCACGTGGCGCCGCCGCCGAGAATGCTCGCAGCCCCCGCCCCCAGAAGTGCCATGACGCCTACGGGGCCGATCATGCCCACGGAGAACGCGGCGGCGTCGGCCACCTTCAGTTCCCGTTTAAGTGTTCGAGGCGTGGCCGAGATCGGGGGAATTGCCATTGGTGCTCCTTAGGGCTGTGCCTTCTGTCGCAGACAGTTGTCAGACGGAAAAAGTGGCATCAAAAGCGGAGCAGGAAATGGCCACACGACAACGGATGAGGAAGGTAAGACACAGATTAGACATCCGGCAAGCCTGCGACAAGAGAGACGAATCCGAGTCCACCTATCGGGTCCCCCTATAGCAGGCCGATGAACCTTACCCCCACGGCATTAGAACGCACAAGCATGCGACATCACCAGATGAGTCAGCGACGCTACAGGGAGATACTAGCTACAGGGAGATACAGGTCACACGGGAACCTCAGCCCACTTCGTGTGGGTCTCAGCCAGTCCGTTAGTGATGTCGCCTGCGGCGGCAAGTAGCACCAGCGGAGTAACTTCATCGGCCAGAGTCCCGAAAGTAGACGGGTCCCAATCGAGAGACATGGCAGCGTAGACGTCCGACAAGACGGCACTCAGTTCCAGCCCCGGACCCAGCGCGATGGATGCCGCCACAAGCCGTGCACCCCTCGTTACCCGCTGGGCGATTCCGACCAGCTTCACGACTCCGCGTGCATTGACGCTGTGGGCTCCTGCGCAGTATTCGCGCGGGACGGGCCCGACCCTGGCATCAACACCGAGATCCATGAGAACCCTGCGAACACACTCCGCAGCAACATCGAAGACGAGATCGTTGGCGATGCGTCGATCTGTGGGGGTGATCAGATCGATGACCAAGCAGGTTTTGTCATAGGCCACCGCCCGACCGCCCGCGAGTCGGATTACGCTCGCGAAACCATGATCTCGCGCCGCAATTTCCGCGGCGGCGAACGAGGGCATGAGGCTTTCCCGCCGACTGAAGGCAACAGTGGGGCGTGGCTGATAGACACGTAATATAGGTATCGAAAGACTCGAGCCCTGCATCTCCCGCATGAGAGCGTACGTGTGGTCGATGTCGGTCTGAGCATCGTGTCCTACGTTTCCATTCAGAAGAATGGGCTTCATGCGGCAAAACCCGACAGGGCCTGAACAGCATCGGCAAAGCCGTAAAAACGCATGTCGGCAAAGGAGATGTGACCGGAGTGACTGACCAGATTCATGACGAAATTCTCCACTTCGATATTCTCTCCCACAGGGTCGATCTCATCGGACGAGTCTGGGATATTTGTGACGATGATGTCGCTTACGGCGATGCAATTCTCTCGAGGCAATACCTTGACCACCGGGGGGCCGTTGCAGTTTTGGCCCTTGACAGCAAAGATAGGGTTCTTCTTCTCCGGCAGTACCGGCACCCCATCTGTGCACGAGAATGGGAACTTCCGGCAGGAATCATGGATATCCCGGGTGAACTGGCTGTCAACGCTGCACGCCGAGAACTCACCGAAGAAGCCGGCATCTCCGCCAAGAACTGGCATCTTCTACTAGATTTCTACCCCTCGCCCGGTGGCAGTAACGAGGCGATTCGAGTCTTCTTGGCCCGCGACATCCAGGAAGCACCAAGCGATTTCGTTCTCACAGACGAGGAGGCGGACATCGAGCGGCAATGGATTCCACTGGACGAAGTGGTTGGGGCTGTGCTCCAGCGCCGTATTCAAAACGGCACTCTAGGAATCTCTGTCCTTGCCGCCGTCGCAGCCAGGGCACAGGGATGGCTTACACTTGACGATCCCGAATCACCGTGGGATCGTCACCCAGCCAACCTGAGTTCAGCGCCGCGTGGTGAAGCGCCGAACTCCGTTGCCTGAAATGCTACGAGACCGATTTGGCTTCTAGCTCTTGGCGAAGAGCAGCCATGAAGGCGGCTGCAGTCGCACCGTCTATCGC
>JBBATW010000028.1:0-25377 GCA_040398585.1 Agreia sp.
AGCACCGCGACGACGTCGATCTCCACGAGGATGTCCAAGAGGTCAGACCCGACGGTCGTGCGCACTGGGAACGGGGCGGTGAAGAACTCGGCGTAGGCCGCGTTGTATTCGGCGAAGTCGGCCTTGAGGTTCTGCAGGTGCACTGTCACCTTGACGCAATCATCGAGCGTTGCGCCCTGCTCGGCGAGCACCGCCGAGAGGTTCCGCAGCACCTGCCGGGTCTGGTCTCCGACTCCGTCAGCCAGCGACCCCGTCGCAGGATCGTGCGGCGCGAATCCCGCACTGAAGAACAGGCCCTGAGCGATGATCGCCTGGCTGTACGGGCCGATGGGGCGGGGTGCCCGGGGGGTGTCGATCGCGGTCTTCGTCATGGGGCATCCTTCTCTAAAGGTGGGTCTCAGGCGCCGAGCATCGGTGCGCGCCCGAAAGGAACGGCTGCGGCATAGGCGGCAGCCGCGCGCAGCACGAGCGCATCCGCGTGCCGGGCGCCGACGAGCTGAAGTCCGATCGGCAGGCCCGCCGGCGTCAGGCCGCAGGGCACCGAGACGGCCGGCTGCTGGGTGAGGTTGAACGGGTAGGTGAACGGGGTCCACTCGGCCCAGCGGGTTAGGCCCGAGCCCTGTGGAACCTCGTGGCATATCTCGAAGGCGCCCCGGGGGAGCGTCGGCGTCACGAGCAGGTCGTACCTCTCGTGGAACGCACCCATGGTGAGCCCAAGGTCGGCCCGAACCTGATTCGCGGCCAGAAAGTCCATCGCGCTGAATGCCTGACCCTGCCGCGCCACGTCGAGCAACCCCGGATCGAGCTCGCCCCAGCGGGTCTCGTCGAAGGCCTGGATGACTTTGCCCGCGCCGGCGAACCAGAGCGTGTGATAGGCCTCGATCGGGTCGGCGAAGCCGGGGTCGACCTCCTCGACGATGGCCCCGAGGTCGGCAAGAACCCGCACCGCCTCATCGATGGCTGCCGCGACATCGGGGTCGACCGAGGCGAAGCCCAGGTCGCGGCTGTAGCCGATTCGCAGCCCAGCCACGCCGTCTCCGAGCGAGGCCTGGAACGACTGGCGTGGCCCAGCCAAGGCCGACCAGTCCCGGGAGTCGAAGCCCGTGATTACATCCATCGTCAGCGCCGCGTCTTCGACGGTGCGCGTCATCGGCCCGATGTGGGCGAGGGTGCCGAAGGGGCTGGTGGGATAAAGGGGAACGGCGCCGTAGGTCGGCTTGAACCCGACGATGCCCGAGAACGCCGCGGGGATCCGAACTGATCCGCCGCCGTCAGTGCCGACCGACAGGACGCCCATACCGAGGGCGACCGCCGCGGCCGATCCGCCACTGGAGCCACCACTGGTCTTCGTCGGGTCCCACGGATTCCCCGTGGCCCCGGTCAGCGGGTTGTCGGTGACGCCCTTCCAGCCGAACTCCGGCGTGGTCGTCTTGCCGATCAATACGGCGCCGGACTCGCGCAGCCGGGCGACGGATGGCGCATCCTGACTGCAATCCTGCTCTGCACCGATCAGGCGCGACCCCCGCATCGTCGGCCAGCCCCGGGTCAGCAGCAGGTCTTTGATGCTGGTTGGCACGCCGTCGAGCGGGCCCATCGGGGCCCCTGCCTGCCAGCGCGCCTCGGACTCGCGCGCCTGCTGCAGTGCCGCGGATTCATCGACCAGGCAGAAGGCGTTGACGGCGCCGTCGAAGCGGGTGATCCGCCCCAGCGCGGCCTTCGTCGCCTCAACGGGCGACACCGTCTTCAGCTGAAAGGCGGAGACAAGAGAGGTCGCGGAGAGGTCGGCAAGATCGGTCATTCGTTCAGTCTGTCTGCGATTACGTCTGATTGTCAACAATCGACCTTGCAGTGTGACCGTGTCGGCGTTAGGGTGTTTATTGTTGACAATCAACCAATTCACGAACTGAGGATGTTTCGATGACCACGCTGAGCCCACTCTTGAAGCAAGCCACCCCGGTGGTCGTCGAGCGAGCGCTCGGCAGCTGGATCTACGACGTCAGCGGCGAGAAGTACCTCGACTTCACCACCGGAATCGGCGTCACCAGCACCGGCCACTGCCACCCCCGCGTCGTCGCCGCAGCCCGCGAGCAGACCGGCCTGATCATCCACGCCCAGTACACGGCCGTCATGCACAAGCCGCTGATGGAGCTCACCGAGAAGCTCGGCGACGTGCTGCCGGCCACCCTCGACAGCGTCTTCTACGCCACCTCTGGATCTGAGGCTGTCGAGGCATCCGTTCGTCTCGCTCGGATGGCCACGGGTCGACCCAACATCATCGCCTTCCACGGCGGATTCCATGGCCGCACCGTCGCCGCCGCGTCCCTCACCACGGCGGGCTCGAAGTTCCGCTCTGGATTCAGCCCCCTGATGAGCGGCGTGCACATCGCTCCGTTCCCCTACGCCTTTCGCTACGGCTGGGACATGGCGACGACCATAGACTTCGCGCTGAAGGAACTCGACTACCTGCTGCAGACGATCTCGTCACCCGCCGACACCGCCGCCTTCATCATCGAGCCGGTGCTCGGCGATGGCGGCTATTTGCCCACCCCGGCGCGCTTCCTCGAGGGGCTCCGCGAGCGGGCCGACCGGCACGGCATCGTGCTGATTCTCGACGAGGTGCAGGCGGGCTTCGGCCGCACTGGCAAGTTCTGGGGACATGAGTTCAGCAGCATCACCCCCGACATTCTGGTCACCGCCAAGGGGCTTGCCAGCGGCTTCCCGATCTCGGCGATCGCCGCCTCCAGCGCCCTGATGAGCAAGGGATGGCCGGGGTCACAGGGCGGAACCTACGGCGGCAATGCCGTTGCCGCCGCCGCCGCAGTCGCGACCATCGCCGTCGTTCGGGAGGAGGGCCTCGTCGACAACGCCCTCGTGCGCGGCGCCCAGCTGCGCGCTGGCCTCGACAGCCTCGCGCTCGACAACCCGCTGATGGGCAATGTGCGCGGTCTCGGACTCATGCAGGGCATTGAATTCATAACGGATGCTGGTGAGCCGAATGGCCCGCTGGCCGCCGCCGTGCAGCAGGCCGCTATTTCAGAGAATCTGCTGCTGCTGACCTGTGGCGCCGCCGGCAACGTCATCCGGGTGATCCCCGCGCTGAACGTGACCGCCGCAGAGATCGAAACGGGCCTCGACCGCCTGGCCGCTGCACTTCGTACCGCCCAGCGCGTGCTCGTGTCCCAGGGCGTCTAGCCAGCCCGCTATTACCCGAACATCGGTGTGCAACGAGAGCGTGAACTGAGAATGACGACACAGGCAGCCCAGGCGATACAGGCGACAGGCGCGGGTGGCGCCATCGACGCTATCCGTGCCGACGGCATCGAGGTAGAGACCGGCACCCGCCGGCTCGCCGAGTACTCCTACGACGCCTCGAACTATCGCATTGAACCCCTCGGGGTCGTCTTCCCGCGCTCCCCGGAGGAGGTCGCCCACGTGCTCCGGGCCTGCCACGCAGCGGGTGTGCCCGTGGTTCCCCGCGGCGGCGGCACGTCGATGGCCGGCGGTGCCGTCGGGCCCGGAATCGTGCTCGATCTCTCCCGTCACCTAGCTCAGGTGTTGATCATCGACGTTGCGGCCCGCGAGGCCACGGCCGAGGCGGGCATCGTGCTCACCACGCTGCAGAACGCGGTCGGGCAGGCGTCGGCTGGCTCACTCACCTTCGCCCCTGACCCCTCCAGCAAGTCGCGCGCCACCCTCGGCGGCTCGATCGCCAACGACGCCTGCGGCAATCACTCCGTGCGCGACGGTCGAACGTCTGAGCATGTGGTCTCTCTCGACGTCGTGACCGCCGAGGGGTTCCACCTGACGGCCACGAGCAAGGGCCTGGGCGCAACCATCGACGGCGATACGCAAGCCGCGACCCGCGCGGCCGAACTCACCGACGCGCTTCACAGCCTCGTCGGTGCGAACCTCAGCGATTTTCGGCTCGAACTCGGCCGTATCCCGGGTCAGGTCTCCGGGTTCCACCTCTCGCATTTGCTGCCCGAGAACGGTTTCAACGTCGCGCGTGCTCTGGTCGGCAGCGAGGGGACCTGCGTCATCGTGGTCAGCGCCACGGTCAGGCTTGTGCCCACCCCTGCGGCGGCCTTGCTCGTGACCCTCGGCTACGACGACGTCGTCGAGGCCGCCAAAGATGTGATGACCATCCTCGAGTTCTCGCCCGCCGCGGTCGAGGGCATCGACGAGGCGATCGTTGACACCATGAAGTTCAGAAGGGGAGCCGATTCCGTGCTCGGCCTGCCCGCCGGCCGCGCCTGGCTCTACGTCGACCTCGACGGCGACGACATGGCCGCGGTGACCGCGACCGCCGAGCGCCTGCTCGAGCGCCTCCGTGAGAACGGCCGCCTGCTCGAGGGTCGGGTCGTGCCGGATGCCACCGAGCGGGCCTCGCTGTGGCGCGTGCGCGAAGACGGCGCGGGGCTGTCTGCCCGGCTGCACACCGGCGGGGAGTCGTGGCCCGGCTGGGAGGACTCGGCCGTCGCCCCCGAGAACCTCGCCGCCTACCTCGCTGACTTCCGCGAGCTCCTTGCCCGATTCAGCCTGCAGGGCATCATGTACGGCCAATTCGGGGCCGGCTGCATGCACGTGCGCATCACCTTCGACATGCGCACCGACGAGGGTCGCCGAGTGATGGAGGCGTTCATGCGCGCCGCGGCCCAGCTGGTGGTGCGGCACGGCGGCTCGCTCTCGGGCGAGCACGGTGACGGTCGTGCGCGCAGCGAACTGCTCCCTTTGATGTACTCGCCCGAGATGCTGGCCGCCTTCGCCACCTTCAAGCGACTGTGGGACCCGGCCGCAATCCTGAACCCCGGCATCCTTGTCAGCCCCGATTCGCTCATGAAGAACCTTGCCCTCGCAGGGGTTCCCGAGCGGCAGTGGCGAACGAGCTTCGACCTGACGCCGGTCGGCTCGGGGCACGCGACGCCCCAGGCCGAGGCGCGGGTGACGAGAACCCAAGACCCGTTCGTGCACGCCGTGCAGGCCTGCGTCGGAATCGGACGCTGCCGAACCGATGCGGGCGGGGTAATGTGCCCGAGTTTTCGCGCCACGAAGGATGAGAAGGATTCAACGCGGGGCCGCTCGCGCGTGCTGCAGGAGATGGTGCGCGGCGCCTCCAGCGTCGAGGAGGGCTGGCGAAGCGAAGACGTGCGCGAGGCCCTCGACCTCTGCCTGTCGTGCAAGGCCTGCTCCACAGACTGCCCCGTCGGCGTCGATATGGCCAGCTACAAGTCAGAGTTCTTCTCGCACTTCTACGAACGCCGGCTCCGGCCGATGTCGCACTACTCGCTCGGCTGGCTACCGACCTGGCTGAATGTAACCGTGCATGTGGCGCCGCTACTGAACCTCGTGCTGGCCACGCCGCTGCGCAAGGTCATCGCCGTTCTCGGCGGGCTGACCACCAAGCGGGCGCTGCCGAAGTTCGCCAGCGCCGCCGCTCTCCGCCGTGAACTCAGGCGAGCGGATGCGGACCTGTCGGCACACGACGCGACCCACGGTCCGGCCGTCATTCTCGTGATCGACAGCTTCACGAAGGGCTTCCGCCCCGAGGTCGCCGGCGCTGCCCTGCGGGTGCTCGGTGGCGCGGGCAAGACTGTGGAGTGCAACGCCGATGTCTGCTGCGGCCTGACCCTCATCTCCACCGGCCAGCTGGGTGCTGCGAAGAAGCTGCTGGCCCGGGCTTCGGTCGCCCTCGACGACGGTTCGGATACACCGATCGTCGTCATCGAACCGAGCTGCGCGGCCGCCTTCAAGAAAGACCTGCCCGAGCTCATTCAGACGGATGCCGCCCACCGGGTCTCCCGGCGCATCCGCAGTTTTGCCGCAATGGTTTCCGAGCTCGCGGCTGACGGCTGGCAGCCGAACTGGCCAGGCGGAGCCGTGCCTCCCGCGGTCACGGTGCAGACCCACTGCCACGAGTACTCGGTGTTCGGCGCGAAGTCGCAGACGGCGGCGCTCAGAGCAGTCGGCGTTGGAACCGTGCTGGAGGCCACCGGATGCTGCGGCGTCGCCGGAAACTTCGGCTTCGAGCCCAGTCACTTCGACCTGAGCATGCAGGTCGCCGAGCAGGCGCTGATCCCGGCGCTGCGGCAGACGGCCGGGGCCACCCCCGTGCTCGCCGACGGCTTCAGTTGCCAGATGCAGATAATGCAGCTCGATCCGGCGCGCTCCACCCTCCACTTGGCCGAGCTGCTCGACGGCCCGGCGCCGGCCCAACACCCCGAACGAGAAAGACAAGGACGATCATGACCCTGACCGACACCATCAGCGCAACCCGGCCGGTCCTGGCCGACCTTCGCACCAAGCTCTTCCTGAACAACGAGTGGGTCGATGCTGAGGGCGGCCGAACCTTCGCGGTCGAGAACCCGGCGACGGGAGAGATCCTGGCGCACGTGGCCGACGGGTCGGTGGCCGACGCTGAGCGGGCCATCCGTGCCGCAGGGGCTGCTCAGACCGAGTGGGCGAAGACCTCGCCGCGTGCCCGCAGCGAGATTTTGCGCCGGGCCTACGACCTCGTGATCTCAAAGACCGAGGAGCTTGCAGTCCTGATGACGGCGGAGATGGGCAAGCCGCTCGCCGAGGCGCGGGGCGAGGTGGCCTACGGTGCCGAGTTCCTGCGCTGGTTCTCGGAGGAGGCTGTGCGCATCAGCGGCGACTATACGACCACCGGCGACGGCAAAAACCGCATCGTGGTGACGCGCGTTCCCGTAGGCCCGTGCGTGCTCGTCACGCCCTGGAACTTTCCGCTCGCGATGGGCACCCGCAAGATCGGCCCGGCCATCGCCGCCGGCTGCACGATCGTCTTCAAGCCCGCCGCCCAGACGCCGCTGACCTCGCTGGCCCTGGTCGACATCATGCACGAGGCGGGGGTGCCCCGGGGGGTGCTGAACGTTGTCACGACGAGCCGCGCATCCGAGGTCGTGGGCAACTGGATGGCGAGCGGCATCGCCCGGAAGGTCAGCTTCACGGGCTCGACCGCCGTCGGCAAGATCCTCTTGACGCAGGCCGCCGAGAACGTGATGCGCTCGTCGATGGAGCTCGGCGGCAACGCCCCCTTTATCGTGTGTGCCGACGCGAACATCGACCGGGCCGTCGACGGGGCGATGCTCGCGAAGCTCCGCAACATGGGCGAGGCCTGCACCGCGGCGAACCGCTTTCTCGTGCACCGCTCGGTGGCAACGGAGTTCACGGAGAAGCTCGCTGACCGCATGTCGGCCCTGACCGTGGGCGACGGCGCAGTCGCCGGCACCGACATCGGCCCGATGGTAGATGAGGCCGGCCTTTCCAAGGTGCGGGGTTTCGTCGACGATGCCGTTCGCCGAGGTGCGAGAATTGTTGTCGGCGGATTCCAGCTGGAGGGTGCGGGCTACTTCTACGCACCAACCGTGCTCGCCGACGTCAGCCCGGATTCGGCACTGATGAGTGCCGAGATCTTCGGCCCGGTCGCTCCGATTCTCGTGTTCGACGACGAAGACGAGGCTGTCAGAATTGCCAACGACACGGAGTGGGGCTTGGTCGGCTATGTCTTTACCCAGGACATCGACCGGGCGTTGCGACTCGGCGAAGAACTTGAAGTCGGCATGGTCGGCGTCAATACCGGTTTGGTATCCAACCCGGCGGCACCGTTCGGCGGCGTGAAGCAGTCTGGGCTGGGCCGCGAGGGCGGCAGCCTCGGCATCGATGAGTATCTGGAACACAAGTACCTGGCGATTCCCCGTTGAAGCGGATGCACCGCTCAAGACTCGGATAAGAAAAGAAAGAGGACAGCATGGCTGGTGAAGATGGCCTGTTGGCACTGGAGGGGCGACCGACCTCGGTGCTGATCGCGGATCAGCTGCGTGAGCGAATCATCGACGGGTCCTTCCGCCCCGGTGAGCAGATTCGCGAGGCCAGCCTCGTCGAGCGACTGCAGGTCTCCCGGGGTCCGGTGCGGGAAGCGCTGCAACGCCTCAGCCAGGAGGGCCTCCTGGTCAGCCATCGCAACCGGGGCGTCTTCGTGCTGGATCTTTCGATCAGCGACATCAAAGAGGTCTACGGCGCGCGCGAGGCCATCGAGCTCGCAGCCGCCGAGGCGATCCTGACCGAGCGGCCCGACGAACTTGCCCAGATCGCCGCGGAGCTCTCCGACTTCGTCGAGCAGATGGTTCCCCTGGTCGAGGGCAAACAGTGGCGCAAGCTCTCCGAGATCGACCTGAACTTCCATGTGGCCTTTGTGAAGAGCGCCGGCAACTCGAGGCTTTCGCGCATCTACTCCACGCTGGCCGCCGAGTCGCGCATCTGCATGGTGAACCTTCAGGTCGCGTACCCGCACACGTCGCAGCTCGCGGAGGAGCACCAGAACCTGGTCAACCTCCTCGCGGCCGGCGACGGCGCGGGCCTCGGTGAGGCCATCCGGCACCACATGCGTGCGGCCATCACCGACCTGAGCGCGTCGATGCTCGCGGACGAACTGACGCACGCCTAACACCCAACTAAAAGGAGCTCCATGAGCGCGGAACGCACAGTGCTGGTCGTCTTGTACACGGACACCCTGCCCGATTGTCTGCCGCTGCTTGAGGCTTCGGCCGAGGTGCGCTGCGTTCAGGCCGCCGACCTGGCCGCCGCGATGCCCGGAGCAGACGCGCTGCTGCTCTGGGACTTCTTCTCCTCCGCCGTCAAAGATGTCTGGGAGCACGCCGACTCGCTCAAGTGGATCCATGTGGCGGCCGCCGGGGTCGACAAGCTGCTCTTCGACGGGCTGCGGGAGTCGGGTGTGATCGTCACCAACTCGCGGGGCATCTTCGACCGGCCGATCGCCGAGTTCGTGCTGGGGAGCATCCTGGCCCTGGCCAAGGATCTGCCGGGCTCACTGCGGCGCCAGCAGAACGGGGTCTGGGAGCATCGGGAGACCGAGCGCATTGAGGGAACGAAAGCCCTGATCGTAGGCACCGGGTCGATCGGCCGCGAAACTGCGGAACTGCTTCGTGCCGTGGGCATGTGCATCGAGGGTGCCGGGCGCACTGCCCGCACTTTCGATCCCGACTTCGGAACCGTGCACGCCTCGACGTCCCTGGTCGAGATCGTTGGGGAGTTCGACTACGTCATCTTGATCGCGCCACTCACCGACGCCACGCGAGGCCTCGTTGGCGCATCCGCTCTCGAGGCAATGAAGCCGACCGCCCGCCTCGTGAACGTCGGCCGGGGCGAGCTGGTCGATGAGGATGCGCTCGGCGAGGCGCTTGGCCGCGGCGCCATCGCGGGGGCCGCCCTCGACGTGTTCAGCACAGAGCCGCTTCCCGCGAGCAGCCCGCTCTGGCGACTGGAGAACGTGTTGATCTCCGCGCACCTGAGTGGGGATGCCGCGGGATGGCTGGGGCGGCTCTCTTCCCTGTTTGCGGATAACTTCGACCGCTATGCCACCGGTGCCGAGCTTCTCAACGTGGTGGATAAGAAGCTCGGCTTCGTTACGGGTCGCTAGCGGAAGAGGGCGCCAAGCGAGTCGAGGGCAACGCTGCGGTTCGCGATTCGCAGGCCCTCCCACACGGTGACCTGGTTGGCCGTCAGTACCGTCTTGCCGAGAGCGGCTTCGAGCTTGTCGATGAACTGGAGCGAGTGCATGGCGGTATCGGGGATCAGGATCGCCTGGGCGTCGGGGTGGTCGGCGGCCTTGGCCATCGCGAGGATCTCGGGCATGCCGAGCAGCCCGACCTCGCCGGCGGTGGCGATGTCGTTGCTCTGGAATGAGACGACCGTGACGCCGGCGTCAGACATGAACCGCTTGAAGTGCTGGGCCAGCTCGTCGGGGTAGCTCGCCGCAACGGCGACGCGGTCGATGGAGAGCGCGCGGCAGGCCTGGGCGAACGCGATCGACGTGGACGACGCGGGAACCCCAATGGCCGCGCTGACCTCGGCCGCCTGATCGTGGGCGCCCTGCCAGCCGTAGACGAAGCTCCCCGAGGTGCAGGCCCACATGATCGAGTCTGGAGTGCTGTCGGCCAGTTCCTTGGCTCCCGTGATCAGGTTTTCAGATCCCCCTACGGCAATCAGTTCGTCGACCAGATGGGCGACGTCGCCGCCCGCCGTGCGAACGAGGGGCAGTTTGATTGCCCCGGCGCTCGCCTCTTCTAGGAATGAGAAGTCGTCGTCGGCTCCAACGCCCGGGTAGAGAAGCCCCACGATTGGCGCTGTGGTTTGAGTTGTCATGACTGCCCTTCGATCTGAAATACCGTACCTAATTACCTTGGTTCGGATTGTTGACAATCCTACATCCAGTGGGTAGGTTTCACCACAGGCAATGCGCCGATCACGATTCACGAAACTGGAGCGTCTTCTTGTCACCTAACACTGCAACCCTGAAGACGCTGAACGGCACCGAGAAGGCGCGCGATGTTGAGATCTCCTTCTCGAACGTGAGCAAGGCCTGGGGCGAGAACCGGGTGCTGCGCGGCCTCGACTTCGAGGTCAAGGCGGGGGAGAAGGTGTCGATCATCGGACCCTCGGGATCGGGCAAGACCACGATTCTGCGCATTCTGATGACGCTCGAGCCCCCTGATGTCGGGCTGGTCACCGTGGGCGGGGACGTGCTCTGGAACGCCAAACAGGGAGCGAAGAACAAGGAAACAAAGCAGACGCTGATAACCCGTCGAAAAGTCGGCATGGTGTTCCAACAGTTCAACCTGTTCCCGAACATGACGGTGTTGCAGAACGTGACCGAGGCGCCGACCCACGTCCTCAAGCTCTCCAAGGAGGAGGCCAACGATCGGGCCGTTGACCTCTTGGAGCTGGTGGGGCTGAAGAGCCACATGAAGCACCACCCGACTCAGCTTTCCGGCGGGCAGCAGCAGCGCGTGGCGATCGCCCGGGCGCTTGCCATGCGCCCTCGCGTGATGCTCTTCGACGAGCCGACGTCGGCGCTTGACCCCGAACTCATCGGAGAGGTCTTGAATGTCATCCGCCGCCTCGCCACCACCACAGACATGACAATGCTCATGGTGACGCATGAGATGAGATTCGCGCAGGAGATCTCAGATCGGGTGGTCATGTTCGACAAGGGTGTTGTCGTCGAACAGGGCACGTCGGACCAGATCTTCAAAGACCCCAGAGAAGAACGAACCAAGCGCTTCCTGACGGCGGTTGCCGCCTACTGAGCTTGAGCCAGGGCCGGCGCCAATGAGCGCTGCCCCTGTGTCAGCAGGCGCTGGCCCGGCCCGACCGCCTCAAGGCCGCACAGGCCCAGAACCGCCCACATTGTGGCGAGGTTGGCGGAGATGATCGGCTTGCCGAGCTCGCGCTCGAGCGGCGCGATGAGGTCGTAGGTGGGGAGGTTCGTGCACGACACCACGATCGCCTCGGCATCCGGCGAGTCGCACTCCCGGATGAGTTCTGCCGTGCGCCGATAGGGCACGGTCCACATGTTGGCGTCCATGCCCAGGTGGGCGATGCCCGCAACGCTGATGGAGTTCTCGATCAGGAAGTGCCCGAGACGGGTGGTGATCTCCAGGTCATAGGGGGTGGCAATGGCGACCCGGCTTATCCCGAGATGCGCGATGGCGTTGACGATGGCGCCGGATGTCGTCACGGAGGGGGCGCCACCGGCCAGGGCCACGGCGGCGGCCACCGAGCGCTCGCCGGCGAGGCCATTGGCGAAGCTGCCCGACGTGCACGCGTAGGCGTATGCCGACGGGGAGATGGCGATCAGCTGCTGGGTCGTCGAGGCAAGGCCCGTCTCGTCTCCCAGGGACTCGACCATTGCCATGTTGACCGGCAGCGGATCGAAGGGTGTTCGGGCGAAGAACAGCGAAGCTTCGGGGGGCACCCAGCGCCAGAGCTCGGCGTCGAGCGCCATGTCGTGGGGGGTCACTATGCCGATGCCGACCAGCTTCGGTGGCCCGAGCGGGATGAAATCGCCGAACTCAATAGTCGCCAATGCTGCCTCCGGTACGGGTGTGAGTGCGGTGGGGAGGCCGGCAGATGCGGGGCCTAGGATTAGTATTGTTGACAATCCTACAGAATACAATCTAAAATTTGGGAAAGAATCAGGGGAATTTCACATGGCTCGATACATCACCGTGACACTCGAAAAGCGCGGGGTCAGCTGCCTGGCGCGACTGCTCGACGACGAGGCTCCGCGCACCGCCAAAGCGGTCTGGGATGCCCTCCCGCTCTCGTCAGCCGTGTTCCACGGCAAGTACGCCCGCAATGAGATCTACAACCTCGTGCCGGCTTTCGCTCCGGTCGAACCGGGTAAAGAGAACACGACCATCACGCCCATTCCGGGCGACCTCTGTTACTTCGAGTTCGACGCGAATGACCTCGCGACACCCTCGCACGGCTACACCAACGATGAGGGTCCGAAGGAGCTTCTGAACATCATCGACCTCGCCCTCTTCTATGGCCGCAACAACCTGCTGATCAATGGCGACAAGGGCTGGGTTCCCGGAAACGTCTTCGGAACGGTCGTTGAGGGGCTCGAAGAGATGGCGCTCGCCTGCCAAGACGTATGGATGGGCGGAGCCCGCGGCGAGACGCTGACCTTCGACCGCTCGGAGCGCACCTGAGCGCGACAGGCTGGGCCGCCCCGAAACAGGAAAGGGCCCAATCGTGACGGTCGTCAGCTCGCGAATACCGCCGAGATCAGGCGGTCCACGTTGTGCCACCACGTTGGCTCGCCCGGAGCGTCGTCGCCTTCTAGAGGGCGCGAAGCTGGGCGCAGTCAGCTCAGCGCCAGATTCACCGCGGCGGTCGAGTGGATGCGGGTCGTGGCGAAGACGGGGATCGGGCTGTCGTCCTGCCCGATCAGAAGCTCGATCTCAGTGCAGCCGAAGATCACTCCCTGGGCGCCCTGCGCGTGCAGCGAAGCAATGACGGCAACGTATTCCCGACGCGACATGTCACTGACCACGCCGAGAACGAGCTCTTCAAAGATGACCCGGTGGATCATGGCCCGCTGTTCGGCGTCGGGCACAATGACGCTCAGCCCGTGGGAGGCGAGCCGGTCGCGATAGAAGTCCTGCTCCATGGTGAACGCCGTGCCGAGCAGGGCCACCGTCGTGAGCTGGGCTGCGACGACGGCGTCGGCTGTCGCATCCGCCAGATGTAATAGCGGGATCGACACTGCCGCCTCGATATCGGCGGCGACCTTGTGCATGGTGTTGGTGCAGAGAACAAGGAAATCAGCCCCGGCGGCCTCGAGCCCGCGGGCCTGTTCGGCGAGGAGCCGCCCGGCTGCGGCCCAGTCGCCCCTTGTTTGCAAGTGCTCAATTTCGGCGAAGTCGACGGAGGCCATCACGAGCTTGGCGGAGTGCAGCCCGCCCATCCGGTCGCGCACCCCTTCGTTGATCAGCCGGTAATAGAGGGCCGAACTCTCCCAGCTCATCCCGCCCAGCAGTCCGATTGTCTTCATAGGGCGAGACTAAGGGATTGCCGGGCGGGATTCGCGTTCGGAAAGCTAGTTTGCGGCGCCGGCGGTGGTGGCCGCGGGAACCTCGATCAGGCGGCCCGAGGTGACGTCGTAGATGTAGCCGTAGACCGGGATGCCGGCCGGAACCAGCGGGTGCGCCTTGATGCGGGTGACGTCTTCGAGCACGCTCGCGGCCTGGTCGGCAATGGTCAGCCAGTCGATGTACTTGCCCTCGGCCGAGCCGGGCCCCGTGCCGACGTCGTAGAAGCCGGCCTCGCCAAGCGCTGCGGTCTCGAGGCTGTTGCCGAGCAGTCCGCGCATCACGTCGTCGGTGAAGAACTCCATGCCGCAGTTGGTGTGGTGAATCACGAACCACTGATTCGTGCCCAGCAGCTTGTAGGAGATGACGAGCGACCGGATGGCGTCGTCCGACGCGCGGCCGCCCGCGTTGCGAATCACGTGGGCATCACCCTCTGCGAGTCCGGCGTACTTGGCGGGGTCGAGCCGCGCATCCATGCAGGTGAGAATCGCAAAACCGCGGGCAGGTGGCATCGCGAGCTCGCCCCTGACCCCGAAGTCGGCGGCGTAGGCAGCATTGGCTGTGAGTACTTCGTCGAGTACTGGCATGTCAGGTCCCTTTTCGATTAGGTGTCAATGGCTGGTCCGAAGACATCTCACAGAGG
Source organism: Agreia sp. (assembly GCA_040398585.1). Taxonomy (GTDB): domain Bacteria; phylum Actinomycetota; class Actinomycetes; order Actinomycetales; family Microbacteriaceae; genus Agreia. The sequence continues at coordinate 14,059 of JBBATW010000028.1, forward strand.
TAATCAGCCCGTTGCCGCTGGCCATTCCCTGTTTCGCGAGATTACTGCCAGCATGGCAATCAGCCTTGAATACGAGGGAATCAGTGGCGCACGCACCACCCTTGAGGAGTCTGAAAGCTAACAAAATAGAGCCCTACATAGGATTTTGCTACATCGGGCCAGAGCTATTCGTAGGTTGGCGACATCATGAACTCGGTTCTCAACCCGTAGGCGCCCGGGGCAGGTCGAAAACCAGCGCCGGTTATCCCTAAGTTCCTCCAGCGGTTCGGCCAAGACGCTGGGACCGAGTCGCGCAAAGCTGATTTCCCATGGCCTCACGTACGCTCCGGAACACGGCGTCGTGGCATTTACCGTTCCCGGAATGGCGGCATTCATTCGGAGGCAGCCCGACAGAGGTGCTCCGTGTCGGCGGCAACCGGTAGCGTTCAGATCATCCACAGCCAGGGGGCTCCATGTTTCTTCTCGATGATGTCGTCATCTACAGCGCCAGTGACCTGACCGCCGCCGCGAACTGTGAGTGGGCGGTGATGCGCAAGCTCGACGCGAAGCTCGGCCGCATCGAGGCCGTAGTCGAAGAGTCGGATGCGATGCTCGCCCGGGCAGGCGCGCTCGGCGACGAGCACGAGCTGCGCTACCTCGAGCAGCTGAAGCTGACCCGCGATGTCGCCGAGTTCGAGCGGCCCCGTGCCCGGGACTACGTTGCTGCCGCGGCTGCCACTGCCGAGGCGTTTCACGTGAAACGCGACGTGTTGTTTCAGGCGACGTTCTTCGATGGTCGGTTCATCGGGTTCGCCGACTTCATCATGCTGAACGACGACGGCGTCTACGAGGTCTTCGACACCAAGCTCGCTCGCAAGGCGAAGATCACCGCCGTCATGCAGCTGGCGGCATATAGTGACCAGCTGCTGGCGCTGGGGGTTCCGATCGGCGACGAGGTGCACCTGCTGCTGGGAGACGGCACCCAGACCACGCACCGGTTGAATGAGATCATGCCGGTGTTCCGCCGGCGTCGCGACCGCCTGGTGCGCATCATCGACGAGCGGGTGGCCGACGTGTCCGCTTCGCCGTGGGGCGACGAGCGCTACAGCGCGTGCGGTTCATGTTCGACCTGCGCCGAGCAGGTCGCTGCCCACCGAGACGTTCTGCTGGTCGCCGGCATGAGAATGACCCAGCGCAAGAAGCTTGCCGCCGCCGGGGTAATTTCGATCGAGCAATTGGCCGAGCGGATGCTCCCGGTGCCCGGCCTCGCCGAAGCCACGCTCACGAGCCTGCGCGACCAGGCGGCCATCCAGCTCACCGTCACGCCCGATGGCGCGCCCGCCGTCAACGTCTTCGCGCCGTTCGCCCTCGGGGCGATCCCCGAACCTGATGCGGGAGACATCTTCTTCGACTTCGAAGGCGACCCGCTTTACCGCGACGGCGAGAACGGCGCGTGGGGAATCGACTACCTGTTCGGCCTGATCGAGAACGACGGAACGTTCATCCCGTTCTGGGGCCACGACTTAGCCCAGGAACGCGTCGCCCTGCAGCAGTTTCTCGCCTACGTCGCCGAGCGCAGGTCTTCATACCCGAATATGCATATTTATCACTACGCCTCGTATGAGCGCACCCACCTGCTGTCGATCGCCGCCCGGCACGGCGTCGGCGAGGAGGAGGTCGACGGGCTGCTGATCGACAGCGTGCTGGTCGACCTGTATCCGATCGTGAAGAAGAGCCTGCGCGTCGGCTCCCGCAGCTACTCGATCAAGAAGCTTGAGCCCCTGTACATGGGCGATGAACATCGCACGGGAGTCGACAACGCGGCCCAATCGATCACCGAGTACGCCGATGCCCGGGCGCTCATCATGGCGGGCGAGGTCGACGAGGGGCAGGCGAAGCTCGACGCGATCGCCGACTACAACCGCTACGACTGCGTATCGACCCTGAAGCTGCGCGACTGGCTGCTCGAGCTGGGGGCGGCGAACGGGGTGCCGCGGGCATCCGCTCGTGATCTGAGCTTGGAAATCGACTTCGCGCTGCGGGAGCCGAGTCCCATCTATCTGGAACTCGCGGCCGAGGTCGCCGACATAGTGCCAGCCGAGCGCACGGCCGACCAGACTGCGATCGCCCTGGCATCTGCGGCGATCGACTATCACCGGCGTGAGGGCAAGAAGTTCTGGCAGGAGCACTTCGACCGCCTGCGCAACCCGGTCGAGGAGTGGTCCGAGACGCGCGACGTGCTCGTCATCGGCACCGCCGAGGTGGTGCGCGACTGGAGCCTCGTGGGCCGCGATCGAAACCTCTCCCGCGACCTGCTGCTCACCGGTGAGCTCGCACCGGGCAGCTCGCTGAAGCCCGGGAACAACCCGCATCTTCTCTATGACGCTCCGTACCCGCCCATCAAGGCGAGCAACGATCCCGGCGCTCGCTTCACGCACGACCGCGCCGAGATCAAGGCGGTCGAAGGCGGTGTGTACTCCCTGACCGAGAAACTCGCGACTGGCGACAGTGCCTACGACCAGCTGCCAATGGCGCTCGCGCCCGGGAAGCAGCCCAACCCGAAGGCGCTCGTCGAGGCCATCGCCGCCTGGGGTCAGCGAGTCCTCGATGCCCTGCCCGGGATGCTGCCGGATCCGGCGCTCGAGATCCTGCGCCGCCAGCCTCCCCGGGGCGGCGTGGTTCCGGTTCCCGCCGTCGCCGTGAACGAGGAGCTGGGCGCGGTAGGCGAGGCCATCCGCGACAGCCTCCTTTCGATCGATCGCTCGTATCTGGCCGTCCAGGGGCCGCCCGGCACCGGCAAGACGCGGGTCGGCTCGCGGGTCATCGCCGAGCTCGTGAACAACCACGGCTGGAAGATCGGGGTGGTCTCGCAGGGGCACTCCACGGTCGAGAACATGCTGAGCGCCGTGCTGAGAGCCGGGGTGCTGCCGAGCAAGGTCGGCAAGAAACGCAAGTCGGGGGACACCGCGCCCGCAGGCGGCTGGACCGAGCTGCCCGCAAACAACTTCACCGCGTTCACGGGTCAGGGCGGTGGCTTCGTGATCGGCGGCACGGCCTGGGACTTCAGCAACCCGAACAAGATCGAGCCCGGCTCCCTCGACCTGCTCGTGATCGACGAGGCCGGCCAGTTCTCGCTGGCCAGCACCATCGCATCCGCCGTTGCGGCCCGCCGCCTGCTGCTACTCGGCGACCCGCAGCAGCTGCCGCAGGTGAGCACCGGCTCGCATCCGGAGCCCGTCGACGTCTCGGCGCTCGGCTGGCTCGCCGACGGGCATGACGTGCTGCCGCCGGAGCTCGGCTACTTTCTCGCCGCGAGCTGGCGCATGCATGCGGACGTCTGCGCGCCGGTGTCGCGACTCTCCTACGAGGGGCGACTCGAGTCGGTTGGGGTTGCCCGCGACCTTGCCGGAATCGTGCCCGGGTTGCACGCCGTTCCCGTTCGGCACACCCTCAACTCGACCTCATCGCCGGAGGAGGCAGACCGCATCGTCGAGATCGTGCGCGACCTGCTCGGCCGGTCGTGGACCGACGAACACGCGATTCGCACCATGATCGAGAGCAACATCATCGTGGTCGCGCCCTACAACGCTCAGGTCGAGTTGATCCGGGAGCGGCTGGCTGCGGCCGGGCTTGCCCGCGTCCCGGTCGGCACGGTCGACAGGTTCCAGGGCCAGGAGGCGGCTGTGGCCATCGTCTCACTCGCGGCATCCTCGGCGGAGGAAGTGCCGCGGGGACTGGAGTTCCTGCTGCTCGCGAACCGCCTGAACGTCGCGATCTCCCGGGCCCAATGGGCCGCATACCTCGTCTACTCTCCGGCGCTCACCGAGTTTCTGCCGGGCAACTTCGACACCCTCGCCAAGCTCAGCCGTTTTATCGAACTCGTCGACGGCGCCGTCTAGCAGCAGGGTCTCGACCGTGAAAGAATTCGGCAGGTCACAGTATCGGCGTTCGGCGTTCGTCGGATGGCTAACTTGGCAGGCGGAGGGTTCAGATGAGCGGCACCGGATCGAGCGGCACCGGATCGAGTAGCACCGGGAACAGCGGCAGCGGCAGCGGCAGCGACAGTGGCAGCGGTGGCGCCACCACCCTCGACGCGAACACCCGGGCGCTCGAGGCCGAGATCGTCACCGACTTCTCGACGCGCATGTCCTACGGGTCCTACCTCGCGCTCGATGAGCTGCTGAGCATCCAGCGGCCGATGAGCGAGCCCGCGCACCACGATGAGATGCTGTTCATCATCCAGCACCAGACGAGCGAGCTCTGGATCAAGCTGCTGCTGCATGAACTTCGCAGTGCCCGCGACCTGCTGCGGGAAGACAACATGCGCATCGCCCTGAAGCGCATCGCGCGGGTCAAGCACATCCAGGAGGTCATGACCCAGCAGTGGTCGGTGTTGGCCACCCTGACGCCGAGCGAGTATGCGCAGTTCCGCGACGCGCTGGCGAACTCCTCAGGGTTCCAGTCGCACCAGTACCGGGCCGTCGAGTTCATTCTCGGCAACAAGAATGAGGCGATGCTGGCCGTCTTCGACAGCGATCCGGCAGCCCGGGGAACTCTCAAGACGCTGCTCGAGGAGCCCAGCCTCTACGACGAGCTGCTACGCTACCTCGCCCGCGCAGGCCACGCCGTGCCGGCCGAACTGCTCTCGCGTGACGTCACCAAGGCCCACGTGTTCACTGCCGAACTGGTCGCCGTGTTCAAGAACATCTATGAGAATCCCGACGAGAACTGGGACGCCTACGAGGCCTGCGAGGAATTCGTCGACCTCGAGGACAACTTCCAGTTCTGGCGTTTTCGGCACCTCAAAACCGTAAATCGCACGATCGGCATGAAGCAGGGCACGGGCGGTTCAAGCGGCGTGAAATTTCTCGAGCGGGCGTTGAGCCTCACCTTCTTCCCCGAGCTATTCGCCGTCCGCACCGAGGTGGGCAATTGAGTGAGCCGGATGCCGTACTCGTCTCCGCCGACAACGTATGGCTCGGCAGGTGGCTGGGCCCAAGCGTGCTGCGGGTTGAAAACGGCAGCCTCGAATACGTCGGTCCCGTTCCGACCCGCGACGCGAGCCTCGCCCCCGAGGCGTTCAACCGGCGGGCCGAGATCGACGCGCACCTGCCCGGCGTCGTGCTGCACGGCATCACCGATCATCACGTGCATCTCGGCCTGATCGACGCTCAGGCGTTGCTGCCCGGCGGCATCGCCCGGGTCAAAGACCTTGGCTGGGAGCCGCTCGTGGCTGCGGAATGGGCGCGAGCCAGCCGGGACGGCTATCCCAGTGCGCACGTCGGCGTCGACTTTGCGGGAGCATTCCTCACGAGCGTCGGAGGGTACCCGAGCGCGAGTTCGTGGGCTCCGGCCGCATCCGTCCGGCAGATTCTGACGCCGGTCGAGGGCATCGCGGCGGTTGCCGAGATGGCAGCCCTCGGGGTCTCCCAGATCAAGATCGCACTGAACAAGGCGGCCGGCCCCGTCTGGGACGACGCGGTTCTTGAGGCCGTCATCGCCGCCGCGCACGCCAAGGGACTGCCGGTCGTGGCCCACGCCGAGGGTGCCGGCCAGGCCCAGCGCGCGGCTCGGGCCGGCGCCGACTCCCTCGCGCACACGCCCTGGACCGAGCGCCTCTCCGATGACGAGATCGCCCTGCAGGTCGCGAGCGGATGCGCCTGGATCAGCACCCTGGACATCCACAGTCACGGGGACTCCGGCAGTGATTCTGGCGTTGCCACCGACAACCTCGCCCGGTTCGCAGCGTGCGGGGGTCGCATCCTCTACGGCACGGATCTCGGCAACGGCCCGCTTTCCGTGGGCCTGAACCTGCGGGAGCTTGAAGCCCTCGTCGGCGCCGGGTTGTCTGCAAAGGCGCTGCTCGATTCCCTCGCTGAGCACCCTTCGCGATCCGAGCTCGGAACGCGCATCTCATATATAGCCGGTGCGGTACCTACCGATCGCACCGAGTACCCGGCCTGGCTCGCTTCGTCCAGAGTGCTGGCCGCATCCGACCTGAAGGAGCTCTTCTCATGACCGAAGCAACCGCAGCAGAGCATGACGCCGCCGGGCGCGACGCCGCCGACGTCTTGGCCGCTCATGTTGGGAAGTTCGTCGAGAGCGACGACGTCGTCTCCTACCTCGACGGCAACTCGCTCGGTCGGCCGCTGAAGGTGACCGCCTCGAACATGGTGTCGTTGATCGAACGCGACTGGGGCGCACGTCTCATCCGCTCGTGGGATGAGCAGTGGATGCAGCTGCCGCTGGAGCTCGGCGATCGCATCGGCGCGCTCACGCTCGGCGCGGCGGCCGGCCAAACCGTCGTGGCCGACTCGACAACGGTCATGCTCTACAAGCTGATTCGCGCCGCCGTCGCAGCTCGGCCGGGCCGCACCGAGATTCTGCTGGACGACGACAACTTCCCGACGGACCGCTTCCTCGTTGATGGCATCGCCCGGGAGTGTGGACTGACGCTGCGCTGGATTGCGGTTGACAAGGCAGCCGGCGTGACGGCCGACCAGGTGCGGGAGAGTGTCTCGGCCAACACGGCCCTGGTGCTGCTCAGCCACGTCTCATACCGGTCCGGCTATCTAGCCGATATGCCCGGCATCACCCAGATCGTGCATGACGCCGGCGCACTGGTGCTGTGGGATCTCTGCCACTCGGCGGGTGTGATCCCGACGCAGTTGGATGCCTGGAACGTCGACATCGCGGTCGGCTGCTCCTATAAGTACCTCAACGGCGGGCCAGGCTCGCCCGCCTATGCCTACGTCGCGTCCGCCCTGCAGTCAGAGCTCGAACAGCCGATCTGGGGCTGGATGGGCGCGAGCGATGTCTTCGGCATGACCGAGGCCTACGTTCCGGCTACGGGCATGCGCCGATTCATCAGTGGCACTCCGCCCGTCGTTGGAATGCTCGCAATGCAGGACATGCTCAACCTGATCGAGGAGGCAGGGATGCCTGCCATTCGGGCCAAGTCGTTCGCGCTCAGCGATTACGCGATCGAACTTATCGAGGAGCTGCTCGTGCCGCTCGGCGTGAGAATTTCGACGCCGCTCGCGCACGAGTTCCGGGGCAGCCACGTGACGATCTCGCATCCGTCGTTCAAGAGCGTGAACGAGGCGCTCTGGGCGCAGAACATCATTCCCGACTTCCGGAACCCCGACGGGATCCGCCTCGGGCTCTCCCCGCTCAGCACCACCTTCGCCGAGGTGTTGATCGGCATTGAGGCGATCCGGGCTGCCCTCACCACGTAGGCGGTCGCGGCCCTTGAAGCGGGCCGTCTCAGCTCGCGTAGAGGAACAGCAGGGTGGCGGCAAACTGCAGGCCGGCGACCGCGAACACGCTGACCACTGCGAAGAGTAAAACCTGCACAACGGTTCTACCCGTGCGTTCGCCCGGGGTCAGGGCCTCGGTGCGGCGGGCAAGCACAAACCTCCAGAGCAGGGCGTTGCCCGCACCCACGAGCGCAATCAATCCGGGCAGGCACAACCAGAAACTGCCAAAGCTCTCGCGGCTCAGGATCTGGGCCATCACCGCGGCTCCGATGAAGAGACCTGCGACGATGAGGAGGCCGAGGGCCGACCAGTAGAGCAGGGGGTAAGGTCGGGCGGCTGCGGGCGGAATCGGTGTCATGGCTACCACTGAATCAGGCCGGTGGCGAAAACAAAAACGACCACGCCAACGAACTGCATGCCGGCCACTATGACGATGCTGGCGAGCACAAGGGCGAGAACCACCCCGACAGTCTGACCCGTGTACTGGCCGGGCGCGGGGTCGGGGCTTCGGCGGGAGAGCACAAACCGCCAGACCACGACGTTGCCTGCGCCCACGAGAAAGACGGCGAAACAGAAGAAGAGGAAGCTGCTCGAGTCCTGCTCGGGGGCGACGAACTGGGCCAGCACGGAGGCCAGCGCGAAGATTCCGCTGACGCTGACGCAGGCGATGAACAGGGCATTCAGCGCCGGGGACCATCTCCGGGCCGGTCGTGGCTTCTGCGGCCTAATACCGGCATCCGGCACTGCGTCACTGCCATTACTGCTCATCTGGATACCCTGTCCATCGATAGTCCCGGCACGGTTCCGCGTCGTTGCGGTAGTAGTGAGCGTACTTCCTAAACACCCGCTGCGGGAGCGGCGCTCAGGCGCTCATCGGGAGTGAAGCCGGCCTTGTTCTTGCCGCGCACGTCTTTCACGTAGCGGTTCAGCGACTCGGTCATCGCGTGCACCTCGTCGCCGGCGGCCGCGAAAGTCAGCGAACTCTCGGCATCGAAGCCCAGGGCGGCTCCGGTGAGCACGGCATCCTGGTTTGCGCCGAGAAAGACGAAATCCCACTGGAACTCGTCTTTCTGCCGGCTGATCAGGGTTCGCACGGCGGCCGCGTTGTACTCGCGGCTCGCGTTCTCCTGCCCATCCGTCACGACGATGACCTGAACCGTCTCGGGCCGGGCATCTTCGGGCATCGCCGCCAGCCTCTCACCGAAGCCCTGCAGGGAAATGCCGACGGCATCGTAGAGAGCAGTCGAGCCGCGCGGGTCGAGTTCGATCTTGAGCGCGCGAGCGTCGGCCATGGTGTGCCGCAGCACGATCTCGTCATCGAAGTCGACCACATCGACGGTGAGCCGGCCCTCGTCGGCGGCCTGCGAGTCGATCAGGGTCTGAAGTCCGCCGATCATGTCTTCGCGAATCGTAGCCATCGAACCGCTACGGTCGATTACCAGCAGCAGCGCGGTGTAGTTGGGGTCGGTCATGATGAATCCCTTCGGCCGGAGAAACGCCTCCCCGGGTGGAGGAGGGCTGACTCCAGACTGCCCGGAGCCACCGACACCGCTACTTCTCCGCTCCCGCGACCATTCCCTTGATGAAGTACTTCTGCAGGAACAGGTAGGCCACCAGCACCGGCAGCATCGCCATCAGCGAGGCGGCGGCGGCGGCCGGCAGGTTGCTGCTCTGCACGGAGAAGAATGAGGCGATTGCGGGCGCGATCGTCTGCATCTGGGGTGATGTGAGGATGTAGCCCGAGAGCGCGAACTCGTTCCAGACGGCGACGCCGGTCAGAATGATGACCGTCGCGGTGACCGGTTTCAGCATCGGGAAGACGATGCCGAACAGCAGCTGCATCCGGTTTGCGCCATCGACCGTCGCGGCCTCCTCGACCGAGATCGGCAGCGACCGCATGAACGCCGTATAGAGGAAGATGCTCAGCGGCAGCTGGGTCGTGACCATCACGAGAATCGCGCCCCAGTAGGTGTTCAGCGCGCCCAGCTGGTTCAGCAGCGTATAGAGGGGCACGAGGATGCTGAGGGGCGGCACCATGATCATGCCCAGAATCAGGAGGGCGATGGCTGTGTTGGCCGGCGACTTACGCCTCGCGAGCGGATACGCCGCGAGGGCGCCCAGCACACAGACCAGAATCGTAGACACCACCGTGATGATCGAGCTGTTGCCGATCGCCCTGAGGATGTTGCCGCTTGAGATCGCGGCCGCGAAGTTGCCGAAGAAGATCTCCGCCGTGGGGAAGATCCACTGCGACGACAGGTCGGTGCGCGATTTCAGCGCGGTCGACAGTGCGACATAGAACGGCAGCAGCTGCACGAGAACGACGACCAGCACGAGGCTGCCGATGGTGACGCCCGCGAGGCGTTTCTTGTTCGAGACCGGGGTTGTCATTGCTGCTCCAGACGGCGGCGGTTGAGCAGGGTGTTCAGGGCGAGCGTGAAGACCACGATGATCATGAAGAGAACGACCCCCATGCCCGAGGCGTAGCCAGCGCTCTGGTTGTCGAAGTACGAGATGCCGATCAGGGTCGAGACGGAGTTCGTCGAGTAGCCGGGGCCGCCGCCCGTCATCACCTCGATGACGTCGAACAGCTTCAGTCCACCGATCAGGTTAAGCACGATGCTCGTGGCGAACGCCGGCTGCAGCAGCGGAACGGAGATGTAGCGGAACTGCTCAAACGTCGAGGCGCCGTCGACGGTGGAGGCCTCGTAGTACATCTGTGGAATCGACTGCAGGCCCGCGAGGTAGATGATCATCGAGATGCCGGCGAACTGCAGCGAGTTCACCACGACGATGATGCCGACGGCCGCGCCCGAGTCGCTCAGCCAGGCCACCCGCTCCCCGCCGAGGCCCACGACGATGTCGTTGAAGGCCCCGTTGTTGTATTGGAAGAGCAGGTAGTACATCGTGCCCATCACCACGGGCGACACCAGCACCGGCAGGTAGATGATGGCCCGGGCGATGTTCTTGCCGCGCATCTTTCGGTCGAGAGCGATCGCGAGGCCCAGCCCCAGGATCTGTTGGATGATCGTGCTGCCGATTCCGTAGATGAACGTATTCAGCAGCACGAGCCGGAAGGTCTCATCGCTGAACAGACGCACGTAGTTGTCGAGGCCCACATTCGAGCGGGCGGCGCTGTAGCCGTTCCAGTTCGTGAACGACAGCAGGATTCCGTTGATCAGCGGGTAGATCGTGAAGAGCGCGAGCAGGGCGAGGGCGGGCACATACAGCAGGTTGATGCTGCGCCCGCCCAGAGGGGAGCGGTTTCGGCGGCGTCTCTTCTGCGGAGAAAGGGTGAGGGTAGACATTACGGGGTCTGGGCCCAGAGGCTGGCGAAGTCACTGCCCATCTGCCGCACTGCCCCCGCGACATCCGACTGGCCGGTGATGACCGAGTCGGTCGTGGTGACCATCGTGTTCCACATGCCGTTCGGCAGGTACACCCGGTCGAAGTAGGGCACGAGCGGGTAGTCGCCGCTCGCGACATAGGCGTCGAAGCTCGGCTGAAGGGCGCCCAGGGCGGCAGTCGCGTTCGTCAGGCCGGGCAGGTTGCCGGCTGCTTCGGCAAGGATGGAGGCGTTCTCCGGCTCGGCCAGGAAAGCGATGTACGCCTTGGCGCCGGCCATGTTCTTGCTGGTCTTGGAGATGCCGTATGCGTTCATCTCGCCGCCGATCAACAGCGGGGTGCTGCTGGTCGCGCTTGGAACCGGGATGAAGCCGAGGTTGGCGTCGGGGCTGTACTGCAGCGCGTCGTTCGCCACGGCATTCTGGCTGAAGACGAAGGCGGTCTGGTCGTTGGCGAGTGCTCTGGCCATATCGTCGGCGGTGGCCGAGGAGTAGTCGGGGTTGAAGTAGCCGGCCTCCCGCCAGTCAGAAACCATGGATAGCAGGTCGCTGTAGGGGCCGTCGACGAAGGTTCCGGCGGTCAGCTCGGCGAGCTGTGGCTCGGTGTACGCGCCGGAGGCTATCCAGTCCGCGACGTTGCCGGCCGGGCCGCCATCCTTGCCCGAGACGGTGATCGGGCTGACCCCGGTGGCCTTGACGGCGGCGGCTGCGGCGCCGAACTGCGACCAGGTCTTGAT
>JBBATW010000028.1:25477-28757 GCA_040398585.1 Agreia sp.
TTGGCGGCGAGGCGCACCTTCATGTCGGATTCGTAGCTGATGCCGCTCGGCAGAACGTCGACGGTGATGTCGGGGTTCGCGGCCGCAAACTTCGCGGTGACCTCGGTGAAAGCGGCCATCAGCTTCGAGTCGACGCTGAGGTTGGTCTGAAAGGTCACCGTGTTGGCGTCGGGGCCAGACGCGCTACAGCCGGATGCGCCCAGCAGCACGGCGGCGGCCGTTCCTGCTGCGGCGGCGATTAGTGCCAGGCGAGACTTCATTGTCATTCCTTCGTTGGAGGGTGTCACCCGTTGTAGGGTGCTGTGTTCGTGACAAGTTACCCGAGTAAACCCGGGAAAGCAAACGTTTTACGGGGTTTCTCGCAAAGATTGACTCGAGTAACTATTGGTGGCAGACTCGGCGCCACACACAACCCTTGAAAGGTTTACCAATGTCGCTATCCCTCGGAATCGTCGGCGCCGGCCAGTTCTCCGGCCAGTTCGCCACGCTCTTCAAGCTGCACCCGGGCGTCTCCCGCGTGCTCGTCGCCGATGTGCTGCCCGAGCGCGCGGTCGAGCTGAATGAGCGCCTCGGCCTCGACGGCGTAGCCGCAAGCTTCGACGCGTTCCTCGAAGACGACAGCATCGACGCGGTCGCCATCTTCACCCAGCGCTGGACCCACGGCCCCCTCGTATTGAAGGCCCTCCGCGCGGGCAAGCACGTCTACTCGGCGGTGCCAATGGCAATCAACGAGAAGGAGATCGCGGCGATCATCGAGGCGGTGCGGGAGACCGGACTGACCTACATGATGGGCGAGACGAGCTACTACAACCCGGCCACGATCTTTGCCCGCAACCAGGTTGCCGCGGGCAAGTTCGGGCGTATCTTCTATGCCGAGGGCGACTACGTGCACGACATGGACCTCGGCTTCTACGAGGCCTACCAGTACAGCGGCGGCGCCGAGTGGAAGGCCACCGCGAGCTACCCGCCCATGCTGTATCCGACCCACTCCATCGGCGGGGTTCTCGGAGCCGTGCCCTCCTACGCTACGAGCGTCAGCTGCATCGGCGTGCGCGACGACCGCGGCGACGGCGTCTTCGACCGCGACGTGAGCATGTTCCAGAACGACTTCTCCAACGCCACGGCCCTCTTCGAGCTGGCTGGTGGCGGCGCCATGAGAATCAACGAGATGCGCCGCGTCGGCTACCCGTCGCACATCCGCGAGAGCCGCTTCCGCTACTTCGGCACCGAGGGCAGCTTCGAGCAGCTGGCCACCGTGGCCTTCTGGCAGGACAAAACCGGCGTCGAAGAGGTCACCGACCTGCTGGCCACCGACGCCACGATGTCGCCCGACGACCCTGCACTCGAACACGTCGCCCCGGCGCTTCGCGACGCGTTCGTCAGCGGGCACTCCACGGTGCACGACGTTGATCGCTTGCCGGCCTCGTTCGCCGGCGCGCATAACGGGCACGAGGGCAGCCACCAGTTCCTCGCCGACGACTTCGTCAACGCGGTCAACGGCCGCACGCTGCCGCCCGTGAATGCCTGGGTCGCCGCACGGTTCACGCTGCCGGGCATCGTCGCCCACGCATCTGCGCTGGCCGACGGCATCCGTCTGCCGATTCGCGACTTCGGTGATGCGCCGGAGTCGCTGCCCGCCGCCGGCGTTTAAGAAGTCGCCACCGGCGCCCGTGCCCGTCTCCGACTATTCTGTGTGGGAAGCGAAGGGTTGCACACCATGACGAGAACGTCAGGCACGGGCGCCCGAAAGGTGACGCGTAAAGACGTCGCTCGCCTCGCGGGCGTCAGCGACGCGGTCGTCAGCTACACGCTGAACGGCGGGCCGCCCGTCGCCGCGGCCACGGCCGAGCGGGTGCGGGAGGCAGTGCGTCTGCTCGGCTACACGCCCAACGCATCCGCGCGGGCACTCAAGCTCGGCTCAGCCCGGCTGATCGCCGTTATCGTGCCCGACAGCTCCAACCCGTTCTTCGCCGCACTCTGCCAAGCGGTCGAGGACGCCGCGCGGCGGGAGGGCTACGCCGTGCTCGTCGTGAACTCCGAGGATGATCCCTCGCGCACGCTCTCCTACCTGCAGTCCCTGGCGTCCCGGCAGGTAGATGGCGTGCTCGTGGCCAGCGTGGTCGACGAGTCGCAGATCGCCGCCTTCAACGCGTCGGGGGTGCGCTGGGCGATGCTGAACCGCTCGGCCTCGATGCCCGATACCGTCAGCGTCGGGGTCGACCTCATCGAGGGTGCCCGGGTCGCGACAGAACATCTCGTCGGCCATGGCTACCAGAGAATCGCTTTCATCGGTCAGGCCCGCCCCGACGATCACCGCTACACAGGGTGGCGCTCGGCTTTGCGGGCTGCCGGGCTGGATTCAGGCCCGGCAATCTTCTCGCCCTTCACTCGCGAGGGAGGCTATGCCGCCGGACGCGAGCTCATTGCTCTTCGAAACAGGCCGGATGCCGTGTTCGTCAGTTCCGACATGATGGCGATGGGGGTGCTGCGGGCCTTGCACGAGGCAGGCCTCACCATTCCCGGCGACATCGCGATCGTGTCGTTTGATGGGTCGCCCGAGTCGGAGTACAGCTGGCCGCCGCTGACCAGCCTTCGCCAGCCCGTGGCCGCCATGGGAGCGGATGCCGTGGCGCAGCTCATTCACCCCGAGCCCGGCTCCCTGAGTCATCACCGCTTCGAGGGGGAGCTCGTGATTCGCGGCTCGTGCGGCTGCTAGGTCCGAAAGGCCCTACCTCCGACGGCTCGTTTCGGGTCAGGATCGGTGCATGCCGCCCACCGAGACCAACTACCTCTGTCAAGACCTCGACCGGCACCGCGTCTGCAGCAGCGACGATGCACTCAACTTCGCGGCCGATGGCTCCCTGACGATCGCTTTCGCACTCTATCGTCGCGCCGACGGTTCCGACGCACGTGTCCTCTCCTCCACAGGCTGTGGAAAGTCAAGTTATCAACAGGCCTGATCAAAGCGGGTTTTAGTCATTGACTTCCCCGTTTAGGGGTGGTTATATAGAGATATGAAAAAGAACACACATGCCAACCTCGATCCCGATGAGGAGGATCCAGAGGGGAAGAGATTCGAAGATTTTGAAGTTTCGCCCGAAGTGCCGGTACTGCCCCGTTTCGTCGAAGAAGATGAAGCGGATATCGCAGGCAAAGACGCCGGCACCGCCGCCACCACTCCCCTGAATACCAGCCCGCTCGACACGACCCCGACCGACACGACCCCGACCGCGTACCAGGCCGCCGTCGCCTCGATCTTTGCCGACGAGAAAGCCGAAGC
>JBBATW010000029.1:0-27986 GCA_040398585.1 Agreia sp.
AGCGGAAGAACTGGCCGCGGATCGCGCAGACAACCTGGCCTCAGCCCAGGCGATCTGGGGCGATATCCCGCACGATCGTCGCGTCGCGTGGAGCCGGGTTCAGCTCGATTTTCCTCCAATGTGGCTCGGCACCCTGCCGATGATCTGCACCAGTCGCGCGGTGAGCGAAAACAGCTACACGAACATGTCGGCCTGGGTGGCTGTTGCCCACGCATTCGAGGCGGTGGGATTCACGCCCGATGACTACTACCTGCTGCGCCTGTGCCTGCCCGGTGGGCGCCGGCCCGCGCGGGAGCATCCATTCATCACTGTGGTAATCTCGCCGGGCGGCTTCGTCTGCGAGACCCTGGTCGCAAACGATTGGGCACTCTGGCCAGATCTACTGCGCTCTGGCATGACCCCGCTTCGGGCAACCAGCCTCGTGCTCAACAGTGGTAACCCGAGCATTCCCGACGGCATCATCATGGATGGCACCGGGAAAGTCATCCTCAGCACCGACGACTGACAAGCGCTGTCTCGTTCGGGACCGGCGACGGCCCCGAACGAGACAGCAACTCAGATCGAGACCAGGCCGACCTTCGACAGGATCGCCGTTATCGCCGCGCTGAGGCCGGCGGCGAGCTCCGGCGCATTGGATTTGCCAGTCGTCACAACGCTCGCGGCCTTCACCGCTGGATCACGAGGTCTTTTCGGTCGGCATGTTTTCACGGAAGATTGGCTAGCCTAAGATGGCCGGCAGACAGGCCGTCGAATGGGTGCCCTTACGGGTCATCGGCACCCCATGCAGCGGAGGTAGCTGATCGCCGCTCATTGGCAGGGTATCGGTGGTCACAGCTCGACTGCGTGCCTTCGCCCGATCCATCGTGACGATGGCGCTAGTCTGCGGGTTGACCTGATCGATGCAGTCGAAGTGCGCCCGGAGCACCCCAATTGCTGACACCTGGCGACACCCATCGGACTCGGTGAGGGCAGATGCTGACAGGCTGGATATCTGGCGTATTGCCTTACCACAGGGTCTCGAGATGACTATTTCCGACAAACCCCCTCCGGAGCCGCGCCGACGGCGACTGCACTCGGACTGACAACTGACGCAAATGACCCCCTAATAGGGCACATTCAGCAATAAAAATGTTCGTCTGCCATCGCCCGCGCGTAACACGTTCCAAGCTCGAGAGGAAGGCCAATTTCAACTTGGCGTGCCCAAAAAGATTGCTTAGCGTAGATACCTGCCCCAAGAAAGAACTCCTCGCTCGGCCAGGTCAACACACCTCACGAGGCAGCAATATGGTCGGGCCTTCGACGCACAATCGAAAGGCATCATGTCAGTTTCGCAAAGTACGACTGCAATTAGTACGACTTCCAAGAGAACGAAACGACCTCTGCTCATCAGCGGTGGACTCATCACGGCCATGATCATGCTTGCCGGATGCACAGCAACAGGCGGCGGCGCAGGTGGGGCCGTGAGCGGCAAGACGCTCGCCGAGCTTCAAGAGGCCGGCACGATCACCGTGGGTTTCGCCGGCGAAGCCCCCTACAGCTTCATGGCAGACGGTAAGCTCACCGGCGCCTCAGTAGCGTTGCACAAGAAAATCTTCGCCAACCTCGGTATCGACACTGTAAAGGGTGTCAGCACCGAGTTCGGCGCACTTATCCCCGGCCTCGCGGCGGGTGCCTTCGATGTCGTCACCGCCGGAATGTCGATCCTTCCGGAACGCTGCGAACAGGCCTCCTTCAGCGAGCCGGAGTTCAACTACACGACAGCATTGATGGTCCCGACGGGCAACCCCATGGGCCTCACCGACATGCAGTCGATCGTCGATTCCGGAGCGCGGATGGCGACACTGACCGGAGCGGTCGAGGGCAGCTACGCCGACCGCTTGGGCATCGATGCCACGAACGTCGGCTCACCGCAGGACGGAATGGACGCCGTAGTCAACGGTCGTGCGGATGTCTTTGCGCTGACCGGTATCTCGCTGAACTGGATGAAGCAGAACAGCCCGGACGCCGCCGTCGAGGTCACCGATTCATTCGTCGCCAACATCGACGGCGTGCCTCAGGTCGGCGCCGGTGGAACCGTCTTCGTGAATGGCAACCAAGAACTCGTCGACGCGTACAACACCGAACTGGCGAAGATCACCGCCAACGTGGATGACTACCTCGCTATCGTCGGCGACTTCGGCTTCACCGCCGCTGAGCTGCCCGACCCGACACTGACGACCACCATTCTCTGCGAGGGCGTCTAGAAGAAGAGCAGGACAGCGTCATGAACAACCTTGACGCGTTCGTCGGCGCGCTTCCCGGGCTTGGCGAGGGGATCCTCGTCACCGTCCAGCTGACCGTGGGCGGCGCGTTCTTCGCGCTGATCGTCGCTCTGGTCCTGGGCCTCGGAACCCGCAGCAGATTGGCGATAACCCGCGGTCTCTCCCGCATCGTGATCGAGTTCTTCCGCGGCACGTCACTTCTGGTGCAGCTCTTCTGGCTGTTCTATGTGCTCCCCCTGCTGGGGTTTCGACTCGACTCCCTCTTCTGCGGCATCCTCGCCCTGGCGTTGAACTTCGGAGCCTATGGCGCCGAGGTCGTACGCGGGGGAATCGCTGCCGTGCCACGTGGCCAGTTCGAGGCCTCCGTCGCCCTGAACTTCTCACCCTTCCAGCGGATGCGCCTGGTCATCTTCCCGCAGGCCTGGGCCCAGATGCTCCCCCCATTCACGAACCTGTTGATCCAGCTGCTCAAGGGCACGGCCCTGGCCACCTACATCCTGCTTCACGACCTGAACTTCTTCATCAATGAACTGCGGCGCTCCACCGGCGACACCCTGTTCGCCTACGGAATCGGACTGGTGCTGTACTTCGTGATCGCCTACCTGCTCACGCTTGTGATGAAGGCCCTCGAGGTGAGGGCAAAACACACCATCGGTACCGGCCCGAGCCTTCGAGAAGTGCTCTCGTTGGGCGGCCGCTCGCCGTTTGCATTTACACGTTCTAAGGAGCCGGTCACGTGACCGATCTCTGGAGCTGGGAACGTGCTGGCGAGGCTCTGCCCTTCCTGTTGGAGGGGTTCCAGATCACGCTGCTCGCAACGGTGCTCGGAATGGTGATCGCAGCGATCCTCGGGCTGGTCATCGCACTGCTTCGGAGGTCGAAGCACCGGTGGATCAGCATGCCTGTCGGCGCCGTCAACGAGTTCATCCGCCAGACCCCGTTGCTCGTGCAGCTGGTGTTCGCCTACTACCTCTTCACCAATTTGGCCCCGCTTCAGATCGGTATCGCGGTGCTCGGCATCCACTATGCAACGTATCTCTCCGAGGTCTATCGCGCCGGAATCGAGGGGGTGCCACCCGGACAGTGGGAGGCCACCCGAGCCCTGTCCATGGGGCCGGTTCGAGCGTGGCGGGCCGTGATTCTTCCCCAGGCCATTCGCAGCACCCTGCCGGCGCTCGGCAACTATGCGGTCTCGATGTTCAAGGAGACCCCCTACCTGTTTGCCATCAGCGTCGTGGAGCTGGTCACCGCCGCCCAACAGTTCGGTGCGCGCAACTTCCAGTACCTCGAGGCCATCACCCTGGCCGGCCTCATCTTCCTCATCGCCAGCTACCCCACCTCATTGCTCATTCGCAAACTGGAGAAGCGTCTTGCCTACTAAACGAGAATCCAAAAAGCAGCCCGAAGCAACCGACGAGCCCAAGATCAGATTCAAGGGGGTCGTCAAGAAGTTCGGCGACAACACCGTTCTCGACGAGCTCGACTTCAGCGTCGCGAAGGGCGACCGGGTCACGCTGATCGGCCCGAGCGGCTCGGGAAAGACCACGATCCTGCGGTTGCTCATGACGCTCGAGGATGTCAACGGCGGCGTCATCTTTATCGATGGCGAGCCGCTCACGCACGAGCGCCGGGGCGGCAAGCTGGTGCCCGCTTCCGAGAAGCACAAGCGTCGGGTGCGCACCAAGATCGGCATGGTCTTCCAGCAGTTCAACCTGTTCCCGAACATGACGGTGATCGAGAACATCACCGAGGCACCGATCCATGTGTTGGGCAAATCTCCCGCGGCGGCTCGAAAGCGGGCAAAGGAGCTGCTTGCCCAGGTGGGCCTCGAAGACAAGGCGGATGCGCATCCGTCTGAGTTGTCGGGCGGCCAGCAGCAGCGGGTCGCTATTGCGCGCGCCCTCGCCATGGAGCCCGAGATCCTGCTGCTCGACGAGGTGACCTCATCGCTCGACCCCGAGATCGTCGCCGAGGTGCTCACCATCCTCAGGGACATCGCCAACAACAGCGACATCACGATGCTCATCGTGACGCACGAGATGCAGTTCGCCCGTGATGTCTCAAACCGCATCCTGATGTTCGACGCCGGCCGCATCGTGGAGGAGGACGAGCCCGAAGCGATTTTTACCCACCCGGAGGAGGCTCGCACCCAGGAGTTCCTGAAGGCAGTCCTGGGCACCGAACCAGAATCCGCGGAACACTGACACCGGGCCCACCTGCTGGGCCAAACCAAAGATCGAACATCCTCTACCAATTGCAGTTCTCCGAGTCACGAGTCATCGTGTTCGCAGAAGAACGTCAGAGTCTTATCGCCGGTATCTACGCGTAGGGTCTCGGTGGTGACATCGAGGTGGGAGGCGAGGTCGGCAATCCGCATCCTCGGCGGCCTCGCCATCCCGCGGCGCCGGGGTCACTAATCTGACCCTCGCGCGTTCGCTGAGAAGCCCTTCACCGCGTCGCTTCGTGCCGCTGGGTCCGCCGACGCCGTGATCTTTGCGGTCGGCATCGACGTTCGCGGCCGCGAGCTCTTTGCCGGCCTCCCTGCCATCAAGGTTCCCGTCAGTCACGGAGTCGATGAGCCGGCCAAGCTCATTCGATGCCCTGGCTCTGATCCTCGAAACAGAGTTCGACACCACGTAACCCCTGCCGGTTACCGTTTTCAGGCCATAGCCGCGCGCGACCGCCTGGGGCGGTCGGCGGCGGCTATGGCCTGAATACGGCGGCTACTGAACGGCGCCGGACTCAGCCCAGAGGTTGATTCCGCTCTCGACGGCGTACTCGTCGATCGCGGCGAGCTCCTCGGGCGCGAAGGTGAGGTTCGCGACGGCGGCGAGGTTGGCCTCAAGCTGGGCCACCGAGGATGCTCCGACGAGCGCAGAGGTGAGGCCTTTGTTTCGCAGGGTCCAGGCGATCGCCATCTGCGCCAGGCTCTGGCCGCGGTTCGATGCGATGTCGGTGAGCGCCCGGATGCCGGCCAGGGTCGAATCGTTCACCATATTCTTCTGCATCGAGCCCTCGCGGGCCGCGCGGGCATCCGCGGGAATGCCCTTCAGGTAGCGGTCGGTCAGCAGGCCCTGAGCGAGCGGCGAGAACGCGATGCAGCCCACGCCGAGATCAGCCAAGGTGTCGAGCAGTTCGTCCTCGACCCACCGGTTGAACATCGAGTACGAGGGCTGATGGATGAGCAGAGGCGTGCCGAGGTCGGCCAGGATCGCAGCTGCCTTCCGGGTGCGCTCCGGTGAATACGACGAGATACCGGCATAGAGGGCCTTGCCCGAGGTCACAGCCGTGTGCAGCGCCCCCATGGTCTCCTCCAGCGGCGTTTCCGGGTCGGCCCGGTGCGAGTAAAAGATGTCGACATAGTCGAGGCCCATGCGCACGAGCGACTGGTCGAGGCTCGCGAGCAGGTACTTGCGCGAGCCGTGGTTGCCGTAAGGGCCCGCCCACATGTCGTAGCCGGCCTTGGAGGAGATCACCATCTCGTCGCGATACGGGGCGAAGTCACGGCGAAGGTGCTCGCCGAAGTTGCTCTCAGAGGAGCCATAGGGTGGGCCGTAGTTGTTGGCCAGGTCGATGTGGGTGACGCCTAGGTCGAAGGCCCGGCGAAGGATCTGCTGCTGCCGATCCATGGGCACATCGTGCCCAAAATTCTGCCAGAGACCGAGCGACACCGCGGGCAGCATCAGCCCGCTCCGTCCGGTTCGGCGATAGGGCATGGCGTCATAGCGGTTCTCAGCGGCGAGATAGGTCATGTACATATGCTTTCACGCGCTGAGAGCCCCCGTCGACAACTGTATTGAGCGCGCTGGGCCCGGTGTTCCCATTGAAGGACTAACGTTGTAATATGACGTCCCCTGAAACAACTGCACCGAGCGAGGCAGAAACTGCCCCCGTGTCCATTACCTTTTCCGAGCTAGGCCTCGGTGACGCGGTTCTCAAAGCACTGAAGGACGTCGGTTACGAGACGCCCTCCGCCATTCAGGCTGCCACCATTCCGGCACTCCTTGCCGGTCGCGACGTCGTGGGCCTTGCTCAGACGGGTACCGGAAAGACCGCCGCCTTCGCCCTACCCATCCTCGACCGCCTCGACCTGTCCCAGAAGAACCCGCAGGCCCTCGTGCTCGCACCGACCCGAGAGCTCGCCCTCCAGGTCTGCGAGGCGTTCGAGAAGTACGCGTCGCACCTTCGCGGCGTGCACGTGCTCCCCGTCTACGGCGGACAGGCCTATGGAGTGCAGCTCTCGGCTCTTCGCCGTGGGGTGCACATCGTCGTCGGTACCCCCGGCCGCATCATGGACCACCTCGAAAAGGGCACCCTGAACCTGTCGGAGCTCAAGTACCTCGTGCTTGATGAGGCCGACGAGATGCTGAAGATGGGCTTCGCGGAAGACGTCGAGACGATTCTCGCCGACACCCCCGATGACAAGCAGGTCGCGCTGTTCTCGGCGACCATGCCGCCCCAGATCCGCCGCATCTCCAAGAAGTACCTGAACGACCCCGAAGAGATCACGGTCAAGAACAAGACCACAACCTCGGCCAACACCACGCAGCGCTACCTGATGGTGTCGTACCCGCAGAAGGTCGACGCCCTGACCCGCATCCTCGAGGTCGAGAACTTCGAGGGCATGATCGTGTTCGTGCGCACCAAGAACGAGACCGAGACCCTCGCCGAGAAGCTTCGCGCCCGCGGTTTCTCCGCACTCGCTATCAACGGCGATGTGCCCCAGGCCACCCGTGAGCGCACTGTCGAGCAGCTCAAGTCCGGCAAGCTGGACATCTTGGTCGCCACGGATGTCGCGGCCCGAGGCCTCGACGTCGAGCGCATCAGCCACGTCGTGAACTACGACATCCCGATCGACACCGAGAGCTACGTGCACCGCATCGGCCGCACGGGCCGCGCCGGTCGCAGCGGTGCCGCCATCAGCTTCGTCACCCCGCGTGAGCGCCATCTGCTCACAGCCATCGAGCGGGCCACCCGCCAGCCGCTGACCCAGATGCAGCTGCCGAGCGTCGAAGACGTCAACGTCACGCGGCTGACCCGCTTCGATGACGCCATCACCGAGGCACTCGGCCAGGCCGAGCGCATCCGCCAGTTTCGCGACATCGTCGGTCACTACGTCGAGCACCACGACGTGCCCGAGGCCGATGTGGCCGCGGCCCTCGCGGTCGTGGCCCAGGGCGACACCCCGTTACTGCTCTCCCCCGAGCCGGTGCGCCAGCAGCGCTTCGACCGCGACGACCGCGAGCGAGCGGATAGGGGCGACCGCCAGAACCGCGATGACCGCCCGCCCCGCCGCGAAGACCGCAGCACCCGAGACGACCGCGGCGACCGCGCCTCGGGCGCAGGCGAGCGCCGTCCGCGCTCGAGCGAGCGCCCGATGGCCCAGTACCGCATCGAGGTCGGCAAGCGCCACAAGGTGGAGCCGCGCCAGATCGTCGGCGCCATCGCGAACGAGGGCGGCCTCAGCCGCGACGACTTCGGCCACATCAAGATCCTGCCGGAGTTCTCTCTGGTCGAGCTGCCGGCAGATCTGCCCGGTGACATCCTCGACAAGCTCTCAAACACGCGCATCAGCGGCAAGCTGATAGAGATCCGCGCCGACCGCGCCGGCGCCCCGCGCCGCGAGGAACAGCGCGGCGACCGCGGCGGCGCTGAGCGCAAGACCTACCGCAGCTAGCACGAAAACGGGCCGCCGTGTCGAAGATGTCTCGATTGGAGACGACTTCGACCGGCGGCCTTCTTCATGCCCACGGCGGGGCATCCAATGCGGCCTCAAGCTCACTCACTGTCCCGATGATGAGCTCCGGTCCCGTGAAGTAGCTTGGGTAGGCCTCGCCATCGCGATTCAACCAGGCCGTTCGCAGCCCCGCTGCAGCCGCGCCATGAATATCCCACGGGTGTACGGCGACGAGGAGCATCTCCCGGGGTTCGAGATCACGGGCCTGCCCGGCATACTCGTAGGCCGGCCGGGCAGGTTTCCACAGGGCAGCATCCTCGACCGAGAGGAGCGCCTCGAAATGGCTCGTGAGCCCAGACCGCTCAAGCAGGCCCTTCGCCAACTGGGCTGACCCGTTAGACAGCGTGATCAGGCGGTGACCGGCGCCCGTCAATGCGCGTACCCCATCGGCCACATCGGGGTGCAGTTTCAGCTCGGTGAGACCGAGCATGATGTGGCCCACGGCATCGTCCACGTTCCGGGTGAGCGATTCGCTCGGAAGCATCCTTGCCAGCAAGTCTGCACCGATCGCGCCGAACCTCTCGCTGTCGCCGGCCGCAGCCAGCGCGAACCCGTCCCGCAGCAGACCGCCGAACCAGACCTCGGCTAAATGAGCCGGGGCGCCGACCTCAACGAACCGCCCCCGCATGCTGGACATATCTGAGAGAGTCTCGTTGACATCGAAAACAATCAGCTTCGGCGTGACACTCATGTTCTTATCCTCGCCCCTAGAGCCCTAGCGGAGAAGCCCCAGTCCTGACCCAGACCTGTCGGCTGGCTGAGTCGGCCGCGGCGTGGCCTGCACCGGAGGCGAATCCCCTTCATCGATTTCTTCGGGTTCCGGCTCCGCCAGCGACCCGTCGCTATAGAACACGGTGATGAGGGCACCTCTCGAAGCGGTACCTGTCGGGGTGGTGCGTTCGACCGTGCCCGGCTCTGCCGCAGACGGGGTTGCTCCACCGTCGCGGAACTCGAAGCCGTTCGCCTCGATGGCGGTTCGTGCCTGCTGAAGCGTCAGTCCCGTAACATCCGGAACCGGCAACTGGATGCCGCGCACCATTGCCTGGTCGGGGGCGGCAAATGCGTCTCCGCCATATTTGGCGTCGGCGATGGTCGTGTACTGCCGCCAAACACTGTGCCTCAGGGAGGTACCGCCGGAGAGTGAACCCATCGAGACGGCGCCTTCGACGTTTCCGACCCAGACCGCCGTGGCGAGGTTGCTCGAGGCACCGACGAACCAGGTGTCCTCCTGTGAATCAGTCGTGCCCGTCTTGCCGAAGTGCGGAATACCGTTGCGCGGGTTAGACAGGCTACCCGTGCCGCCGGTCACGACGCTGGTCAGCGCGAACGCCATGGTCGCGGCAACTTCGGGCGACACTGCAGGGCGGCAGTCGGTCTGCGGAACAGGAATCTCATTGCCATTTGCGTCGACTATGCGGTCGATGGCGATCGGCTCACAGAAGATGCCGTTGTTCGAGATTCCGGCGAACGCTGCCGCCATATCCAGCGGGGCGATCTCGTTCGTGCCAAGAATGTCAGACATGAAAGATGTCAGCTGGTTCCCGTCGGCACGATCAACCCCGAAAGCCTCGGCGGTCTTCCGGATCTCGCACTGGTCGAGCTGTTGCGCCATCGCAAGATAGGCGTTATTCGTCGACGATGTGGTCGCCTGCTGAACCGTGGTCATTCCCGGGCTCGCCCCGCCGTCGTTCCGGGGTGTATATGGTTCGAGTCCCGGGCCTTGGCAGCTGTCCCGGAACGACAACGGGTCCCACGTCTGCCGATTTCCGTTGACCCGATCGCTCAACGAGTTCCCCTGCTCAAGCCACTCCGCCAGGGTGAAGACCTTGTAGGTCGATCCAACCTGGAAGCCGGTCGAGCCGCCGCTGGCCTGATCCGTGCTGTAGTTCAAAGCGGTGGCCTCCGGGGAGGGGTTCTCGGGGTCGGCATTGAAGTCCTTGTTCTGCGCCATGGCGAGAATTCGCCCCGTGCCGGGCTCGACAGTCACTAGCGAGGAGCCGACGTCGAGCACGTTGCTCGACTTGGGCACATTGGCGTTGGTGGTGTCGCGGGCGCCCACCTGCAGGTCGACATCCAGCGTGGTGAAGATGTCGTAGCCGCCGCGGCGCAGCGTGTTCGCCTTACCGTTCTCGTCCTCGCCGAGAATCGACTGGTTGGCGATGGTACGACTGACGTAGTCGCAGAAGAACCCGGCGCCCAGCTCGTTTGCGGTCTGGCAGCCGGTCGAGGGCCGGGTGATGACGGGCGTGACGGGGGTGGCTATCGCCTCGTCGAATTGCGCCTGGGTGATGCGGTTCTCGCGCAGCATCGAGGGCAGCACATCCATGTCGCGGCGGGCCTGGTTCGCAGCGATGTTGTCGGGGTTGTCGATTCGCAGTCCGTTGGGCTGGTTGACGATCGCGATCAGGCTCGCGGCCTGAGCCACGGTCAGATCTACGGCGCTGACGCCGTAGTAGAGCATCGCGGCTGACTGGATGCCATAGGTCTGACCGCCGAAGCCGGCGATGTTCAGATAGCCGAGCAGGATCTCATCTTTGGTGAACTCTTTCTCGAGTCCGATGGCCAGCTTCATTTCGCGAAGCTTGCGATCGATGCTGGTGCCCGCGGCATCCTCATAGGCAGCGGCCCTCAGCTCCAAGTCGTTCTCGGCCTCGGCACGCTGCACCAAAATGTTTTTCACGTATTGCATCGAGATCGTTGAGGCACCCGACTCGATTCCCCCCGAGGACACGTTGCCCAGAGCGGCCCGCAAGGTCGAGGCCACGTCCACCCCGCCGTGAGTGTAGAAGCGGGGGTCCTCGGTCGCAATGACGGCATCCTTGGCGAATTGGGAGATCTGGTCCCAGCCGACCTCTTCCCGGTTCTGCGCGAAAACAGAGGCCAAGAGCACCGGGTTCTCGGCGCTGTCTACGGCATAGATGTTCGTCTTCTGGGCCAGTATGTCGGGCTGAATGTACTCGGGCAGGTTCTCGAAGATGCCAATGGAGTTGTTCATCGTCATGCCCGTGACGGCCAGCGCCGGGGTCACCATTGCGGTGGCCAACAGCCCGGTGATGGCGCTGAGCCCGACGATTCCCGTCAGGGCGCCGAGCTTGCCGGCCATGGAGGGCCGGTCGGAAGAGCCGTCTAAACGTGGCATGGTCTCGTCTTTCGTACAGATTTTCACGAGGGGAATAAGTCGAATCGGTCGAAACCGTCCCCACTACCCCCCGTTTTGGGCAC
Source organism: Agreia sp. (assembly GCA_040398585.1). GTDB lineage: Bacteria > Actinomycetota > Actinomycetes > Actinomycetales > Microbacteriaceae > Agreia. The sequence continues at coordinate 11,221 of JBBATW010000029.1, forward strand.
CCTCTACTATCCCCCGAGTCCTGTCATGAAAGCGTTCAAGCAGGCTTCCTCCAATGACACTCCCAGCCGAGAACAGCCCGACTGACAGGAATTACTGGCGGCCTTCCTTGTTCCGACCACTAAAAAATGCCCGTAAACCACGTCTGTCGGGCATCCCTAGGGCACGATAGATCTATGGATCAATCGGTGCCCTCCCTCTTACGCGTTCGCGACCTTGCCGTCTCGTTCAGAACGACCGCCGGCGACGTCGACGCCGTACGCGGAGTGTCCTTCGAGATCAGCCAGGGCGAAACACTCGCCATCGTCGGCGAGTCGGGCTCGGGCAAGTCAACGACCGCGATGGCGATCATCGGACTGCTGCCGGGCAATGGCCGGGTCACCGGGGGCAGTATCGAGTTCAACGGCCGCGAATTGGTCGGTATGCCGGAGTCAGAGATGCGCGGCCTTCGTGGAGCCTCCATCGGTCTCGTGCCGCAGGATCCGATGTCGAATCTGAACCCCGTCTCTCGCATCGGTACCCAGGTCGCCGAGACGCTTCTCGCCCATGGCAAGGCCACCCGCAAGAATGTGGATGAGAAGGTCATCGAGACCCTCGCCGCCGCGGGGCTGCCCAACGCCGCCGAGCGGGCCCGTCAGTATCCGCACGAGTTCTCCGGCGGCATGCGCCAGCGGGCCCTGATCGCCATCGCCCTCGCCTGCTCCCCGCGGCTACTCATTGCGGATGAGCCGACGAGCGCCCTCGATGTCACGGTGCAGCGCACCATCCTCGACCAGATCGATGCCATGACGGCGGAGCTCGGCTCGAGCGTGCTTCTGATCACTCATGACCTGGGCCTCGCCGCCGAGCGGGCATCACAGCTGGTCGTCATGCACCGCGGCCTCGTCGTCGAGACGGGCCCTGCCGCCCAACTCCTCACCGATCCGCAGCATGAGTACACGAAGGCCCTGGTCGCCGCGGCGCCGAGCGTCGCCGCCATCCGCGGCAGCAACCGGCCGACCCGCACCGCCGCCCGGTTGGCTGCGGACGCCTCGGAAGCGACCGGCAGCACAGCAGCCCCCGACAACATCGTCGAGGTTCGCGGTCTCACCAAGACCTACCCGGTGCGGGGCAAGCGCGAGCCGTTCGTCGCCGTGGACAACGTCTCGTTCGATATCCCGCGCGGGCAGACCGTCGCGATCGTCGGCGAGTCCGGCTCCGGCAAGACCACGACCGCCCGGATGCTCTTACGCGTGTTCGATCCCACCTCAGGCTCGATCGCCTTCAACGGCCAGGACGTCGCGAGCCTGAACAAGAAGGCGCTGCGCGACTTCCGCGAGCGGGTGCAGCCGATCTTCCAGGATCCCTACTCGTCCCTCAATCCGTCCTTCAGCATCGGTCGCATCGTCGAGGAGCCGCTGGTCGCTTACAAGCGTGGCACCCCGACCGAGCGTCGGGCCCGCGTACGGGCCCTGCTCGACCAGGTCTCGCTGCCATCGACAATGCTGCGTCGCTACCCGAGCGAGCTGTCCGGCGGCCAGCGCCAGCGGGTGGCAATCGCCCGCGCCCTCGCTCTGAACCCAGACCTGATCATCTGTGACGAGCCCGTCTCGGCGTTGGATGTGCTGGTGCAGGCCCAGATCCTGAACCTGCTAAGCGAGCTGCAGGAGCGCCTCGGCCTGAGCTACCTGTTCATCTCACACGATCTCGCCGTCGTGCGCCTTGTCAGCGATCAGGTATGCGTAATGAAGGATGGCGCAATCGTCGAGGCGGCCGCCTCCGAGGAGCTCTTCAGCAACCCGAAGCACCCGTACACCCGCCAGCTTCTGGCATCGATTCCGGGCAACGAGTTGCAGATCGCCTGACGCAGGCTACCTGCCGCGCTGCCGCGGGTCGAGCGATTCACGCAGGGCCTCGCCGAACAGTGTGAACCCCAGCGCGGTGATCGCGATACAGATACCCGGCAAAAACGCCAGCTGGGGGGCTATGGCGAGATCGTTCTGGGCATAGGTGAGCATGCGCCCCCACTCGGCCGTTTCCGGCCTGCCGCCGCCGAGCCCGAGAAACGACAGTGCCGCGGCGTCGATGACGGCGGTGGCAAGGCTCAGGGTGCCCTGAACGACGACCGGCCCGAGGCTGTTGGGCAGCACGTGGCTCATCGTGACCGTACGCCGGCTGAGGCCCAGCGTTTGCGCTGCCAGAACATAGTCCGCCGTGCGCTGCTGCAGCATCGACGACCGCAGCAGCCGCGCGAAGATGGGCACTTGGCTGGCCCCGATGGCGATCATGATCGCCAGCGGCCCCTGTCCGAGAATGGCGGCGATGCTCACAGCGAGCAGCAGGTTCGGCACCGACAGCAGGATGTCGACGAAACGCATGAGCACGTTGTCGACCCAGCCGCCGAACACCCCGGCGATGATGCCGATCAGCAACCCGCCGGCAAGGCCCAGCGCGGTGGAGATGAGACCGATCAGGAGGGAGGCCCGGGCTCCCCAGATCAGCTTGGAGAGCACGTCGCCGCCGAAGCGGTCGAGCCCGAGGGGAAAGCCCGGGACCTCACCGATGCCGGGGATGCGGGTGGGGCGGATCTCCCTCTGCCCCGGCAGTTCCTCACCGCCGAACGGGGCGAGCCATGGAGCCAGCACGGCCACAAGCACGAAGAGCAGCACGATGATTGCGCCCGCGATTGCCTGCGGGTTTCTGCGCAGCCGACGGAACGCATCCGCCCACAGGCTGGAACCCTGATCGTCGGCGCCGGCCTTCTTCTTCGGCACGGTAACTGATCTCACTGCACACGCACCCTGGGGTCGATGAGGCTGTAGCTGAGGTCCACCAGGAGGTTGATCAAGGCGTAGAGCACGGCGATGAAGAGGATGAACCCCTGCAACACCGGGAAGTCCCGGGCGAAGATTGCCTGGGCCAAGAAGCGGCCGATGCCGCTGAAGGCGAATACCGTTTCGGTCAGCACCGCCCCGGAAATCAGGAGGCCGAGCTGCAGTCCGATCGTGGTGACGACGGGAAGCATCGCGTTCCGAAGCACGAACCGGTCGCGGATGGTGCGTTCAAGAATTCCCTTGGCGCGCGCGGTGCGCACGTAGTCGGCGCCCGACACCTCGAGCACGGAGGCCCGGGTGATGCGCACGATGATCGCCAGCGGGATGGTGCCGAGGGCGATGGCGGGAAGGATGAGGTGCATCATCGCGTCCCAGGCCGCGTCGTACTCCCCTGTCAGGAAGCCGTCGAGCACCCAGAAGCCGGTGACGTGGGTGGCGTCGATGCGGGAGTCCTGCCGGCCGTCGGGCGGGAACCAGCCGAGCCGCACCGCGAAAATCCATTTGAGGATGAACGCCAGGAAGAAGACCGGGATGGTGATGCCGATCAGGCTGACGACGACGGAGACATGGTCGGTGGCCTTGCCGTAGTATTTTGCGGCCACGTAGCCGAGCGGCACGCCGATGCCGATGGCAAAGATGAGGGCCACAATGGTCAGCTCGATCGTGGCGGGGAAGCGCAGGGCGAATTCGGTCAGCACGGGGCGACCGGTTGCGATGGAGACACCGAAGTCCCCCGAGAGAATGCGCTGCATGTAGATGAAGTACTGCTCGATGATCGGCCGGTTGAAGCCGAACGCCTCATTGATCTGGGCCACGGCCTCGGGGGTGGCCCGCTCGCCGAGGAGTGCCGTGGCCGGCCCGCCCGGCAGGTTGCGCACCCAGAGGAAGAGAAGAAGAGACAACCCGAAGAGGGTTGGAATCACCAGAATGATTCGTTTAGCGACGACGCGAAGCACGACTGCCTTCCGTAGATTCGCGGGGCAGGATGCCTGGACACCCTGCCCCGCGAACGGTCAAACTGAATTTTTGATCAGGCCTGATTCAGATCAGGCCGGTAGCGCGCGGCTTAGGCCCTGAGCTGGATCAGGTTGAACACCTCGTCGTTGACGGGGCTGACCGGGTAGCTCTCGACCCGTTCGGAGAAGGCAAGCGAGGGGGCTGGGTGCGCCAACGGGATGGCCGGAATGTACTTCGCGATCGTCTCGTTGATGGCCTCGTAGGCCGGGACCTGCTGCTCGATGCTGCTGATGCCTCGAGCATCGGTGAGGGCCGTGAACAGGGCGGGGTTGTCGAAGCCGAACTCGAGCGATTGCGTGCCGAAGAAGACGCCGACGAAGTTGTCGGTGTCGTTGTAGTCGCCGGTCCAGCCCAGCAGGTGGATTCCGTGGTCTGTTCCAGCCTGAATGCGGTCCAGATAGTCCGGGCTCCAGGCGTTCGGCTGCGGGTCGATTGTGATGCCGACGGCGCCCAGCTGAGCGCTGAGGTTGGTGAAGACCTCCTCCGGCGTGGGCATGTAGGGCCGGGAGACTCCGGTCGGGTAGTTGAACTGAAGCGTGAACCCGTTCGGGTAGCCCGCGTCCGTGAGCAGCTGGCGCGCGGCCGCCTGGTCGTACTCGAACGTGGTGACGCTGTCGTTATAGCCCGCGACGACCGGCGGAATGAACTGGGTGGCCAGTTTGGTTCCCGCGGGCAGCGTCTGGTCGATCAGCTGCTGCTTGTCGATCGCCAGCGAGATGGCCTGGCGAACGCGGATGTCCTGAAGTTCCGGCACTGACTGGTTGATACCGAGGTAGAGGATCGTGAACGGGTCACGGGGCATGATCTGGAATCCTGCCGACGAGAGGGCGACGGTGTCTGCCGGTGCCACGAGATCGTAGCCGTCGATGCTGCCGGCCTCCAGGGACTGGCGACGGGCCTGCGGGTCGTCGATCACGCGGAAGATGATCGATTGAACGTCACCCTGCTCACCCCAATACTGCGGGTAGGCGCTGAGCTCGATCTGCGAGCCGATCTCCCACGAGTTGAAAGCGAACGGGCCGGTGCCTGTGGGATGCGCCTGGGCATACTGGCTCAGGGTTGGCGCCTCTTCAGAGCCACCGATCTCGTCGGCTGCGTACTCGACCAATGCGGCCGGACTCTGCATAGAGAAGGCCGGCAGGGACAGCGCAGCGATGAAGCCCGCGAAGGGCTGGGCCAAGGTCACGGTCGCCTCGTTGTCGCCGCTCGTGGCGCAGTTGGCATAGACAGCACCGGCCGGGTTGTCCGCGTAGGCGCGGAACAGGTTGCCGTAGTAGTAAGCGACGCTGGGGCTCTGGGCGATTCCCGTGAAGTTGAACCAGCGGTCGAAGTTGAAGCAGACAGCGGCGGCATTGAAATCGGTGCCGTCATGGAACTTCACGCCCTGCTTGAGGGCGAACGTGTATGAGAGCCCGTCGTCGGACTGAGCCCATGACTCCGCAAGTAGCGGGGCAGGGTCCGCGGTGCCGGGAGCGACGCCGACGAGGCCCTCAAAGATCTGGCGTGATACCCGGAACGACTCGCCGTCACTGGCGAATGCAGGGTCAAGACTTGCAGGATCGCTGGACGCAGCGAAGACGAATGTGCTGTCGACGGACCCTGCCGTGGCAGTAGGGTCCCTGTCGCTCTGCACACAGCCGGTCAGAACCATTGCCGATGCGGCGACGGTAGCGATCGCCAACAGCCCTCGGCGGCGGTATTTCGTTGTGAACACGTAAAGTCTCCTACCCTCATGGATTGCCAGTCATCCTGACATTGAAAATCAGAAGCCACCCCCCGAACGGGGTGAAATCGACTTAGATCGAGGCTATGCGTAAGTTGTTTCGAAAACGATAACCCCCCTGAATGAGGGGTAACGTTTCGATAACGGTCCATAAAAGAAGCCCCCGACCAAACAGGTCGGGGGCTTCCGCTCGAAACGAGTGCAGTCTAGGCCTCGCTCATCACCGATGTCTCGGCGACGCCGCGGGCGGCGAGTGCCGCGGCCCGTGCTGCGAGGCGACGAGTCTGCTCGGCCTGGCCGGCATCCAGAATCTCTTGGGGCACCTCGACGTTGGGCACGCGGGCCACGCCGTTGTACTTCTCGATGTACGCGTCGAGAGCGGGGCCAGACTCCCATGAGGTGATGAGGCAGTAGCGCGGCTCGGTGCCGTTGTGGGCGGCGGCGTGCCACAGTCGCTGGGTGTCGACGATCAGCTGGGCTCCGGCCGGCAGGGCGATGCGGTATTCGACGCTCGGGTCGGTGCGGTTGTCGCGCAGAACGAAGTAGCTGTCTTTGTCGTCTGTGAGGTTGAAGAATCCGCGCACGACCCAGCCCGTGCCATCCGGGTTCAGGCGGTTGTTGTCGTCCTGGTGCAGGTTGTAGAGTGCGTCAGCGTAGTCGTTCGGCTGAAGCTCGATCACGCGGCAGCGGCCGACGTTCGCGCCCGGCTCCTGCGCGCGGCGCGTGAGGTTCGGGGCCTTGGCGACCTGGGATTCGACCCAGACGCCGTCCTTGTCGGTGCGCGGCGGCTTGTGGTTCCAGAAGCCGTTGCACTCGACCTCGCCGAATGCACTCGCCAGGGGAGCGAACTGGGTCTCGCCCGAGGACTTCCAGTCGACGAACTCGATATCGAGCCATTCCTTGGGGTCGAGCTCCTGGTTGTAGCGGTCCAGGACCACGTACCCGGTCTCCTCGAGTGCTGCTGATTTGATGTAAGCCATGATGAGAACCATGTCCTTTCTTAGGGGCCAGCACGTTTTAACAGGCCCAACTGAGACAAGGGTACAACTGGGGCCCATGGCGTTGCCTGATCCACGCCGCAGACGCCGTCGCCTAGAATTGCGAGTTGCTGGAGAACATCGCACTCTGAGGGACGAAGCAAAACTATGGTCATTGCCACGAACGTCGACGCGACGGCGGTCAACACATTTGCCTGGCTCTCCACCGCGGAGACGACGATCGTCGTCCCCGTCTATCAGCGCCAGTACCGCTGGGACATCGGCGCCTGCGAGCAACTGCTGGGCGATATCCGCGCCGTGGCCGACTCAGAAGATCGGCACACGCACTTCCTCGGCTCGATCCTGTCGACCAACAGCACCGACGAGGCGGCGTCCGAGCTGGTGCTGATCGACGGCCAGCAGCGGGTCACGACCCTGATGCTGCTCATCGCAGCGCTCGCGCACACCGTGCGGGGCGACGACCCGGCCCTCGCCGCCGAACTCGCGCGCGTACTTGTCAGCCCCACCGACGCAACCCGCACCAAGCTGCGCCCCCACCGGGCCTGGGCGCGCATCTTCGAACGCGTCGTGCTCGACCGACCATTGGAAAAAGACGAGCAGCGCGACTCCCGCTTCGATGACAACTACGCCTTCTTCCGCAGCCAGGTGCTCGCCGAGGAGGCTCCCCGAATCTGGGCGGGCCTCAAGAAACTCGAACACGTCGCCATCACCCTCGGTGCGGATGCGAACGCCCAGCAGATCTTCGAAAGCCTCAACTCCACGGGCGAGCCGCTCCGAGACCACGAGCTCATTCACAACTACGTGCTGATGGGTCTGTCACACGCGGAGCAGACCGAGATCGAAGACGACTTCTGGCTTCCGATCGAGACGAACACCGGCGAGTCCATCGGCAGCTTCTGGCGCCACCTCCTCGTGATGACGACGGGACGCGAGGTCGCGTTCGCCGGCGAGCGCGGGGTGTACGACGCCTTCCGCGCGGAGTTCCCGCGCCTTGACCTGGCCACGCTCAGAACGCACGCAGCCCACTGGCGGGAGTACTCGGCGATCTATCGCATCCTGCTCTCGCCGCAGCTGTTGCTGGAGGCCGAGCCCGCCGAGACCGAGCTCGCCCGCCAGTTCGCCTTCCTCAACACGTTCGGCCGGGGCATGTACCCGCTCGTGCTGGGCGCGTACCGCGACTTCGCGCGCGGCGAGCTGTCGAAGGATGCGCTGATCGTGCTGCTGGAGCAGATCCAGTCGCTGCAGCTGCGCCGCACGGTCGTCGGGCTGACGAACGATCGCCTGGTCGCCCGCCTCTGCCGCGCCCGTCGGGAGTCGGGTGCCGGCCTCGTGCTCGCGATCGCCCGCATCACGCCGAGCGATGAGCGAGTGAAGGTCGCACTGAAGTACGGCGACCTCCCCTACGCCGGCTACATACTGGGGCGCCTCGCCGATCTCGACAGCCTGGCGGGCCTCGACGTCGAGCGCGTCTTCCCGCTGGCCCCATCCGATAGCTGGAGCGGTGACGGCGAGCGCGCCTGGGCCGACTACAGCGACGACGAGCAGAACAGCCATCGCGCCTTGGCGGCTACCCTCGGCAACCTGACTCTCCTCGAGCAGCCGCTGTCTGACCAAGCAGTCGACAAGTCGTTCCCCGACAAGCGTGCCCTCTACGCCGCGAGTGCCATCGCCTCGACCGCTGCACTGGCTGACGTTGTTCTCTGGGGAACCGCGGCGATCGCGTTGCGCACCGTGCAGCAGACAGAGCAATTCCTGCGCGTCTGGGCACGCCCCGCCGTGGTCGGCATCGACGACGACGGACTCACGCCCATCCTCGACGCCGAGCGCCGCCGCGGCTGGCCCCGAGGCTGGGAGAAGGAGTTCGACTACGTCGAGTACCGCGGCGAGCACTGGGAGGTCTATGACGTCAAGTCGCTCTTCAACCGCATCTTCAAGCGGCTCTGGGCGGATGCCCGGCCGGCCGTCGAAGCATTCAGCAATCGCCGCGGCGGCCCCATCTACGAGGCCCAGGCCTGGAACGGACATTGGGACGCACTCGATGAGTCGCACTACCTCTATATGGGCTGGGATTCGAAGTACATGCTGGCCGCGGTGCAGGGCGTGCTGCAGGAGGCCTTCGTGGCCGCTGAGGTCTTCGTCGTGTATTCCTATGTCGGTACGGCAATGACCAAGGCCGCGGGCACCCGATGACTCCTGACTTCGAGAAAGCGTTCGGGACACGGCGCGGGCGGATGGGCGTTGTCAGTCGTTCTGCATCAGTCCTGCAATGCTGCCATCCGGGAGCAATCGGATGTTCCGCGAGGCGGGCACTCTGGGAAGCCCGGGCATGGTCAGCACCGCTCCCGTCATCGGAATAAGGAATCCCGCACCCGCCGAAAGTCGAACCTCCCGAACCGTGATGATGAAGTTACGGGGGCGACCGGCAATTCTGGGGTCGTCAGTGAGAGAAAGGTGAGTTTTCGCCATGCAGATGGGGAGATTCGAGTAGCCCAGCTCTGCGATTCGGGCGATGTCCATCTCAGCAGTCGGGGTGAACGCCACATCGCTGGCGCCGTAGACCACTCTGGCGATCTTGCGGATCTTGTCGTGCGAGGAATCCGATTCGTTGTACATGAATCGCGGCTGGGGCGGTGACACGTCGGTGAGATCGACCACTTCGCTCACCACCCGGGCGATATCCATTGATCCTTCGCCGCCGCGCGCGAAGCCGTCGGTGCGGGCGAATCGAACACCGCGCTCAGCGACGGCTTTTTCGACCAGTAACAGTTCCGACTCGGTATCGTTCGGGAAGAGATTGATCGCGACGATCGGCGTGAGGCCGAAGGCGCTCGCTGTAGCGAGATGATGCTCTAGGTGTTCCAGTCCTTTGATGAGCGCGGTTGCATCTGGCTCACCGCTGGTCGCGACCGGCGCGCCTCCGTGCATCTTGAGAGCCCGCAGTGTGGCCACGATGACGACGGCACGGGGCCAGATCCCCGCGAGACGGCACTTGATATCCAGAAATTTCTCGCCACCGAGATCGAACCCGAACCCTGCCTCAGTGATCGCGTAGTCGCCGAGTTTCATCGCAAGGCGTGTCGCGATGACGCTATTGCAGCCATGTGCGATATTTCCGAAGGGGCCACAGTGCACGATCGCGGGGCCGCCCTCCTCGGTTTGCACCAGATTTGGTCGCAACGCGTCGCGAAGCACCACCGTCATTGCGCCCGAAGCCCGGAGGTCTCCTGCGGTGACCGCTTGCCCCGAATGCGTTCGCCCCACCACGATACGAGACAGTCGGTCCTCCAGATCTTGCAGACCTGACGCGAGGGCCATGATCGCCATGATCTCGCTTGCCGCCGTGATGTCGAAGTGCTCCTGGCGCGAGACGTCGTCGGTCTTGGCGCCGATGCCGACAATACTTTGCCGGAGCGCTCTGTCGTTCATGTCCAGCGCGCGTCCCCACGTGACCTGACCGGGATCGATCATGCCCCTGCCCGGGATCTCTTCTCGAAAGAATATGGCGTTGTCGATGAGCGCTGACAGCAGATTGTGGGCGGTGGTGATCGCATGAATGTCGCCGGTGAAGTGGAGGTTGATGTCGTCCGCCGGGGTGAGCGAGGCTTTGCCGCCTCCAGTGCCTCCGCCCTTCGCGCCGAACACCGGCCCGAGTGATGGTTCCCGGAGAGCCAGCACGGCGTTCTTACCCAATCGACGCAGACCCATCGCCAGGCTGATAGATACCGTGGTCTTGCCCTCACCCGCAGGCGTCGGGTTGATCGCGGTAACGAGCACGAGTCGACCCTCGCCGTTCGAGGGGCGGGAGAGCAGGTCGAGCGACAGCTTGGCTTTTCCCCGACCATACGGCTCGAGGTCATCAACACCGATATCGAGCTCATCCGCCAGTCCTTCGATGGTCTGGGGAGTGAAATTCATAGCCGAACGTTATCAATTCCGATTGTCAATGGCCAATTCGGATCATCAGGAGTTGGGCGTGCACAAGCGGGGCCACACCAGCGTGGACGTTGGCACGGGAAAACACCACGCGGACGCCGGGGAAACCACTCTTCTTGATTCTGCGTTCGTGCCACCCGGCGCGGGAGAACTCTCTAGACGCTCACTCACTCCCGCTCAGCGCGGCGGCGAGATCGGCAATGAGGTCTGACGGGTCTTCGAGGCCGACTGAGAAACGCAGGTGTCCGTGCTTTCGGAACGTCTCCGGATAGGCAGCGACGCGCGGGCCATCCGCGCCCACATGCACGATCAGGGATTCGTCGTGCCCGAGCGATACGGCCGACGTGATGACGCGAAGGCGCGCAACGAACGCGTTCTGCTCGTCCGGCCCGCCGTGCACGGCGAACGCCATCATCGCCCCGAAGCCCCGGCCACCGAACTGCCGGGAAGCCAGCTCATGCTGCGGATGCGAGGCAAGGCCCGGGTAGGCGACATAGGCCACGCCGGGATGCTGGTCTAGGAACTCAGCGACGAGTTGAGCCGACTCGAGGTGACGGGTCATTCGAAGCGGCAGGGTCACCGAGCCGCGGGTGATGAGCCACGCGTTGAACGGGGAGATCACTCCCCCGACGTCGACCATCGCATCCGTCTTCAGCGGCCTGATCAGTTCGTGTGAGCCGGCCACCGCGCCGCCCATCGCGTCGCCGTGGCCGTTGATGTACTTCGTGAGCGAATGCACGACCAGGTCGGCGCCGTCGGCGAGGGGCCGATAGAACGGCGGCGGAGTGAAGGTCGAATCCACGACGAGCAGCGCCCCGGCTTCGTGAGTGATCGTGGCGAGGGCCCGGATGTCGGTGACCTTCGTCGTCGGGTTGGCGATCGGCTCGACGTGCACCAGGCGGGTGTTGCTGCGCATCGCGGCACGGACTGCGCCCAGATCGGTCGCGTCGACGAAGGTCGCCTCGATGCCGTACTTCTTAGTCAGCAGCTCGGTGAAGAGTCGCCAGGGTGCCTCGTACGTGACATCCGCCACGACGATGTGATCTCCCGTGTTCAGGTAGCTGAAGAACACCGCGTGCAGGGCCGCAACACCGCTGGCGAGCACAACAGCATCCTCCGCGCCCTCGAACGCGGCGATCTTGGCCTGCAGGCCCAGCTGGTTGGTTCCGGAGTTGCGCGTGTAGAGGGGAACGTCCGTGCCCGACCAGCTCACCCCCGACGGGTCCTCCGGCAGGGCATACGAATTCGCCATGATGATCGGCGTGCAGATCGCCCCCGACGCAGGGTCAACGATGTTTCCTGCGTGCACCGCCTGGGTCAGAAAGGCCAGCGTGGTCACATCATCTTTGTCGGGTCTGAGGCTCATGCTTCGACGCTACGCCTGACGCGATGCGACCGCACTTTGTTCCGTTCCGCCATGTCCGGCTCCGCATCCTGAAGCACCCCCGGCTACGCCGCATCTCTGCCACGGGTCGAGATTAACCAAACCTCACGAAACCCGGGGCAAACGGAGGGTTCCCAACGCGGAGTGCACGCGGGGTGCACGCGGGGTGCACGCGGGATGCTCGAATCGGCACCTCATGCAGAACACTCATCGCTCGTAGTTCGGCGGATGAGAAAGGCAACAATGCGAGTCCCGGCCCCAACGGAATCCTGCCACGAGGTAGGTCTGAAGCGGGCTGAAGTGCTGCAGACGTGGAGCAACCAGGTGACGTCAACGGATCCTCTGGCGGCCTGGGTCGACGCGTCTTCGCTGCTGCGCCTGACCTTCGCGTCCCTCCACGCAGCCGAGCAGTTTCCGGCCCCGAAAGCAGCCCCCAATGCCAGAGCAGACGACGGTCATCGCGAATCTCACAGCGACGGCTCCGGCCGGCACTCCCCGCACCTCGATGTCGTCGTCGCCACCCATCACCATCAGGACCACATCAGTGGCTTCGCGGTCGATGCGTGGAGCGGATTCGCTGGTCCTGAACTCGATGGGCAACGCGAAGGCGACAGATCGGTTGCTGAGCCGCAACGGCACGCAGTTCCGAAACAGGCCGCCCGTCTCCTACGTGCCCGATCTGGACCCCGCGAAAAACGTGATCGCTCTTCCGATCGCGGGAGCGAGCATCCATCTGCTTGGCCCATCTCGAGATCCCAAACAGCTCGCCCTGATGGGTCGGCCGACGTCGGCCCAGTGGCTGCAGCTCGACCCGCACCAGAGCGCCGACGGGGATGCCCTGCTCAGGGCGGCCGCCGTGCTCGATGTGTCTGGCACGCGGATGCTCTTCGTTGGCGACGCCCAGGAAGGGGCGTGTTCGAGCGGATGCGCCGGTGGCGGCTGCCTTCGGGGCAGGCGCCGCGGCTGAACCCGAAGACGAAGATGCGGTCGCCGGGGCTCCACTCCGGCATCAGCCAGCAGTAGGCCTCGCCGAGGTTCTGCCGCAGCCTGGTGCAGAACGCCAGCCCGCCGAGTCGCCCTTCGCCCGTGACCGGGCCCCTGTGCAATCGAGGCAAATGACCAAGTTCCTTCCAATGCGGCTGCATGGTGATGTCGAGACATCGCTTGGGCATGAACCGAGCAGTTGGCACATTGACCCTGAAATGAGGCCATCCCTCATCGCGCTCAGCCAAACCCTCACCGCCGCTGTGAGAACCCTGAGCTCGGACGAATCGCCATCTATGCTTGATTTTCTGCCCTCGGAAGGAACCTCAATGAGCATGGAAGGCGCGGCCTGGAGCTCGCTGTACAAGATCTCTACCGCCAGGGAAGGCAAGCACGCCTTCTCCCGTGAGTCCGTTCGGCGGATCCTGACGTTCGCGGTGCCCTACCGCTCGAAGCTGCTGATCTTCATCGCCCTCTCCACCGTGGGAGCTTTCCTCGCGGTCGCGACGCCGGTACTCGCCGGCCGGGTGGTCGACGTCATCATCGCTCAGGGCCAGGTCGCCACGATCGTTTGGCTCGCCGTCGTCATCGCCCTCGTGGCCGTGGCCGACGCCGCCGTGTCACTCGTAACACGCTGGTACTCGGCGCGGATCGGCGAGGGCGTGATCCTGGACCTCCGCACCGCCGTCTTCAACCACGTGCAGAAGATGCCGATCGCGTTCTTCACCCGCACGCGGACGGGCGCCCTCGTCAGCCGCCTCAACAACGATGTGATCGGCGCTCAGCAGGCCTTCAGCGGCACTCTGTCAGGCGTGGTCACGAACATCGTGGCGCTGACTCTCACCCTGATCGTCATGCTCAGCACGTCCTGGCTCGTGACGGTCCTCGCCGTGATCATGCTGCCCATCTTTCTGGTACCCGCACGCCGCATGGGCAGCCGCCTCGCCACGCTGCGCCGCGAGGCCGCCGATCACAATTCCGCCATGAGCACGCAGATGACCGAGCGCTTCTCGGCGCCCGGCGCCACTCTCGTCAAGCTGTTCGGCCGGCCCGACGAAGAGGCCGAGGAGTTCCGCGTCCGAGCCGCCCGTGTCCGCGACATCGGGGTCCGGGCCGCGATGCTGCAGTTCGTCTTCTTCACCGCACTGATGCTCGTCTCCGCTCTCGCCCTGGCGCTCGTGTATGGGCTCGGCGGCTTCCTCGCACTCGCCGGCCAGCTGAATACCGGTGAGGTGGTCACCCTGGCGCTCCTGCTCACCCGCCTCTATGCGCCGCTTACCAGCCTCGCAAACGCACGGGTGGAGATCATGAGTGCAGTGGTCAGCTTCGAGCGCGTCTTCGAGGTGCTGGACCTCGACCCGCTCATCAAGGAGAAGCCCGACGCCGTCGCCGTCCCCGAAGGCCAGGTGGCCGTCGAGTTCGACAACGTCCGCTTCGCCTACCCGTCCGCAGACAAAGTGTCCCTCGCCTCTCTCGAGGAGGTTGCCGCGCTGGACACCCGCGGTGGCGAGGAGGTGCTGCACGGCGTGTCTTTCAGGATAGAGCCGGGGCAGACCGTTGCCCTCGTTGGCTCGTCCGGTGCCGGCAAGTCCACAATTGCGCAGCTCCTCTCGCGCCTGTATGACGTCGACAGCGGCGCTGTGCGCCTCGCGGGGACGGATGTCCGCGATGTCACTTTCGTCTCCATGCGGCACACCCTGGGCATGGTGACGCAGGACGGCCACCTGTTCCACGAGACCATCCTCTCCAATCTGCGCCTGGCGAGGCCAGAGGCGTCCGACGACGAGGTGTGGGACGCCGTCCGCCGTGCGCGGCTCGAGCCGCTCATCCGGTCCCTGCCAGACCAGCTGGACACCATGGTGGGAGAGCGTGGCTACCGACTGTCCGGGGGTGAGCGCCAGCGGATGACCATTGCGAGGCTCCTGCTCGCCCAGCCGCGCGTCGTCATCCTCGACGAGGCGACGGCGGCGCTGGACTCGACGTCTGAGGCGGCCGTGCAGGCGGCGCTCAGCGAGGCGCTTGAGGGACGCACGGCGATGGTGATTGCACACCGGCTCTCCACCATTCGCAGCGCGGACCTGATCCTCGTGGTTGAGGACGGCTCGATCGTGGAGCGCGGTACGCATGAGGAACTGCTGGCGCTCGGTGGCCGGTACGAGGAATTGCACCGGACCCAGTTCGCTGTGCAGAAGAATGTTGCCGCCGATGAGGAAGCGCTGAGCCAGACCTAGTCGCTGAGTACAGCGACTGAGGGTCGCAATGCTGGGTACGCTCGTTGAGGCGCGGTTGATTTCACGTGCCGCTCGGCGGGCAATGTCCCGCAGCGCTCAGCTCGAACGAGAAGGAAAAGGAAACACCGTGTCTGATCACGCAAGAATCAAAGGCCACACCGTGACCCGTACCGTGCACGTCGAGGCCTCGCGCGCGAGCGTCTGGAAGGCACTGACCGACCCCGAGGTGATGGTCAAGTGGTTCGGAGACAGTGTGGGGTTCGCCGCTCTCGAGCCCGGTGCTACCGGCAGTATCGATTGGGATGACTACGGCAGCTTCCCAATCGAAATCACCGAGGTGGTGCCTGAGGCCGCGTTCGGCTTCCGTTGGTCGGGAATCCCCGCCGAAGAGCTTGACGAGTACTCCACGCATGTGCGCTTCACCATCTCCGATGCTGGCACCGGAACGGATGTCACCGTGATCGAATCGGGCTTTGACACACTCCCCGGCGGCACCCGCTACCGTCGCGAACGTCTTGAGCAGAATCGAGAGGGCTGGGACGTCGAACTCGACGAGCTCGCCCTCCTACTGGAGGCTGTCACCCAGTAGTTCACGATTACGGGGAAATCGCTCGTCTTGCGACGGCCCCGAACTCGCGATTCCCCGTGTCTCCCGCGATCAGTGCTTCGTCGAGGCTAACGCTCACTGGGTCTTCGATAAGGGCCCTGCGCTCGTTGAGGGCCCGTCGCATCTCTGCGGTAACCGGTCCAATTGCTTTCGAGATGAGCACCCGACCAATCGTTGCCTTTGCGCAACCGACATCACAATCCGGGGACACAGGATGTCCGCCACTTCCTGGGCCTCCAACCGCGTGCCGCAGTTCCGCGCGCGAGCAGGCTCTCGACATCGAGAGGGGGGGTTCGCCTCGCCGGAGTTCAACGGTCAGCGCCGCGAATGCCGGCAATTAAATGGCGTCGCCAGCGTGACCAAGTGAGAGCCGCTGCCGCGCACCAGAGCCGTCCATCCACCGTGCCGCGCGGCGGCCGCGACGGCCTCGAACTCTGAAGCGATTTACGCCATCGAACCACAAGCATTCTGCTGCGCGACGATCGTCTCGTGTAGGACAGTTCGGCGCCGATGTGCTGCAGAACCCCCGCAAAGGATGCCGCGTGCCGTCGTGTCCTGGTTGTCGCCCCTCGCGGCCCGATCTTGTCAACGTCGGGTCGGTCGACGGCAACGCAGACGGTATTCGCCTCGCGACCCCGCGTCATCGCTTTGTAGAGGTTCTCGCGCGTCATACCCGTGGTGGTGGTCTTGACACCCACGAGTCCACACGTCACAAGAGAGAATGGTCACTTTGACAAGAACACGTCGGGAGTTCACTCCTGAGTACACAGACGAGGCCATGAAGCTGGTCTTCACCACCGGCAGGGCGGTCGCGACCGTCGCCCGGGACCTCGGTGTCAACGAAGCTACGCTGGGTCGTTCCGTGACCGCGTTCGAGCGGCCGATCGGCGTATTGCGGGTGCTGACGTCGCCGCCCCCGGGACGACAAAGCCGGCTCAGCGGCTCTCGAGCCGTTAAAGTGGTGGCATCGCAATGGCTTGATCAAAACTTTAACTAAAAAAGTCCCGGAAACCCTTGAGTTTCCGGGACATTTCTGTCGGGCTGACAGGATTTGAACCTGCGACCCCCTGACCCCCAG
>JBBATW010000030.1:0-21199 GCA_040398585.1 Agreia sp.
TGAGGGCGAAGGCAACCAGAATCACGGCCAGGCTCACCCAGAACACGGTGACGGTCGCGTTTGCGAAGCCCTCCAGGAACGGGAACGACAGCCGCGGGTCGACGCCCTTCAGGAACGACGAGTCACCGCTGAGGGCGCCGCCGATCACCGACGGGTTCTGGGAACCGAGAATTCCGAGGATCGCCTTGTTCACCGGGTTGCTCGTGACGGCAGGGTCCTGGGCGGCGGCCTGGATTCCGGCGATCGTGTTCGAGTTCGAGAACGCCGCCGAGAGCGTGTCGGGCAGGCGGGCGAAGAGCACGGAGAAGACGACCGCGGTGCCCATCGTGCCGCCGATCTGGCGAAAGAACGTCGAGGAGCTCGTGGCCACGCCGATGTCTCTCGGGCCGACCGAGTTCTGGCTGGCGATCGTGAGGGTCTGCATGAGCTGGCCCAGGCCGAGGCCGATCAGCAGCATTCCGCCGAGCACGAAGAACATGTTCTTGTCGGGCGAGAGGAACGTCATGTAGAAGAAGCCAGCGCCCATGAAGGCGGTGCCGAAAATCGGGAACATCCTGTACTTGCCGGTGCGCGATATCAGCTGGCCCGAGACGATCGAGGAGATCATCAGGCCGAGGATCATCGGGATCATCAGGAGGCCAGACTCGGTCGGGGTAGCCCCGGTGACCAGCTGAAGGTAGAGGGGAATGGTCATCATGGCGCCGAACATGCCGAAGCCGACGAGCACGCCGATGATGGTCGCCATGCGAAACGTCGGCGACTTGAAGAGCTTGAGCGGGATGAGCGCGTCGTCACCCATGGCGCGCTCGGCGACGATGAACAGCGCTATGCCGACGATGCCGATCAGGTAGCAGGCGATGGAGGTTCCAGACCACCAGCCCCACTCGCGGCCCTGCTCGGCCACCAGCAGCAACGGGATGACCGCCATGATCACGGTCGCGGCCCCCCACCAGTCGATGCGCGCGGGGCGCTTGGTGTGCGGCACGTGCAGGAAGCGCAGAACGATCAGCATTGCGATGATGCCGATGGGCAGGTTCATCAAGAAGATCCAGCGCCAACCGGCGACTCCCAGAATCAAGGGAGTGCCCGACATCAGACCGCCGAGCAGTGGGCCGATCACGCTGGAGACGCCGAAGACGGCGAGGAAGTAGCCCTGGTACTTGGCGCGCTCGCGGGGGGCGAGGATATCGCCGAGGATCGTGAGCGGCAGCGCCATCAGGCCACCGGCGCCGAGGCCCTGGATCCCACGGAACACGGCGAGCTCAGGCATTGACGTCGAGAACCCGGCGAGCAACGAGCCGATCAGGAAGATCGTGATCGCGATCATGAACAGCGGACGCCGCCCGAAGATGTCGGAGAGCTTGCCGTAGATCGGGGTCGAGATCGTCGACATGATCAAATACGCCGTCGTTACCCACGCCTGCAGGCTGAGGCCCGACAGGTCGTCGGCGATCGTGCGCATCGATGTGCCGACGATGGTCTGGTCGAGAGCCGACAGAAACATGCCGGCCATGAGGCCGAACAGGATGAACAGGATCTGGCGGTGCGTGAGTACGCCGCCTGCGGCTTTGATCGCCGACGCCTGCACCTCTCCCCGCGACTGGCCTGGGGTGCTGGGGGTGGTTCGTGACATGGGAATCCTTGAAGTTGTCGCGCAAAAAAAAATTGCGCGGAGTGCAAAGTTATACCGTAGGAAACTTTCCTGCAAGCTGAAGCGCCCAGAATCTTGCCGGGTGATTAATCGGCCCCCGCCGACGCCGCGCCCGCGGCACCGCTCACTTCTGGAGCATCGCGTAGCGCGCATTCCTTCGGGCTCCGCCGAGCAAACCCCAAGGTGCGGGGCATGTAGCTCGTTTAGTCTGATCGCGTGAGTGAAAATCGAGACCGCCGCCGACCCAGCAGGGCAGCGCGCCGCCGGCGCGCCCTCACGGGAATAGTGCTCGGCATGGCTCTCGCGATCATGTCCACCTGGGCCGTCATCGCGGTTGTCTCGGCGACCACCATGCCCGAGTCGACCCCGAGCAATCCGCCACCCACCCTGATGACCCCGGTGGTGCCCGCCACTGGTGCGCCGGCTGCGATAACGCCCAGCGCGGCTGCGACGCCCGCGGCGGTCGGCTTCGACAAGACCGCCCACTCCACGAGCGACCCCACGAGTATCTGGGTCGTCGTCGACAAGCTGCGCCCGATTCCAGACGGCGCTAACTACGTGCCGCCGGACCTCGTCGCCACCCCCGCGGGCATCCCGAACACGCACGGTCATTCGCTTCGCCAGGGGATGTCGGATGCGATTGTGGAGCTATTCAGCGCGGCCAAGGCCGAGGGTGGTTTCCAGCTCATCGTTGCGAGCGGCTATCGATCCTTCTCCAGCCAGACGATCGGCTACAGCGGCTACGTCAGCTCACTCGGCCAGGCGGGCGCCGACGCGACGAGTGCCCGGCCGGGTTTCAGTGAGCATCAGACCGGTATGGCCGCCGACATCCTCGACTCGGCGAGCGGATGCGGCATCGAGGGCGCCTGTTTCGGCAACGCTCCGGCCGGAGAGTGGCTGGCAGCCAACGCCTGGCGCTATGGCTTTATCCTGCGCTACCCGGCAGACAAGACCCCGGTCACAGGCTATGAGTACGAGCCGTGGCACTTCCGTTTCATCGGCAAAGACCTCGCGGCCGAGATGCACACGACGGGCATCACCACGCTGGAGGAGTTCTTCGGCCTGCCTGCCGCCCCCACCTACTAGCTGACCTACTGGCTGACTTACCGGCTGACTTACTGGCCGACAGACTCGCCGCTACTCGGCGAGGGCGGCGTCGACGATCACGCGGGCCTCAGCCTGCACCCGGCGCAGGTGCTCTTCGCCGAGGAACGACTCTGCGTAGATCTTGTAGACGTCTTCGGTGCCGCTGGGGCGGGCCGCGAACCACGCGTTTTCGGTCACGACCTTGACGC
The DNA here is from genome assembly GCA_040398585.1 of Agreia sp. GTDB lineage: Bacteria > Actinomycetota > Actinomycetes > Actinomycetales > Microbacteriaceae > Agreia. Next base: position 2,947 of record JBBATW010000030.1, read on the forward strand.
CGCCGATGGCGGCACCGTTGCCGGGCGCGTGGCTGAGCTTGGCGATGATCGGCTCGCCGGCGAGTTCGGTGGCGGCGATCGCAGCGCCGTCCAGTTTGCCGAGGCGGGCCTTCTGGGCTTTCGTGGCCACGGCATCCACTCGCTCGTAGGCGGGGCTACCGAACGACTCGACGAGCTCGGCGTAGAGCTGGCTGGGGGTCTTGCCCGTGACGGCCAAGATCTCGGCGGCCAGCAGGCAGAGGACGAGGCCGTCTTTGTCGGTGGTCCACACGGTGCCGTCGAAGCGCAGGAAGCTGGCCCCGGCGCTCTCCTCGCCGCCGAACGCGACCGAGCCGTCGACGAGTCCGGGCACGAACCACTTGAAGCCGACCGGAACCTCCCAGAGGGTGCGGCCGAGACGCGCCGCGACCCGGTCGATCATGCTCGAGGAGACCAGTGTCTTGCCGATCGCGGCATCGGGCGCCCAGCCCTCGCGGTTCGAGTAGAGGTACTCGATGGCGACGGCCAGGAAGTGGTTCGGGTTCATCAGCCCGGCATCCGGGGTCACGATGCCGTGCCGGTCGGCGTCGGCGTCGTTTCCCGTCAGGAGGTCGAAGTCGTGGCGGCGGGCGAGCACGGATGCCATGGCGTTCGGCGACGACGGGTCCATTCTGATCTTCTCGTCCCAGTCGAGCGTCATGAACGCCCACTGCGGGTCGACGGTCGGGTTCACGACGGTGAGGTCGATGCCGTACCGGGTGGCGATCGCCGACCAGTAGTTGACGGATGCGCCGCCGAGCGGGTCGGCGCCGACGCGGATGCCGGACTTCTTGATGGCGTCCATGTCGATGATGGTGCCGAGGTCCTCGACGTAGTTCGTGAGGTAGTCGTAGCCACCCACGGCCGCCGCAACCGCGGCGGCGTCGGCGCGCTTGACGCCGACAAGGCCCTCGGCGAGCAGCTCATTGGCCCGGTTTGCGATCCACGTCGTGGCATCGCTGTCGGCAGGCCCGCCGTGCGTCGGGTTGTACTTGAAGCCGCCGTCGGCCGGCGGGTTGTGGCTCGGCGTGACGACGATGCCGTCGGCGAGGCCGCTCGCGTTCTGTTCGGCGTTGGCCGCGCTGTTGTAGGTCAGGATCGCGTGGCTGATCGCCGGGGTGGGGGTGACGGAATCGAGCGAGTCCATCAGCACGTTGACGCCGTTGCCGATGAGAACCGCCAGGGCGCTCGTCTGGGCGGGCCGGCTGAGGGCATGGGTGTCGATGCCGATGAACAGCGGCCCGGTGATGCCCTGGGAGTCGCGGTACTCAACGATCGCCTGGGTGGTGGCGAGGATGTGATCCTCGTTGAACGCGGTGGCAAATGAGCTGCCGCGGTGCCCACTCGTGCCGAAGGCGACGCGCTGGTCGGCAACCTCGACATTCGGTTTCAGCGCGTAGTAGGCGGCGACGAGGGCCTCGATGTCAACGAGGTCGTGGGGCAGGGCAACGGTTCCGGCACGCGAGGTCATTCGCCCATTCTGGCACCGCCCGGTTGCGGGCCGCGAGGAATGTGCAGCCGATAGGCTCGGAAGCATGCCTGAAGCCCCGATCCACCGTGAGACCTACAGCTATCTGGGCCCGCGCGGCACCTTCACCGAGGCCGCCCTCGCCCAGGTTCCCGAGGCCGTCGGGGCCAATTGGCAGAGCGTCAACAACGTGGGCGAGGCCCTGGAGGATGTCGCCTCCGGGCGCAGCGTCGCCGCGATGATCGCGATCGAAAACTCCATCGAGGGCGGCGTCTCAGCCACCCAGGACGCGCTCGCCAAGATCCCGAACCTGCGCATCGTCGGTGAGTACCTCGTCACGGTGCAGTTCGTCCTTGTCGCCCGCCCCGGCATGACGCTGGCCGACGTGAAGATCGTGAACGCGCATCCGGTCGCCTATGCCCAGTGTCACAACTGGCTGGATGCGACGCTGCCCAGCCACGGGCATATTCCGGCCACCTCCAACGTCGCTGCCGCTGCGACCCTGTTCGAGACGGATGCGGCGGACGCCGCCATCGCACCTCCCGGAATCACGGCGCACCTCGACGTCGAGGTTCTGGCATCAAATATCGGCGACAACGACAACGCCGTCACCCGGTTCGTGCTCGTCAGTCTCGACACCGTGCCCCTGCCTCCGCGGACCGGTGCCGACAAGACCAGCCTCATCGTCGAGCTGCCCGAAGATCACCCGGGCGCGCTCCTCGAGCTGCTCGAGCAGTTCTCGACCCGTGGCGTGAACCTCAGCCTGATCGAGTCCCGGCCGATCGGCGATGCGCTTGGCCGCTATCGCTTCGTCATCGACGCGGATGGGCACATCCTGGATGAGCGCGTCGCCGATTCCCTGCTCGGCGTGCGCCGGTTCAGTCCGAACGTCATGTTCCTGGGTTCCTACCCGCGGGCCGACAGGGCGCTGATCGAGTATGTTCCTCGCTACGACGACAACGTCTTCATTGAGGCCCGTGACTGGCTGCGCGGCGTGATCTCGGGGGAGCCCACGGCCTCCTGAGCCGGCTCCCAGGGGCCCACGGCCGGCCACCGACTGACGCATTTCCCCAGAGGGTCTCCTGGGCCCCGGATGACGGGGATTCCCGAAAATGTCGACCTGGCCCGGTCGACATCCGGCGCCAAGGCCCTTCCAGACTCCTGAGCCGGACTCCTCGGCCGGGGCTCCTCAGCCGAGCTCCCGAGATTCCGTATTCAGGCAGTAGCCGCCACCGACCGCCCCGGGCGCTCGCGCGCGGCTACTGCCTGAAAACGGAATCAGACGGGGGCAGCGACGCGCACGTTCAGCGCGCCCGGCTCGACCCAGCAGTGCACGGCTATGACCTTGCCGAACTGGTCGCCGTCGAGCTGAAAGTGCTCGGGCACCTCGACCGTGAGACGCAGGTCGCCCCCGCGCCGGTAGGTCACCGAGCGCGCATCCTTGGTCAGGTCGATGATCTTGCGCCCGGCGGCAGACTTGCGAAGAACGCCGTTCTCCCAGGTGATCTTGCGCCATACCCGAAGCCAGCCGAATGCCCCCTCGGGCCGCAGCGCCATGATGTCCAGCACTCCGTCGTCGACCTGCGCATCCGGAATCAGCAGCACGCCGCCCGGGAGCGAGCCGCAGTTGCCCACGATCACGGTATGCACGCTGGTGGAGTGCCATGCGTCGTTGTCGATGCTGTAACGAATCTTCAGGGGCTTCAACTCGGGCAGCGCCCGCACCCCCGCGTCGACATAGGCCAGCCAGCCGACGGCCTTTTTGAGCTTGGAGCTCGTCATCGCGATCATTTTCGCGTCGAGGCCGAGACCGGCCATTACGACGAAGGCGTGCTCATGGGTGCTGCCATCCTCACGGACGATATTCGCAATTCCCCGGTCGATCGGCCGATTGACGCCCTCGAACGCCGCCGTGATCGCGGCCTCCTGGCCCGAGACTCCGATGTTCAGGTTCCTGGCGAGCAGGTTGCCGGTGCCTGCGGGGATCAGCCCGAGCGGCACGGGTGAGCCGCGCAGGCCCTCGACGACGGCGCGAACAGTTCCGTCGCCCCCGGCGGCCAGCACCATGGCGGCGCCCGCTTCGATTGCCCGGCGGGTGAGTTCCTGGCCGGCCTCACGGGCGGTGGTCTCGAACCAGAGGGTTTCTCCCCAGCCTGCCTTAGCGGCGGTGCGCGCCACATCGGCCCGGAGCTTCACGCCGTCGACCTTGATCGGGTGGTAGACGACGGCGGCACGCTTGAGCGTGCCCGGGGAGCGCCCCCTAGACCCCGCTTCCGCTGAAATCGTCACGATGTCAAAGGTACGCCATGGCGTTTGGTGGCCGGGCTGGGTTCTCCGGGTCGAAAGGTAGGCTTGGCGAGTGATTGATCCAGTTCTGTTGCGCGAAAATCCTGAGGCCATCCGCATATCCCAGGCGGCGAGGGGCGATTCCGTCGAACTTGTCGACGCCGCCCTGGCCGCCGACGCCGAGCGCCGCGCCGCGCTGCTCGAGTTCGAGACACTGCGCGCGAGCCAGAACGCCTTCGGCAAGCTGGTCGCGGCCGCGGCCAAAGAGGACAAGAAGGCCCTCGTCGCCGAGGCGCAGGCTCTGTCCGGCCAGGTGAAGACTGCCAGCCAGCGTGCGACCGACGCGGAGGCGGCATTCACCGTGGTTGCCGGTCGCATCGCCAATCTGGTGCTCGACGGTGTTCCCGCCGGCGGCCCCGACGACTTCGTCACCCTCCGCGAGGTCGGCGCCATCCCCACGTTCGACTTCGAGCCGAAGGACCACGTCGAGCTCGGTGAGACCCTGGGCATCTTCGACCTGGCCCGCGGGGCCAAGGTCTCGGGAGCCCGCTTCTACTACCTGACCGGCATCGGCGCGCGCCTCGAGCTCGCCCTGATGATGCTGGCGCTGGACCGCGCCATGGCCGTCGACTTCGTGCCGCTGATCGTGCCGACCCTGGTGCGGCCCGAGATCATGAACGGCACGGGCTTTCTCGGCGAGCACTCCGACGAGATCTACTACCTCCCGGCCGACGACCTGTATCTGACCGGAACCAGCGAGGTCGCGCTCGCGGGCTTCCACTCCGGTGAGATCCTCGACCTGACCGAGGGACCCAAGCGCTACGCGGGCTGGTCGACCTGCTACCGCCGAGAGGCCGGCTCGCACGGCAAGGACACCCGCGGAATCCTGCGCGTGCACCAGTTCAACAAGCTCGAGATGTTCAGTTATATCCAGCCGGAGAACGCCCTGGCCGAGCATTTTGCCCTGCTCTCGTTCCAGGAGGCGATGATGCAGGATCTCGGCCTCTCCTACCGCGTGATCAATACGGCCGCAGGCGACCTCGGCTCCTCGGCCGCGCAGAAGTTCGACATCGAGGCTTGGGTTCCGACGCAGGACGCGTACCGCGAGCTCACCTCCACGTCGAACTGCACGACTTATCAGGCCCGCCGTCTCGAGACCCGCTACCGTGCCGACAGCGGCAAGACGACCGCCGTGGCCACTTTGAATGGCACCCTGGCGACCACGAGGTGGATCGTCGCTATCCTCGAAACGCATCAGCAGGCCGACGGCTCGGTGATCGTGCCCGAGGTGCTGCGTCCCTACCTCGGCGGCCTCAAGGTCATCGAGCCCACCGCGCGCATCGAGCAGGCCAAGCGCGATGCCCGGGCGGCACTGCTTTCGCCGGAATCCTCGAGCCTGGAAGCGACCGAGTAAGCGCCGTGACATTCCACGCCCCTGCCGCCACCGCCGTGCCACTCGAGTCTGGGAGTAAGTGGCTGCTGGCATTGGATATCGACGGCACCATCGTGCACGAGGACGGTACCCTGACCGAGCCGGTGCGCCTCGCCGTTGCCCGGGTCGCCGGCCTCGGCCATGAGGTCATGATCGCCACGGGGCGCTCGGTGGCCAGCACCCTGCCGATCCTTCACCAGCTGGGCATCCAGCCGGAATACGTTGTCTGTTCCAACGGCGCCATCACGCTTCGGCGCGACCCGCTGGCCGAGGGCGGCTACCGCCGGGAGTTCGTGGAGACCTTCGACCCGGGCCCCGTTCTAACGAAGATCCGGGAGCACCTGATCGGGGCGAGCTACGCCGTCGAGAACGAAGAGGGCCAGTTTCGCTACCACGGCGAGTTCCCCAAGATGGTCCTCAGCGCGAGCGACATTCCGGTCGATTTCGAGGGCCTGTTCAACGTCGAGGCCACCCGCGTCGTCGTGATCTCGCCCGGCCACGACATGGAGGATTTCCTCAAGCTCGTCGAGCGGATGGGCCTGCACCGGGTCAGCTACGCGATCGGTTGGACGGCGTGGCTTGACATCGCCCCCGACGGGGTCAACAAGGCCACCGGAATGGAGCGTGTGCGACTCGCGCTCGGCGTGCACCGCTCCCGGGTCTTTGCGATCGGCGATGGCCGAAACGACATCGAGATGCTGCAGTGGGCGTCTCGTGAGGGTCGTGGCGTTGCCATGGGGCAGGCGCCCGAAGACGTGCTCGCCGCCGCCAACGAGACCACCTCCGGAGTGCACGAAGACGGTCTGGCGCACGCGCTTCGCACGTTCTGAAGGCCCGCCCGGCACCTTCCCAGAACCCTGTGACAGCATAAAAGGGTCTGTGTCCGTTAGGATCAAGCGTTGTTCGGTGATAATTGCCGGGCACGGAGGGCTGTCCGAGTGGCCGATGGAGCCAGTCTTGAAAACTGGTGGGCAGAAATGTCTCGTGAGTTCGAATCTCACGCCCTCCGCACGTCGTAACAACAGGTCGGAATGAGCAGAACCGAGCAGCACCAGAAGACACCGAACAAAGCCTCTGAGGCGCTGAAAGGATCTGGATGAGCCCCCTTGAACCACGCCCGCACCGTTCCCGCCGGTCCGTCACCGTTCGCCATGGCCGCCAGAAGACGAGCCACATCGTCGCCGGGGTCACCAAGCTGGTCGCTGTAGCTCTGGCCGTTGTGCTCGTAAGTGGAGCCTCGATCGCCGCCATCGCGGCCTGGAACGTCACAACATCGTTCAAGACGGTAGCCCTCGCCGGCGACAGCACTGTCTCGGTGCCCAATATCTCGGCAATCGACGGTGGTGTCAACATGCTGCTGGTGGGCAGCGACAGCCGCGCCGGCCAGGGCGACCTCTACGGCAAGACCGACGGTGTTCTGAATGACGTCACGATGCTCCTGCACATCTCGCAGGACCACTCCAGCGCGTCGGTCGTCAGCTTTCCCCGCGACATGGTCGTGCCCATCCCCTCGTGCCCGGATGGTCAGGGCGGCACCAACTCCGCCATGTCTGCGCGGCCGATCAACGAAGCGCTCTCCTATGGCGGGCTTGCCTGCGTGCAGCTGACGGTCGAGGCCCTGACCGGTCTCAAGATCCCGTTCGGCGCCGAGGTGCAGTTCAACGGCGTCGTCGAGATGTCGAACGCGCTCGGCGGCGTTCCCGTCTGTGTTGCCACCCCGATCTCTGACCCCTACACACAGACCTACCTCGACGCCGGCACTCACACGCTGGCCGGCGAGGATGCGCTGCAGTTCCTGCGCACCCGTCACGGCGTCGGCGACGGCAGCGACCTGGGCCGTATCAGCTCGCAGCAGGTCTTCCTGTCGGCTCTCGTGCGCACCATCAAGTCGAACGACACCCTGACCGACGTCACCAAGCTCTATGGCCTGGCCAAGGCCGCCGGCGAGAACATGTCGCTCTCTCAGAGCCTCGCATCGATCGACACCATGGTCTCGATCGCATTGGCGTTGAAGGACATCCCGCTCGACAAGATCGGCTTCTACGCCTACCCGGGAACCACCGGCGGCTCGGGAGTGTACTCGGGCAAGGTGCAGCCCCTGACCCGTGACGCCGAGGTGCTGTTCTCCGCCATTCGGGCAGACAAGCCCGTCACGGGAGTTCTCGGCAACACGGGAATCGGCTCCGAGGTCGACCCCCTGCTGGCGACGCCCACGCCGACGCCCACCACGGCACCGGATGCGGCAGCCCCTGTCACCGCGGCGCCGTCGGCCACCCCCGCTCCCGGGGCCGCCGAGATCCTCCCCGAGTCCATCAAGGGCCAGGCTGCCTCCGAACTCACCTGCTCCAAGGGTTTCGGCGACTAGCTGCAAGACCGTTCAGTTAAGGGTTTGAAGGCGGTTTTCAGGGCTGCTGAGGGGAAAAAGAGCCCTGCGCCACTGAAAAACTACCCAATGAACCCCTAACTGAAGGGTAGGGCTCTCAGCCGCGCAGGGAGCGGAGCAGGCGGGCGGTCGAGGTCATCGCCCCACCGAGCACCGCGGGGATCCCGCCGCCGGGATGAACGGAGGCGCCGACGCGCCAGAGCCAGCGACGCCGTGCGTCCCGGTAGGCAGGCGCATGAAACGGCCCGCTCTGCCAGAGAGGACGAGTCGCGCCGTAGAGGGCCCCGCCGGTGGCGCCCGCGATGGCGAAGTATTCGGGGTCGAGTAGCTCGTGGTCGCCGAGCAGGTCGGTGATCGGTGCGTCGAGACTCAGCACCTGACTGATGCGCTCCAGCTCGCGGCGCACGAAGGGGTTCTCGAGGTCGTACCGACGGCCATCGGCGGGGGCAGTGAGGAGCAGTGCGATGGTGGCTTTGTCGTTGGGGTAGATCTCGCCCGGGCGGTAATAGTTCACAAACGCCATTGTCTGATCCGGGGCGACGCCCGCTGCCAGGCTGCGGTGCAGGGCGGCCGGGTCGTCAGGCAGCACGACGGAGTGCGTCGCCGTGGCGGCAGGCAACAGTCCGGTGAGCACCCCGTAGATCGCGACGCCCGAGCAGCTGAGACCTCGATGGCGAGCCGGCCTGTCGCCGGTGAGTGTGGCGAGAACTCCGGGGTCAAGGGCGCTCACCACGACGTCGGCGTGATACTCGGCCGCGACCGTGCGTACGCGGGAGCGCTCGACCGAGACGACGCGTTCGCCGGTGTGTACCTGTGCTCCGGCCTGCAGGGCGAGCCGGTGCAGAGCAAGAGGGAGTTCGTAGACTCCTCCCTCGGGAACCCACACACCATCCCTGGCCATGACCGCGGGCATACTCGCGTAGAGGGAGAGGCTGCGGGTGGGGGGTACCCCCGCGTTCAGGGTGTGGATGGCGATGACCTCGCGCAATCCCTCGGGCATCCAGGTGAGAGAGTCGAGGAAGCGTGTGGTCGTGAGCCGGGTGCCGTAGAGCCTGGCGAGGGCGCCGACCGCCGGGAGCGCCGCCGGGTCGATCGGATCGGCGGTGAGCAGGGAGGTGATCTGGGGGCCGAGACCGCCGTGTTCCCGGTCGAATCGCTCCCAGGCCGCTCGCCACGGGTGACCTTGCTCGACGGGAAGCGTGACGGCTTGTCCGCCGTAAAAGTAGCGGCCCACCTCGGGAAGGCGCGTCAGCTCCAGTTGCCCCGTCGACGAATCCCCCACGCTCTCGGATCCTCCGAGCGCGTCATAGCGGCGAAGTAACTCATCCCACACCGCGGGGAACGTGACGAGGGAGGGACCGGTGTCGATTCTTTGGCCGGCGATCTCGAGTCGCCTGCTCTTGCCTCCCACCCAGTCGTTCCCCTCGAGCACTGTCACATCGTGGCCGGCTCTGGCGAGGAGCGCCGCCGAGGCGAGTCCGCCGATACCGGCCCCGAGCACGAGGATACGACGTGGAGTCGGTGCGATCATGGGTAGCCTCCGAGGAGAAGAGCGGCAACAATCTGGACGCCGGCGACCGACCCGGCCGCGTAGGGGAACGCGATGGAGTAGCGGTAGAGGCGTCGGGCACCGCGCGTGGTCGGGTCACGACGCAACCGCATCAGCAGCCAGCCGGCGATCGCGGCATTCACGATGGCCACGGGGATATTGACGAACGCGAAGCACACCGTGGACATGCCCCACCAGATGGCGCTCCACAGGGCGGCCCGGTGCGGTCCCTCCTTTACGGCGGTTGTGACGATGCCGGAGGCGCGATCCTCGTCGATGTCCTGGACGGCGTCGAACGTGTGCTTGGCAATGCTCCACGCCATCAGCCCGATCGCCGCACCCCAGACGGGTGCTTCCCCCCAGGCGAGAGGAATGAACACGAGCGGGAAGGCGTAGGCGGCATTGCTGAGCGCGTCGAGGTAGAACTTTGCCTTGAATCGCAGCGGTGGCGCGGAGTACTGCACAAAGATCACGATGTAGGCGAGCACCCAGGCGAGAGAATCCAGGGGGAGGGTGACGCAAAAGTACACGATAAAGGGGACGTTCGTCAGGGCGATCGCGGCGAGAATGAGCCGGGATTCGGAGGCGGCGATTCGGGCGCCCTCGAGGCCGCCCTTGCGCGTGTTCAGCGCGTCGGTGTCCTGGTCGAAGATGTCGTTGACGCCGTAGATCAGCAGGTTGAAGGGGAGCGTGGCCCAGAGCAGGAACGGGACAACATCCCACCGCCAGAGATCACCGGCCAGCCACATCGCGAGCGCCGTCGTTCCGACGGTATTCACCCACAAAACTGGCCGCGAGATCGTTACCAGTCGGAAAAGCATAACGACACAATAGTGCCCATGGATGACCGTTCCTCACAGTTTCAGTGGGGTCCGGGTGGCCGGGAGTCGAAGGGTCTGTGTCCGGCCGCCGTCGCGGAAAACACATTAATATTGCGACTAGCTGTACTGAGTCGACAGTCAGTCTTTGTGCTCGCATCACCGGCCCCGGGTCGCGGATCTAGAGTCCACTCCCGATACGCACCACCCGCACCACCCGCACGATACGCTCGATGGGTGAGTCTGACGTCTGCCCAGCTGGTGCAATCCGCAGCCCGCTTGCGGCGCCTGAGCGACGAACCCGCCTGGCAGCTTCTCCGGGCGCAGAACGCGCAGCTCGCCATCGCCATCCTGCGCAACAACTTCATCGAGTCTGGCCAGACCCGGGTACCCGCGCCGATTCTGTTCGAGCGCGTCGCGGACGACCTCACGGCCCTTCGTGACAGTGGCGCCGATCTGCCGCAGAACGCGCAGCAGTACTGCGCCCTCTGGCTTGCGCAGGGCTTCCTCGAGCGCCGACCGGGAGCTACCGGGGCGGAGGAGACATACGAGCTCTCGAGCGAGGCCCTCGCTGCAATCCAGATCGTGGCCGACCTGGAGACGCCGCCCAAGGCGGCCACCGAGAGCCGCCTGACGACGGTGATGGCCCAGCTCGATCAGCTCGTTGTCGACACCGACGAAGACGTCGCCTCGCGCATCGAGGGGATGGAGAGGGAGCGCGACCGCATCGACGCTCGCATCACGGCGATCAGGGAGGGGCGCTCGGGCGTGATCGACGACCGTGTTGCCCTGGAGCGGGTGCGCGACATCCTGACGCTGGCAGATCAGCTGCCCGCCGACTTCGCCCGGGTGCGTCGAGAGATCGAACGGCTGAACGTCAGGTTCCGCAAGGACATCATCGAGAACGAGGGCGGTCGCGGCGATGTGCTCGACGCGCTCTTCCGCGGCGTCGATATCCTCTCGGATCAGGAGGCGGGCCGCAGCTTCCAGGCCTTCTACGCCATTCTGATCGACCTGGAGCGCAGCGCCGGCTTGGACGCCGCGATCGAGACCGTGCTCAGCCGCGGCTTCGTCACCGAACTCACCCCGCAGCAGCGCGAGTTCCTTCGGGATCTCGTGCCCAGTCTGATCCAGCGCGGCGGCGAGGTGCACGACGTCTATGTCTCCCTCTCCCGATCACTTCGCAACTTCGTTCAGCGTCGCGAGTACGAGGAGGAGCGCACCGTCTCGCGCCTGCTGACGGTGGCCCAGCGACGGTTCAGCGCTCTGAGCGAGACCATTCCCCTGCACCGTTCCAGCGGATTCGAACTCGGGCTCAGCACAGCGAAGATATCCTCGGTCGGGCAATTCACGCTCTTCGCCGACGACAGTGAGCGGCCCGCCGCGCTCACCGAATCGGCCGTGCACGATATCGATCTCGAGCAGATCCGCGCCCTGATCCGCGAGAGCGAGATCGACATCAGGGAGCTGCGAGAGAATATTGCGCAGACCCTGATCGAGCTGCCAGTGGCCAGCGTCGCCGACGTGCTGCGTCGCTTTCCCGCCACCCAGGGTTTCGGAAGCGTTATCGGCCTGGTGTACATCGCCCTGACCGGTGTGTCGACGAGTGGTCGACAGAGTGCCGCTTCGGCTGCCAAAGCGGATGCGCCGGCGAATGCGATCGAGATCGCCGCCGAGAGCGAAACCGTTCAGTGGAGCAACGACCCCGACCGTTTCGCCCGCGTTCCCCGCTTGCTCTTCAGCCGTCCCGCCGAGATCGCTGCCCCCGCTTGGGCACCTGATCCGACACCTGTCACGCCCCCGACCTCGCCCGCACTGGAGCCCAGATCATGACGACCAGCCTGTTCGATTTCGACGAGCAACGCCCCGAAGCGGATGCGGCGCCGCCGCGTCGCGTAGCCAAGGTCCGGCCGGCCGCGGCACGAGGCAGCGTGGCGTCGCCCACAGACAGACTCGACGATGTCGACGCGGAGGCTGATGAAGCGACCGATGCGCGGGCACTCTTCTCCGGCGACACCGGTGTGCTCGACATCGACACCCGGCGTGCCCTCGTGCGCCTCATTCGCGGTCCGTTTCTGGACGGCGGCGCTGACGAGAAGGTCTGGGCGGCCCTCACCCGAAACGAGAGCACCGTTCGCGACTACATCGCCGAGCTTTTCCTCACCCTCGTCATCGATCTCGACGACCGGATCGCGTTCACGCAACAGGCTGAGGAAGGCGAGGTCTCGTTCCCCAAGCTCCTGCGCCGGGTGCCGCTGAACCTCATCGACAGTGCGCTGCTGCTGTTCCTGCGCCAGGAACTGTCGGCTGTGAGCGGCACGGGGCAGCGGGCGATCGTCGGCGTCGATGATATCTCCGCCCAGTTGCTGCCCTATCAACGGGAGGGCGTGACCGATCATTCGATTCTCGCCAGGCGCATCAATGCCGCGATCACGAAGATGCGCGACAACGGCATCCTTCGGGCGACCAGCACCGATTCGCGGTTCGAGATCTCGCCCGTCTTGCGCATCCTCTTCCCACCCGAACAGATCGCGGCGCTGACGGATGCCTACGGCCAGCTTGCCGGCCAGGGCCAGACGGGCCAGACGGGCGAGACAGGCGAGGATGACACCGATGACTGAGTCGATGAGCGAGATGATAACCGGCCTGATGTCGGAGCAGAATCCTGTGGAGACAACGCCTCAGCCGCGGCGCCCACACCCAGGTCAGCATCGGTTGACCCAGGTGCAGCTGGTCAACTGGGGTACGTTCTCCGGGTATCACTCGGTGCCCGTCTCGGAGCGGGGATTCCTGATCACCGGGGCATCCGGTTCGGGCAAGTCGTCGCTGCTCGACGCCATCTCGGTCGTGCTGGTGCCGGGGAAGTGGCTCGACCTGAACGCTGCGGCCAGGGATACCGCGGCCAAGGGGCGTGACCGAACTCTGCTCAGCTACGTGCGCGGCGCCTGGTCGCGAAACACCGATGAGAGCTCGGGCGAGCTTGCCACCAAGTTCCTGCGCCCGGGTGCGACCTGGTCGGCCATCGGGCTCAGCTACAGCGATGGGCGAGGGGTCGAAACCACCCTCGTGCGAATCTTCTGGGCGAGTCAGAGCGCGAACAGCGTCGATGCGATCACCAAGAACTCGATGATCATCGACGGCGGATTCGACCTACGTTCGCTGGAGCCGGCCCTCGCCGACGGACTGAACCTGCGCACGATCAAGGCCAGATTCGCACCCTTCTTCACTTCGCCTGACTACTCCTCCTTCGCCGACAAGTTCACCCGGCGGCTCGGCATCTCGGGCGACCAGGCGCTGCGCCTCCTGCACAAGACCCAGTCGACCAAGGGTCTGGCCAACCTCGATACGCTTTTGCGCGACTTCATGCTGGACGAGCCGGGCACCTTCGCCGAGGCCAAGCGCACGGTCGATCAGTTCGTGGAGCTCGAGGACGCCTACCGGGCGGTTCAGCGCGCCGAACGGCAGGTCGTGAGGCTGGCCCCGGTGCGGGAGCTGAGCGGCAAGCGAGTGGCCGCTCTCGCATCCGCTGCGGCCCTGACGGAGGAATTGGACTCGGGCGAAACCTTCCTGCAGTCCCGCTCCGTAGACATCCATCGCCGGGAGATCGAACGCCTCGGCCGAGTCATCTCGGATACCACCGTGCGGGCGGCAGCCGAAGCGGCCAAGGCGGAGAGCATCGAAAGCGAGCTGCGGGCATTGCGCGAGCAGCACGGCCGCGCCGGCGGCTTCCAGCTGGAGGCGTGGCGAAGCGAGGTCAAAGCACTCACCGACCAGCTTGCCGGCCCACAGCGCGCGCAGGCCCACCTGGCCGAGAAGCTGATCGTGTTGGGGGCCCCGGCGATCACGACGGAGGTGGAGTTCAACGCCCTCGTCGCCTCGGCGACCAGGGAGGTCGCCGAGATCGAGGCCACGTTCGCGGCGCTCGGTGAAAGTCAGCTGGCGGCCAGGCTTACCGAAAGCGAGATCGTCACCCAGCTGAATGACGTGCGTGCCCAGCTGGCCGCCCTCGCCCGCCAGCCCTCCAACCTGGGGGCCGCCGACCTGGCGCTGCGCGACGGCATCGCCCAGGCGCTCGGGGTCAGACCGTCGAGGCTGCCGTTCGTGGCCGAGCTCCTTGAGGTCGATGAGGAGCACAGCGAATGGCGCGGTGCGATCGAGCGCCTTCTCGGCTCGTTCGCCCGCTCGGTCATCGTGCCCGAGGCGCTCTACGGGCCGGCATCCGAGTACATCGACGCCACGAACCTTGGTCGAAAGCTGCTCTACAACCGGGTCGGTGTGAGTGGTTTTCCCGCCCCGGTGTCTGTCGGCAGCACCTCTGTCGTACGCAAGATCAACGTCGCCGATGTCGACGCCGCGGCATGGCTGAACTCCGAATTGAGCAGACGCTTCGACTATGTCTGTGCCGAGAGCATCGCCGATTTTCGCGCTGAGGAGCGTGCGATCACGGCCAGCGGGCAGGTCAAGCACGGCAGAACGCGTCATGAGAAAGACGACCGGCGCCAGATCGACGACCGCCGCACGTGGCTGCTGGGATTCGATAACCACGGCAAGACCGAGCTGTTCATGGCGGATGCCGCGCGGCTGGGGCTGGAGCTGAGTGTGGCCAAGGCGTCGCGGGACAGCCTCGTCGACCAGCAGCGCGGGTACCAGTTGAGGTTGGAGGCCTGCCAGTTCATCGGCAATCTGCACTGGGACGATATCAACGTTGACGGGCTCACACGGAGAATCCACGAGACTCAGGGCCAGATCGAGAAGTACTCGAATGCGTCCGGGGAGCTGGCCGAGCTCGACGCCCAGCTCACGGTGCTCGGGGAGTCGGCCACGCGCATCCGCAATGTCGCAAACAAGGCCTCGGGCGACGTCACCTCGACAGAGAACGAGCAGGCGCAGCGCCGGGCGAGGCTCGTCGTGCTGGAACGGGACGTGGCCGAACTTCCACAGGTTCTGCCCGCGATCAGCGAGCGGCTGGATGCGCGACTCCAGGCGCTCGCGCGGGCGGTCACCATCGACACCCTGAATACGGTCGGACCGCGGATGATGGCCGCGATCAGTCGCGACCTCGACGCGCAGCGCGTGCTGATCGGCGAGGCCGAGCGCCAGCTGGTCAGCATCTTCAGCGACTTCAAGGCGGAATGGCCGGTGGACGCCGCCGAACTCGACAGCCAGGTGGAGAGCACCGCCGGCTATCTCGCAATTCTCGAGCGTATTGAGTTCGACGGCCTGCCGAAGTTCCAGCACCGGTTTCGCGAACTGCTGCGCACCCAATCGAACCAAAACCTGGCCCAGCTTGTTCAGAAGATGAGCCAGGAGGCGAAGCAGGTGCGCACGCGCATCCAGCCGGTGAACGATTCACTCGCCTCCGTCGATTTCAACCCCGGCACCCATCTTCAGCTTCGGGTGCGCGATCGTGCCCTGCCCGAGGTGCGGCAGTTCCGGGCCGACGTGCAGTCGATCCTCGAGAACGCTCTCACCGCAACCGACGCCGAGGCAGCGGAGAAATATGCTGCCCTGCACGCGCTCGTCACCCGTCTCGGCAGTGCGGCCAGTGGGGACCGCGCCTGGCGTGAGTTGGTGCTGGATGTGCGGCGGCACGCAGAATTCCAGGGCTACGAGGTGGCCGATGACGGCACCGTCGTGGAGATCCACACCTCGGGCGAGGGCAGATCGGGCGGCCAGCGGGTCAAGCTGGTGACCTTCGCGCTCGCGGCGGCGCTTCGCTACCAGCTCGGCGGCCGCTCGGGAAAGACGCCCCTGTATGGCACGGTCATCATCGACGAGGCATTCGACAAGGCGGATGCCGAGTTCACCGAGGTCTCGATGCGCATCTTCGAGGAGTTCGGCTTTCAGATGATTCTCGCCACGCCGATGAAGATGGTGCAGACCCTCAGCGAGTTCATCGGCGGTGCGGCGCTCGTGACAATCCGCAACCGCAACGAGTCCTCGCTGCGGCACATCGAGATCACCGATCTCACCGGATGAAGACCACGGCCCAGGCCCGCGACGAGCTGAGGATTCGGTTCGACCGCAACTTTCCGCAGTGGGCTCAGGATGTCGCAGCCAGCGCTGATCGTCTGGCTGAGTCGTTCGCCGAGCCGCTCGTGCTGTCGCTGCAGGCGCCGAGCGAGAAGGATGCCCTCGCAGACTTCGACGCGGTATCGAAATGGGCCCGCGGCTGGCTTGGATACGACGGCCCAGGGTCAGTGCGCACCGCCCAGCGCTCGTGGCGGAGCCTCGCGTCCCAGCGCATTCCGACGCACCTCGAGTTCACGTCTGCGGCGCATGTCGCCAGCTTCGTCGGCCGGGCGCGGGTATGGAGCGATGCCATCGAGCGGCTTCGTGTTCTCGGCCTCGACTGGCCCGTTCTCCGGCGCGTAGACCGGGCGAGCTTCACGAAACTCGTCGAGCTGTCAGCCGCCGATTGGCAGCGCACCCGGGCCTTCCTCGCCTGGGTCGACGCGCATCCGACCTCCGGCCTGTTGCCGAGGCAGCTGCCGATCCCCGGGCTGGACACCAAGTGGTTCGAGGGGCACCGCGCTCTCTGCACCGGGCTGCGGCGCGCGAGTGTCGCCGAGGGTGCGGCGGCCGCGGCGTTCGAGGCCGACGGCTTCGGGCTCCGAACCCTGGAGCCCGCCATCGCCCTTCGGGTGCTCGACGACTCCCTGCGCGAGCACGTTGGGGGCCTCGTCGATTTCTCGGCACCGCCCGAGGCTCTCGCCCGGCTGTCGTGGTCGCCGAGGCTCGTGATCGTCTGCGAGAACCTGCAGTGCGCCTACTCCTTCGGTGACATCCCCGGCGCCGTGCTCATCGCCAAGCAGGGCTTCGCGGTCGACGTGCTCCGCCGCCTGCCGTGGCTGGCGGCGGCCCGAATCCTCTACTGGGGCGACTTGGACACGCACGGTTTCGCCATCCTGAACCGATTCCGCAGCTACTTCCCGCACGCCGAGTCGATGCTGATGGAGGAGCAGACCCTGCTCGAAAACCGCAGCCTCTGGGCGGTCGAGCCGGTGCCCAGCACCCAGACGATGCCATTGCTCACCGATGCCGAGAGCCTCGTCGTGGCCGCCCTGCGCTCCGGCGTGCACGGCACCGGCGTGCGCCTCGAGCAGGAACGCATCCCCTGGACCGCCGTGGAGGAGGCCCTCACTGCCCTGCTCGAGACGTAACCCCCGCGGCAGTCCTTCCGGACGCTTCGATTTTCGACCTCCCGAGGTTCCGTTTTCAGGCCATAGCCGCCGCCGACCGCCCCAGGCGGTTGCGCGCGGCTATGGCCTGAAAACGGAATCAGTTGGATCTAGCGCAGGTGCTCGCCGAAGAACTCGTCTATTCGGCCCCAGGCGTCTGCGGCGGCGTCGGGCTCCGGGCCCAGGCCGAGGATTCGCTTCAGGAGGGCGCGAGTGACAGCGCTGCCGGCCGGGGCCGAATTCAGGAAGGCGTGGCCCGCATCCGGATATTCCTTCACATCGTGCGGGATGCTGGCGATCGCCAACGCGGAATCGAGCGTGGCCGCGGCACCCTTCAGGCTTTTGTCGCGGGCACCGTAGCTGCCGACGATCGGGCAGGCACCCTCGATGGTGTGCTCGAGGTCTTTGGGCAGTCGGCCGTAGTTCACGCTCGACGCGTCGAAGCCGTGGCCCGCGGCGGTGACGAGGGCGAATCCGCCGCCCATGCAGAAGCCGATCACGCCGATGCGGCCGGTGCAGTCTGGGCGGGCGATGAGCTGCTGCCGCGCGGCCTCGATGTCGGCGAAGGCGCGGCCCGTTCCGGCTGAGAGGTCGCGGAAGGTGCGAATGAGGCAGCGGCGCGCGCCACCCATCGAGAACAGATCGGGCATCAGGGCGATGAAGCCGGCCTTGGCCAAGCGCTTCGCCGCTGCCCGCATGCTCTCGTCGATGCCGAACACCTCGTGCACCATGACGACCCCCGGCCACGGCCCCACGCCCTCGGGTACAGCCACGATGCCGCGGAGCTCGGTGCTCGCTTCGTCGGTGGTGGGGGTCAGCTCGATGTCGACGACGCGCACAGTCATGCGCTGATCGTACGTCAGCGGCAGGCCTCGGCCGCCCACGTCTGCCACGAATGTGAGCGGGGCCATCCGTCAGCTATGATTACGGAGGCGTAAGCCATGGAGACGTCGCATAGTGGCCTAGTGCACCACCCTGCTAAGGTGGAGTGGGGGTAACCCCACCGTGAGTTCAAATCTCACCGTCTCCGCGTTGATCGTCAAAAAAGAGCCCGTCCACAGGACGGGCTCCTTTTTTTGCCTTCGGGTACCTTGCCTTCGGGTACCTTGCCTTCGGGT
>JBBATW010000030.1:21299-27471 GCA_040398585.1 Agreia sp.
TTGCCTTCGGGTACCTTGCCTTCGGGTACCTTGCCTTCGGGTGCTGGTGTGGGTGCTAGTGGGGCCGCTTGATGCGGCCGAACTCGTCGACGGGCTCGTCGTCGGGACGCTGCAGCAGGGGAGGTGCAGGGCAGCGGAGCGGGGCGTTGGTCGCTGAGTGGTCGCCTGAGTGCTCGGTCATGGGGCGCCCGCAGAGGGGGCAGGGCTCCTCGCCCTTGACGGGAATCGAATTCGTCTCAGTTGTCTCGGTCATGGTCACAGCGTAGGCCCATCCCGCGCCCGCAGGGTAGAGCGCTCGGCACTCGATCCCGGTGCCGAGCGGACGCGGCGGCGATCTACCGGGCGCGGCCCCGGATGCGCTTGGACAGCTCGGCCGCGGACTGATGCACCGTCGCGGCCAGCGCGGGCCACTGGCCCGGGGGTATTCCATCGCGGGCGAACGTCACGGCTATCCCCGCGGCGGGCCAGCCGGCGTGGTCTGTGACGGCCACGGCGACGCTGGCCATGCCCTCGGTGACCTCGCCGTCTTCGGCGGCGTAGCCATCCGCTCGAACGCGCTCGAGGAGTCGTTTCAGCTCACTGTAGGTCTGGGGCCCGGCGTCGCCCGCCCCCATATCGTGGCCCGCGCGCCGGGCGAACGCCGACGCATCGGGGAACAGGGCCCGCAGCTGGGCGCTGGGCAGCGTTGCCAGGAGGGCCCGGCCGCTCGCGGTGAGGTGGCTCGGCAGGCGCACGCCGACATCGGTCACGAGGCACGGGTGGCGCGGTGCGCGCTCCTCGATGAGGTACAGCACGTCGCGGCCGTGCAGCACGGCCAGGTGGGCGCTCTCGCCGATCCGGTCGACGAGGGCCGCCAGGATCGGTCGACCCAGGCGGGTCAGCGGCTCCTGGCGGGAGAATCCGGAGCTCAGTTCGAAGGCCGCGATGCCGATCCCGTAGCGACGCTCCTCGGGAAAGTGAATCACGAAGCCGAAGTCCTCGAGCGCGCCGAGCAGCCGGTAAACAGTCGAACGCGGCAGGTCGAGGGCCGCGGCGAGGGTCGCGGCGGCCACTGGTCCGCGTTGCCCCGCGAGGTGGGTGAGGATGCGCAGGCTCTGGCGTGCGGCCGGCACATCGGTGCGCGCCTCGCCGATTGGCTCTGATTCATTCATCCTGAGTCGATTCTGTCGCGCGGCGGTTACTTCTGCCTACTTCTACCTACTTCTGCCCGGTTCGCAGGTCCACAGAGCCTTTGGCTGACCCTCTTTCAGGGGAGTAGCCTTGGCTGGCTGGGACAATTCATACGGCCGCATGAACTGAGGAGCACACTTTGACGTCCAACTTCCTGCTCGATTCTGTCTCCCCCGTTCGCCAGGCGCTGATCGGTTTCGCCCTGGCTGCCGCGGGCGACGTGCGCGTGAACCTCGACCCGATGTATGTGACTGCGGCAAGGAGGGCCGCCGGCCGCACGGTCGCCCTGGTCAGCGGTGGCGGGGCTGGGCACGAGCCCATGCACGCGGCCTTTGTCGGCGTCGGCGGCCTCGACGCGGCCTGCCCCGGTGAGATCTTCACGTCGCCGCACAACGGGCAGATCTTCGCGGCCAGCCGCGCGGTAGCGCTGCCGGGCGGCGTACTGCACATCGTGAAGAACTACACGGGCGACGTCATCAACTTCCGCATCGCGGCCGAACGCCTGGCGGCAGACGGCATCGCGGTGGCGACGGTTCTCGTCGACGACGATCTCGGCAGCGAGGCGGCCGCCGCGACAATCGGGCGACGCGGCACCGGCGCCACCGTCGTGCTCGAGAAGATTCTGGGCGCGGCCGCAGACGCCGGACTCGACCTGGCTCATCTGAAGCGCCTCGGCGACGGTATCGTCACGCACTCCCGCAGCCTCGCCGTGGCGAATGTCGCGCACACCTCGCCCGACACCGGGCTGCCGGCGTTTGATGTCACGCCCGGCGACCTCGAGTACGGCGTAGGCATCCACGGTGAGACCGCGGCGCAGACCATCGTGCAGCCGAGCCTTGAAAGCCTCGTCGCCCGCATGATCGCCGAGCTGCATGAGGCGGTGCCGGATGCGGTTCCGGACGCCGCCAACCGCTACCTCCTCTTCGTGAACGGCCTGGGGGCCATCACCGCCCTGGAGCTGCAGCACGTTCTCGCGGAGGCCAGCCGAGCCCTTGTCGGCAACCACGGCGCCGAGGTCGTGAGCGCGATCAGCGGCACCTATATCTCCGCCCTCGATATGCGCGGCTTCTCGATCACGCTCACCGCCATCGATGACGAGTGGCTGCCGTTTCTCTTCGCGGAGCACGAGACGGCGCTGCCCTGCCCCCTGCCGGCCGCCGCACTCCTGCTCAATGACCCCCAGATGTTCGGGGACGTTATCTCCCTCGAGCCGCCAGCGGTCGTCGTACCGGATGGCTATCTCGCCAGGCTGCACGGGATCATCACGTCCCGTCGCCTCGCCCTGAATGCGCTTGACCAGAAGGCCGGCGACGGCGACATGGGCAGCAACCTGGCCCAGGGCCTGGAGCTGGCGATGCAGGGCTACCTCATCGGGGCAGACACCCTTGACGCCGATCTGGCGCGCATCTCAGAGGTCTTTCTCAACGACGTCGGCGGCTCGAGCGGGCCGCTCTTCGGCCTCGTGTTCCACGACCTCAGCCGCGCGGTGAGCACGGCGGCAGCGCGTGACGGCGCGGATGACGCATCCGTATCGCGGGCGGTAACCGCGGGACTCCGCTCCGGACTGGCCGCCGTGCAGCGGGTCGGGGGTGCAGTCGCCGAGGATCGCACCATGGTGGATGCGCTGGCCCCCGCCGTCGCTGTCGGCCTCGACTCGTTGACCGAGGCGGCCGTTCGGGCAGGTATCGAGGGAGCCCGGCACACGAGTGAACTCATCGCCCGACGGGGACGCGCGAGCTACGTTGGCGCCCGGGCGGTCGGCAGCCCTGACCCCGGAGCGGTCGCCGTCGCGATCATTCTCGTGTCGCTCTTGGAGCACCTGACCCCGGCCGAGGGATCCGTCGCCGGGTCTTCTTCCGAAGACCTCTGGCCCCTCGTCGACGCCCTCATCGCCGACTGACCCCAAGAGTGCTCCCGCGGGCGGGCCTACCGGGCGCGACCGATCAGCGGGGTCGTTCGGTACGGCACCATGCGCTTCAGGGTGATCACCGTCGAGGTGCGCTCGATGCCGGGCGTCATGAGCACGAGGTCGGCGACCCGATAGAGGTCGTCGGCGTCGGCCGCGGCAACGCGGATGAGCAGGTCCCAGTCGCCGGAGACGCCGAACACCTCGACGATCTCGGGAATGCGGGCCAGCGACGCGGGCAGCTCCGACAGCTTCTGCTGCGAGACATGAGCCGAGATGAAGGCCGTCATGGGCAGGCCGAGGGCGGCAGGCTCTACGCGGCGGTCGACGCTTGACAGCACCTCCGACTCGAGCCGCTGCAGCCGGGCATGCACCGTGCTGCGGGCGAGACCGGTGCTCTCCGCGAGTGCCACGGAGGTGGCCCGCGGATGCTCGATGAGGGCCAGCAGCAGTTGCGCATCCGTCTTGTCGATCACTCGATCAGTCATTCTGTGTGGTTTTAGGGCGGCTAAAGGAGCAAGTGTTCGTCATAGTGACTGAAATCTAATCGAACTGTTGCTCTCTGTCGAGCCGTGGCAGACGATTGGAGGGCACACCGACGAGGGAGTCATCGTGATCGAAGCAGGGCAGCCCGTTACCGACAGCACGCCTGCGACCGAGGCCGGGAACGCCATCCTGGCCGCGATCGAGCGGCGGGTGCTGTGGCTTTCGACCGCAACGATCCATCACGCGAATCACGTGCGGCCCAACCCCCAGGGCCTGAAGGTCGGCGGGCATCAGGCCTCGTGCGCGTCGATGACGAGCATCATGACCCAGCTCTGGTTCGAGCAGCTGCAGCCGGGCGACCGGGTCTCCGTCAAGCCGCACGCCTCGCCGGTGCTGCACGCCATCAACGCCCTCCTGGGCGGGCTCGACCCTGCCACGCTCAGCACGCTGCGCGAGTTCAGGGGCCTGCAGAGCTATCCGAGCCGCACGAAAGACCCCGACCTCATTGACTACTCCACGGGCTCCGTCGGGCTCGGGGCCACGGCTCCGCTCTGGGGCGCGATCGCCCGCCGTTATGTCAACACGCACGGCGGCAGCGCCGGCGAGGGGCGCCAGTACGCGCTGATCGGCGACGCCGAACTCGACGAGGGAGCGATCTGGGAGGCGCTCGGCGAACCGGCGACGGCGCAGCTCGGCGAACTCGTCTGGATCATCGACTTCAACCGCCAATCCCTCGACCGGGTCGTGCCGCAGGTGAGCGCCACCCGCCTCGAGGCCTGGTTCGAGGCCGCCGGCTGGCAGGTCATCACTGCCAAGTACGGCCACCTGCTCGATGCGCTCTTTGAGCGATCGGGTGGCCAGCGACTGCGGGAGCGCCTCGACTCGATGCCGAATCCCGAATACCAGCGACTGCTGCGCACCCCCGAGGCGCAGCTGCGCGAGCGGCTCTGCGTCAGCGGCTGGGAGGATCTCGCGCAGCTCATCGACAGCGTCACCGCGACCGAACTGTTCGAGGCCGTTCACAATCTCGGCGGTCACGACCACGCCGCGCTTCGTCGGGCGTTCGCGGCGATCGACGACAGCCGCCCGAGCGTCATCTTCGCCTATACGGTCAAGGGCCGGGGACTCCCGATTCAGGGGCACCCGCAGAACCACTCGGCCCAGCTCACCGTCGACCAGTTCGCGAGCTACGCGGCGTCGGTTGGGCGCGACCCGGCCGACCCGTTCGAGCTCTTCAGCCCCGACTCCGCCGAGGGCCGGATGTGCCAGAGCACCGCAGACAGGCTGCGCCGCGAGCAGGTCCCGACCGCGGCGGCCTTCACCCCGCCGACCGATCTCGGCTGGATACCCCGGGGCACGACGACGACCCAGGCGGCGCTCGGCCGAGTGCTGCTCGACCTGACCCGGCGCGCGCCCGAGATCGCCGAGCGCATCGTGACGGTCAGCCCGGATGTCTCCTCGAGCACAAACCTCGGCGGCTGGGTGAACAAGGCCAAGGTGTTCTCGGCAACGCCTGTGAGGGACTGGTTCGACGACGACCCCGAGACGATCCTGCACTGGGAGGAGTCGACGAGTGGCAGGCACATCGAGCTCGGCATTGCCGAGACAAACCTCGTGGGCCTGATCGGCGAGCTCGGCTCGACCTGGAGCCGTTGGGGCTTCCCCCTGATCCCGATCGGCGTGGTCTATGACCCCTTCATCGCCCGCGCCCTCGAGCCCTGGACCTTCGGCATGTACGCCGGTGGCCAGTCGATCATCGTCGGCACCCCGAGCGGTGTCACCCTCGCTGCCGAAGGCGGGGCGCACCAGTCGCTGCTGACCCCGACCATCGGCCTGCAGCAGCCGGAGCTGCTCAGCTACGAGCCGGCCTTCTCGACCGAGGTGGAGTGGATGCTGCTGGAGTGCATCCGCCGCATCGGCACCGCCACGGGGACCTCCAGCTATCTGCGACTCTCCACCCGGCCGGTAGACCAGTCGCTCTCGGCGGTTCCCGAGCAGGCGGATGCCCGGGAGCTGCGCCGTCGCCGGGTTCTCGCCGGGGGTTACGTGCTGCGGGCCGCGGCGTCCGGCGTGCCCGAGGCCACGGTCGTGGCGGTCGGCGCCCTCGTGCCGGAGGCCCTGGCTGCTGCCGAGTCGCTCCGCGAGGCCGGCGTCGACGTCGAGGTCGTGTGTGTCACGAGCGCCGGGCTGCTCTTCGACGCCGTGCAGGCGCGAAACGGCGTGGGAGCCGCCGGTGCCGCCGACTGGATCCTGGCCGACATCCTGCCGGTTGCGCACGCCGCCCCCATGGTGACCGTGCTCGACGGCCACCCGCACACCCTCTCCTTCCTGGCCGGGGTCAACGGCGTGCCGGCCACCCACCTCGGCGTTCAGCGCCTGGGCCAGTCGGGCGATCTCCGAAGCGTCTACGCCCACCACGGCATCGACGCGGCCTCGATCACCCGGGCGGTCCTTCGCCTCGTCGCCTAGCCTCGCCCGCGTGCGCGTCACGACACTGTGGTTTGTGCACGAAAATCTTGGATTTCGCGCACAAACCACAGTGTCGCGGAGGGCCTCAGGACCTCAGGGCCTCAGGGCGCCGGGGGCAGGGGCCCAGGGTCTGGTGCCGGC
>JBBATW010000031.1:0-27177 GCA_040398585.1 Agreia sp.
GGCTCCGCGGTCAGGAGTCCGGGGCGCAGGAACGCGGTGATGACGCGGGCAGCATCGATGCCGATCGACCCGCAAGTCAGGGCTGCGGCGACGATACCGAAGTCGGCCGGGCGAGTTTCGCCACTGATCGTGACGTGCACGCTCGTCGACCGGCCGAGGGTGATGCGGCGCTTGGCCTCGGCCTCGGAGACGCGGGTCACGAACGCGATGAGCCCGGCGGCCGTGCGCTGGCCCTGCCGGGTCGCGAGTGACCCGGAGCCGAACTCGGTGCGGGACCGGTCGGCGAGGTCGGCTGCGGCCGCGATGCGGAGGCCGTCGACGAGGCGACCGAGGGCCTCGATGCGGGTGGCGTGAGCGAGCGCATCCGTGTCGCAGAGGGAGATCAGGGCGCCGGCGGCGGCCGTGATCGACGCGAGGTGCGTCGTTACGGCTTCGAGGGCGTCAGCGTTGATGTCCATGTTTAGAGTCAACACGCACCCACCGACATTGGACCCCCGAACGGGGCGAAACAGCTCGACTGAACGAGAAAAACACCCGGAAATACAGTGTTTGCACCCTACTTTAGAGCCCACGGCAGACCGTTATAGATCCGTTATAAATATCGGCGACCATGATGTCTGTCAGACTTAATGTGTTGCTTTTTCACCGTTGAATCTGCTATTTTTACCCTCCAAAAGTGCTGCGGCTTCGACACGCAAGCTGCCCCCTGGAGTACACCTCGAGGCGGGCCGGGCGATGACCGGTGGTGACGGCCGAGCGGATGCCGGCTACGCTGCTGACGATCGGCTTGATCCACGAGACATGACGTGACCCGCGAGCGCTACTTCACGCACGGTATGCCACCGGACTGCAACGGTGACGACCACTCGGTATTGACGTTGGGGGCAGCGCTGGGCGTGGAGGCGTCGGGGGCCGGGGACGCAGCAGGATCCGCGGGCGCTGCCGGGGCCGGCGTGTCCGCTGGGGCCGGCGTGTCCGCTGGTGCCACTGAGGCCGCCGGGGCCGGTGCCAGAAGCGCCGCCACCGTCGAGTGAATCTGGTCGAGGTCGACGGTGTTCACGTCCTGCCCGTGAATCGTGTCGAAGCCCGTGATCGGCAGGGTCGTAAACGTGATTCCGCCGCCCGAGAAGTTCTGGGCGTTCTGCGCGAAGCTCAGCAGGTTGAGCCCCGAGTCGACGGCCACATTCTGGTTGGCGGTCGCGGCGAGCGCCTGCAGGGTTCCGGCGTCGGCGAAGGTACCGGCCTGGCGGAGCTTGAAAGCGAGCGACACGATGAACGCCTGCTGCCTGCGCTCCCGGTCGAGGTCGGAGAAGTTCAGGTCGAGGTTCGACTCGTCGCGGCGCTGGCGTACGAAGCTGACGGCCTGCTCGGCGGTGAGCTGCTGCTGACCCGCGACAAAGTTCGCGCCCGAGTACGGGTCTTGGGTGGCCTCGTTCAGGCACACGGTGATCGGCTGAACCGCCTGGGCGACCTGGTAGAACGCCGCCATCGTGATCTCCACGAAGTGGTTGATCGGTACCCCGCCGAGGAACTGGGAGACGGTCGTGACCTCCTCCTGGCGGGCCGCCGCGCGGGCCTGCTGGTAGGCATCCGCGTGGCTTAGGTGTGTGGTGTTCACGAGGTTCGTCAGCGTCTCGTCGAGCTTGAGGCCATAGGCCTCCTTGATCTTGCCATGGGCGGATCCGTCGGGCGAACCCGGAAACGCGACATAGTCGTCGCGCGGGATCGAGATGCCCACGGCCTTGCCACCGCCTGCCGGGATATGGATCAGCATCAGGACGTTCGTGTTGTAGCCGCCATCGGCGGAGGTACCCGCCTGCAGTGCCGTGTAGAGCGCATCGGGCAGGGCGTCGCCGTTCTCATCGAGCCTCGAGTCGAGGCCCATGACGAGGATGTTCGTCTCCCCGGTGTTCTGGGCAACCCCGAGGTCGGCGAGCGACGACCGGTGAAGGCCGCTCGTCGCATCCTGCACTGAATTGGTCAGTATCGCGCCGTACACCGCGATGCCCGAGGTGGCCAAGAGGGCAGCGATCGTGACGGAGACGATGAGCGGGCGCGCGCCGGGGGCGGTCTTGACGAGCCGGATGATGCGCAGCGTGTCGAGGGTCAGCACCAGCCAGAGCACGGCGTAGGTGATAAGAAACGTCTGAACGACGACGAGGGTGAAGGGGATCGTGATGAGGGTGATGAGGGCATCGCGCCAAAGCACAAAGAGTGCGGCGAGAAGGAGAGCTGCGGCCCAGAGCACGAGGGTGAAGAAGAGGCCGACGCGGCCGAGGCGCCTGTTGCCCGCGACGACCTGGGCGGAGCCGGGGATCAGCACGTTCAGCACGACGAGCCACCAGCCGCGGGTCGTCATCTGCCGGCCGCTGTCCTGGTTCGGGTTCCGCACCGTGGCAGGCTCCTGCCAGCCGTTGTTCGGGCGATCGGATCGGGACATCGCGGGACTCCTCGGCGCTGGCGGCAGTGTCGGCGACGCCGAATCGCTGATCACGCTAGCACTCAGACACCCGCCGAACCTATGAATGCCACTCCGCGGGCAGGGTCAGGGGCCTGCGTGATCTCAGCCGTCATCGTGTGGGTCGCACCCGGCGCGAGGGTGATGCGGTCGTCCCGCACGTTCGCGGTCTCGATGCAGAGCATGCCTGTCCACTCCTCGTCGCCGAAGTCGGCCATCGCCTCAGCCTTGGTGAGCCAGGGGTTCCAGATGATGCGGCTGGCGGAGCCCTCCGTCGCGATCGACACGGTGCGTCCCGTGCCGTCCAAGACCAGCGCCTCGTTGTCTGTGCCGAGGTAGATGCGGTCGGTCTCCTTCTCGAGAGTCACCGGATGCCCCTCGGCAGCCTGCACCTCCGGGCCGGCGACGCGATCGAGGAACTCCAGACCCTCGAAGCCGGTGACCTCGACGGCGCGGATATCGGGAACCGCAAGGTAGGTATGAAGCGCCTCCTCGAAGCTCACCTGAACATCGTCGAGGTTCGTGATCTCGAGCGCGAGGCCGAGGGTCGTGCCGATCGTCACCGTGTAGCGGGCCTTGAAGCGCCAGGGCCACGCCGAGTCGCGGGTCGCCGCGCTGTCGGTGAGGCCGAAAATCAGAACTGCGTCGTCGCCGGCCTCGTGCGCCTCGAGCAGTCGCCACTCGGAGAGCCTGGCGAATCCGTGGGCCGGGGCCGCGGCATCCGTCGGAAAAGCGCCGAACCAGGGAAAGCAGATCGGCACGCCGCCGCGAATCGGCCGACCCGCGGCGAACCGGCTGAACTCGCTCAGCCACAGAACGGCCGGGCCGCCCGCCGGAGTCCACGACGTGACATGGGCGCCATTCAGGTAGACCTCGGCCTGGCCGGCGCGGGCATTCACGCGAACCACGGACAGGCCGCCCTCACCAACACCGAGACGAACGGATGCCGGCAGCGCCGGGCGCGCCAGTCGGGCCGCGGCCTCGGCCACCACAGAGGCCACCGGCTGTTCGCTGTCGACCGCGAAACCGGGTTCGTCGTCGTGAAGTTCCTCAAGTGTTGCCAGCTGCGACGCCAGTAGCGCCGGCGGCATGAAGTGCTCGCATCGGCCCGCGAGCCGGTTCGACAGAACCTCGAGCGAGCCCGACAGGTGTACGAAGCGCACATCCGGGGCGGCCGCTCGGATGGCCTCGCGATAGGCCCGCGTGAGCGCGGAACACGCGATCACCAGGCCCGTGCCAGCCGCACCGGCCGAGGCGAGCGCCTCGCCGACGAGCGAGAGCCACGGCCAGCGATCCTCGTCGGTCAGCGGAATGCCGCCGGCCATCTTGAGGATGTTGGACTGCGGGTGCAGGCCATCCGCATCGAAGAAGGGGATGCCGAGCGAGTCTGCGAGCAGCGCGCCAATCGTGCTCTTGCCGCAGCCCGAGACGCCCATGACGACGATCTGCAGGTCGCCAGACATCTCATTGACCAGTCGTGAAACGTGCGTCGTGTCGCCGTGCGTCATTGAGTCCTGAATTCCGAAGTCCCAGATCGTCGCGCCACGGCGAGCCGGTGTTGGCCAGCGAACTCGAGGACCATCCCATGGCACTGGACACCCGTGCGGGTAGCTGCCCTTCGAACATAGTCGATGAGCCATTTGCAAAGGACCTGCTGGTGGTCGACGCCCGACCTGTGACAGGGTCGAGTCATGACCCCTATCGTGAGTTCGCCCCCTGAACGACCGCTGGAACGACCGCTGGCACGACCGATCGCCGGGCCCGTCGCCGGCATACTGGCCACGGGCGGCATCGTGCTTGGCGTCGTGTCTCTGGTCTTTTACGCGCTGCACAGGATCACCCTGAGCTATCCGACGGAACTCGCAGGGACGGTCTTTCTTGGCAATGCCGTCTTCATCGAGGTGCCCAGCGTGGCCTGGCTCGTCGGCGTACTGGTCGCCCTGCTCGGTCTCGGAACCGCCATCGGCTCATTCCTGATGCGCCCGGCTCGCAAGCCGTTGGCGGCGTTCGCCACCGGGGTCTGCAGCAGCGCGATCCTGTGCGGCGCCGTGCTGGCCGTCTAGCGTTTTTCTCGGCGTCGGCCCGAGGGGATTCCTCTGGCTTCTATCCTCTGACAGGCCCGGGAACCGGTGTGGAAGGATTTCCCTCATGCTGGTAGCGATCGTGTCCGGGACCCTGTTTACGGTCTCACTGATCGTCGGGGTCGCCACCCTTCTGGCTGTCAGCACCAGCTCGCTGCGACTCCTCACCGGTCGAGTCACCTCGACTCCCCTCATCGTGCTGGCAACGGGCAGCCCCTATCTGGGTGCGGCCGTCCTGTTGGCCGCCACTCTTCTTCTGGGCGCGCGAGGCGAGTCCCAGTTCGTCCCTGTGGCGGGGCGGGGATCGGCGACGAGATCCTTGCGGCGAACCCTGACGTTCTCGTGCTCACCGAGTACGGACCCCGAGTCGAGGCCGGGCTCTGCACCGCCACCGATGCGTTCCCCTATTCTTACGTGGCCGCGGTGCATACGCACGCCCCGACCACGTCAGTCTTCACGCGTGATTGGCTGCTAGAGCTCAGGGAACTTGGCATCGCGATCAGCCAGATCGACAACCCGGTGCTGGTTGCCGGCGACTTCAACGCCTCCGCGTCCCACGCGCCGTATCGGGCCATGCTCGCCGAGACCCGGCTGACGGATGCGACGCGCAGCCTCACCACGTGGGCGCCCAGACCCGGCCAGCCGGCCGTCATCCATCTGGACCACATTCTGGTCAGCGACGACTGGGCACAGGTCGGGAAACCACGCACCACGGCTGGCCACGGAAGCGATCACCGACCGGTCGTCGCCCAGGTATTCCTCGGCTGAAGAATCGCGAGGCGCGAGTGCCTTGCACCATTTCATGACCCTAATACGGGGCTGAAACGGTGTAAACTCAGGGTTTGCCCACCTGCGAGATGACAGCCCGCGGGTACGTGACGGCATTCGCCGTTCGGTCGCCGAAGTCAAGGAAGCCCAACCGTGAGCGCACAGCCTGAAACCCCTCCCACGAGCCGGAAGCACGGGCCCACACGCCGGTTGGTGATTCCCGCCTCGCGGGTCTTCTTCCCGGCGCTGGGCATCATCATCGCCGTCGTCATCATCGCGATCATCTTCCCCGTTCGCACCGGTGCGAGCCTGGCTACGCTCCAGGGCTGGGTAGTTGCCGGCCTCGGCCCGTATTACATCATCCTGGTTGCGGCCTTCGTGGTCTTCGCCGTGTGGATGGGTGTCAGCCGATTCGGCGACATCAAGCTCGGGAAAGACGACGACAAGCCCGAATTCGGCCTGATGTCGTGGTTCTCGATGCTGTTCGCCGCGGGCATGGGCATCGGTCTCGTCTTCTGGGGCATGTCGGAGCCGCTCACGTTCTTCACCACCCCCAAGCCGGGCGTCACCGGCAACCCGCAGGAGCTGGCTGCCGCGGCCATGAGCCAGACGTTCCTGCACTGGGGATTCCATGCCTGGGCGATCTACGCCGTCGTCGGACTCGCCCTGGCCTACTCGATTCACCGAAAGGGCCGCCCCGTGTCCATCCGCTGGGCCTTGGAACCCCTCCTCGGAGATCGGGTTCGCGGCCGCCTCGGTGACGCGATCGACATCGTCGCCATTGTGGGTACCCTGTTCGGTGTCGCAACCTCGCTCGGCCTCGGCGTCAAGCAGATCGCCGCAGGGCTCAGCCATCTGGGCGTGGTGGGCAAGGTCGACAACACCCTGCTGGTGGTGCTGATCATCGTCATCACGGCAATCGCCACCCTCTCCGTCGTGAGTGGCGTGGGCAAAGGCATCAAATGGCTCTCGAACATCAACCTCGGCATGGCCGGGCTGCTGCTTATCGCCGTGCTGCTGCTCGGGCCTACGCTGTATCTGCTGCGCGTACTCGTGGAGTCGATCGGCGGCTACTTCCAGAACGTCGTCGGCCTGACCTTCGATACCGGCGCGTACACCGGCCAGTCCGGCATCGACTGGCAGGGCGCCTGGACCATTTTCTACTGGGGCTGGTGGATCTCGTGGGCACCGTTCGTCGGCGTTTTTATCGCCCGGATCTCCCGCGGGCGCACGGTTCGCGAGTTCGTGGCGGGTGTTCTGCTCGTTCCGACCCTGGTGACCTTCGTCTGGTTCGCGGTCATGGGCGGCAGCGTCATCAAGCAGGCCATGGAGGGCGGCGGCGACGCCCTGTTCGACCCCGCGGTCGGCATAGTGCCCGAGAACGTGCTCTTCAACTTCCTCAGTGGTCTGCCGTTCGGAGCCGTGCTCTCTGTGATTGCCGTGATCGTGATCGCGATCTTCTTCATCACGTCGGCCGACTCGGGATCCCTCGTTATCGACATGCTGGCATCCGGTGGCGATACGAACCCGCCCAAGTGGAGCCGCATCATGTGGGCAGGCCTCGGCGGAGTCGTTGCAATCGCGCTGCTCCTGGCCGGCGGGCTCGCGGCGCTCCAGACAGGCGCGATCCTCACCGCCATTCCGGTCAGCATCGTGATGATCGGCATGTGTATCGCGACCTACAAGGCGTTCCGCTCGGAGCACTCGATTCTCGTCAGTGCCGAGCGCCGCCAGCGCCGAGAGGAGCTCGCCCGGCGGATCGAGAAGAGCGTGACGGAGAACCTCGAGGAGAACTTCGACGATCACTTCGACGATCACTTCGGCGATCAGGTCAACGCCCACGTGGAGGCCGCCATGACCGAAGAGGTCACGCGTCGCCGGCACGGATTCCTGGGCCGACGCCCCAAGGACTAGCCCTAGTCCATCGACGCGTTGGCGGCCTCGTCGATTACTTGCCGAAGCACTGCGACGTCGAGGCTGGAGCGCCCCAGGAACAACCCATCGACCGCTGAACCGAGTGCGGGCAGGAGGCCCGGGCGCGCGCTGCCACCGTAGATCAGACGCGTTCCCGCAAGTTCCTCGTGTGAGGCAACGACCTCGCGAATGCGGCTGGTGACCTCTTGAATGTACTCGGCTGGAGCCGGCTCGGGTGCGCCGATCGCCCAGACCGGTTCGTAGCCGATGACGAGTGGGCCAATGGATCCTGTCTGTCGGCTCAGTTCCAACGCGGCATCAAGCTGCGCCCCACAGATCGCGCCCGCTTCGGCCACCGACACACGTTCTTCTTCGCCGACACACAGGACTGGCACGAGCGAATTGCGAAAAGCGGCATCGAGCTTTCGCGAAAACGTGACATCGTCTTCATGAAAGTGACGACGGCGCTCGGCGTGACCGACCTCGACGAACCGGCACCCGACCTGGGCGAGTTCAACAGCGCTCACCTCACCGGTGAAGGCCCCGGCGTCAGCCCACGCCAGGTCTTGGGCACCAAACATTATTGGCGAACCCTCGAAAATTCTGGCAGCCTCCACCAACGAGACAAAGCCCGGCAGCACGAAGACCGCAACATCTCCCGACAGCACGGCCGGGTGCGTACCGGCCTGGTCACGAACATCCTCAAGCCACCGAAGTGTGCTCGGGTGGTCGAGATGCATTTTGAGCCCAACGCCCAGGATGCGACGTGCCTGCAACGCGGTCACGACCGCACCCCCATGGAACTGGTCTTCACCCGTGCTGACCGCAGTGCCGGAAAGGATCCAGTAGGCGGAGTCGTGCCTCCACTGAAATCTTGAGGTTTGGCTCCGACTTTTCTCCCCTTGCGCACAAAGTGAATCAGCGCCATGACGAGCAGCAGCATGCCTCCCCACACGAGGTTCTTCGCATACGGTGATACCTCAAAGGCAGTCATCGACGTCGACAACACCTGAAGCAATACAAGAGCGAAGGCGAGGCTGATGATGCGTCCTCTGCCTCCAAAGGGGTTGAAGCCGGCCAGCACGACCACAAGAATCGCCTGCAGCAGATACGACTGCCCGAATCCAACTCGCATCGAGTTGGCCCGAGCGATGATCACGATGGCGGCCAGGCCAACGAGTAGCCCGATGAGTGCGTAAGTCAAAATGATGGTGCGCTCAGATCGGTCTCCCGAGAATCGCAGTGCCACCTCGTTCTCACCGAAAAGGTAGACCCGCCGGCCGAAACGGGTCTTCTTGAGAATGAAGCCCACGATCACAAAAGTGATTGCCAACAAGACGAAGACAAGCGGTGCTGGCCCAATGGCCAGGGTGGCGATCTGCGAAAAAGCAACGACCTTGATCGAAACACTGTTGCCAGAAGTCAGCGCCATCCCGATGCCTTGAAAGAGAATCCCCGTTCCCAGTGTCGCCAGAATCGGTGGAACCGAAAGTTTGGCGATGATGATGCCGTTCAGCAGCCCGGTAATCAAACCCGTCACCAGCGCAACGACAATACCGAGCACGAATAGCATGCCTTGATTGTCATCAGTGACCGGAATGATGAGACCGCTCATGACCAGAGATGCCATGACACCCGCAAGCCCCGCAGCAGCCACGATGGAAAGGTCGATACCACCTGTCAGTATCGCCAATCCCATCGCCAACGCCAGAAAACCAAACTCGCTGACTTGAATAGACATTGACTGCACTCCGCCGAGGGAAAACAGTCGGTCACCCAGAAGCACATAGAGAATCGCAGTGACCACCAGCGTCGTGGCTACCAAGACCATGAATTCTCGGTCACGACCGAGCATTTTGCGAACCGTGTTGATCATTCGGATGCTCCTTACCTAATTCGTTGAGAAGACCAGCGCGCGCTTGTTTGCCTGGCGCTGGCGGTAGTAAATGAATCCGAGGATGGCGACAAGCGCTGCTCCGAAGAACAGGTCGTTGAACGACGCCGTGAACCCGAGGCGGATGAGCGTGTTTTGGAAAAGCTGCCAGAGTAGGACGCCGAGGATCGTGCCGAAGATCGTTCCCTCACCACCGCTGAGCTTCGTACCGCCGATGACGACTGCGGCGATGACCGGCAGCTCGGTGCCGACAAAGGCCGCGGGGTTGATGTAGGCCAGGTTGGAGAAGTAAATGATACCGACGAGCCCGGACAGGCCACCCACGTACGTGTAGACGAACAAGCGCGTAAAGAGAATACTCATTCCGATGCGCGACGCTGACTCGGCATTGCTTCCCACTGCAAAGACGGAACGGCCGATACGGGTGCGGTAGAGCAAGAACCAGGTGATCACGATAACGGCCACCACGACGGGCGCCATGACAGTGAGCCCGACTCTCGCCCCATCTACTTCAAAGGAGAAGAGCTGGGCCGACCCGAAATCAAGCATCGACTTCGGCACGTCTGTTCGGGTAAATGTTTTCATACCCAACAAGATCGCCATGGCACCATGAAACACACTCGCCGTGCCTAGAGTAACAATCAAAGTGGGCAGGTTGTAGAAGTAGATCAGCAGCGCATTGATCGATCCCAGCAGCACCCCGATCACGATCGATACGAAAACAATGAAGAGCAGGTTGTCTATCTCCAGAGCGATGGAGAGCAGCACCGACGAATACCCCGAGACAATCGCGATCGCGGCGAACGACACGTCGATTCCTCCGGAGATGAATACAATCAACGCTCCGAGGGCCAGGATCAGGAAACCCGATCCGCTGCGGAAGAGGTCGAAGAACGTAGACAGGCTGAAGAACTGCGGGCTCTTGATGGTGACGATCGCGATATAGAGAATGATGATGCCGAGAAGCATCTTCTCCATCGACGTCAAAGGCCGGTTGAACAGCCTCACAAATGGCGAGCGTTTCATGCGTTGCTACCTTCCGTCTTGGCGTTGGTGACGTCGGAATCGGGATCACTGATGATGCGGATCAGTTCGTCTTTGAACCCCGGTTCAGAGACCCTCTCCTCGGAGTACGACTCGACAATCGCGCCGTCGTGCATCACAAGAACGAGATTGCAGTTCGCGACGATCTCCTCGGGTTCATCTGAGATAAAAATTACCGCCATACCGTCTTGGGCCAGCCGATGAATCTGGTCGTAGATCTCCGCCTTGGCCCCGATATCGATGCCAATGGTCGGGCTGTCCAGAATGAAGACCGCAGGGCTACGGAACAGCCATTTGCCGATCACGACCTTCTGTTGGTTGCCACCGGAGAGGTTCGAGACCAGAGTGCTGGTGGTTTTGTTGTTGACTCCCATAGCCTCCACTACCTGGTCCGCGAGCACGGCCTCCTTGGACGCCGACAGGGTGCCAAATTTACTGAGGATGCGATCGAGGGTGGTTGCCGACGCATTGACCGCGACCGACTGATTGACGAAGAGGCCTTGCACCTGGCGATCTTCAGGGAGCAGCGCTATGCCGTGCTTCATCGCCTGCCACGGTGAGGTGATCTTGACCGGCGACCCCCCGATCGCTATCGTGCCGCTGTCGGGCTGGTTGAGGCCGAATAGAGAGAGAGCGATCTCGGTGCGTCCCGAACCGAGAAGCCCGGTGAGACCCATGATGTCACCAGGTCGAACAGAAAAACTCACGTCTTTGTAGTGGCCGGAACGGCTGAGATTCTGCACCGAGATCACCGGAGCCTCGTCGACCTGCGCCCGGTGATAGCGCTGATAGGTAACGTCTCGACCCGTCATGTGCCGGCCCAGGCTCAGTTCGTCGAGCTCGGCGGCTGGAAAGTCTCCGACATGAGCACCATTTCGAAAAATCGTGATGCGGTCAGCCACGGTGAAGACCTCGTCCAGCTTGTGGCTGATGAAGACTATCGACAGCCCATCGCGCTTGAGCTCGAGCACAATCTTCAGCAGACGGTCGACCTCCAGAGCGGTGAGGGTGGTCGTCGGCTCATCCATGAAAAGCAGACGCGCATCCATGCTGAGGGCCCGGCAGATTGCCACAACCTGACGGTTGGCCATTGAAAGAGTGGAAATCGGCGCATCCAGTGGCAGGTCGATCCCGACCCGGGCCAGTTGCGCAGCGGCGATCTCGTGCATTTTTTTCCGGCTGACAAGCAAATGTCCGTCGTGCAATGTTCGATTGATCGCGATATTCTCCGCGACGCTGAGGTGCCCGAAGAGTGAAAGGTCTTGATAGATGACCTGAATGCCGGCAGCTCCCGCATCTCGAGGGCGACCCCACGACACTGACTCGCCGTCATAGATGAGCTCGCCCGAATCGGGCGTGTACACGCCGGATACGATTTTGGTGAATGTCGACTTCCCAGAGCCGTTTTCCCCTGCCAAGCAGAGAATCTCACCGCGGCCGATTTCAAGGTTGACACCGCGCAGCGCCTGGATACCACCGAAGGAGATCGAAAGGTTCTTGGCAATCAGCAGTGGGGTGGAAATCATCGTTGATTCTCCTCAGTATTGAAGGGGTCTGACTAAACGGCGGTGCTAAGTCAGAGACTTAACACCGCCGTTTTGCTAGGGCCTAGAAGGGGTACTTGCCGTCCGCGTACGTAGCGGGAGTGAAGGACAAGATTGCGTTGCCCTCAATCGACTGGCCATTGACCTTGACGGACTCGTAGCCAGGCCACTTGAGGTCGTCACCCGTCTTGGGCTTGCCACCCTTGAGGATGGTGAGGGCGACCTGGTTCAGAGCATAACCCCACCCGGCCGGGTTCCAGACCTGACCAGCAGAGAGGAACCCGTCCTTCAGGTCGGGTCCAGCGACGGACGGCAGCGTGTTTGCTACGTTTGCGACGTCCTTGCGGTTCTTGTCGCGCAGTGCCGAAGCCATGCCGGATCCACCCGAGGGGGTGGTCGCCAGGTAGCCGCCGAGGTCGGGATAGGTACTGAGGAGCTGGTCAGCGAGGGCGCGACTCTTGGCATCGTCGTTTTCATTCTCGACCGGTGTAGGCGTAACGTTCACCATTGTCGGGCACTTTTTGGCGATGTATGCGTTGGCCGCCGCAACCCATAGCATGTGCGACTCGCTGGTCAGAAGACCGACGCTCGTGGCGTACTTTCCCTTGCAGTTCATCGCCTTGATCAGCTGCTCAGCGAATCCATTGCCGTAAGTCGTGTTGTCAAAGGCCTCAATATCGAAGTCGATGGCCTTCGTGCCAACGAGTTTCGTGGCCTCGGTTACGCCGACGACGATCCCGGCGTCGCGCGCGCGCTGCAGAACCGGTGCGATGCCGATTGGGTCATTCGGTACAACGATGATCGCGTCTACTTTCTGCGCGATGAGGTCCTCGACGATTGCGATCTGCATCGCGGGATCGCCCTTGCTGGGGCCTGTCTGGTGAGCATCAACTTCAGAGCTGTTGTCAGCGTTGAACTTGTCAACACCCTTCGACATGATCTGGAACCAGCTGATTCCCTCCACCTTCGAGACGGTGACAATCTTGTACTTTTTGCCACTGTCTTTGGCAGTTGCACCGCTCGTGGCCGCGCCGCCCGCGGCCGCACCGCCCGTGGCCGCACCGACTGTGCTGCACCCTGCGAGCGCCGCGACGACAAGTGCCGTTAGTGCGACAGTGGCGACTCTCTTGCCATATTTATGTTTCATTGCCGTTCTCCTTTGAACTGTAGTGAAATGTGACTGCTTGTCCTAAGTTTGTCAAGAGGGTGATGTGTCAGGTATTGGGGGTTTCCCTATTTTGCAGTAGGGATGACCCTACGTGTTCAGGTGCGCTGTTCCAGCCGCCGGCAGCCACGACGTCACAACCCGAAAAGGGGTGTGACGTCGGGCATAAATACGGCCTTGATCAGGTGAGAATGCTGAGCGGATTTTCTATGTATTCGCGCAGACTCGCCAACCAACGAGCGGCGATCACGCCGTCGACCGGTCGATGATCCACCGAGACGGTGACAGTCACGGTGTTTCCAATCACGATCTGGCCGTCATCGACAACGGGCTGAGTGACGACAGCCCCGATGGCCAGAATCCCGACCTGCGGCGGGTTGATGATCGCCCCGAACTGTTCGACGCCAAACATTCCCAGGTTGGACAGGGTGAAGGTTCCGCCCTCTAACTCGTGCTGCTTGAGGCGTCCAGCATTCGCCCGCTCGACGAAGTCTCGAACCCGCCGAGCGATCTCGGTGACGCTGAGAGTATCTGCTTCACGCAGAACAGGCGTGACAAGGCCTCGCTCGCTCGCAATCGCGACCGAGATATCGACTGCGTCGAACTGACGCACGGCGTCTGGCGTCCAGTTGACGTTCATTTCGGGAACGGCTCGCAGTGCCTTTGCCGCCGCCTTGATGAAGAGGTCATTGAGAGAAACCCGACCCGTCGGCTGCGCGAGGATGCTTGCACGAAGCGCGAGCAGCGCATCCACACGACACGTCGTCGTGAGGTAGAAGTGTGGCGCGTCGCGCTTGCTGCCGGTGAGAGCATTGGCGACCGCCCGTCGAAGGGCCGTATGCGGAATATCGGTGAAGCCCCCTGCGGCGCGGGCCGAGCTCGGCGCGGCGACAGTGGCCGCTGGTACCGGCGTGGTGACCGGTGCCGGTGCTGCCGGTGCTGCCGAAACAACGACGGCCGGCGTAGCCACCACAGCGGGTACATTGGCGCGTTCGACATCGGCCCGAACTATTCGACCGCCGGGCCCGGTACCCACTATTGAGTCGAATGAGATGCCGGCGGTGCGGGCCATTCGACGTGCAAGAGGGGACACAAATACTCTCGCGGCACCCTCAACCAATCCGGGCGCGGCCGTGACCGCGAGGGCAGGTACGATCGCGACAGCGGGTACGGGCGTGATCGCGACCGCGGGTACGGGCGTGATCGCGACCGCAGGTATGACCGCGACGGCAGGTACGGCTGCGACCACGGCTGCAGCAACATGAGCCCCGCCAAGTCCCAGGGAAGCCAAGAGGGCTTCGCCGGCACTGTCGCCCTCGCCGGATGCAAGCAGAATCGCGATCGGCTTGCCGACGGTGACCACATCACCGGCTTCGGCAAGAGTGCGCCACATCGTTCCTTCGATCTCCGACGGAATATCGACGTTCGCCTTCTCTGTCTCGACAACGGCGATAGGGTCGCCCATCTTGACCGAACCGCCCTTTTCAACGCTCCATTCGAGCAGCATCGCCTCTTCGGAGTCGGCAGAGATACCCGGCATACGAAGCACGGTAGCCATTAGATTCCGCCGTTCGAGTCGGCGCCAACGATGATGTTCTTCAGCGCCGCAACGATCGCCCCGGTGTCGGGCAACGCGGCCGCCTCGAGCACCTTGCTGATACTCGGCGAGGATTCAGCACCTGTGACGCGCTCGATTGGAGCGTCGAGCCAATCAAAGTATCGGCGCTGAATTTCGTCGCTGAGAACGGCTCCATACGAGGTGCCGCGCGAGCCTTGCTCGACGATGAGCACCCGGTTTGTCTTCTTGATGCTCGCCTCGATCTTTGGCCAGTCGATGCTTGCTGCATCGAGCCAGCGAAGATCGATCACCTCAGCGTCGACTCCGCTCAGCTCGGCGGCGTCAACCGAGGGCTGCACCATCGACAGGTAGCTGATCACGGTGACTGCGCTACCGACGCGCCGCACGGCCGCGCTGCCGACCGGAATGAAGAAATCCAGGTCGTCAGTAGGCACTGGGCCTTCAGCCTTGTAGAGATCCGCGTCGTGCTCCAGCACGGCCACCGGATCTTCGCAGAGCAATGAACTGTTCATCATGCCGATGTAGTCGAGCGGCGTCGACGGGGCAGCTATACGCCAGCCGACCGAGCTCGCCATCGCTCCAGAGGGGTCCATCGAGTGCTGGGACCCATAGCCCGTCTTGGTTCCGACCTTGATTCGCATCACCAGAGGCATATCGTGCTTGCCCCCGAACATGTGCCTGGCCTTGCCGATCTGGTTGAACAGCTGATCGGCTGCGACCCAGATGAAGTCGGCATACATGAGCTCGATTACCGGCCGGTAGCGACCATCCAGCGCCAACCCGCCAGCGAAACCGCAGAATGCCGCCTCGCTGATTGGTGTGCCGAGAACACGATCAGGGAAGGCGTCTTTGAGCCCCTTTGTCGCACCACGTGGGCCACCACTGAGCTTGTGCACGTCTTCGCCGAGAACGACGATCGAGTCGTCTTCACTCATGCGCTTGGCCATGACCTCAGCGACAATCTCGACGAACTTACGGTTGTGCGTTCGACCGGCGAAGTCCTCGGCCTCGGCGTAGCGAACACCCTCGAACTCCGACAGGTCGCCTCGAATGCCCTGGTTGATGAGGGCCGGATCCGGCCACAGCTCGGGACGGAACCGCTGGGTTCCTGCACCCGATGGGTCAAGCTCCAGCAGTCCTGTCGACACGCCGGACATGATGGCTTTGCAGCGTACGCGCAGCGCTGTGAGCTGCTCTTCGTTCATGATCCCCAACCGCTTGAGATGCGTTTCGACGAGGTCGATCGGGTCTCGCTCGCGCCAGGCTTTCTCCTCTTCGCGTGCCCGGTAGCCAAAGGCACTCCCGGGGAACGGACCGTTTTGGTGGAAGTAGCGGTAAACGTGCGCTTCGATCATGGTCGGGCCGCCACCGGAGCGCATGTGCTCGAGTGCCTCTGTGGTGGCGAGGTAGACCGCGAGTGGGTCCATTCCATCGACCTGCCAACTGGCGATGTTGAAACCGAGGGCACGTGCCGATAGGCGCGGTTCCCCGGTGGCCTCCTCGACGGTGGTCGAAACGGCGTATTGGTTGTTCTCGACAAAGAAGCACACTGGCAACGTCCAGGCCGAGGCAAGGTTCAGCGTTTCGAGCACGGAACCGATGTTCATGGCCCCGTCGCCGAAGTAGGTGATCGAGACCGCGTCGGTGCTGGCCTGTTTGTCGGCCCAGGCGAATCCGGCGGCGAACGGGACGGCGCCTCCGACGATGGCGTTCGTGCCCATCGCACCAGCTTCCTTCCACTGCAGGTGCATCGAGCCGCCGCGACCGCCGCAGTACCCCTGAGCAAGGCCGCAGATCTCGGCGAGGCTGCGGCGCAGCACCTCTTCGATCGCCGGGCTGAAATCACTGGTTGCATCAAAGCCCTCGGGTGAGACAGCGCCGAAGGCCTTCGCCAGAAACTGGTGGTGGCCGCGGTGCGAACCATTGATCTGGTCGGCCACTGTGAGCGGAAGAATCGATCCGACCGCGCCACCCTCTTGACCGATGCTTGAGTGCGCCGGCCCATTGATGAGTTTCTGGCCGGCAAGATCGAGCACGGTCTCTTCAAACGCACGAATAAGGTGCAGTTCGGTAACCATGGTCGTGATCAGCGCCGGGTCAGCGGAGTTCCAATCCTTCTCGGTGGCTCGAAGCTCGACCCAGGGGGAGGCCGGAAGTAACTTCTTTGTCGTGGTCATGAAATCCTCGTCTTTCTACCGCAGCTATAGTCGCGAGTATTAGGCTACCGATCGAGCTTCGCCGCAGGTATGCGGAGTTCCCCTAGTCGTGGGTAGGGAAGCCCCTACGTCCCACAGGTCATAAAAATCCCACAGATGGTATAAATTCTAGGTCAGCGGTTTCACGGAGCCTGCGACGCACCTTTCGGTCAAGGAGGACCATTGATAGCGAACGCATCATCAGATACCGTCGAGGCCGCGGACTTGGTGCTTGGCCGAGCCGAGATCGATCGGGTGCAGCACCAACTGCGAGAAATCACGGAGTCGGCGGCCGATCTCGCTGGCCGCTTCGAGTTGCAGCCTCTGCTCGAACGCATCCTTCGTCACGCGACCTCATTGCTCGGCTGCGAATCAGGATCAATCTCGCTTGTTGATGAGGCACAGGGAACCTATACCAAGCGCGTCGACTCTGGTGTTGGTTGCCAGGAGGGTCAAACATTCTCGCTCGATCAGGGGGTGACGGGTGAGGTGGTAAAAAGCCGCAACACGGTCATCCTGCACTCGTATTCGCTCATTCCGGCCGGCCACATCGACTCCGACGACCCTCGCTGGGACTGTGCCGTCATCGGTGTGCCCATTCGCTGGGCTGAGAAAATCATCGGCAGCTGCGTAATTTTCAGCGACCGGACTGACCGCCTTTTCACGACCACCGACGCCAGCCTTGTCGAACTTTTCGCCAGCCACGCCGCAATCGCATTGGTCAACGCCGAGCTGCACGCAAAGGCTTCTGAGCGACAGCGTGAAACGGCGATCGCGCTCGAGCGCGAGCGCGCTGTGCGTGAGGTTCACGAGACCCTGCGGCGTTCACTGAGCGCTCTGATGCTTCGACTCACTGATGCAGAACTCTCACTCGACGAGAGCCACCCCGCTTGGCAGCATATCGAGCAGGCCCGGTCGGAGGCCATGGAAGCCTTGGCCGAAGCCCGACGCACCGCCATGGGACTCGGCCCCGCATCCCTCGAAGGTCGTACTCTGGAAGACGCCCTCCGCTCAGAGCTACTCTGGGTGCAGAGCGTCTCGTCGGCTGACACGCAGGTGACGGTCGTGGGTACGTCTCGTGTTCTCAGCCCCGAAGTGGCCCACCAGGCGTTTCGCATTACGCAGGAGGCTCTTGGCAACGTCGTCGCTCATGCTCGCGCGAGCCGGGTTCGGGTCGGCCTGGTCTACGGCACTCAATCGGTGACCGTGCTGGTCGAAGACAACGGCCGCGGATTCGAGGTGCCCGAGATGCACAGCTTCGAAGGCTCGCTCGCGAACGGCAGCCTCGGGCTGCACGGCATGTCCGCACGCGCTTTGCACCTCGGCGGCGACCTCCGCATCGAATCGATTCAGGGCTGGGGTACGAAGCTTCGCGCCATTCTGCCCGACTGGCCGGGCTCAAGTGCCCCGGTGGCCAGGCCTTCGTGGAAGGTCCTTATCTCCAACTCCCAGCCTCTGGTTTCTGCCGGCCTCGTGCGGCTGTTGCAGGCGCACGAACCGTCGATGCAGATCGCCGCCGATGCGTCTTCGCTCGAAGAGCTCTTTGAAGCCACCGCCCATTTCGTCCCCGATGTAGTCGTGCTCGACCTCGAGATGTTGCGCACGAGTCTGGTCGAGGTTGTTGAGCGAATCCGCTCCGTCAGCCCGAACGCGGCCATTGTGGTCTACACCGAAAACCCCACGGTCGAACAGATTCGAATCTCAAAGCAGATCGGGGTCCGCGGCTACATCAACCGTACGTCGACCCTCGATACCATCGTGCGAAGCATTGTGGCTGCCGGTCAGGGACAAGCCCTCGTGGACGGACACCTTTTCGACCACCTCACCGACTCGAGCTCGACAGAGACGACCAGCGAGCGCCTGACCGCTCGCGAATTGGAGGTGCGCGAACTGGTCGCTCAAGGTCTCGCAGACAAACAGGTCGCCATGCTGCTGAAGATCTCGGTCAAGACTGTCGAAAAACATGTCGGTTCGCTACTGCGCAAGACCGGAGCTCGCAACCGCACCATGCTCACGAGCATGGGTGATGATCGCCCCCGACTCTAGGGTCACGTACTTGATTTCCCTACTGCGACGGGGGGGACAATCCTCATTGGTAGATCCGACGATCTCCCCCTAATTTGGAAGGGAGCCAACGAGGGAGTTGTCATGGGAGTCGTTTCTTTAAGTTCGATTTTAGATCGAGCGTTTGACCAGCGATACGGGGTGCCCGCGATCAATATCTTCAACGATCTGACGCTCGAGGCCGTGCTCGCGGGAGCGGTGAAAGCGAACTCTCCGGTAATCGTTCAAACGTCGGTCAAGACCGTTCGCACCATCGGCGCACCAGTGCTGGCCGGCATGTGGCGAGAGATGACCGCCGGTATTGAGGTACCCGTATCGCTACATCTGGACCACTGTCCCGATCGCAGTGTCATTACAGAGTGTTTGAAAAACGGCTGGAACTCCGTGCTGTTTGACGCCTCCGAGTTGCCCGTTGAGGAGAACCTCCGGCAAACCGTGGAGGTCGTGGCCGAGGCGCGGCAGTATGGTGCGCAGGTCGAGGGCGAGATAGAGGCCATCACGGGCGTCGAGGACGGTGTCGGATCCGACGACGTTGGCAGGCGGGAGTCTCTTGCCGTCTCTCTCGACTTCATCGACAAGACGGGAGTCGACGTTTTCGCGCCATCCATCGGGAATGCGCACGGCAGCTACAAGTCCACGCCAGTGATCGATTTCAACCGCGTTAAAGAGCTGGTCGAAGCCCGCTCGATTCCCATTGCCCTGCACGGCGGCAGTGGCCTGACGAGCGAGCAGTTCGCGACGCTGATAGCCCTCGGCTGCGCCAAGGTCAACATCTCGACCTCGCTCAAAGAGACGTTCATGAAATCAACACTCGCTCACCTCAAGACGGCAGAGACTCTGACCAAGTGGGACCCGCCAACGCTTTTCTCTGCGACCCGCGCCGACGTCATCGAACTCGTCACGGCACTCGCCGTGGAATTCGGCTCTGCAGGCAAGGCGACCTCGTAGTGCCCGCGCTCATTTTTGACTGTGACGGCGTCCTGGCCGACACCGAGCAGCACGGCCACCTTCCCGCGTTCAACGCGATGTTCGAGAAGTTCGGCCTCCCCGTGCACTGGGACGTTCCCACCTATGCCCAAAAGGTGAAGATTGGCGGCGGAAAAGAGCGAATCGCGAGCATACTGACTGAGGAATTCGTCTCCGAGGCTGGACTGCCAACGGATCCAGAGGTTCAGCGGAGCCTCGTTCAACAGTGGCACCTGGCAAAGACGGAGTTCTACACGACACGCATCAATAGTGGAGTCGTACCGGCTCGACTTGGAATCGCGCGGATTGCCACCGAAGCCCACTCGGCTGGCTGGAAACTC
Source organism: Agreia sp. (assembly GCA_040398585.1). GTDB lineage: Bacteria > Actinomycetota > Actinomycetes > Actinomycetales > Microbacteriaceae > Agreia. The sequence continues at coordinate 20,014 of JBBATW010000031.1, forward strand.
GCCATGGCATCCACCTCGGCAAAGGAATCGGTCTACGCCGTCCTCCGCCACGCTGTCGGCAAAAGTCTCGCCGGCGAATTTCTGGTTTTCGCGGGCGACGTCGTGCCACGCAAAAAGCCGGCTCCCGACATCTACAACCTGGCCCTGTTCGAACTCGGGCTGAGCGCCGATGACTGCATCGTCATCGAAGACAGCGAGATCGGGTTGCGGGCAGCGACGTCGGCTGGACTTCGAACGGTCATCACCGTAAGCGGGTTCACCAAAGAGGAGAACTTCTCCGGGGCCTCTCTCGTCGTATCCTCGCTGGGCGAACCGTCACCGGGAGAACCGTCGGTCGTACTCGACGACCCGATCGTCCTTGGCCTCCAGCCTCTGGTCGATCTCTCCCTGCTCAAAAGAATCTTGAACAATGAACGACCTCACCGCACAGAATCAAATGCAACGCCGGAACAGGAGAAAAAATCATGACCAGACTTTTGAACGATTCGAAGGATTTCCCGAGGCAGCTCGTGCAGGGCTTCGTCGAGAGCAATCCGAACTTCGTCAAGCCGGTCTTTGGCGGTGTTGTGCGCGCCTCGGTTTCGACTCCGGGCAAGGTTGTCGTCATCTCTGGTGGCGGCACCGGCCACTACCCGGCATTCACCGGCTGGGTTGGCCCCGGACTGCTCGACGGCGGAGTCACCGGCAACATATTCTCGTCGCCCTCTGCCTCTCAGGCGGTGAGTGTGGCCAAGGCTGCCAATAAGGGTGGCGGTGTGCTCATCGCTTTCCTGAACTATGCCGGCGACGTGCTGCACTTCGGTCAGGCAGCCGAGCGCCTCCGCGCCGACGACATCGATGCGCGCATCGCCGTGGTCACCGACGACGTCGCCTCGGCTCCGGCCACAGAGCGACACCTGCGCCGCGGTATCGCGGGCGGACTGGCGGTTCTGAAAATCACTTCTGCCGCCGCCGAGGCAGGGCTCAACCTCGACGAGGTCATTGACGTCTTCAACGCGGCCAACGAGAGTGTGCTCACCTTTGGTGTCGCGCTCTCAGGATGCACGCTTCCCGGCGCCGGCCATGCCCTGTTCGAGGTGCCCCCGGGAAGAATCGCCGTCGGCGCGGGTGTTCATGGGGAGCCCGGAATCTATGAGACCGACCTCGGAACGGCTCACGACGTCGCCGGTCTCCTGGTTGACCGCCTGCTTCAAGAGCGCCCGGCGGGCGCCGGAAACCGGGTCGTGGCGATTCTCAACGGGCTCGGATCAGCCAAATACGAGGAGCTGTACGTCACGTTCACCTCGGTAGGCAGCCACCTGCGCGACGCCGGCATCGAGGTTGTCGAAGGCGAGGTCGGCGAGTTCATGACATCACTGGACATGGGTGGCGTTTCGCTCACGCTGGTCTGGCTTACCGAGAAGATTGAGAAGTACTATTTCGCCGAGTGCGATACCGCAGCGTACAAACGACGCGCACCGCTGGCCCCCCTGCTGCCGGCAGACCTGGTCTTCAACACAGAACCAGAGCCGATCACGGTGAACGCCCCCGGCAGTGAGGCGTCACGCCGCTCCGCGCAGGTGATTGCGACCGGACTGGAGCGCATCGCCGCCGTGATCGAGGCGAACGCCGAGAAACTTGGCGACCTCGACGCAATTGCCGGCGACGGCGATCATGGGGTGGGTATGACTCGCGGGTCGGCCGCTGCGGCGGTGGCCGCCCGCTACCTCGCCGACAACGGCGGTGGCGCCCAGACCGCGCTCGTTGGCGCCGGTGATCGATGGTCAGAGAATGCCGGTGGTGCCTCAGGAGCGCTCTGGGGAGCTGCGCTGACCGCGGCCGGCAACGCGCTTGGCGACACGGATTACGTTGACGTCGCGGCGCAGGCCAGGGCACTTCGCGCACTCGTGGCATCGATTCAGACCCTGGGTCGCGCCTCCCTCGGTGACAAGACCATGGTGGACGCGCAGCTTCCCTTCGTCGAAGCCTTCGAGGCGGCCGTCGCCGCCGGCGCCGGCACGGCGCTGGCGTGGAGCACCGCCGCCGATGCCGCAGATGTGGCAGCGCAGGCGACAGCCGCTCTGACCCCGCTGATCGGCCGCGCGCGCGTGCTCTCCCAGCGCTCTGTCGGCTACCCCGACCCCGGAGCCGTGTCGTTCGCTCTCATCGCGAAAACGGTGGCCGAGCTCGTTTCCACCGACCACTCAATCCGGCAGTAACTGAAAGGACAACCATCATGGCTATTCCAGGCATACGCGGCATGGAGCACATCGGCTTCACCGTGCCCGACATCAATCAGGCGTGCGACTTCTTCGTCGACGTCCTAGGGGCGACCGAGCTCTTCGTCGCGGCGACGGACTTTCGAAATGATGACACCGACTGGATGACGCACCACCTCCGTGTTCACCCCCGCGCGGTCATCAAGGAATTCCGCTACCTGCGTCTGGGCAATGGAAGCAACCTGGAGATCTTCGAATACGAGTCTCCGGATCAGGTGACCGTTCCCCCGAAGAACAGCGACGTCGGTGGCCACCACTTTGCGTTTTATGTCGACGACATGGATGCCGCCATCGCCTACCTGCACGCCAACGACGTCGAGGTGCTCGGCGAACCCACGAGCTACACCGAGGGCCCCAACCTCGGCCTCACATGGTGCTACTTCATGGCACCGTGGGGACTTCAGCTGGAGGTTGTCTCGTCGCCCAACGGCACCACGTATGACAACAGCGCCAAGGCGAACGGTGGAGCGCGACTCTTCCACCCGGGCCTGGTCGACGAGACGAAGGCTTAGCTCTCGGCTGGTTCCTCTGGAAGCCCAGTCGCCCGGGTGAGATCCATTACCGCGAAGCAATTCGAGCGGTTACAGGATCTCCCCCGGGCTATCTTCGTCGGCGCGCAATCCGAACGCCTCCGCACGCGCGCCGAGTTTTTCTCAGCGTCTGACGAAGTCGGCTATGCGCTCGATGAGTGACGCGGCATCCAGCCCACAGTGCGCCAGCACCTCTTCGTAGGGCCCCGAGGAAACGAATTCGTGGGGCACCCCGATGGCCGCGAGCGCCGCCGGATGCTTGGCTGCCAACAACTCCGCCACGGCACCACCCAGGCCACCGTAGACGTAGTGTTCCTCGACGGTGACAACACGACCCGTGCGCCTCACCGAATCCAGAATCAGTTGCTCGTCGAGCGGCCAGACGGTGGCCAAGCCGATGTGTTCGACCGAGATTCCCTGTGCCTCGAGCTCCTGCACCGCATCGATCACGCCGGCGGTGAGCTGGCCGGTGCTGATAACGGTCACGTCGGAGCCGGCAGAGATTAGCCGCCCCTGCCCGATCACGAGCGGGGCGTCCTCGAACAGGTCGGGGATGAGACCCGCGCCGATGCGCATGTACACCGGGCCGACATGGTTCAGCATGGCGGTCACCGCAGCCTCAATTTCGCCGCAGTCCTGGGGAGCAAGCACAACGACGCCGGGAATCATGCGCGTGATTGCGAAATCTTCCAGCGAATGATGCGTCGGGCCGAGCTGGGAGTAGTTCAACCCGCCATTGCGCCCGACAATCTTGACGTTCTGACGCATGTAGCCTAGGTCGTTTCGAAACATCTCATAATTGCGCACAGTGACGAAGGGGGCTATTGCGCACAGCACCGGCACTTTGCCAGCGGTGGCGAGTCCCGAGGCGATCCCCGTAGCCGCCTGCTCCATGATCCCAAACTCGAGGTAGCGGTGCGGGTGTTTATCACGCAGCGCCCCCAGCCCTGAACTCAGCCCGGAATCCACCGAGAGGGCCACGATCTGGTCGTCGAGGTCGGCGGCCGCCACAACGGCAGCGCCGAATACTTTGCGCGGGTCACGCGAGATGCGCGTCATACCGCCACCCTCTCGCTGAGCAAGCCAATAAGAGCGTCGGCTTCGTCAACCGCGTCGGCAAGCTCCGCGTCGCTGGGCTGCCAGTAGTGGGATTCGATGCGGCCGGCCAGGCTAGAAATTCCTTGGCCCTTTATCGTGTGGGCTACAACGGCTGACGGTCGACCGTGTTCGTACGGGGCGTCGTCAAAAGCAGCAACAATCTGATCGAAGTCGTGCCCGTCGATCTCCCGCACTGACCAGCCGAAGGCGCGAAGTTTGTCGGCGATCGAGTGCATGTTCATGACCTCAGCGACCGAGCCGCTGATCTGAAAATAATTATGGTCGATAACGGCCACGAGGTTGTCGAGCCGGTGGTGTGCGGCGGCCGCGAAGGCCTCCCAGTTCGAGCCCTCCGGCAGTTCGCCGTCACCGAGTATCGTGAAGACCCTGTAGGTGCGGCCATCAATCTTGGCCGCGAGCGCCATGCCGGTCGCAATGGCGGTGCCGTGCCCGAGCGCACCCGTGTTGCCCTCGACGCCGGCGAGCTTGTGCATGTCGGGGTGGCCCGGCAGGTGAGACCCGCGGCTGCCGTAGGTGTCGAGCTCGCTTTCGTCGAAGAAGTTGTGCACGGCCAGCACCGAATACTGCGCGAGAGCCTTGTGCCCGGCAGACAACAAGAAACGATCACGATCTTTATTGCTGACATCTGCCGGGTCGATGTTGAGCACTCGGCCGTACAGGGCGGTCACCATGTCGAGGCAGGAGAACGCTCCGCCGAGGTGACCGGAACCGCCGGCCGCGATCATGCGAATCACATTTCGCCTGGCGCGAGCGGCCGAGAGCGCCAGCGTGTTCGTGTCGGTCACACTCAGGTTCATCGCGACTCGTAATCGACGATCGCTGCGACCTTTTCTCGGCTTCGCCCGTCCTTGTCGAACGTGACGGCGAGGTAGGTGGTGAGCAGAGCCTTGGCTACCTCAGCACCGACAACCTGGGCACCAAACGCCACCATATTCGCATTGTTGCTGAGTTGGGCGCGTTCAGCAGAGTAGACGTCAGAAAGCAATGCGCAGTATGCGCCATCCACTTTGTTCGCCGCGATGGAGACCCCGATGCCTGTTCCACAGAGCACCACGCCCCGGTCGTACCGGCCTGCCGCTACCGCCTCTGCAACGTCCGCTGCCACGTGGGCATAAATGGGGTCTGCCGAGCCGAAATCGTCGACCTCATGGCCGAGAGTCTTGGCCACCTCGATCAATTGGATCTTGAGCTCCGCGGCGTTGGGGTCTGCGCCAAATGCGATCTTCATAGTCACTCCCTTGATGGGCTATCAGTCAAACACCGCTCCCGCCGCGGCACTATTGGAGGTCTCCCCCAACCGCTGTGGGGGAAGTTCCTACCTGCCCAGGCCCAGAGTGAATCGAGGCGTCTCGCGAACGTTGCCCGCATTTACGGTAGGGGTTTCCCCCACCTTCGACTAGGGGGAGTACCAATTTTGGGTGCCTCACCGTCGACATAGTGTTGAAAAGGCTTCTTCACACAGAAGCACATGATCCGAAAGTCCATTTCACGACAGAAGAGGTCAATGATGAGCGATTTCCAGCGTGGTCGAGTAAAAGCCAACGGCATCACCTTCGAGTATCTGGAAGCAGGCGAAGGTCCGTTGGCCCTGCTCATGCATGGCTTTCCCGACTCCCCCTTCACCTACCGTCACCTCCTTCCGGAACTGGCAGCCGCCGGCTACCACGCTGTCGCGCCGTTCACGCGCGGCTTCGCCCCCACCGAGCTTCCCCCGCTTCGCTACAACGTGCATACCAGCGTTATGGTCGCCGATCAGATGGCTCTCGGCGAAGCACTGGGTGGGGGTGCGGATGCGCTCCTCGTTGCACACGACTGGGGAGCCGTGGGCGCATGGGGAGCACTGAATCACGCCCCGGACGTCTTCGGTCGTGCGGTGATCATGAACATTCCGCCCTTTGAGATCTTCGGCGAAAACATCGTGACGTTCTCCCAAATCAAGAAAAGCTTCTACTTCTGGTACTTCCAGATGCAACGGGTGATCGAGGACCGGATTCGACTAAACGACTTCGAGTTCATCACGGACATCTGGCAGGAGTGGTCGCCCGGCTATTCCTCTGAGGAAGATCTTGTTCACATTCGTAAGGCCCTCGCGAACCCCGACCATCTGCGCGCAGCGCTCGGCTACTACTGGGGACAGTTCGATCCGACCCGCTTCGGCTCCCCCGAGTGGGCCGATGAGCAGGCCGCTGCATGGGGTGGCAATGTCACCCAGCCGACCCTCTACCTGCACGGCACCAATGATGGCTGCCACGGCGTAAGCCAGGCACAGGTTGAGAGGGTGCCCGGTTATGCGGGCGCCGGTTCGGAATCAGAGCTCATCGAGGGCGTTGGTCACTTCATGCTCGTCGAGAAGCCGAAAGAGGTCAATGCGCGCATCATGGGCTGGCTCGAGAAGACCAGCTAGTCGCATCGGTTTTTGATGGGCCCGTCGCAGTGCGACGGGCCCATCGCGGCGACGCAACCTTTCCTGTCCGAACCGAAATTGAGAAGTGAGACAAATGAACACCACTAGCATCGCCACTGACATTGGCGAAGAAATTGTGTACACGGCCGTCGTCGGCGCGGTCAGCGGCCGCTCGGGAACTGTCCGGTCAGAGACCGGACAACTCTCACTCGACCTTGCGCGGCCGGCTGATCGAGGAACTGGTGCGGGCACCGACCCGGAGGAACTCTTCGCTGCCGGCTATGCGGCGTGCTTTGACAGCGCCCTGGCGGAGTCAGCGCGGAGAGGGCAGATAAAGGTGGGCGCTACGGTGACCACGGCATCCGTTTCTCTGATCGTCGCGGCAGATCAGACCTACCGCATCGCAGTGGCCTTGCACGTGACTGCGCCGAATTGCGAACAGGAAGATTTGGCGCGGGCCGTCGAGGCGGCAGACAGGCTGTGTCCGTACTCCCGTGCAATTCGCGGAAACGTCGATGTCACTCTCACCTATGTGGGCTCGAGCCAACCCGCACTCCCTGCCTGATTGGCTTCGCGGCTCTATTTATTTACCGGCGGCAAACTTTGCCTCTGACCGGGTGCATGCAGAACCAGGCCGGCCGGCGCTGAACAAGAGCCAAAAGTGACGCTGCAATCAGCTCGACGTTGCCCATAAAACGCACAATGCGTCATCCGATCTGATCCCGCGGTATCAAGGAGAAACGCGAGCTATCAGATCGGATGATGCAAATATCAACTGCAGTGACGCATCACATCACATAGGTTGAGAAATTGCCAACTAGCGTGAGAACCGACAAGGGCCTAGAAGTCCCAG
>JBBATW010000032.1:0-8411 GCA_040398585.1 Agreia sp.
CAAGGCTGGTGAGCGCGCGCACCTCCTTGATGACCTGGATCTTCTTCTCGCCAGCGGCCTCGAGGATGACGTCGAAAGCGGTCTGCTCTTCGACCTCTTCGACGGCGGCGGCAGCGCCACCGACAGCGGCGGCGGCGACGGGGGCGGCGGCGGTGACCTCGAAGGTCTCCTCGAACGCCTTGACGAACTCGCTCAGCTCAATGAGGGTGAGCTCCTTGAATGCTTCGAGCAGCTCTGCAGTTGACAGCTTTGCCATGATGTTTCTCCTTGTGATCTCCGCGAATGCGGGGAAGTTGTTTGTCGGACGCGGCAAGAATTGCCGACTCCGGCTGAGCAGGCTGGACCAGCCGGCTCACGGGTGAAAGCTCTAGTTGGCTTCCTGCTTCTCGCGCAGTGCGTCGATGGTGCGAACAGCCTTCGACAGCGGTGCGTTGAAGAGGTAAGCGGCACCGAACAGCGATGCCTTGAAGGCGCCGGCAAGCTTCGCCAGCAGCACCTCCCGGGACTCGAGGTCGGCAAGCTTGTTGACCTCTTCTGCCGTGAGGGGGTTACCGTCAAAGTAACCACCCTTGATGACGAGAAGAGGGTTTGCCTTGGCAAAGGCACGCAGGGCCTTCGCGACAGAGACGGGGTCTCCGTGCACGAATGCCATGGCGGACGGACCGGCCAGCTCGTCGTCGAACGACGAGATGCCAGCGTTGTTCGCCGCAATCTTGGTCAGCGTGTTCTTTACCACGGCGTAGGTTGCGTCTTCACGGATAGAACTGCGCAGCGTGTTCAGCTGGGCAACCGTGAGGCCGCGGTACTCGGTCAGCAGAACGGCGGTCGAACTACGGAACAATTCCGTTAGTTCGGCAACCGAGGCTTCCTTGTTCGCCATGGCGCTCCTTGTAGTGGGTGTGAATGTAAAGCTTTCGCCTGGACCTTCTTGGCCCGGCTGGCCTGGCACACCCCACAAAAAAAGCTCCAGCACAGGAGGCTGGAGCGAATACATCCCCGTTTGACGCGGGGCTGTCTTTACTGGCTATCCTGCGCAGGCGCTCACACGGGGTGAACCTTCGATTGCCCTGCTTCGAAACTTTCATTTCTTACGCAGCACAATAACCGGCGGTCTTTGGTTCCGCTCACACTACGGGATGCACTGCCGCCGGTGCAACTCGAGCCGGCAAGGCCGGACAGGCGGGCGTGCCGAGCGGATAGTCCACGTAGGCGACGCGGCGGGAATCGGGAGACCAGCACGGCACGTTGATGCTGCCCTGGCCGCCGAAGAGGGCGGTGAGGATGCGCACGGAACCCGTGGCCAGGTCGATCAGGCGCAGCTCGACGTCGAGGTTCGCCGGGTGGCCGAGGGTGCCGGCGGGGTAGCTGAGGTAGAGCACGTGACGGGCATCGGGCGACGGGTGCGGGAACCAGTTCACCCGGTCGTCGAACGTGACCTGCTCCGGGACGCCGGGCTCTGCCGCTGCGGCACCGAGGCTTGGCAGGCTTGGCAGGCTCAGCCGGAACAGTTGGGAGTGGCCGTCAGTGCCGTCGGCGGCCCGCTCCGAGTTGAACCAGAGGGTGCGGCCGTCGGGGGCGAACTCGGCGCCGTCGTCGGGGAAGTCGTCGTTTGTCACGGCAACGGGGGCGGAATGCGCATCGACCGGCACGAGGTACACGTTCGTGACCCAGGTTGCGGCGTCATTCAGGCCGCCGCCGATCGCTGAGATCGCGGCCCCGTCGGAGGAGACGCCGTGCAGGTAGAACTTGAACCGGGCATCCGTCGGGTGCGGCATCGTGATGCGGCGCGGCGACTCCCCCTCGGCCAGGCCGTCGAACGGGAGCTCGTAGAGGTGGCCGTCGCGGGCGGTGACCAGGAAGGTGCGGCCGTCGGGCGAGATGACGTGGTCGTTGTTCAGCGCGGGCGAAGTGCCGAGCGGGATACGCTCCAGCGTCGCGCGGGAGTCGGCGCCGGCAGCGATATCAGCGCCATCTGCGCCCGCACCCAGGGGCAGCCGCCACAGGCCGCCGTCGGCGTTAACGACGAGCCAGCGGCCGTCGGGGCTGAGGTTCGGAGCCTCGACGAAGAGGGTGCTCGACTCGAACACGGTCACAGACTCCCCCGTCTCGATGTCGAGGATGCGGATTCGGGCACTCTGGGTCTCAAGGAAGTCAGCCATCAGCCCATTCTGACCTGGCTGCCAGCCTCAATGTCAGTCGGTAGCCGGTAGTCGTTAGCCGGGCGCAGGGCTTGGCAGGGCTACCGGGGCTCGGCCGAGGTCGGCGGCACCTCGTCGAAATCGGCGAAATCCTCGGGGTTCAGGTCTGCCGGATCGATGTCGGTCTCGGTGTCGCTCGTACGGTCTGACTCCGGGCCGGCCGGGCGGGACGACGCAGGCAGCAGCGGCAGCGTGACCGTGAACACCGTCTCTCCGGGACTGCTGCGAGCGGTGACGGTGCCGTGCTGCGCCTCCACGACCGCGGAGACGATGGCAAGTCCGAGGCCAGTGCTCGTGGATCCGGGCGCGCGGTACCTGGAGGCATCCCCCCGCACGAAGCGCTCGAAGAGGCTCGGAACGAGGGCCTTCTCGATTCCGGGGCCATTGTCTGAGACGGTCATCTCGGCGACAGGCAGGCCCTCACGATTGACGCGAGACTCCAGCGCCACGGTGACCCGGGTGCCGGCCGGCGTATGCACCCGGGCGTTGGCGAGCAGGTTCGCGAGAACCTGGTGCAGCCGCGGGGCATCGCCCGTGACCAGCACGGGCTCATCCGGAAGTTCTAGCACCCATTCGTGGTCGCGGGAGGTGACGTGGGCGTCGCTTACGGCGTCCACGACGAGGGACGTCAGGTCGACCTCCTCCATCGCCAGCTCCGGCTTGTCGTCGAGGCGGGCCAAGAGCAGCAGGTCTTCCACGAGGGAGGTCATGCGCGTCGCCTCACTCTCGATCCGGCCGAGGGAGTGCACGATATCCGGCGGCAGGGTCTCGCCGCCGCGCCGGGTCAGCTCGGCGTAGCCGCGGATCGAGGCGAGGGGCGTACGCAGCTCGTGACTCGCATCCGCCACGAATTTGCGCACCGTATTCTCGCTCGCCTGGCGCGAGGTGAGAGCGGATGCGACGTGGCCCAGCATGCGATTCAGCGCGACGCCCACGCGGCCCACCTCGGTGCGCGGATCGGTGTCGGCGGCGGGCACCCGTTCGGCGAGCGCGACCTCACCCCGATCGAGCTGGAGTTCGGTGACCCGGGTGGCGGTCGCCACGATGCGGTCCAGGGGGCGCAGCGCCAGTCGGATGAGCAGGGTCGCGAGAAAGGCGGCCAGCACAAGACCGGCCAGGGTCACGCTGATGATCACGATCACGAGCTGGGTGGTGGTGGCATTCACATCGGCGAGCGGCAGCCCGACGATGACGTTGCGGCCACTGGAGGAGAGGTCGAAGGCCACCCGGTAATCACCGAGCGCGCCGCCGAGCGCCACAGTCTGCGGCTTCGTCGAGGGCGTCAGGGTGCTGAGAGCAGCAAGTTCGGTGGGGGTGAGCGCCCGGGTGACGCCCCTGTCGTTCAACACGGCCCCGACGCCGGCGACGCCGTTGCTGGTCAGCGCCCCGAGGGTTCCCGTCGACTGGCCGCCGCGGCCGAGGAAAGAGTCGGGGGTGCCGCCGGCATCGTCAGTTGAATACGACTTACTCGGCGCCCGCGACGGGTTCAGCTGGCTCAGCGCGCTCAGCGAGCGGCTCGTGGCCGCGGTGAGCTGGTGGTCGAGCCGATTCATCAGGAACGAGTCGAGCGTCAGGGTGGACACGACGCCGATGATCAGGCCGACGAGCGCGATGAGGCCGAGCAGGCTCAGGATCAGCCTGTTTCGAAGCGTCAGCGGCGGGGTCAGTTTCACTTTTTCACGATTCGGGTTGCGACGGTGACTGCGTCGATCAGGCGGGCTTCAGGATGTAGCCGGAGCCGCGCACGGTGTGGATCATCTGCGGGCGGGCGGCATCCACCTTCTTGCGCAGATAAGAGATATAGATCTCCACGACGCTCGAGCGTCCGCCGAAGTCGTAGCTCCAGACCCGGTCGAGAATCTGGGCTTTGGAGAGCACCCGGCGCGGGTTTCGCATCAGAAAGCGCAGCAGCTCGAACTCGGTCGCCGTGAGCTCGATCGGGTCGCCGCCGCGGTGTACCTCGTGGCTGTCCTCGTTCAGTACGAGGTCGCCGACCGAGATCTCCGGGTCGTTGTCGTCGGTGACGGTCTGCGTCGAGCGGCGGATGAGCCCGCGAAGGCGCGCCACCAGTTCCTCGAGGCTGAACGGCTTGGTGACATAGTCGTCGCCGCCCGCGGTGAGACCCGCGATGCGGTCGTCGAGCGAATCCTTCGCGGTGAGGAAGAGAACGGGGATCTCGTGGCCGTCGGCGCGCAGGCGACTCAGCACCGTGAGGCCGTCGATATCGGGAAGCATGATGTCGAGCACGATGACGTCGGGCTTGAACTCGCGCGCCGCCTGAAGAGCGGTGCGCCCGTCGCCGGCGGTGCGAATCTCCCAGCCTTCGTAGCGCAGCGCCATCTGCAGCAGGTCGGTCAGCGTTGCCTCGTCATCCACGACGAGGGCGCGAACGGGCGAACCATCGGCGCGGGTGATCCGCGGACGCGTGGCCGGGCTGCGGTCTGAGGTCATGTCGTTGCTCACTCTCCCAATTATTGGGAACTTCCTATGCGAATCCTATGAGGAAGATTTGGCCGGGCTGAGAGTTTCCGACACCTCTGCGCAGAGTGAATCGGCCAGGCATCAGCCGCGAACCCGGCCTGGCTAGACGTGGTTGCGCCAGCTGTGCTCGGGGCTGTAGCCGAGCATCCGCTTCGCCTTCTCGATCGAGAGCAGGGTATTCGTGTTGGCGAGGTCGCCGCGGGTTTCAACCCCCGGGAAGACCTCCGCCACGAGCTCATCGTTCAGGCGGCTCATCACCGAATCGGGCGAGGCGATGATGTAGCGCTCGAAGCCGGGGGTGTCGTACTCGAGGGCCTTCAGCACGGCCTGGGCGCCGTCGCGGGCGTCGATGTAGCCCCAGAGGTTCCACTTGCGGATGCTCGCGTCGGCATCGAAGGCGGGGAACGCCGCGTAGTCCTCGACGTTCATGACGTTGGAGAACCGCAGCGCCGCAATCTTGAGTTTCGGGTCCCAGCGCACGAGCTCGATCGCCATCTGCTCCTCGAGGTGCTTGACCAGGGAGTAGATGCTCTCGGGCCGGGCCGGGTACTCCTCGTCGACCGGGATGTAGGGCGGCGCGGCGTCGAACGGCAGGCCCAGCACGGTCTCGCTCGAGGCGTAGACGATGTTCTTGATGCCGGCCCGGCGAGCGGCCTGGAACACGTTGAACGAGGAGAGCATGTTGTTCTCAAACGTCGCCGCATCACTCAGGATGCCCGGAGCCGGGATCGCGGCCAGGTGAACGAGGGCGTCGAAGCCGTCGTGGCGGTCGTTCACCCCCAGCAGCGCATCGAGCGCGTCGCCGTAGTTCGTGAAGTCGACCTTGACGAAGCCGGGGCCCCGGGCGCCGTTCTGGTCGAGGTTGATAACGGAGTGGCCCTCAGCCCTGAGGCGAGCGAGAACGGCCGTGCCCAGTTTTCCTGAGCCGCCGGTGAGTGCAATGCGCATTGGTGAATCCCTTTGCTTTTTTTGTCGAGCCTGTTCAGGCCGTCCTGTCCAGGCCGTCCTGTCCAGTCTGTCACCGGTTCGGGGAGAGAATGGAGCGTGGCACTTCACGGGGACGCAGGCATCAGGCTGGCGAACATGCTGAGCTTCCCGTGGGAGGAAGCGGCCCCCGCCGTGCCCGCCGCCCCGGCGCTGCCAGCGCACCTGGCCCGCATCGTGGCCGACGGCAGCAACCGGATGGCCTGGCTGAAGGCCCGCAGCACCGGCGTCACGGCCTCCGACGTTGCACGCCTCTCGGGGCCGCAGAGCCTCGCCGGTGTGGCCTACGAGAAGATCAATGGGTCGGGCTTCGGCGGCAACGTCTACACCGACCACGGCACCGAGCGCGAGCCGCATATCCTGCGCTGGGTGAATAGCCACTACGGCATACTTCCGAGCGCGGCGCTGTTTCACGCAGCCGACCGGCCCAAGCACCTGGCGACGCCCGACGGCCTCGCGGTGAGCGCATCCGGGGCATTGGAGCTCGCTGAGATCAAGACGACGAACAAGGCATGGCGCTCGATTCCCCGGCACTACCTTCGCCAGGTCTGGTGGCAGCAGTACGTTCTGGGTGCTGAGCGCACGCTCGTGGTCTGGGAGCAGCACGACGACTTCATCCCGGTGGGCGCTGCCCCCGAGTGCCGGTGGGTCGATCGCGACGAGAACGAGATCGCCGTTCTGGTGTCGCTCGCCGACCGGCTTCTCGAACTCATGCGCGTGGGCTGAGGTCGTTTCCACCAATGTTCTGACAGTGTTTGCCCTGCTGGAACGCTCGTGTAACACCGCTGAATCATTGGGTTGGTGTACTGGGCTCTCGCCGATCACGACACCAGAACCCAAAGGATGACACCAATGACTTCGCTCTCGACCAGCAATGATGCTGCCCTGCCGACGAGCATGCGGGCGGCCGCCATCGACGGTGCCGGCGGCCCGGAGGTTCTCACCGTGCGCACCCTCCCGCTGCCCGTGCAGGTCAGCGCAGAGTTCCTGGTCAGGGTTGTCGCTGCCGGCGTCAACCCGATCGACGCCAAGACCCGGGCAGGTTCCGGGGTCTTCGCCGGCATCGCCGCGTTCCCCTACGTGCTCGGCAACGACTTCAGCGGCGTCGTGGTCAGGAGCCCCTATGACGCGCACCCGATCAAGGTCGGCGACGAGGTCTACGGCATGATGACGGTGCCCCGCGGCTCGGGCTCCTACGCCGAATACGTCAGCGTGCCGGCGCTGCAACTCGCCCGGAAGCCACCGGGCATCTCGCATATACAGGCCGCCGGGGTTCCGATCGCGGCCCTCACCGCGTGGGGTGCCGTCGTGCAGGTCGGCACGGTGCACGAGGGCCAGAAGGTTCTGATCCACGCGGGGGCCGGCGGCGTCGGCCACCTGGCCGTGCAGCTTGCACGATACTTCGGCGCGTATGTGACCGCCACGGGCTCGGCGGCGAACTTGACCTGGCTCGAAGAGCTGGGCGCGCACCGCGTCATCGACTACCGGGCCAGCCGTTTCGAGGACTGCGTATCCGATCAGGACCTGGTGATCGACCTCGTCGGCAACGTTCATGCCGACACGGGCACGCGTTCGCTCGGGGTGCTGCGCCGCGGCGGCCTCCTGGTCAACGTGCCGAGTGGCAGCTGGCCGAGCCTTCTGGCGGATGCCGCGGCCGCCGGGGTGCGCGCAACCGGCTACAAGGTGTCGGCCGACGGGGCGGCCCTGGCCGTCATCTCACGGCTGATCGAGTCGGGCGACCTCAACGTCACCATCGAGCGCACCTTCCCCCTGGAAAACATCGCCGCCGCCCACACCCTGCTGGAGGCAGGCCACGTGCGCGGCAAGCTTGTCATCACCCTCGACTGAGTCCCCCCGCAACGACTCCGTTTTCAGGCAATAGCCGCGTCGGGCCACCTGGGGCGGTTGGCGGCGGCTATTGCCTGAAAACGGAGGGTCAGAGGATGAGTTCGCGGGTGAAGTCGACCTCCAGGAGGCCGCCGATCTCGAAGGTCTTGTTGCCGACCACGGCGAAGCCGTGCCGGGCGTAGAACGCGTTCGCGCGGCCGTTCTCGTCGTTCACGCCCAGCCAGAGCGACGCGTACCCGCGGGCGCGTGCCAGCTGTATGGAGCGGGACATCAGCGCCGTCGCGACTCCCCCGCCGTGCTGGCCGGCGACGACATAGCACTTGCTGAGCTCGGCCGCCGGGCTGGCTGTCAGGGCGGCGAGCACGTCAGGGTCGGTGGGCTCCGCGAAGACCAGCATCGTGTAGCCGACGGGTTGCCCGGCGATTTCGGCGATCAGGATGACGTGGGTCTCATCGCCGAGGTAGCGGCGAAACCTTTCGACCGAGAAGTTTTCGGCGATGAAGGCGTCTACGACCTCGACCGGGGTGTGCGGCTTGCAGGCCAGCGGGAACGTGACGGCGGCGATGCCGGCCAGAATGGCGGCGTCGGCCAGAACGGCAAGACGGAGGGCGGCGGGCATCCGGCAATCGTAGCCCGACGGCCGAACGCCCTGGTCGCGGCCAAACCCAAACCCGTTAAAACCCTGCCCGGCGCTGTTGGCGATTGATCGACGTGCCCCCTAATGGGTCTGGCCACAATCCGCGGGCAAATTACCTAATCAGCTAACGTTAAGAGGTTTCGTAAATCTACGAATCATTGTTCTTTTACAGGAAAGGCCCCACCGATGAAGAAGCGTCTTGCCCTAGCCGCCACGGCCATCGTGTTTGGAGGCATCTTCGCCTCTGCGGCTCCGGCCATGGC
>JBBATW010000032.1:8511-16796 GCA_040398585.1 Agreia sp.
CCCCCCGCAATCGATCCCCCCGCAGCCGTCGTTCCCGCGCTAGCCAACACGGGTCTCGACTCGATCGGCCTCATTTCCGGCGGCATGGGTGCCGTGGCCGTCGGCCTCGGCCTCGTCGCTCTGATGCGTCGCCGCAAGGCAACCGTTTAGCCCTAGCGAGATCAAGAAGGGCCTGGACTGTGGAGATCACCCCCACCGGCCAGGCCCTTCTCATCAAGAAGGCCAGACGCGCTACCGCTCGATCAGGTACCGGGCGTAGGCACCCAGGGTCAGGAACGTCGGGAACTCCGGTCGAAGGGCGACGTCGGTGAAGATCTCCACGGCCTCGGCAATGTGATCCCCGGGCGTGCGAGGCAGGCCGGCGACGACCGATTCAAGCTTGGCCGTCACCCACTCGAGGCTGACGGCGCGGCCCGAGGTCATCACGGTGTCATTGTGGATCCACTGCCAGATCTGCGAGCGGGAGATCTCAGCCGTGGCCACGTCCTCCATCAGGTTGTCGATGGCCGCGGCGCCGGTTCCGCCGAGCCAGGAGACGATGTAGCGCACGGAAATGGAGATGTTTTCCCGGACCCCCTGCTCGGTGACGTCGACGCCGGCCGAGCCGAAGTCCAGCAGCTGGGCGGCGGTCACCACAACCTCGGGCCGAAGGCGCGACAGCTGGTTGGGCGACTCGCCGAGCACGGCATCGAACTCCGCCCGGGCGACGTCGATGAGCCCCGGATGCGCGACCCACGAGCCGTCGAAGCCGTCAGCGGCCTCGCGGCGCTTGTCGGCCGCGACCTGCACCAAGGCGGCTTCTGTCACGGCAGGGTCGGCCTTGTTCGGGATGAACGCCGACATGCCGCCGATGGCATGCGCGCCGCGGCGGTGCGCCGTCGAGACGAGCAGCTCGGTGTAGGCCCGCATGAACGGCACCGTCATCGACAGGTTTTTGCGGTCGGGGAGCACGAACCGGCGACCCCGGGTGCGAAAGTTCTTGATGACGCTGAAGATGTAGTCCCAGCGACCGGCGTTCAGGCCCGCGCAGTGATCGCGCAGTTCGTAGAGGATCTCCTCCATCTCGAACGCGGCCTGGGTCGTCTCGATCAACACAGTCGCCCGAATGGTGCCGTGCGGGATAGCCAGCGCGTGCTCGGCGAACGTGAAGACGTCGTTCCAGACGCGCGCCTCGATGTGACCCTCGAGCTTGGGCAGGTAGAAGTACGGCCCGCTGCCGCGGCTGATCAGCTCAGCCGCGTTGGCGTAGAAGTAGAGCCCGAAGTCGACGAGCGACGCGGAGGCCGGCATCCGGCGCCCGGTGCGGTCGACGTAGGTGAGGTGCTTCTCGACCAGGTGCCAGCCGCGCGGCCGCATCACGATCGTGGGCGTCGTCTCGCCCAGCGTGTAGGTCTTGCCTTCCTCCGAGGTGAAGGAGATGCTGCGGCGAACGGCATCCTGCAGGTTGATCTGGCCCTCGATCACGTTCGCCCAGGTCGGGCTGGTGGCGTCTTCCAGGTCGGCGAGCCAAAGGTTGGCGCCGGAGTTCAGGGCGTTGATGGTCATCTTGCGGTCGCAGGGGCCGGTGATCTCGATGCGGCGATCCTCGAGCCCGGGGCCCGCTCCCGCGACCTGCCACGACGGATCTTCGCGGATCCACGCCGTCGAGGGGGTGAACCTGGGATCGCGGCCGTTCGCGATGTTGCCCCGGGTGGCGAGGCGGGCAGCCAGGACGCCGTGGCGCAGGCCCGCGAAGTGCTCGTGCAGGTCGGCGATGAAACGCAGCGCGCCGGGGGTGAGAACCTCGTCGTAGCGAGCGCCGAGCGGCCCCTCGATCTCTAGAGCGGTGGTGCCGGTGGCCCCCACGGCGGGGAAGATTCCGGTGGTGAGCTTCGGTTCGCTGATGTCGCTGAGGGTAGTCATGAGAGGTGGTGTCCTTCGACGCGGGAGTGAGGGAGGTGTTGCTTGTGCCCTAACTCTGCATCCCGCCCGGCACGCTGCACCCGGCGATCACGTCGAAAGAACGCTGATTCTTCTGTTTGCCAGAAGAACCTCCCCGTGTGAGGATGAAGCATGGTCACTGACGACTCCACCCTCGATTCACTCACTCTCGGCCGCCGCATCCGGGAGCTCCGCACCGGCAAGCGGATGACGCTGGACGCACTCGGCCAGGCGATCGGCCGGGCCCCCAGCCAGATCTCGATGCTGGAGAACGGCAAGCGCGAGCCCAGCCTCGCCCAGCTGCGCCTCGTCGCCACGGCCCTCGAGGTCGGCATCGACGACCTGCTGCGAGAGGATGCTCCCACCGAGCGGGCGGCACTGGAGATCGCCGTCGAGCGTGCAATGCGCGGCCCCGTGTTCGAGTCACTGGGCCTGCCGCGGGTACGCGTCTCCAAGACCCAGACCGACGATACGCTGCGCACCATCCTGAGCCTGCACACCGAGATCGAGCGCCTGCACAACCAGCGGGCCGCGACGCCCGAGGAGGCCCGGCGGGCCAATGGCGAACTGCGAGCGATGATGCGGGCCCGCGACAACTACTTTCCCGAGCTGGAGACTCTGGCCACTGAGCTGCTGGCCGCGGTGGGTCACACCGGCGGCCCCGTCTCGCAGCTCGTGATCAGCGATCTCGCCGCTCACCTCGGCTTCTCGCTGCACTACGTCAGGGACCTGCCGCACTCGACGCGCTCGGTCACCGACAGAAAGAACGGCCGGGTCTACCTGCCCTACGAGCTGACGGCGTCGCGTGACTCCCGCGGCTCTATCCTGCAGGCTCTCGCCAGCCAGGTCTGCGGCCACGAGGAACCGAAAAGTTACGCAGATTTTCTGCGCCAGCGAATCGAGACGAACTACCTGACCGCCGCGATACTGCTGCCCGAGGCCAGCGCGGTGAAGTTTCTGACCGAGGCGAAGAACCTGCGCCAGCTCTCGATGGAAGACCTGCGCGACGCCTTCGCCGTCTCATACGAGACGGCCGCTCACCGGTTCACGAACCTCGCCACGGCGCGCCTCGGCCTGCCCGTGCACTTCATGAAGGTGCACGAGAGCGGCACGATCATCAAGGCCTACGAGAATGATGCCGTGAGGTTTCCCAGCGACGCGATGGGCGCCGTGGAGGGCCAGCCGGTCTGTCGCACCTGGACCGCCCGCACCGTCTTCGCCGTGGAAGACCGCTTCAACCCGTACTACCAGTACACCGACATGGCGACGGGAACGTTCTGGTGCACCTCCCGAATAGAAAAGGCCAAGGAGGGCGACTACTCGGTCAGCGTCGGCGTGCCCTTCGCCCACGTGAAGTGGTTCCGCGGGCGGGAGACCGCGCACCGCGCCACCAGCACCTGCCCCTCGGATGCGTGCTGCAAGAAGGCTCCGACGGCCCTGGCCGAGCGCTGGGCCGGCCAGGCTTGGCCGAGCGCCCGCACGCCGACGAGCCTGCTCGCGGCCCTGCCGACCGGCACGTTCCCGGGCGTAGACCCGACAGAGGTCTACACGTTTCTCGAGGCTCACGCGCCTGCCCCGCAGGACGCTTAACGACGAAAGGGCCGTTACCTAGGCAACGGCCCTTTCGGGGCATGCGCTCCTTCGAGCGGATGCCGAGACTCACTAGATGGAGTTGACGTCCAGCGGGATGCCGGGGCCGAAGGTGGTCGAAACCGCGCCCTTGAGCACGTAGCGGCCCTTGGAGGAGGACGGCTTCAGGCGCACGATCTCTTCGAGGGCGGCCTTGACGTTCTCCTGCAGCTGCTCGGCGGTGAAGCTGGCCTTGCCGGCGACGAAGTGCACGTTGGAGTGCTTGTCGACGCGGAACTCGATCTTTCCGCCCTTGATGTCCGAGACGGCCTTGCCGACGTCGGGGGTGACGGTGCCGGTCTTCGGGTTCGGCATGAGGCCGCGCGGGCCCAGTACCTTACCGAGACGGCCGACCTTGCCCATGAGCTCGGGCGTGGAGACGGCGGAGTCGAAGGAGGTGTAGCCGTTGGCTACCTTCTCGATCAGCTCGTCGCCACCGACCTCGTCGGCGCCGGCTGCGATGGCAGCCTCGGCCGCGGGGCCCGTTGCGAAGACAATGACGCGGGCGGTCTTGCCGGTTCCGTGAGGAAGAATCACAGTTCCGCGGACCATCTGGTCTGCCTTGCGCGGGTCAACGCCGAGCTTGAGGGCTACCTCAACCGTGCTGTTGACCTTGGCCGCGGCGGTGTCGCGCGCAAGCGCGACTGCCTCGGCGGCCGTGTAGAACTTGCCGTCTTCGATGAGCTCGGCAGCGGCGCGGTACGCCTTTGATTTCTGTGCCATGTGAATCTCCTGATTCGAGAGTGTGGTGTGCGTGAGCCTGGCGGGCTCTCCCACGTGGTGCTGAAAGGTGAAGGCTTACGCCTCGACCGTGATGCCCATGGAGCGGGCGGTGCCGGCGATGATCTTCGAGGCAGCCTCGAGGTCGTTGGCGTTGAGGTCGACCATCTTGAGCTCGGCGATCTCGCGAACCTGAGCCTGGGAGAGCTTGGCGACCTTGACGGTGTGCGGCGTGCCCGAGCCCTTGGCAACGCCAGCGGCCTTCTTGATCAGTTCTGCGGCCGGCGGGGTCTTCAGGATGAACGTGAAGGAGCGGTCTTCGTAGACCGTGATCTCAACCGGGATGACGTTGCCGCGCTGAGCTTCGGTCGCAGCGTTGTACTGCTTGCAGAACTCCATGATGTTGACGCCGTGCTGTCCCAGCGCCGGCCCGATGGGCGGTGCGGGGTTGGCGGCGCCGGCCTTGATCTGAAGCTTAATCAGACCTGTGACCTTCTTCTTCGGTGCCATTTTTTTCTTCCTTTTGACTTGATTTACCTTGTTCCGAATTTTATCCGGAACGGGTGAGGCTCGTAGCCGAGCCTCCTAGAGCATTAGGTAGCTCTAGAGCTTTGTGACCGCGTCGAAGCCGAGCTCGACGGGAGTTTCGCGCTCGAACAGCGAGACGAGGACAGTGATCTTGCCGCTCTCGGGCTTGATCTCGCTGATCGTGCCGGGAAGGCCCGCGAACGAACCCTCCTTGATGGTGATGGTCTCGCCGACCTCGAAGTCGATCTCTGCGGGGATCGAGCGAGAGACTGCCTTTCCGCCCTTGCCGCCGGCCTTGGCCGCGGGGACCTCTTCGATCACGACGAGGGACTGCAGCATGGAGAAGGCCTCTTCGAAGCGAAGGGGGGTCGGGTTGTGCGAGTTGCCGACGAAGCCGGTGACGCCGGGCGTGTGACGCACGACGCTCCAGGAGTCTTCGTTCAGGAACATGCGAACGAGAACGTACCCGGGAATACGCACGCGGGTGACGAGCTTGCGCTGGCCGTTCTTGATCTCGACGACGTCTTCCATGGGAACCTCGACCTCGAAGACGAAGTCCTCCATGCCCATCGAGGTCTTGCGGCTCTCGATGTTCTGCTTGACGCGCTTCTCGAAGCCGGCGTAGGAGTGAATGACGTACCACTTGCCGGGGCGGGTGCGCAGGTCTGCGCGGAACTCGGCGTACGGGTCGATCTCGACGGCCTCGGCCTCGAGCCCAGCCTCGGCTTCTGCCTCGAGCTCAGCATCCGCCTCGAGCTCACCCTCGGCCTCTTCGTCTTCGTCTTCGAGAACCTCGAGCACGGCTGCGGCCGTATCGAACGAGTCGATGGTCAGGGCGTCTTTCACGATGGCGTCGGCCTCAGGGTCTGCGGCGGTCGAACCGTCGATGGCCTCGAGGAGGGCATCGAGGTCAGCCGGGGTTTCCTTCTGTGACTCTGACACGTGAATCCGTTCCAATTCTTATCTGTGTTGCTCGAAATTGAGGGGCTTGCGAGTGCTGGCGGGCGCGGCTCCGCCGAGGGATCGAGCCAGCCGATCCAGAATCACCCAGCGGTCGAACCAGGCAGAAATTAACCGCCGGGTCTACCGAAAACGAAGACCGCCATGGCGGCGAAGACGGTGTCCAGCCCCGAGACAATGGCCATCATCACAACGACGAAGACCAAGACCACGAGCGTGAAGTTGATGAGCTCCTTGCGGGTAGGGGTGACGACCTTGCGAAGCTCGACGATGACCTGCTTGAGAAAAAGGACCAACCGAGCGAACGGGTTGCGCTTGGCAGCCCGATCTTTCTTGGCGCTCTCGACGATGTCTTCGCTAGGTTCGTCGACCACATTACGTGCCACGCGTTGGATACCTTTCACCGTTTGGCCAACTGGCCACAATCAGAATCGGACGCCCGGTCAACAGACCTGCCGACCGAAGTTGATCTGCAGGGCGGACAGGACTCGAACCTGCAACCTGCGGTTTTGGAGACCGCTGCTCTACCAATTGAGCCACCACCCTTTGGGCTGAGACACCACCACACCCTGCTCTCCCACTGAGTGCGGGCACAGAAAAGCGTGGCAGATTTCAACTACCTCGATCAAGTGTAGGCGAGAGTAGATCGAGAGTAAAGCTGGGCACCGCCGCGCGCATTGGCGCCCTCCGGTTACCATGTTGGTTGTCCTTTCTACTTACTCTGGGGGTTTTCTTGCGAAAGCTACTTGTCACCGGCGGCGCCGGCTTCATCGGATCGAACTTCGTGCACTACGTGCTGGAGAACACCGACGACCACGTGACGGTGCTCGACAAGCTCACCTACGCGGGCAACAGGGCCTCGCTCACGGGCCTGGCCGCCGACCGCTTCACGTTCGTTCACGGCGACATCGCCAACCCCGAGCTCGTCGACAGCCTCGTGGGAAACGCCGACGTCGTCGTGCACTACGCCGCCGAGAGCCACAACGACAACTCGCTGCACGACCCCCGGCCGTTCCTGGACACCAACGTCATCGGAACGTTCACCCTCCTGGAGGCGGCCCGCCGGCACGCTGTGCGCTTTCACCACATCTCGACCGACGAGGTCTACGGCGACCTCGAGCTCGACGACCCCGAGCGCTTCACGGAGCAGACCCCCTACAACCCCTCCAGCCCGTACTCCTCGACCAAGGCCGCGAGCGACCTGCTCGTTCGTGCCTGGGTGCGCTCGTTCGGCGTCAAGGCCACGATCAGCAACTGCTCGAACAACTACGGGCCGTACCAGCACGTCGAGAAGTTCATTCCGCGCCAGATCACCAACGTGCTCAACGGCGAGCGCCCGAAGCTCTACGGCGCCGGCGAGAACGTGCGCGACTGGATCCACGCGAACGACCACTCCTCGGCCGTGCTCGCGATCATCGAGAAGGGCGTGATCGGCGAGACCTACCTGATCGGTGCCGATGGCGAGAAGAACAACAAGGAGGTCGTCGAGCTGATCCTCACCGAGCTCGGCCAGGCAGCCGACGCCTACGACCACGTGATCGACCGCCCGGGCCACGACATGCGCTACGCGATCGACTCCACGAAGCTGCGCACCGAACTCGGCTGGGCTCCCCGGTACTCCGATTTCGAGAGCGGGCTGGCCTCGACCATCCAGTGGTACAGAGACAACGAGGCCTGGTGGGGCCCGCAGAAGGCGGCCACCGAGGCGAAGTACATCGAGCAGGGACAGTAGCCATGACCGCATACATCAAGGCTCCGCCGCGGCTTGTCGCGTTCGACCTCGACGACACCCTCGCGCCGTCCAAGACAGCGATCGAGCCCCGCATGGGCAGCCTGCTGCTCGCGCTGCTCGAGCGCGTCGACGTCTGTATTATCTCGGGGGGCCAGTACGGCCAGTTCACCGCCCAGGTTCTCGAGAACCTTCCCGGAGCCACGACGGATGCGCTCGGCCGGCTGCATCTGATGCCCACCTGCGGCACGCAGTACTACCGTTTTCAGGAAGACGCCTGGGCCCAGATCTATGCGCAGAACCTGACCGAAGACGAGAAGGCCCGCGCCCTTGCCGCCGTCGAGGGCCAGGCTCGCGCGCTCGGCTACTGGGAAGCTGAGACCTGGGGCCCGATTCTGGAGGACCGCGGGTCGCAGATCACGTTCTCGGCGCTCGGCCAGGCGGCTCCCGTTGCCCAGAAGACGGCGTGGGACCCCACCGGCATCAAGAAGAACACCCTGCGGGAGGCCGTCGCGGCCCTCATTCCCGACCTCGAGGTTCGCTCGGGCGGCTCGACCTCGGTCGACATCACCCGCCAGGGCATCGACAAGGCCTACGGCATGACCCGGCTGGCGGAACTCACCGGCATCACGCTGGAGGAGATGCTCTTCGTCGGCGACCGGCTGGATGAGAACGGCAACGACTACCCGGTGAAGGCGCTCGGCGTCGAGTGCGTCGCGGTCGAGGGCTGGCACGACACAGCCGACTTCCTCGACATTCTTATTCCTACCCTGTAGGGCTTATTCCTACCCTGTAGGGC
>JBBATW010000032.1:16896-26143 GCA_040398585.1 Agreia sp.
CCGAACCGCCAGGGGGTTCCGCGAGCGGAACATCCCCGGCGTGCGGCGCGCAGGGCCCGGTTACGATCACACCGTGACCTCCGCACCGCCGCCAGGCCCCCCGCCCGACGCCCCCACGAAGATCACCAGAAGAACGTGGGGCGACTACGCAGCAGAGGTCGGTCGCACCTTTCAGTCGGCCTCCGCCCTGGGGCCCGGGGTGTTCTGCACCTTCGGCCTGGTCTTCGCCCTGTTGATGCTCCTGTCGGTGATGCTCTCGCCTGCCCCCCTGTTGCCGGTAATCGCGGGTGTCGTGCTCTCCACCGCGGCGGCCATCGGCATCGGCCTGCTCGCCGGGCGACTCCTGCTGCCGCGACTGCCGGCCGGGGCCAGACCCTGGGCGGTGCTGGGGATCTACGCGGTCGTCGGCCTCGCGCGAGCCCTCATCCTGAGTGGCCTCAGCGCCGCGTTCGGGGTGTGCCTCATCATGCTGCCGCCGCGGGTGATGACGGTCGCAGCCATCGTCGTCATGACCCTGGCTGCCCTGACCGCGAACCGGTTCAGGGAGTACCGGGAGAAGATGGTGGAGCTCGCGGCACTGCAGGCCCAGCTCGTGACGCTGAACGAGAGCTTTGCCGAGCGGGTCGACGAGTCCAACGACGACCTCACCGAGCAGGTGCGGCTCTACATGGAACCGGCCCTGGAAAACATCCGCGATTTACTCGACCGGCCCGGCGACACGACGGCCGCGATGATCTCCCAGGTGCTGGTCTCGACGGTGGCCGATGTCGTCAGGCCCCTGACGAAGGAGATGGGAAAGCGCCCGGAGGCAACGGTGCAGCCCCCGACCGACGAACTGCCCAAGGGTGCCGCCTTTCGGCTGCGCGTCGCCCGGGTGAATGCGGCACGGGCGATACGCCCCGGCATCATGCTGGCCGCCACCGCGCTGACCCTGCTGTACCGGCCTATCGCTGTCCCCGTCATCGGTCTCAATCCGACGTTTGTGACCGCTGCCCTGGCGGTCGTCGTTCTGCTGGTGCTGGTACGCCGACACTGGCCGCGCCGCCTACTGGTGCTGAGCTTTCCGACGGCGATCATCGCCCTTGTCGGCCTCTTTGCTGTGTCGGCCGCCCTGCCGGGAGTCGCCCTGAACCTGCTGATGCCCGAGCTACTGGCCGAGGCGGTCCCGTTTCCGCTGGCCGCGCTGCTGTTCTGGGTGCTGTTGGGGCTCGGGGTGTCTCTGCCCTCGCTCGTCGAGCAGTTCGCCGAGCAGTCCCAGACCGCGGCAGCCGATGTGAACCTGAAGCTCGAACTGGTCAGGGCCAGATATCAGCGTCAGCTGTGGATCAATCGCCGAAACCTCGCCTGGGTTTTGCACGGGCCGATCCAGTCGGCCCTCGTCTCCTCGGCACTGTCCCTGTCACTGGGCGATGACAGTCCCGCCGTGCGTGAACGGGTGCGCGTGAGCCTATCTGCTGCCCTTGCCCAGCTGGAGGGCACCGGGATGGCGAATCCCGACCTTCGGCTGGCGCTCAGCGACGTCGCCGCGGTGTGGTCGGCGAGCTGTCGGACTTTCTTACGCATGGAGCCCGCCGCGAGCCTTCTCCTCGACGACGATCGCGATGCCGTTCGCAGCGTCGCGGAGATCGTTCGGGAGGGCGTGAGCAATGCCGTCAGGCACGGAGCAAGCACCCGCGTCACCATCTACATTGACGTGCCGGGCGATGCCCTGACGGGCGTGCTGCGGATTCGAATCGTCGACAACGGCCGGGGGCTGGCGGCCACGGCGACGGCCGGCCTCGGCAGCATGATGCTCGACGAGCTCACCCACTCCTGGAGCCGGGTCTCGCGCGCGCGGGGCACGACACTGACCGCATCCGTTCCCACCCGGGTGCTTGCAGGCCAACCGTAGGGAGTGTTCCGCTATCGGAACACTCCCAGACCAGGGGAACCCGCAAGCGGCTACTATCGCAGGGTGATCGATGTACGCCATGGGGCGCCGACGACCGTTGCCCTGCCGAAGCGGCGACTGGATTCGTGGCGCGCCACCCGGCGGGACACCATGCGGGCACTTCGATCCTCGTCGGCCCTCGGCCCGGGGGTTCTCTGGACATTCAGCGGTGCATTCGCCCTGCTGGTTTCGCTCTCCGCTGTTCTCTCGGGGGCCACACAGGCCGTGGCCGTTGTCGCGGCGATGGCGATCTCCACCGCGGTCGCGATCGGGATCTGCCTGCTCGCACGACGATTTCTGCTACCCCGGGTCTCGGTCGCCGCCACGCCATGGGTCGTGCTGGGAATCTATACGCTGGCCGGCCTCAGCCGCAGCCTGCTACTGGCGGGCGCCTGCGCCGGGTTCGGGCTCAAGATCATTCTGTTGCCGCCGCGGGTGACGACGTTCGCGGCCATCATCGTGATGCTCTTGGCGGCCGTGACCTGCAATCGGGTCTGGGAACACCGCACCAGAATCTCGGAATTGGCGGCTCTCGAGGCCGAGCTCACCGCGCTCAAGGAGGGCTTCGAAGAAAGCGTGGCCACGTCGAACACCGAGATGACCGCGGAGGTCAAGCGGTTTCTGGACCCGGCCGTGCGAACGCTGCACGGTCTGCTCGATCGACCGGGCGATACCTCGACCGATACGGTCGCCGCGGCCATGGTCGGGGTCGTCTCCACCGTGGTGCGCCCCCTGATGACAGCGGTTCTCGTGCGCTCACCGGCACACGATTCTGGGGCGACGCCGCGAGAATCAGGCGCCGCACAGATTTTTCTCCTAAGGGATACCCGGGTCGATGTGACCCGGGCCATTCGCCCGCTGCTGCTGCTGGCCTGCATTCTGGCCACCCTCGTCTACCGACCGATGCGGATGCCCGCCGCGAGCTTCAACAGCACATTCGTGATCCTGATCCTGTCGAGTTTGATCGTGCTCGTGGCGGCCCGGCGACTGTGGCCCCGACGATTCAGGAGCCTGGCGCCGATCAGGGCTCTCGTGGCCATCGTGGCACTGTCCCTCGCCGCCGTCGCCGTTCCGGGCATCATCCTGGAGCTCATCACACCCGCTGCGCTGGCCGAGGCCTTTCCGTTCGTCGGGGCATCGCTCGTCTTCTGGGCACTGTTGGGCCTCACGGTCGCCGCGCCCTCGCTCGTGGAGCAGTTCGCCGAGCAGTCTCAGAGCGCCGCCGCTGAAGTGAACCGCCAGCTGGAGCTGGCCAGGGCTCGCCTGCAGCGCCAGCTCTGGATCAACCGCCGAAACCTCACCTGGGTGCTGCACGGGCCTATTCAGTCGGCGCTTCTCGCCTCGGCGATGGCACTGTCCCACGCCGATGACGATCCCAGCGTGCGGGCCCGGGTGCGATTGAACCTGACCGCCGCCCTCGCCCACCTGGAGGGCAACCGGATGATGCATCCCTGCCTTCGAGAGGCGCTGGAAGACATCGCCACGGTCTGGTCGACAAGCTGCCGGATCTCCTGGCACATCGACCCGCTCGCAGCTCGACTGCTGGAGAACGACCGGGACGTTGTGCGCTGCATCACGGAGATCGCCAGGGAGAGCGTCAGCAACGCGGTGCGCCACGGCGCGGCACAGCATGTGAACATCATGATCGACGCGCCCGGCGAACAGCAGCTCGACCAGCGCGCGGAGGTCATTCGAGTGCAGATCACCGACGACGGCAGCGGGCTGGCCGCCGACGCCCTGCCCGGCCTCGGCAGCGCGATGCTCGATGAACTCACCCACTCCTGGAGCCGCATCTCGGAGCCCGTCGGATTCCCCGAACCGTTCAGAACGACACTCACCGCATGCGTTCCCACCGGGGTGCTCGCCGGCTGAATCCGGCTGCCCGGGAGGGACCGTGAAACGTGCGGTTCACAATTCACCGCTATCATCAGTCGAATTGTTTTTACGGGGGAACACGACACATGTGGCGCTCGGTACGGGTGGGTTGGCTGGGGGGGCCATTCGAGCGCGCCCGGGCGGGTGGGCAGGCAGCGGGCGCGCAAGAACTGGCCCGGCACCTCGGCGACCCCCATGCGCTCGGCCCCGTGGCGCTGACCAGCTTCGGGCTGTTCTTCGGCCTCTATGCCTCACTTGCCTCGGCCTTCTCGCCCGGCGTCATGCCCCGGTCGTTCCTCGGCGCCGGCGCCTTCTCGATCGTCGCCGCCCTGGCCCTGTGCATGCTGGCTCGCTATTACCTGCTGCCGAAGGTTGCCCCGGCCGCCCGGGTCTGGGTGGTGCTCGGGGTCTTTGCGGCCGCCGGCATCACGCGAAACGTGGTCTTGGGCCTGCTCTGCGACACACTCGGGATTCCGCTGGAACAGACTTCGCTGGCGACAGCGGCCCTTAGCGCCATTATCGTGATGTCGATCGCCACGCTGACCGGCGGCCGCCTCTACGAGCACCGGGTGGCCATGACCCGCCTGTCGGAGCGCCAAGCCGAGCTGCTGGCGATGAACGACGCCTTCGACGACAGCGTGGCCGAGGCCCACCAAGAGCTCATCGACCAGGTACACGGCTACCTCGACCCCGCCGTGATCGAGCTGAACGGGATGCTCGATGCCGCAGAGCCGGCCTCAGCCGAGGCACTGACGATGGTGCTCACCAGCACGGTCACCGAGATCGTTCGGCCCCTGACCGATCGGCTGAATGTTTCGCCGGTGCCCCCCGTCGCACGGTCGCCGCTGACCCCGCGCGTGGTCGTACTGTTTCGCCTCGTCAAGGCCCAGGTCAATGCCCCCGAGGCCATCCAGCCCAGCTTCATCGTCGTGTTCACGCTACTGACACTGATAATCCGCTCGCAGATAATGCCCACAGGGATCAACAACGAGGCTCTCCTCGTGCAGATGAGCGGCACTTTTCTTATGCTGGCCCTCGCCCGCAGCTGCTGGCCGCGCCGGTACAGGGTGCTCAGCCTGCCCGCGGCCGCCGCGGTCCTGGCCGCTGTCTTCGGTGTGGCCCAGATCATACCTGCCGGCCTGACCGCCCTGCTGAATCCCGCTGCCGCGACACTAGCGGCCCCGAACACCCTCCTGTCCCTCGCCTACTGGGTCGTTCTCGGCTGGGCCGCCCTCACCCCGGTGCTGGTTCGCCAGCTCTCGGCGCAGGCGGAGCAGGCTGCCAGCCAGGTCAACACCGGGCTCGAGGTGGCCGAGGTCTGCCTGCGCCGGCAGATCTGGATCAATCGGCGCAACCTCACCTGGGTGCTGCACGGGCCGATCCAGTCGGCCCTGATCTCCTCGGCGATGGCCCTCGGGCGAGGAGATGACAGCGTCGCCGTCAGAGAGCAGGTGCGGCTCAATCTTCGGAACGCCCTGATCCGGCTCGACGCCGAGCGGCTCGCGCATCCGGATCTGCCTGCGGCCCTCGCAGAGATCGCCGCCGTGTGGTCGGTCAGCTGCGACGTCTCGTTCGCGATCGACACGGGTGCTTTGCCGCTGCTGGCGAATGATGCGGATGCGGCGATCTGCATCACAGAAATCGCCCGCGAGGGCGTGAGCAACGCCGTGCGCCACGGCGGGGCGACACGAGTCACGATCCTGGTGGATGCGCCGGGCCACAACCCGAGCGGGTTGGTGCGAGTGCGGGTCGTCAGCGATGGCCGAGGCATCAGCCCCGACGCCCTGCCCGGCCTCGGCAGCGCGATGCTCGACGAGACGACCCACACGTGGAGCCGGCGCTCGGAGGGGCCGCGAACGACGCTTTCCGCATCCGTTCCCACCCGCGTGCCATGATTTCGCCCGTGACACGCTAAAATTGCGTCTATCAACGACGGGAGCCGGGGTGAAACGACTCATACTCATTGTCGAAGACGACCCGATGACCCGCGGCATGCTCAGTGACAAGCTCGAGACCGAGGGGTTCACCGTATTCAGCGCCGCGAGCGCTGCCGAGGGCTACGACCTCTGCCTGCTGCACGACCCCGACGGCGTAGTGCTCGACATCGACCTGGGGTTCGGACCCACCGGGTTCGACCTGGCCGATGCGCTGCGCCTCGAGCAGCCCGACCTCGCCATTCTTTTTCTCACCAGCCTGCCGGATGCCCGCTTCGCCGGTCGCGACGCCAACAGCCTTCCCAAGGGCGTCGGCTACCTGCGCAAGGAGCACCTGCTGCAGAAGGGCCTCCTGATCCAGACCCTCGACACGGTACTGCGGGGCAAGGCGGGGATCGCCGAACGCGACGACCGCGATCCCGAGCGCCCCCTAGGCACACTGTCGGCCTCGCAGGTCGCCGTTCTCCGGATGGTGGCGCTCGGCAAGAGCAACCAGCAGATCTCCGAGGATCGCGGCACGAGCCGTCGGGCCGTGCAGTTGCTCGTCAAGCGCGCCCTCGGCGCTCTGGGCGTCGACGACGAAGAAGAGGGCGCCAGCCGCGTGGTTGCTGCCCGCAGATACATGATTGCCGCGGGGATTCCGCTCGTGGAGAGGTGAGAGACTCCGCGGTGGCCCGCCTCTTTCGCGAGGTGTGGCGCCACCTGGGAGCAGACTATGCGCTGAGCAACACCGTGATCGGTGCCTTCGCGGTGGTGTTCGGTGCGAAGACGGTGCTCACGGAGGTCTACTCGCTCGACGGAGACCCGCTTCAGTGGCTGGTCTTAGGCGGCGGCTCGCTGCTCGTCTCGGTGGCCCTGTGCCTCGCCGCACGGCGATTCCTGCTGCCCCGCTTGAGCCGGCAGAAACGGCCCTGGGCAGTCATCGGCGTCTATCTGCTGGCGGGGTTGACCCGGGGGCTCCTGCTGACACTCGTGACGGACGCTCTGAACGTGCCGTTCTATCCGGGCATCCTGCCTTACCCGATGCTCAGTTCGCTGCTGGTGATGACGCTGGCCCTGGTCTGCGTTGGTTGGTTCACCCACCACCGAGCCCAGATGAATCGGCTGGTTCACGTCGAGGCCCAGCTGATCGACCTGAACGAGAACTTTGAGAAACGGGTCGAGCGGTCAAACAATGAGCTGCGCGAGCAGGTGCGCGACTACCTCGACCCCGCCATTATCCGGATTCACGAGCTCCTGGCCGAGAAGGACAGCGCCTCCTCCGAGGCCCTGACCAATATTCTGGCGGCGACCGTCTCAGACGTCGTGCGACCGCTGGCGCAGAGTCTCAGCATCCCGCCGACCCCCGAGATTTCGACGGCCCCGGAGCGCCCTTCGGCCCAGGCCTTTCGCATCATCTCGGCCCAGGTCGACGTTCCCCGGGCCATCCGACCTGTCGCCTTGATCATTTTCGTGTTGGCCATTGTGGGCGTGCAGCCGATTCCGATGCCGGTCAGCCTGTCGAATCCCGGCACGATCCCCCTGCTGCTGCTCGTCGGGCTGACACTGGCGGCAATCAAGAGATTCTGGCCCCGACGCGTGGCGACCTGCTCGATCCTGTGGGCCGGCGTCCTGCTGATCGCCACATATGCCCTCGCCCTGCTGCTGCCGCTTACTGCCGTGAGCCTGTTTCTGCCCGACGTCGTGCAGTCGGCCGTTCCCGACCTCGCGCTCAGCTTCGCTTACTGGATGCTGCTGGGGATGTGTATGTCGATACCGTCGATGTTCGAGCAACTGGGCCGGCAGGATGAGGAGAGCACCGCGGCGAGCATCGTCGAGCTCGAGATGGTGGAGGCGCGCTTTCGCAGACAGCTCTGGATGAACCGGCGCAACCTCACCTGGGTGCTGCACGGGCCGATCCAGTCGGCGCTCGTCTCTTCGGGGATGGCCCTCTCCGGCACCTCGGTGACCGAGGGCGACAGGGAACGGGTTCGGGTGAATCTGACCGCCGCCCTGAACCAGCTCTACTCGTCGTCAACCGCGCATCCGGATCTCGCCGAGGCTCTGGCGGCGCTCGCCGCGGTCTGGTCCCGAACGTGCACGGTGCTCTTCCACATCACCCCCGCGGCACAGGCGCTGCTGGACAACGACCGCAATGCCGTGGTCTGCCTCGGCGAGGTCGTGCGGGAGGGCGTGAGCAACGCGGTGCGGCACGGAAAGGCCAGACGAATCGACATCGAGGTCGAGGAGCGGCGGGGGCTGCTGCGCGTCAGCGTTCAAGACAACGGAACGGGGCTCGTGCCCGCGGCTGACCTGGGGCTGGGCAGCGCCATGTTCGACGAGATCACGCACTCCTGGACCCGCACCTCCGCCGCCGGACTCACCAGTCTGGTGGCCTGGGTTCCGGCGGCAGTGCAGCGGGTGCCGGTTTAGGCCTTCTTCGCCGCGACCGGCGGGACCGCCGCGACCGACGCAACCGGCTCCTCGAGAACGATGAGCACCTTGCGCAGGAGTTCCCGCATGTCGTCGTCGGTTCCGACGA
Organism: Agreia sp.; assembly: GCA_040398585.1. GTDB lineage: Bacteria > Actinomycetota > Actinomycetes > Actinomycetales > Microbacteriaceae > Agreia. The sequence goes on from JBBATW010000032.1 coordinate 25,157, forward strand.
GGGTGATGTCAAGGTGCATCTGGGTTGTGGTGTTCGTGAGAACGAGGGCACCCTCGAAGGTGTGAGCCGTGGCCTTGATATGTTCCGGAAGCACCCCGCTGAGCACGGCCGTGCGGCGCAGATGGGCCTCGGTTGACGTGGGGTCGGCATTGGCCCAGTCGTCGTACCAGCCGGGCACGTTCGCGTTCAGGACCTTGAGGTTCTTGCTCGACAGGGTGCCGGCGGCGTGCTGCGCGCGGGCGAAGTGCAGAAATGCCTCCTCGGGAACCTTGGCCAGCCAGTCGGGGTCGGCCTTCGCCGCTCCGGCCGCATTCGGCATCAGTGAGGTCAGATCGAGCTTGGAGGCCCAGGTGGTTGCTTCGAACGGAGCGGTCTCGAACGGTACGGTCATAGAGCAATAATCCTTTCGGTATCCAGCTGACTGTCAGCCGTTTAGCACCCAACGTTAACGCAGGCAGCACAAAGGCGCCTGACCGCGGGCATACTCTATTCAGATGCCCGATTCCAGTACGACCCAGCCGAGCCGGATGCGGAGTGCCCCATCGACGCCGGATCAGCGCCGCCGGCTGCGGGTGGCAAACTGGCTGGCCCTGGCGATCACTGCCGCGGCGATCTTCGTCATCACATTCTGGCCGACCCCCGTCGACGCTGGCGCTCATGACGCTCTGCAGACGACGCTGACCAGCCTGCACGAGGCGGGCGTGCCCCGGGCCGTCGACTACAACTTCGTCGAGGTGAGCTCCAACGGCATCATGTTCCTGCCGCTGGGCGCACTGATCGCCACACTCCTGCCGCTTCGGCGCTGGTGGATCGCCGTGCTCGCCGGCTGCGCCACCAGCTCCCTGATCGAGCTGATCCAGCTTCTCTTGCTGCCGCAGCGCTTCGCGTCGGTGACCGACATCGCGGCGAATACGACCGGCGCCCTGGTGGGTGCCGCCGTGGTGGCCGCCATCCGCTCGTATCGTGCCTCGACCAACCGAAGGATCC
>JBBATW010000033.1:0-25384 GCA_040398585.1 Agreia sp.
CGATAGATCGCGCCGCCCGCCTTCTTCGGCGCCCGAGGGGTCTGGCGCGGCGAATTACAGCGCTACAGTGGCTGTTTCGGATGCGACCAGGGCGTCGATGAGGAGCAGGGCGTTGGCCGGGCCCGGTTCCAAGGTTCCGTCTTCGATCTGCTGGGCGATGTCGAGGATGGCTTCGTTGATGGGTACCGCGATACCCAACCGGTGGCCGTGCTCGACGATGTAGCCGCTGAACGCGTCCAGCTCGGCGCGACGGCCCTTGTCCCAGTCCTGCAGCACGGCCACCCGCGTGTCTGGCAGTGAATACGACTCGAGTACGGCATCCAGTAAGTCGATCGCGTACTGATCGTTGTCGGGAACATCCGCTTCGGTTTTGCCGAAGATGGGAACCATCGTGATGCCGAGCGCTATGGCGAGGCTATAGGCCTCGCGAGATGCGGCATCCATTACGGGGCGAACTCCTTCGATGGCCACCGCGCTGAGCAGCGGCATGTTCAGGATGGCCGACGGAAGCATCTCGGGGATGTTGGCGATCAGCTTCATCCATTTCGACGAGCGGATGTCTGAGGAGATTTCCGTGGTTCCCGCGTGGGAGAGCACCGCCTGCACGTCGTCTAGCGACTGCAGGTGCGAACCGTCGAAGGAGCCGACCGTGAGCCACGTTCCCGACGGCGGCACCTGACGTGTGACGATGCCTGGTTCGAACATATTCGCCGCGATGCCGAGAACGGCGCCGACGGTGCGGTGCGGGCCCACGATCTCGGCGATGTCGTCGATGGTCATGCCGTTCTGGAGGCCGACTACGACCGACGTCTCGTGCAGTAGGGGCTTGACGAGCTCGGCGACCCAACGGGAGTCGTAGGTCTTCACCGAGGTGAAGACGATGTCGAAGCGGGTGCGCAGCTCGGCGACCTGGCAGAAGTGGAAAGCGCGAACCGGCGTGACCTCAGTTACCTCGGGCATATGCACGGTCAGGCCGTTCACGCGCATGGCGTCGACGTGGGCTGGCCACTGCTCGATGAACGTGACGTCAAGCCCGGCGCGAACGAGGTCGGCTCCGATGGAGGCGCCGTTCGCGCCCGTGCCGACGACGGCGATCTTCAGGTCTTGGATTGTGATGTCAAACTCCTTCGGTTGAGGGCATCTTCCGATGTTAACTTATACTGCACAGTGGTTGATATCAATCAACAGTTCGGAAAACGCCAATGGAGACAGCCATGATCCGCCACATCGTCGAATTCACCCTCAGGGCCACGGATGAAGTTCAGCGTCAGGCCGACGTCGAGGGTATGCGCGAGCGCCTGACTGCACTGCTGGGTGTCGTTGCCGGCGTCTCGAGCATCGAGGTCAGCCGGGACTTAGGGCTCGTCGATGGTCACTGGGACGTGGTTCTCGTCACCGATCATGCCTCCAACGAGGACCTCGAGGCGTATCAGAAGCACCCTGCCCACCAGGCGGTCGTCGCCTGGATCAGCACCGTCGTCTCCCAGCGTGCCACGGTCGATTACGAGCTGTAATCGCGGGATCCAAAAAACGGCTCGACTATCCGAGCCTAATTTGAGAGCCTCATTAGGGGACTCCTCGATGGACGGAATCAAGCGGTAAGCACGGCATCTCACGAGCTGTCGTTTTCCATGCAATGCAACTAGGTGCGAAAATCCGACGCTGCGAGAGGAAAACCACGATGGTCTCTGAACCCGAATACGAGGTACGAAGCGATCGGAACGCCGACCCCGCAACTCCCATCACGTCGGGCGGCCGCCCCCTGATTGGCGGAGAAGCCGCCGCTGCTGGCCGCAGCTTCCTAGTCGCGGAGTACGGCTCGGAAGAAGCTGTCGACCAACTCATCCGTCGCGGTCGGCCGCGCATCGGCGAAAGTCGCACCGGAGGCTCGGCCATTGTGCGAGCTCGGATCTCGGACCGGGACTTCGCAGTATTCAAGAAACTTGAAGACCAAACAGGCAGGTACCAAGCCGACCTCGTGCGCGAAGGCGTGCAACTTCTTCTGGCCCAGGACGTCTTGGCGAGCTAACCCCGGTTCGACCGCGAGGCGGGGTGCCGTAATGCGGGGCCGCGCAGGGCACCGTGCCCGAAACAAATGGGGCGGTTCGGCAACACGGAATTTACCGGGGGGCAACGGGGGAGAAACGGCGGCACGGCATTCTCGGAGTTGAGCCTGTCAGGTGACAGGTATTGGCTTCTAATCCCGGAAGGCCCTTCGCTATGACATCCCTGACAGATTCGCCCGAACGCCCCACCCACTACAAGCAAGAACTGCACCGCGGAGTGGGCTCGTTCTCCTCCTTCGCCGCCGGCTTCTCTTTCGTCTCCATCCTCACAACCGTGTTCCAGCTGTTCGGCCTCGGCTTCGGCTTCGGCGGCGCGGCCTTCTTCTGGACCTGGCCCCTCGTGTTCGCCGGCCAGCTGCTCGTCGCCCTGAACTTCGCCCAGCTCGCCTCCCGCTGGCCAATCTCCGGCGCTATCTTTCAGTGGTCGAGCCGCCTCGCGGGAACGACCTTCGGCTGGTTCACCGGCTGGATCATGATCATCGCCCAGACACTCACCGTCGCGGTAGCAGCCATCGCCATGCAGGCCGTGCTGCCCGCGATCTGGGCCGGTTTCCAGATGGTCGGCGGCCCCGACGCCGACCCGGCGCTCACCTCGCCGACCGGAGCCCGCAACGCCATCCTGCTCGGAGTCATCATGCTCGTGATTACGACGACGGTGAACATCGTCGGCGTACGGTTGATGGCCCGTGTGACCAGCGTCGGCGTCTTCATCGAGATCGTCGGCGTCGCAGTTCTCGTCGCCGCCCTGTTCTTCCTGCCCGAGCGCAGCGCCATGGTCGTCTTCAGCACCGAGGGAGCGGCACCCAGCACCGAGCCCTACATCTGGGCCTGGCTCGCATCCTCACTGATGGCCGCCTACGTGCTCGTCGGCTTCGACTCGGCCAGCGAACTCGCCGAGGAGACCCATAACCCGCGCAAGACGACGCCCAAGACGATCATCCGCGCCGTTGTGATCTCCGGACTCGGCGGTGCCCTGCTGATCGTGGCTACCCTGGTCGCCGCCCCCAGCCTGACAGATGGCAACCTCGCCACCGGCGGCATCTCCTATGTGCTCACCGAACGCCTCGGCCCAATCCTCGGCCGCCTGCTTCTGGTCACGGTTGCAATCGCCGTGTTCGCCTGCACCCTCGCCATTCAGACCGCAGGCTCTCGCATGATCTTCTCGATGGCCCGGGAACGTGCGCTGCCGTTCTGGCGCACACTCTCGAAGGTCTCACCTCGCACCGGCACCCCGGTCGCGGCGAGCGTCGTCGTCGGAGTCGGAGCGGTCATCGCCCTCGCCGTCAATTACGACCAGAGCGCCATCTTCACCGCCCTCTCCAGCCTCTGCATCGCGATGCTGTACCTGGCCTACCTCGGCGTGACGGTGCCGCTGCTCATCCAGCGCATCAAGCTGGGCAAGGCGGGTTTTGCTGCCGGCGTTGATGAAGACGGCAAGAAGCTGTTCAGCCTCGGCCGCTGGGGCATCCCGGTCAACGCCCTCGCCGTGCTGTTCCAGATCGGTATGTTCATAAACCTCGCCTGGCCGCGCCCCGAGATCTACGACCTCACGGGTGAGACCTGGTGGCTGCAGTACAGCGCGATCCTCTTCATCGGGGCATCCTTCATCGTCGGAGCCCTTGTGCACGCCCGCAACCACAGCCGCGATGGCAAGATCCAGCTGGCGCACCTGCCCGAGACGCACACCAACCCGATTCCCGTCCAGGCGCCCAATCCTGCCCAGACGGATGACGCCGTCGCCGTCACGTCAGCCTGATCGCCGTGGCGTCGATCGCAGAGACCCACCAGACCGATAGCGTCCTGGCGTCCCGGGCTGACGCCCGGGCCCAGGCCGAGAAAACCAGTGACTACCGGCCGTACCGGCCTGCGAGCTCGTCGCCCTTCGTGCCCGAGGGGGTGACGGCTTCCGATCTCGTCTGGGCGGAGACCGTCGCTCCCGGCGGCTACAGCCACCGGGTCGTCGCCCGGGGAACGCGCATCCGTTTCGATGACCCGACCGGATTTGCCTCGGCGAGCGTCATTCTCTATAACGCACTCGAGACCAACGAGCGGCTGAACGTGGCCGACACCCTGAAGATTCCGTGGCAGGCATATCTCGGCGCGGGGCATCCGCTGCTCTCCGGTGACGGCCGGGCACTCGCCACGATCTCGGCCGACACCTCGGGGCAGCACGATGCGTTCTGCGGCACAACGACGGATGCGTTCAACCTGCAGAAGTTCGGCGGTTCGGCTCCCGAGGGGCCGACCCCCTCGGGTCGTGCGCTCTTCACCCTCGCAGCCGCGAAGCACGACCTCACCCCGCGGGACCTGCCGCCAAGTGTCTCGTTCTTCCAGGGCGTGCGGGTCGAGGACGACGGGGAGCTGACGTTCACCGGCAGTGCCGGCCCCGGCACCTACGTGGAGCTGATCGCCGAGCTGCCGCTGCTGATTCTGATCGCCAATGTGGCGCATCCGCTCGACCCGAGTGAGGAGTATCTCGTCGGCCCGTTGCGCATCCACGCCTGGCGGGGGGATGCGACCAGCGCCGCCGACGAGCGGTTCACCGCCACCCCCGAGCTCAACCGGGCATATCTGAATTCCATCGATTATTCGGAGGCGCGAGGACTGTGACTGTGACTGAGACACCGAGTACGAAGACCTTCACGACGCCGGTGGGCGAGATCCTCTCGACCGTCCCGGTGGGCGCGATCTATGCGCCCGGCACCGTGCTCGATGAGTCGGGGCCGCTCGTCGGCAGCATCATCGTGAGCGACGATACCGTCGCCCCACTCGCCCCGTGGTCGCTGATCGTCAAGGCAGGCGAGGTACTCACCATCGTCGACGTGGGTGGCAACCAGTCGGCCGACTGCCTGATGTACAACGCTCATGACACCGCAGAGCGCTACTCCGTGCCCGACACCCTCGCGTGGCAGGGCAACGCCTACGTAAGGCAGGGCACCGTGCTGCGTTCGAACCTCGGGCATCCCTTGATGACCGTGGTCGGCAATGAGATCGACCGGCAGGACACCATCGGTGGCGCCTGCTCGAAGGAGTCGAACACTCTGCGCTACGGCCAACACACCGAGTACCAGCACGGCTGCCGGGAGAACTTTCTCGCCGAGGCGTCGCGGCACGGGCTCGGTGCCCGCGACCTCGTCTCGAACCTGAACTGGTTCATGAACGTGCCTGTCGAGGCCGACGGTGCGCTCGGCATCGTCGACGGCATGTCTGCCCCCGGCAAGCGCGTCGCCATCCGCGCCGAGATGGACGTTCTCGTCATCGTCTCGAACTGCCCCCAGATGAACAACCCGTGCAACGACTTCAACCCGACGCCGCTGCGCATGATGGTGACCGCAGCAGACACCGCAGCAAGCACAATCACAGCAGCACCCACCAGCACCACAATAGGAACTGACTTCTAAATGACCGCCTCGTTCGACACCCTGCTCATTGCCAACCGCGGCGAAATCGCCCGCCGCATCATCCGCTCGGCGAAGGATCTCGGGCTTCGAACGGTTGCCGTCTACTCGGATGCCGACCGCGCGGCCCCGCATGTGCGGGAGGCCGACGAGGCGGTGCGGTTGGGACCTGCGCCCGCCCGGGAGTCCTACCTGAACGTCGACGCGATCCTGGAGGCGTGCCAGCGCTTCGGCGTCGGAGCCGTGCACCCCGGTTACGGCTTCCTCTCGGAGAATTTGAGCTTCGCCATCAGCATCGAGGCGGCGGGAATGGCGTTCGTCGGCCCAACCGTCGAACAGATCGCGTCCTTCGGTGAGAAGCACACCGCCCGGGCGCTCGCGGCAGCCGCAGGCGTGCCGATGCTCGCGGGCACCGGCCTTCTGGCCTCGGCCGAGGAGGCCGTCTTCGAGGCCGAGCGCATCGGACTGCCCGTCATGCTGAAGGCCACTGGCGGTGGCGGTGGCATCGGCATGCAGGCCTGCTTCACCGCCGCCGACGTCGCAGAGGCCTTCGACCGCGTCGCCCGTCTGGGGGAGAAGAACTTCGGCTCGGCCGGAGTGTTCCTTGAGCGCCTCGTGCGGCCCGCCCGGCACGTCGAGGTGCAGCTGTTCGGCGCGGGAGACGGTCGCGTCGCCGTCATCGGCGACCGGGACTGCTCGCTGCAGCGCCGCAACCAGAAGGTCATCGAGGAGGCGCCCGCGCCCGCCATTCCGGATGCCGTGCGCCGCCAGCTGCACGACTCCGCCCAGGCCCTGGCGGCATCCGTCAACTACCGCTCTGCCGGCACCGTCGAGTTCGTCTACGACCCGATTCGCGAGGAGGCCTCGTTCCTGGAGGTCAACACGCGACTTCAGGTCGAGCATCCGGTCACCGAGGAGGTCTACGGCGTCGACCTCGTCGCCCTCATGCTGACCCTCGCCCGCGACGGTGCCGACGGCATCGAACCCAGCACCTTCACAACACCCTTCATAGCCTCCGGCTTCGCGTTCGAGGCCCGCGTCTACGCCGAAGACCCGTCGAAGAACGGCCTGCCCAGCTCAGGCCTCGTCACTCAGGCAGTCTTCCCGGGGTTCGGTGCGCCGGAACTCGGCGGCGTGCGCATCGACGGCTGGATCGAGACCGGCCTCGAGGTCTCCCCGTACTACGACCCGATGCTCGCCAAGGTGATCGCTTCTGGCCCGACCCGCGACGACGCCCTCGACCTGCTGCGCGCGGGACTCGATGCCAGCCGCGTCGACGGCGTAGTCACCAATCTCGGCCTGTTGCGCGCGCTCACCGAGGAGACGTCGCTGCGAGCATCCACCCACTCGACCTCGACGCTGGATGTGACCGTCGACCCTGATGCCCGCATCGAGGTCATCGAGGCGGGCGCCATGACGACCGTTCAAGACATCCCGGGCCGTATCGGCTACTGGCAGGTCGGCGTTCCGCCGTCTGGGCCCATGGATGCCGTTTCGCTCACCGAGGCAAACCTCGCCGTCGGCAACCCGGCCGGGGCTCCCGGGCTGGAGATCACCGCGACGGGGCCGACGCTGCGCTTCTCGGCGGCATCCGTTCTCGCCCTCACCGGCGCGCCCGTTGATGCGACTCTCGACGGCGAACCCGTTCCGATGTGGGAGCCGTTCGAGGCGGCAGAGGGGTCGACGCTCGTCGTCGGCCTGCTGAAGGGCCCGGGACTTCGCACCTACCTAGCCGTGCGCGGCGGCATCGACGTTCCCCTCTACTTGGGCAGCGCCTCCACGTTCACGCTCGGCGGCTTCGGCGGCCACGCGGGTCGGGCGCTCCTGCCCGGCGACGTGCTACGGCCCGGTTCGCCCGATTCGGCGGCCCCGCATCCAGCCTTTCCAGCCGGCAGTCGGCTGGGACTCATCGGCGGCCCCACCCCGCTTGACCGCCGCCCCGCGCTGACCTCGACGTGGCAGATCGGCGTCACAGAGGGCCCGCACGGCGCTCCCGAGTTCTTCACCCGCGCCGACATGGACACCATCTACTCGACTGACTACGAGGTGCACTACAACTCGGCGCGCACCGGCGTCAGGTTGAACGGACCGCGGCCGGAGTGGGCCCGCAGCGACGGCGGGGAGGCGGGGCTGCACCCGTCCAACATCCACGACAACCCGTATGCCGTCGGGGCTATCGACTTCACCGGCGACACCCCGATCCTGCTCGGCCCCGACGGCCCGAGCCTCGGCGGCTTCGTCTGCCCGGCCGTGGTTGCGAGCGGCGAGCTGTGGAAGCTCGGCCAGCTGCGCCCCGGGGACACCATCCGCTTCGTGCCGGTGAAAGAGGCGGATGCCGCCGCTCTCATCGAGAAGCGCGCGTCGCTCACGGTCATCAGCTCGGGCGGCGACGGCGACGACGGTGTTATCGGTCGAATGGCCGCCGAACAGGACCGCCCCTCGGTCACCTACCGGCGCGACGGCGACGACAACCTGCTCGTCGAGTACGGCGACCTGACGCTCGACCTCGGCCTCCGGATGCGCGTGCACGCGCTGATGACGAAGCTCGGCTCTTCGTCGCCCAGGGGCGTGCTCGAGGTGACGCCGGGTATCCGCTCGCTGCAGATTCACACCGACAGCACGGAGCTGAAGGCGACCGCGCTCGCGGGGCTGCTGCGGGAGATCGAGTCCGAGATCCCGCCGACGCATGAGCTCGTCGTGCCGTCGCGCACGGTCAAGCTGCCGCTCTCGTGGGACGACCCCGCGACCAGGCTTGCGATCGAGCGGTACATGAACGGCGTGCGCAGCGATGCCCCGTGGACCCCGTGGAACATCGAGTTCATCCGCCGCATCAACGGCCTCGACTCGGTCGACGACGTGTTCCGCACGGTCTTCGACGCCAGCTATCTGGTTCTCGGCCTGGGCGACGTCTACCTCGGCGCTCCCGTGGCGACGCCGCTCGACCCGCGGCACCGGCTCGTCACTACGAAGTACAACCCGGCCCGCACCTGGACGGCCGAGAACTCGGTCGGCATCGGCGGCGCCTACATGTGCATCTACGGCATGGAAGGCCCGGGCGGCTACCAGTTCGTCGGCCGCACAGTACAGGTCTGGAACAGGTTCCGAAAGGGCGGGCTGTTCAAAGAGAACCCCTGGGCGCTGCGCTTCTTCGACCGCATCGAGTGGTATCCGGTCGGAGCCGAGGAACTGCTCGAGCTGCGGGCCGAGACGGATGCCGGACGCGGCGATTTCGAGACCACCGACGGCACGTTCGCCATCGCCGACTACCAAAACTTCCTCGGCGAGAACGCCGACTCGATCGCCGCGTTTAGGGCCCAGCAGGCCCAGGCGTTCGGCGAGGAGAAGGACCGCTGGCACGCGTCCGGTGAATTCGACCGGCAGCAGGCGAACATGGTCGCGCCGCCCGTGGCCGAGGTCGTGCTGCCCGTCGGCGCCACCGCCATCCAGGCGCCGTTCACCTCGACCGTCTGGCAGCTCTCGGTCGAGCCGGGCACGCGCGTTGCCGCGGGCGACAAGCTTCTCGCGCTCGAGGCTATGAAGATGGAGTCGGCGGTCACCGCCCCGCGCGACGGAATCGTGCTCGAGGTCTATGTCAAACCCGGAGACCAGGTCAGCCCCGGCCAGGTTCTCGCCGCAATTGGAGCCCGCTGATGTCCCGTCGTCCCTCTGCCGTCTCGCGCGTTCGTCACGCGTACGAGCGCATCGCCGCAGCCTCTCGGCCCGAGATCTGGATCACCCTACGCCCCGAGGCCGAGGTGCTGATCGAGGCCGCCGCGATCGACGCCCGGGTCGCCGCGGGGGAGCTGCTGCCCCTTGCGGGCCTTGTCGCTGGGGTTAAAGACAACATCGACGCTTTGGGCTTCCTGACGACAGCCGCCTCGGCGACGTTCGCCTACAGTCCCGCCGCCGACTCGACGGCCGTGGCCCGGCTTCGGTCAGCGGGCGCCATCGTGCTTGGCAAGACCAACCTCGACCAGTTCGCCACCGGTCTTGTCGGTACCCGAAGCCCCTATGGCGCGGTGCGAAACGCGTGGGACCCGTCCCGTATCTCGGGAGGTTCAAGCTCGGGGTCTGCAGTAGCCGTGGCACTCGGTCTCGTCGATGTCTCGCTCGGCACCGACACCGCCGGCTCGGGACGCGTGCCGGCCGCCCTCAACGGCATCGTCGGCATGAAGCTCACCCGCGGCCTCATCCCGACCACCGGCGTCGTGCCCGCGTGCCGCTCGCTCGACGTCGTCACGGTCTTCGCTCGTGAGCTCGACCTTGCCCGCCGCACCGCCGAGCTGCTCACGGGCGACGACGGACTCGACCCGCTGGCCCACCGCGATGCGGGAACGGGCACTCCGCTGCCCACGCGGCCCCGCGTTGCGATCCCGACTCCCGAGCACCTCGAAGGCCTGGCCGACGGCTGGCTGGCGGCGTTCACCGCAAGCGTCTCGCGCCTCGCGCTCTCCGGCGTCGAGATCGTCGAAGTCGACATTGCGCCCTTGCTTGAGGCCGCGACCCTGCTCTACAACGGTGCCTTCGTCGCCGAGCGCTACGCCGCGGTCGGCTCCTTCATCGACGCCCACCGCGACCTGATCGGCACTGATCTTGACCCGTCGGTCGCCTCGATCGTCTTGGGCGGCGCCGCCTTCACTGCCGTGCAGCTTTTCGAGGACCGCGAGCGACTCGACCTGCTCGCCGCTGCCGGCCGCCTGGCCCTCGACGGCTGTGACGCCCTGCTGACCCCGACGACCACCTGGCACCCCACGCTTCTCGAGCTCGAGGCAGACCCGATCGGCGCTAACAGCCGGATGGGCCGGTACACGAACTTCGCCAACCTGCTCGATATGTGCTCGCTGGCGGTGCCCGCGGGCACGGTCGACGGGCTGCCGTTCGGGGTCATGCTCACGGCCTCGGCCTTCCAGGATCGCGCGATCGCGGAGCTCGCCGAGCGCATTCTCGAGCCCTCGATCGACATTCTGGTCGTCGGTGCGCACCTCTCGGGCCAGCCCCTGAACTGGCAGCTCGTCTCGGCTGGCGGCTCGTTCGCGGCCGCCGTCACGACGAGTGCCAGCTATCGGCTTGTCGCCCTCGATGCCGTGCCGCCGAAGCCCGGCCTCGTGCGAGTTGGCGGCGGCGGAGCGGCGATTCGCGGCGAGGTCTGGACCCTCCCTGCCGCAGGGTTTGGCCGGTTCGTGGCAGCTCTCCCGCAGCCCATGACGATCGGCCAAGTGCAACTCTCCGACGGCACGAGCGTCGCGGGATTTCTCTGCGAGCAGATCGCCACTGAGGGTGCCGAAGACATCAGCGCGTTCGGCGGCTGGCTCGCCTGGCGTGATGCGGTCTCTGCGACGAAAAAGTAGGCTGGGAGAACTGTGACGACCTCAAACCGCCCGGGTCGGCCCCGCGCCACCCCCGAGAACGGGTCGAGCCTGACCGGCCGCGAGCAGATCCTCGACGCGGCCGCAGCTCTCTTCACGGAGCTAGGATTCTCGGGAACCTCGACCCGCGCGATCGCCGATCGGGTGGGCATCCGCCAGCAGTCGATCTACTATCACTTCGCCGGAAAAGACGAGATCCTGATCGAGCTACTCACCGATTCTGTGCGCCCCAGCATCGAGTTCGTCACCGGCATCGCCGACCTGGTTCCTGATGAGGCCACCGCCGCGGCGGCCCTCTTCGCGCTGGCCAGCGTCGACGCGCAGACCCTGCGCAAAACGCCCCACAACATCGCCACGCTGTATCTCTTGCCCGAGGTCCAGGCGGCCCCGTTCGACGCATTCCAAGCCCAGCGGGCCCAGCTGCGTGACACCTACGGTCGCCTCGGGGCCGCGGCCGCGCATCCGGATGTCGCCGCCTCGCTCACGGAACAGCGCATCGGCCTGCTGCTGATGCAGCTCGCCGAGATCGTCATCGAGCTGCGCCGCGAGGGTGAGTCCGACGCCGACGACGACGCGACGATCGCGGCATCCTGCCTGCGCGTTCTCGGCCTGACCAGCGCCGAGATCGCCGTCGCCCGCACGGAGGCGGCCGCCATCATCGCGGCCTATGCCGCCGGTCAGTCCTTGGCGCCCACCCACTGAGGTCGCCGGTCGCAATTTTTTTCTGCTGACTTCAGCACTTTGAGGAACGAAGTTCTTGCCAATGTTTATGTCATATGGAGTGACATTAAGATACCAAAATTTCTGACATTGCTCTAAACTTCTGTTATGACGAACGTTAAAATTCATCCGGTAGATCGAGTAGTGCACTCTCGTTCCGTGCGGTCGCCGTCAACCACGGTTGCGAAGCGTCTTCAGGAAGTTCTTGGTCGCGACGTTGTCGCGATCATTACGGGAAAGCAGCCCCGCACTGTGTCGCGTTGGATCGCCGGTGAGGTGGCCCCTGCAGCACGCGAGCAGAAGCTTCTGCGAGACACGTTTCAAGTGGTGGAATTGCTGGCCGAGGTGGAAGGTCCGGAGGTCACCCGAGCATGGTTCATTGGAATGAATCCTCAACTGAACGACGCTGCACCGGCCCAGGAGATTGCGGCGGGCAACGTGCGCGATGTGATGGCCGCAGCCCGCGCATTCGTCAATGCAGGCTGAGCCGGCTCTAGTCGACCCACCGGGCCATCTTCACCGTGTCGAGAGATCGGTTTCATCCCTTCGCTTTTTTCTCGGCTGGACCCGGTTGACGCCCTGAATCCTCGCGCAGGCAATCGATTTGATGTCCCCGGGGCTGGCGGGCTTTATGCGGCGTCGCAGCCGCATGGCGCCCTCGCGGAGACGCTTGCAGGCTTCCGCCCCAGTGCTTCGATGCTTATACGTTTCGCGAAATCTGAAAACGATCAACAGCGTGTCATCCCGGGACAGGTTCCAGCGCAGTGGTTCGATACACGCCGGATTCGTAGCTTCCATGCCGACGGAGCCTTGCCGTTCTTGGACATCGAAGCAACTGCCACGCATACGTTCGTCACCGAAGCGGCGGCGTCGATTCTCGCAGGCAGGAGCGTTCAGAACCTCGACGTTGCTCTTGTCCGAGGTCAGGGTCGCCTACTGACGCGCGCGATCGCCGGGTGGGCTTACGCGCAGGCGGACTCGAACGGCGACCCGTTGTATGCGGGAATCCGATACGTTTCAAGTCTCGGAGACTTCGAGTGCTGGGCGATTTTCGATGGAACTCGCGTGATCCTCGACGCCACAGAAAACGTCTCAAGAGCTGACAGCCCGGTGGTTGAGATCGCTGCCCTGTTCGGACTCTTTCTCCGATAGTCGGCCGGCCAGATCTACTATCGAGGGACATTGAGATGCTTGAGGTGGGATAGAACGGCGAGTTCTGTGATCGAGACCTGTCGCCCCCCGAGGGGCGCGTCTCTATCAACTCGTTCGAGTGCAGATGGTGCGCGGACTGGGTCGCACGGTTTCCGTGCGGCATATGGCCCTACTGCCTAGGTCCCCTCGAGCTGCGCCTGACGCGATCGCCGGAGAAGCTGGTGACCTCGCCCGCATCGACGTTGCGAGTTCTCAAGCCCGACTGCGCGCAGTAGTGGGTGATGCGGTCTTCTGGGGCATCGCGTGCCGGGCGCAGAAGACCGCACGGTGCACATTCGCGAACCGGATGCCCGGGGCGGCCCACGCGAGCCAGCTAACTGGGAGAAAACCCCCAGTCTGCACGATCGGTCAGGAGCTGACCGAACGGTCAGATAACGTCATCTCGTGACAGAAAACGACGTTCATTCGGCTCGGGCTGAGCCGGCGCAGGAGATGCTGCGCATCGCCCTCGAGCAATTCTGCGAGATCGGCTATATCGGCACTTCACTGCAGAACATCGCCGACCGGGCGGGGTACTCCAAGTCGAGCGTGCTCTACCACTTCGCCTCTAAGGAGGCCCTGCTCGAGGCCGCAATCGCGCCGGCCGTCGACCAGCTCGACGCGTTGCTGACGCACTCGATCAACCGCGTCTCCTCGGTCGAACTCCGCGAGGCGTTCGTTGAGGAATTCATCGACTACCTCCTCGAGTACCGCCTGCAGGCGCACGTGATCATCAATCAGGGCCAGTCCCTCGCGGGCATCCCAACGGTCGATCGGGCCCGCGGAAGCATCGACCGCCTGAGCGAGTCGTTCATGGCGGAGCTGCCGACAACCGCCCAGCGCATCCGTCTCGGTGTGGCGCTCGCAGGCGCTGCCTACGTTCTCGTCGCCGTGCCGCCGATGGCCGAAGAGGTCGTTCCGCTCGCAGACATCCGCGCCGCTCTTATCGCCGTCGTGGCCGAACTCGTCACCCCCCTGGCTCAGCAGCAGTCCCTCAACAGCACCCCCTCTCACTAGGAGCCTTCCGCACCATGGCAACCCTGCTCTATCGCCTCGGCCACTTCTCGTTCAGACACGCGTGGCCCGTCATCATCGCCTGGGTCCTGATTCTCGGCGCCATCGTCGGAGGGGCAGTGGCCCTCGGCGGCAAGACGAGCGAGAGCTTCGTCATTCCGGGCACCGAGTCGCAGCAGACCATCGACAAGCTGAATGCGCTGTTCCCGCAGGTTTCGGGCGCCGCCGCCCAGGTCGTGTACGTGGCGCCGGCCGGCACGAACATCAACGACCCCGCGAACAAGCTGGCCATCACCGACATGGCCACCGCCATCGAGAAGGTGCCCCAGATCGCCGCGGTCGTGCCGCCGTTCTCCCAGTACGCCGCCAACGCCATCTCGACCGACGGCTCCACCGCCTACACCCAGGTGCAGTTCACCGGTCCGACGACCTCGATCGCGAAAGCCTCGATCGAAGACCTGCTGGCGACGAAATCCATCGCCACAGCTGACGGGATGCGTGTCGAGTTCGGCGGCGACATCTTTGCCAATAACACCCCGGCCCTTACTGCGACCGAGGGCCTCGGCGTCGTTTTCGCGGCCGTCGTTCTGATCATCACGTTCGGCTCGCTGCTCGCGGCCGGCCTTCCGCTGCTCTCCGCCCTCATCGGCGTCGGCATCTCCATCGGCGGCATCACGGCCGTGGCCTCCTTCGCCACCGTCTCCAGCACGGCCCCGCTTCTGGCGGTGATGATCGGGCTCGCGGTCGGCATCGACTACGCCCTGTTCATCCTCAGCCGTCATCGAAACCAGCTCGCTGCGGGGATGGAGCCCGAGAAATCCGCCGCGCAGTCCGTCGCGACCGCGGGCGGCGCCGTCGTATTCGCAGGCATCACCGTGATCATCGCCCTGCTCGGGCTCTTGGTCGTCGGCATCCCGTTTCTCTCGACCATGGGTATCGCCAGCGCGTTCGCCGTCTTGGTCGCCGTCTCGATCGCCATCACCCTGCTCCCCGCCATCATGGGCCTGGCCAGGCGCCGCCTTGCGCCCAAGGCCGGCTCCCGCGCCGAGCGCCGGGCGCTGGCTGCCATGAGCCACGAAGACAAGGCGTCCCGCTCGATGGGCGCCCGCTGGGTCGGTGTCGTCATGAGGGCGCCCGTCGTCTTCATCATCGCGGTCGTCGGCCTGCTCGGCGTCGCCGCGATCCCCGCCTTCAGCCTCGACCTGAACCTGCCGACCTCCGGGCAGCAGGCCGCCGACACCACCAACCGCCAGGCCTACGACCTGCTCGCAGCGGGCTTCGGCCCCGGCTACAACGGACCCCTCGTCGTCGCGGCCGACATCACCCAGACGACGAACATCATGGGCGACCTCAAGTCGATCGCGGCCGAACTCCGCACCGTGCCTGGCGTCTCCTTCGTCAGCGAGGGCCTGCCCGACGCGACCGTCGACACTGCGATCTTCCGCGTGATCCCCGACTACGCACCGGATTCGCCCGAGACCAAGGTGGTCGTGCAGGAGCTGCGAGACCTGAACCAGTCGATGGTCGCCAAGTTCGGCACGCCCATCACGGTCACCGGCCAGACGGCCGCCGCCATCGACATCTCGAACCTGCTCACGGGCGCACTCGTTCCCTTCGGCACCCTCGTCGTCGGGCTCTCGATCATCCTGTTGGCCATGGTGTTCCGCTCCGTCGCGGTGCCGCTGAAGGCCGCCCTCGGCTTCCTGCTCTCGGTCGGTGCCTCGTTCGGCGTCGTCGTCGTGGTCTTCCAGTGGGGCTGGTTTGGTGACCTGTTGAACGTGCCCACGACCGGGCCGGTGATCAGCTTCCTGCCTATCCTCTTGATGGCCATCCTGTTCGGGCTCGCCATGGACTACGAGGTGTTCCTCGTTTCCGGAATGCGCGAGGAGTATGTCAAGACCGGCGACGCCAAGCGAAGCGTGCGGGTCGGCTTCCAGCACGGCGCCCGTGTCGTGACGGCCGCGGCCCTGATCATGTTCTTCGTCTTCTTCGCCTTCGTGCCGGAGGGAACGGGAGCGATCAAGCAGATCGGCCTCGCGCTCGCGGTCGGCGTGTTCATCGACGCCTTCCTCGTGCGGATGACGCTCGTGCCCGCCATCATGACCCTGCTCGGCGAGAAGGCCTGGGCACTGCCCCGCTGGCTCGATCGCATCCTGCCGAATGTCGACATCGAGGGCGAGGGCCTGCGTGACCACCTCGTCGCCAGCGAGTGGGCCGGAAGCCGGGCCAGCGACGCCATCACCGCGCAGGATGCGCGGGTTTCGGGTGTGCCGACGCCGCTGACCTTCGGCATCGAGGCGGGCTCCGTCGCAATCATCGTCGGCGATACGGCCCCGCGCCGTCTCTTCGCTGCCACCGTCGCCGGGCGCATCGCGCCGGATGCGGGCCTGCTGCAGGTCTACGGCTTCAGCCTGCCGTCCGAGGCGGGCGCGGTGGCTCGCAGCGTCACTCTCGTCGACCTGTCCCTCCCTCGCCTCGACGCCGCTACGACGCTCGGCGAGGCCATCGCTGAGCGCCTGAGCCTCGCCCGGCCCTGGTACAGGCCGCGCATCACACGCCGCGCGGTCAGCGACGTCATCGATGGCCTCGCCGTGCAGGTGCGCCGCTTCGGGGAGCGTGAACCCCTCACCTCCACCACGCCGCTCGGCGCTCTCTCGCCCGTCGCGGCAGCCCTCACGCTCGTCGCCCTCGGGGCTGCAGATGGCTCACCCATCGTGATCCTCGACCCGGGATCGGCCCCCGCGGCCCTCGAGACCCTCGCCCTCGCGGAGGCCGCAGCGGCCCTCTTTCCGGCCGACTGCACCGTGCTCGTCGGCGTGCCCGACGTGTCGCTGCTGGGTTACTTCGAGGCCCCCGCCTTCATCGGTGGCCGCCCCGCTCTGATCCTCGACCTGTTCAGCGGCCACATCCGCGGCCAGGCCGTGACCAGCGCAGCCGGCTCATCGGCATCCGCTTCGTCGGCCGCTTCGCGGTCTGCTTTCTCATCTGACTCAGAATCCCGCACCGAATCGATCGACTCCGAGGGAGTAACCCGATGACCCCGCCCATCACCCCCGATGCCAGCGCCGCAGCGAGCCTGCGCACCGGCCGCCGCCGCGCCCGCAACTGGGTGTTCGCCCTGGCCGCCGCCGCGGTCATCATCGTGCCGCTCGCCGTGAACGGCCTGTTCGCGGGCGCGCTTTCGGATGCGGGAACCAGCCTGAACGCGGTGCCGGCCGCCGTCGTGAACAACGACACCCTCATCAACACGACCGCTGCCGACGGCACCAAGGGTGTCATCTTCGCCGGTCGCGGCCTCGTCACGGAACTCACGGGCCCCAAGGGCGCGGGCTTCAACTGGAAGGTCACCAATACGGCGGAGGCCGAGAAGGGCCTCGCGAATGGCACCTACTACGCGGTGCTCACCATCCCAAGCGACTTCTCCAAGCAGGTGCAGAGCCAGGGCTCGACCGCTCCGACGCAGGGCCTGATCTCCATCAAGACGGATGACGCCCACGGCTACCTCTCGAGCCTCGTCGCCTCGACCGTGGCCAGCGCGGTGCAGTCGGGCTTCGGAAACACCATCACGGCGCAGGTCGTGAACGGCGTCTACACGGGCTTCGGCACGGTGGGCACCCAGCTGAAGGATGCCGCCGCCGGAGCGTCGAAGATCGCCGACGGCACCACGTCTCTCCAGTCCGGGCTGACCAAGCTCGGTGCGGGTGCCGCGGCCTCGGCGACCGGGGCATCCGGTCTCGCTTCAGGCCTCTCGACCTATGCGTCGGGCGCGAGCACGTTCGCCTCCGGCGTCACGTCGTACACGGGCGGGGTCTCCTCGCTTTCCGGCGGCCTGCAGCAGCTGTCAGGCCAGACCGGCTCCCTCGGGCAGCTCGCCACCGGAGTCTCCCGGTACACCGGGGGAGTGACGGGAATCTCAGGCGGCCTCTCGGCGCTGGAGACCTATGTCACGACCGGCAACCACACCGATACGGAGATCGCCGACTACGTTAAGGCGAACCTCCCGTCGCTCTCGGGCGGCCTTTCCCAGATCTCGGCAGGCGGCCAGGCACTCGCCGCAGGAGCCTCGGGCCTCCCGGCGCTTCAGTCCGGCATCGCATCGATCGCCTCGGGCGCCGGCCAGCTCGATGGCGGCTCGGCGCAACTCGCGTCGGGGGCTGCCGGTCTCGCATCCGGGGCCTCGAAGCTCGCGACCGGCGCGTTCTCGCTCGGCACCGGCCTCACGACGCTCGCCTCAGGGGTCGACCAGTCGGCCGCCGGAGCGGCGGGCCTCGCGACCGGAACCCAGACGCTGGCAGACGGCCTCTCGACGGGATCCACCGCCATCACGGCCGCGGCGTTCGCCGACTCGGCGGCGGCATCCAAGGTCGTCGCCCAGCCCGTCGCCGTGAACGTCTCCACCGACAACAAGGTCACCGACATCGGCCAGATCCTGACCACGATCATTCTGCCCGCCGGGCTCTGGTTGGGTGCGCTCGCGGTGTTCCTGCTGCTGCGTCCCCTGTCTGCCGCCCTGCTCGCCAGCTCGGTCTCGACCGGCCGGCTCACGATGCGGGTGTTCTCCCGGGCAGGCGTCTTCGCCCTCGCGCAGGTCGTGCTCGTCGTCGGATTCCTGCACCTCGGGCTGAACGTGGCCTGGAGCGCGCTGCCCCTGACCCTGTCGCTTTCCATAGTGATGGCGCTGGCGTTCATGGCCTTCCACCAGCTGCTGGCCACCGCGTTCGGCCGCATCGGAACCGTCATCTCCCTGATGCTGTTCGCCCTGCAGCTGGCCTCGACCGGCGGGCTGTACCCGGTACAGATCCTGTCGGGACCGTTCCAGTTCCTGAACTCGATCATGCCGCTCGGCTATGCGGTCGAGGGCGTGCGCGCGATCGTGGTCGGCGGCTCCGCGGCCCCGATCCTGACCGCGTTCCTGGTACTCGGTGGCCTGCTCGTGGCGAGCCTCGTGCTCTCCGCGGTCGCGCTGGCCCGAAGCCGCCGCCCGCACGCCACCGGCTGGCTTGCCGAAGAGACGCTGTCTGCAGCCCCGCAGTCCGTGCGCGTGGGCCTGAATCTTGGCTCAGGCACGGTGCGCCCGGCCTAGCGGAGTCGCGCCTCCGCGCTCAGCCGCGGCGGCCAAGCGAGCGGTATTTCGCCACGCGCTGGGGCAGCAGATCGTCGATCGGCAGGGCGGTGAGTCTCGAGAGCTCGTAGGCGATCGCCGAGGCCATCCGCTTGCAGAAGGCTCGGCCCTCCAGAGCCGCATCCGGCAGCTCGTCGACGATGTGGTCGATGACGCCGTTCGCGTACAGCGCCGTCACGTTAACGCCCTGGGCCTTCGAGATCTCGGCGGCGAACTCCGTGCTGCGGTACATGATTGCGCTTGCACCCTCGGGCGGCAACGGCGACAGCCAGGAGTGTTGAGCGGCGATCGTGCGGTCGGCCGGCAGCAGGGCGAGCGCACCGCCCCCGGCGCCCTGGCCGAGCAGCACCGAGATCGTGGGGGAGCGGAGCCCGATGAGTTCGTGCAGTGAGCGCGCGATCTCGCCGGCCATGCCGCCCTCCTCTGCCTCCTTCGACAGCGCGGCTCCGGCGGTGTCGATCACTGTGACCAGGGGAATACCGAGTTCCTGGGCGAGGCGCATGCCGCGTCGGGCCTCCCTGAGAGATGCCGGTCCCATCTTCGTGGCCTGCGAGGGCCGTGGCCGATTGTGGCCGAGCACGACACAGCTCTGGCCGCCGAACCGGGCGAGTGCCAGCAGGAAGCTGGGATCGTTCTCGCCCTCGCCGGTGCCGTTCAGGGGCAGAACGTCATCTGCCCCGTGGGCCAGCAGCTGCCGGAGATCGGGCCGCCGCGGATTGCGCGAGATCTGGATCGAGGCCCAGGCGTCTGCATCCGGCAGCGGCCGGGTCGCAAGCGAGGCGGGGGCCGCGACGGGGATATCGGCCGTCGGGCTGAGAATCGTCAGCGCCCGATCGACGATCTCCGGCAGCTGCTCGGGGGTGACGATCGCGTCGATCAAGCCATGGTTGAAGAGATTCTCCGAGACCTGCACATTTTCGGGGAACTTCTCGCCGTAGAGGGCCTCGAAGACGCGCGGGCCGAGAAATCCGAGCAGCGCGCCCGGCTCCGCGACGGTCACGTGCCCAAGCGAGCCCCACGAGGCCATCACGCCACCCGTCGTCGGGTGCCGCAGGTACACCAGATACGGATGCCCCGCCTCACGGTGCGCGCGCACGGCGGCGGTGATCTTCACCATGGAGAGAAAGGCCAGGGTGCCCTCCTGCATGCGCGTGCCCCCGGATGCCGGACCGGCGAGCACCGGCAGCCCCTCGGCGGTGGCGCGCTCGATCGCTGAGACGATGCGGTCGGCCGCCGAGAGACCGATCGAGCCGGCGAGAAAGTTGAACTCGCTCACCACGATGACGACCTCATGCCCGCGGATCAGGCCTGCGCCGGTCAGCACGGACTCGTCGGTGCCGCTCTTGGCGCGGGCCTTCGCGAGGGCCTCGCGGTAGGCGTCATCCGGTTCGGGATCTGTGACGGGCGCATCCCAGCTGGTGAATGACTCTGGGTCGAGTACCACGTCGATCAGCTCTGCGGCGTTGAGGTGGCGGGTGGCGGGTGGTGTCTGCACGGTCACGCTTTCTTCTGAGATTCGATCAGCGGTGATTCGGCCAACCACTGGCGAATGGCTTGGCCATGCTGGTTTAGGACGGGGGGCGCTTTGTGGCTGGTGTTCGTGGTTTCTTCGACGTCTGCCGGGCCGAAGAACCGAAGTGGCGCCCCCGGGATACTGATCTTGCCGAGAACCTCGTGCTCGACATCGATGAGCAACCCCTGCGAGTGCACCTGATCCCACGTGTACACCTCATCGAGGTTTCTCACCGTGCCGGCCGGGATGCCGGCCGCCGCGAGTTTCTCCAAGAGCGCCGCCTTGTCGAACTTGCCGAAGGCGGCCCCGATCGCAGCTTTGAGGCTGACCGTGTGAGCGACCCGGCTCGCGTTAGTCTCGAACTCGGGGTTCGCGGCATCGAGGCCGAATTCGGCCGCGAACCTCTGCCAGAGCTTTTCGCTGCCGACGCTGATCTGTACCTGGCCGTCGCGGCAGGGAAACAGGCCGTAGGGTGCGATAGACGGATGATGGTTGCCCTGGGCCGCAGGGATCTCGCCCGCCACCGTGGTGCGGGTGCCCTGAAAGGCATGCACTCCGATGATGGATGCGAGCAGGGAGGTTCTCACGACCTGGCCCAGACCGGTGCGCTCGCGCTCGATGAGGGCAGCCAGCAGGCCGAACGCGCCATACATCCCCGACAGCAGGTCGGCAATGGGCACGCCCACGCGCTGCGGATCGTCTGGTCCTGAGCCGGTGAGGGACATCAGCCCGGCCTCGCCCTGCAGGATCTGGTCATATCCGCTTCGACTGGCCTCTGGTCCGTCATGCCCGAACCCGGTGATCGAGAGGATCACCAGGCTCGGGTTGAGCTCGTGCATATCGGCGGGGGCGAGGCCGAGGCGGTCGAGCACTCCCGGGCGGAAGTTCTCGACCACCATGTCGGCGCGCGCGAGGAGCTGACGCATGACCTCTTGCCCGTCGTTGCCCTTCAGGTCGAGCACGATCGACTCCTTATTGCGGTTGCATGACAGGAAGTAGGTCGACTGGGGATCGTCTTCGGGCCCGACGAACGGTGGGCCCCAGCCGCGGGTGTCATCGCCCAGCCCAGGGCTCTCGACCTTGATCACGCGAGCACCGAGGTCGGCGAGCATCATGCTCGCGTGCGGCCCGGCCAGAGCCCGGCTCAGGTCGACGACGAGGTAGCCCGAAAGTGGCCCCTTCGGGTCGGTTTCTTGATTCATGGTTGGACCTTTTCTGCTGACGGAGCCGGGTTTGCTGGGTGAGTTTCGCCTGAGGGTTCTGGCCTTACAGCCATCCCGGAAGAACCAGAACGGCCCAGGCGATGAGGGGGCCGGCGACCACGACGATCCCGCTGTAGCCGAGGATCTGCTTGTAGAACCGGTCCTTGTCGATGCTGTCGGGCGCATTGGCGAGTACGAGCGCGCCGTTGGTGGAGAACGGCGAGACGTCGACGATGGTCGAGGCGACCGCCAGGGCGCAGATCACGCCGATGGCACTGATCTCCCCCGTGGCCAGGAACGGCACGGCCAGGGGGATGAGGGCGGCGAGGATAGCGGTGGACGAGGCGAAGGCAGACACGACCGCGCCGATGTAGCAGATCAGCAGTGCCGCCAGGAGGGGCATGCCGAGGGCGGCTACGCCGTTCGAGACGTACTCGATCGTGCCGGCCTCCTCGAGCACGCCGACGAAGGTGAGCATGCCGCAGATCAGCAGCACTGTCGACCAGCTGATCATGTTGACGGCGTTCTTCTGAGCCTTGGGGGAGACCAGCGCAAGGATCACGGCGATCGTGGTGGCCACGAATCCGACGTCGATGCTGAAGCCGAGGGCAACCACTGCCAGGGCGATGAGACCCGCGATGGTGATGTACTGCGGAATTCGGCCCGATCGCGCGGGCGGGGTCGGGGTCGATGACTTGACCTGGTCGCGCATCCCGGTCGTGTCGGCGCCGAAGCCCTTTATGTCGACCTGGCCGTCCGAGCCCTTCGAGCCCTGTGCGTCGGCCGTCGCGCCGTTGACGGCGCGGGAGCTGACGCTGACCGAGAGGCGAACCTCTGCGGCCTGCTCGACGAAGTTCTCGACCCGGGCCGAGACGAGCTTGCGGCCGCCCAGCACCATGAAGAGCACGACCGCGATCAGGAAGTTGAAGATGAGGCTCGAGAGGAACACGGCCGTGGGGCTGGCGGCGAGTCCGGTGGTAGCGATCAGGCTGTTGACGATCACGCCATAGACCGCGATGGGGGAGAACCCGCCGGCCTGGGCGCCGTGGATCACCATCATGCCCATCAGCAGCGGGCTGATCTTGTGCTTGTGCGCGAAGCCCAGGGCGATCGGCGCCACGATGGCGACGGCCGCGGGCGACAGGGCGCCGACGGAGGTGATCGCTGCGGTGATCACGAACATCACCCAGGGGATGAGGGCCACACGGCCGCCGACGAGGCGAACGGCACCTCGCACAAGAAGGTCGATTGTGCCGTTTCCCTGCGCGATAGCGAACAGATAGGTGACGCCAACGAGGGTGAGGAACAGCGCCCCGGGGAAGTTGGCGAGTATTGCGCCCGTCTCCATTCCGAGGAATAACGTCCCCAGAAGAAAGGCGCCGACGAAGGCGAGGGCGCCCATATTGACCGGCAGCAACGTGGCGATCAGGAACATCACCGCCAGGATGATGATTGAAATGACTGGTGCAGACATCGTTGTTCCTCGATTGGCTCAACCGAGTGTTGTGGGCACTCCGACCCACTGGCCCACTGGCCTAGCCTCTGTGACACTAGGTAACTTTGTCAAGCTGCGTATATTGTTAGCGCCAACGAGAGCAAAGGATTTGGTTGTGGAGAGAGTTTCGGTCCCGGTGCCCCTCCGTCGCGTCGCCAAGCCCCGTCTCTACGAACAGCTCGTCGAGCAACTGCTCGGCTACATCGAGGCGGCCCAGCTCGGTCCCGGCGATCTTCTGCCGGCGGAGCGTGACCTCGCCGAGCGCCTCGGCGTCTCCCGCGCGACCCTGGCCCAGGCGCTCGTCGCCCTCGAGGTGCTCGGTGTGATCGATGTGCAGCACGGCACCGGTGCCGTGCTCGTTCACCGCCCCAACGTGGCCGCCGTCATCAAGGGACTGCGGGAGCATCGCAGCCGTCTGCCCGACGTCGTCGAGGCCCGAAGCACCCTCGAGGTCAAGCTCGCCGAGTTGGCCGCTACCCGTCGAACCGATGACGACCTGGCCGCGATTGACAGGGCCCTCGACTCCATGGAGACGGAGATCTCCGATGGCGGCAAGGGGGTGCACGGCGATGAGCTCTTCCATCAGGCCGTCACGGCCGCGGCGCACTCGTCCGTTCTTGCGCACCTGATGACCCTCATCGCCGAGATGATCCTCGAGACCCGACTCGAATCCCTCGGCCAGCCCGGCCGACCGGAGCAGTCTCTCGCGTCACACCGGGCAATCGCCGCGGCCATCAGGGCCCAAGATGCAGCGCTGGCCCAGCAGGCGATGCTCGCGCACATCGAACTCGTCTCAGACGTCGCCCTGCTCCGAGATTCGGTCTAGCTCAGGCGAGCTGCTTGGCCATGCAGACGCTGTCGGGGGCACCGATGTACTGGCCGAACTGCGGGATGTGCCCGTAGCCGAGCCCGGTGTACAGCGCGAGGGCGGCGTGATGCAGCGGGCCCGTTTCGAGCAGTAGGCGGGTGACTCCGGATGCGCGGGCCTCGGCCTCGACCGCGGCCATCAGCGCGCGGGCGACGCCGAGACCCCGGGCCGACTCGAGCACGAAAAGCCGCTTGAGCTCGGCGGTGGCCTGCTCTGGCGGGGCCATGACCAGGGCGGCCATTCCGAGGGCCCGGCCATCCGTGTTTCGACTGACGAAGACGAAGACGCCGGGCTCCTCGAGCCCCGAGACGTCGAGGAGGAAGCTGCTTTCGGCCGGGTAGAGCGAGTGAGCGAACTCGTCGCCGCGGCGCAGCAACTCGAGCAACTCGTCCTGGCGGGGTGGCTCTATGGCCGTGGTGATCACCGAACCAGCCTAGGGGTGGCATCCGTTTGTCAATTCAGAGTGACAGAACCGCGGTGCTCGTGTAACGTTGACAGGTCGGCTCTAGACACCGCGCTTCGGCGCGAAAGGGTTTGTAAGTTTAGTGGGCCGGTTTCCCAGTCACTGTATGGACGCAGTGGCCAGTGGTAATTCGCGTTTTTTGTATGCGGATCTCTCCTGAGTAGCGGAATGTCACGTATGACACGGCCCCGGCTTAGCTTCATTATCTCCGGGTTCTTGCAGGTAACAACCAATTCCGGTTGTTCATTTGCCATGCAATCGAATAAAACCCGGAAAGAATTATGCCCAAAAACAACGCTTCCGGTGGCTACAAGGCCGCCAAGAACTACATCCCCGGCGGAAGCAAGGGTGCCTCTTCAGGCAGCCGCAGCGCCGGACACCGCGGCTACAGCGCGCCCCCGGCCGCAGGAGCCCCGAAGAAGGCCCGGTGGAACGCGGATGAGCGTGCCCAGCGCGCCACCGAGCGTCCCGGCGGCGACCGCCCCTCCTACGGCGACCGCCCGCAGCGCAGCAACAGCGACCGTCCGGCCACTGGTCGCCCGGCGTACAACTCTGAGCGTCCCGCCCGCAGCAACTCCG
This sequence comes from Agreia sp., assembly GCA_040398585.1. GTDB lineage: Bacteria > Actinomycetota > Actinomycetes > Actinomycetales > Microbacteriaceae > Agreia. The sequence continues at coordinate 24,998 of JBBATW010000033.1, forward strand.
AGCGTCCCTCCTACGGCGACCGCCCGCAGCGCAGCAACGACCGCCCGTCCTACAACTCGGAGCGTCCGGCCCGCAGCAACGACCGCCCCTCTTACGGCGACCGCACCCAGGGTGGACGTCCGTCCTACGGCGACCGTCCCGCCACTGGCCGTCCCTCCTACAACTCCGAGCGTCCGGCCCGCAGCAGTGACCGCCCGTCTTACGGCGACCGCCCGCAGACCGGCCGGCCGTCTTCTTCGGACCGTCCCTCCTACGGTGACCGCCCGCAGCGCACCGAGCGTCCGTCGTACGGCGATCGCCCGCAGACGGGTCGTCCCGCCTACGGCAACGACCGTCCCGCGTACAACGCAGACCGTCCGGCCCGCACCGAGCGTCCCTCCTACGGAG
>JBBATW010000034.1:0-24387 GCA_040398585.1 Agreia sp.
ATCCTTCATATTGACGAGTGCCCCAACTGGGTTGAAGCTGCGGCGCGAGTCGATGCCGCCCTTGCCGAGATTGGTGGTGAAGGCGCCGTGGTGACGCATCGCCTCCTGACCTCCAGCGACGACGCTGCGCAGGTTGCGTTTGCCGGTTCTCCGACGATCCTTTTGGATGGCGTTGATGCGTTTGCTACAGACGGACAAACGTCGGATCTCGCCTGCCGGATCTACCGGACGGACTCCGGCTTCGCTGGTGTGCCCACCGTCGCGCAGCTCGTCGAGGCGATGCGGGGCCATGTCAAGGCCTCGGATGCCGTCCAAGACCCCGACGCGACGCGAAGTTGGCCACGAGCTGCGTGGTGTGGGCAACCATGGGTGATCTGGTGCTAGATGGACCTGACTAGTCGACTACCGCCGAGACTCCTGCCGAACTCGCGGCACCGTGGCATGGCTTTGATCTCTGCAGAATCGACCTAAGCGCTACTACATTCGTTCGAACCAGTGCGGCCTGACCTGTTACTGGTTATGCTTTCCGGGTAGGTGCTGCCTACCAGTAGGTATAAAGGTTGCAATGGATCTTTCGCATCCGGTGAGTGCCATCGTCGTGAGAATCGATGCCCGCATCTACGAGATCTTCACGCGGTCTGCGGCACCCGTTTCGGGGCTGAAGATGACGAGCCTGATCGGCGACGCCTCGTATGCCGGTGTGATGGCAGCCCTGAACCGCCTGCTCGATCAGGGACTCCTGCTGATGGAGCGGGACGGGGTGGCCAATATGTACCGGGCGAACCGGGAGCACATTCTGTGGCCGGCGATCTCGGCTGCGGTAGCCGCCGCCAACGGGGCACTGGCGCTTCTTCAGAAGCGAATTTCAAAACTGCTCAGGGAGCACGTCGGCGCCGCGGTCGCCAACGAGATCACTCTGGCCGTCATCGGCCCGGTGGTCAGGGGACAGGGTGAACCCGATAGCGACCTCGACCTGCTCGGTATCTTCCCGATGCACCTCGATCCGGAGGTCATCGAGGCCTTTGCCGTGATTCTTGACCAGCGGGTGCGCCGATGGTCGGGCAACGCGTGCAACCTCACGATCCTGAGCACGAAGCAGCTGAATGACATGCTCACCGCTTCAGACCCGCAGGTCGAGGCTTGGCGGGCGGAGGCCGTTACCTTCCACGGCGTCGATCTCGACAAGCGTCTGAGAATGATGATCCCCAAGGTGCCAAAGACACCGAAAGGGACGCCCCCGGAAAAATGATCCGACGGCGTCGCTGCTCGGCACCTACGGATGAACGATGATCTTCACCTGGGTGTCGTTGTTGTTTATCAGTACGTCGAAGCCTTCGGTGATCAGGTCGTCGAGGGCGATGCGCGCCGTAATGAAGGGCGCAAGGTCGATCTTCCCGTCGGCGACGAGCTTGATCGTCGCCGGGTGGTCGTTCGCGTAGCCGATGGTGCCGCGAAGATCGATCTCCTTCAGTACGAGCTTCTGCATATCGACGGTTGCGGGGTGGCCCCAGATCGAGACGTTCACGATGACGCCGGCCGGACGAACGGCATCCAGCAGGGTGTCGAGCACGGCGTTCACGCTCGAGCACTCGAACCCGACGTCGGCGCCGCGACCCTCTGTCAGCTCGCGCACCCGGTCGGCCACGTTGACCTCGCTGGGGTCGAGCACGTGGTCGGCGACGCCAGTGCTGAGGGCCTTGGCCTTTCGCGCGGTGCTGAGTTCGCTCATGATCACCGTGAGACCCTCCGCCTTCAATACTGCCGCCAGCAGCAGGCCGATGGGGCCCGCGCCGCCGATAAGTGCGACGTCGCCCGCCTTGGCGCCGCTTCGCACGAAGGCGTGGTGTCCTACGGCCAGCGGCTCGATCAGCGCGGCCTGGTCCAGCGGGATTTCGCCGATCGGGTGCACCCAGCGCCGTTCGACGACGATTCGCTCGCTGAGTCCGCCGCCATAGCCGCCGAGGCCGATGAAGTTCATGTTCGCGGAGAGCTGGTACTCATCGCCGGGGCCCGTGGGCACGTCGGGGCCGATGATGTAGGGCTCCACGACCACGTTCTGGCCGACGGACAGGTCAGTGACGCCCAAGCCGACCGCGCTGATGGTGCCCGAGAACTCGTGCCCCATCGTGATCGGTGCCTCTTCGCCAGAGATCGGATGCGGGTGGCCCGGTGCCGGGACGAAGATCGGCCCGTCGAGGTACTCATGCAGGTCGGAGCCACAGATTCCGCACCACGCGATGTCGATCGCTACGGTTCCCGGGCGCACGACGGGAGCCGGGATCTCCTCGATGCGGATGTCGCGGTTGGCGTAATAACGTGCTGCTTTCATCGAAATTCCAATCTTTGAGTTCTCGGTCGTCACCGGGCGGCGGCGATCCGAAGCGTGATCGTGCGGGCCTCGGGGCGCAGCGCCGAAGCGGGCCAGACGTCGGGACCACAGGCCCGGGTTCCGAGGCCGTGCTGCGCGGCGTCTAGGTATAGGTGACTGTCTGTTACCGGTGGCAGCTCATGTGGATGCGCGGCCGCGGAGACCTGCTGGGCAGTGTGCTGCGCCAGGGTGAACCCCGGTCGCCGGCCCTGAGAATCGGGCACGGTGTCGAGCGACAGCCACGGGGCCCCCGACTGGGTCAGTGAGAGCGACCGCACATCGCCGCGATGCCCGCTCTCCTGCGGCTTCGAGTAGTGCGTGGTCAGCTCATCCAGCGTCGCCGAGTGCCGGGCCACGAGCGCCGAGTGCCTGCTGTCGGGATAGGACTCGCGGGGGCCGGCGCCGAACCACGAGGCTCCGTCTACCGATTTCGGCAGGTCGAAGCGCACGCCGACGCGGGGCCAGATCATATTCCAGCCCGCGCTGGGGGTCAGGTCGAGCCGAAGCCAGAGCTCCCCGTCGACGAGCTGCCAGAGCTCCTCGACGACAACCGCGTGCCGGCTGTCTGCGGCCGAGTACCGGGTGCGGACGCGCACGGTCGAGGCAGCCGAGTCGGCCGAGATGACGCGCGCGCTCAGGCGGTCGAGCCCTGCCTTCGCCCAGCGCGCGGCCGAGGATGCATTGGGCGTCCCATAGCCATTGTTGAGCCACGGGTCGCCGTCGTCGTAGCTGCCCCAACCGTCACCGCGGTCATTGTCGGTGGGGGCGCGCCACAACTCCAGACGCGGCCCCGCGACGGGGCACCCGGCGAGAGATCGCAAGCGACCGTTCTCGAATACGGCAGTGCCCAGTCTCAGGGTGCCGACGGCCATATTCCCGAAGACGGATGCGATGGGTCGCGGTGTCAGGGTCGCGGGCGCCACGGGCGCAGACAGGCTCACCTGTGCGGCCGAGATCTGATGACCGGTAGGGGCCCAGGGGGTTTCAGAGCGAAGAACCGCCTCGAGCGTGAACCAGGTCTCGCCCGAGGGGTCGACAGCTAAGAACGGCAGTGCGACGACGGCGGACTCACCCGCTGCAAGGGCCAGGCCGGACCGACCGGTCACCGCCAGCTCGCCCGAGTCCCGGAGCACACCATCGTTCTCGATCCACCACCGAAACGACACGTCGGAGGCGTCAGACGAGTGCCGCAGATTCGAAATCGTGACGGTTCGCGCATCCGCGGCATTCGTCGCATCCGCCTCAGTGAAGCGCAGCCGAATGGGCGCCACCACCTGCTTGTACTCGAACAGGCCCGGGCTCGGGGTTGAATCCGCGAAGACCATCCCGTCCATCACAAAGTTGCCGTCGTGCACGACCTCGCCGAAGTCGCCGCCGTAGCCGAAGTACTCGATGCCGTCGGGAGTGTGGGTGCGCAAGCCATGGTCTCGCCACTCCCAGACAAAACCGCCGTGCAGGCGCGGATACTCATCGACCAAGTCCTCATACTGGTCGATGGCGCCCGGGCCATTGCCCATCGCGTGGATGTACTCACACAGAATGAAGGGTTTTGTGCGCTGGCGGGCAGACTCGGCGGCCGAGCAGCCCAACAGCGGCGAGTCGGTGTCGTCGCGTCCGATGGAGGCCGTCTCGGGAATCGAGGAGTACATGCGCGAGTAGACATCGGTGTAGGCACCCGCGTAGTCGCCCTCGTAGTGCACCGGGCGCGACGAGTCCCGGGCGTGCGCCCACGCGGCCATCGCCGCGAGGTTCGCGCCGGTGCCGGCCTCGTTGCCGAGTGACCACATAACGATCGAGGCATGGTTCTTGTCGCGCTCGATCGTGCGCTCGATGCGGTCGACGTAGGCATCGCGCCAGGCAGGGTCGTCGCTCGGGTTACCGACCCAGCCGCCGGCCTCGAAGCCGTGTGTCTCGAGGTCTGCCTCGAGCACGACCCAGAAGCCGAGCTCGTCGGCGAGCTCAAGCACGCGGGGATGCGGCGGGTAGTGGCTCGTACGAATGGCATTGACGTTGAACCGCTTCATCATTTCCAGGTCGGCGCGGGCGAACTCCTCGGTGAAAACGCGGCCGCGGTCGGGGTGTGTCTCGTGCCTGTTCATTCCGTGAAAAACCAGGCGGCGGCCGTTGACCAGAAACTGATCGCCCTCGATGCGCACCGTGCGGAAGCCCAGCTTCAGCGAGAGGGTCTCGGAGCCGTTAGCGCTCGTGACGGTCGCCGCGTAGAGACGCGGCGCCTCCGCGGTCCACGGCTCGACGGCGGCGATGGCAATGGGCGCGACGTCGCCCGGAGCGGTCCAGACTACGAAGACACCTAGCTCGGGTACGTGCAGCGTCACTGGGAATGCGGCGGCGCTCGCGGTGATCTCGGGATCGATGCCACCGACCCCGCCTGCACCGAATGAGGTACGGAGCCAGACGTCGGTGATGCCGCCGACCGGGCGAGCCTCGAGGGTGACGTCGCGGAAGATCCCGGGCAGCCACCACTGGTCCTGGTCCTCGATGTAGCTGGCCGCCGAATACTGGTGCACGCGCACGACGATGAGATTCTCCCCGGCCTCAACCAACGGGGTCACATCGAACTCCTGCGCCAGCCGGCTGCCGACGCCGATGCCGACCTCGGTGCCGTTGATCCAGACCTTGTACATGCTCTCGACGCCGTCGAATCGCAGCACGACAGATTCGGCCGCTGCGAACGAGGCGGGAAGAGTGAAGATGCGCCGGTAGTCGCCTGTGGGGTTCTCATCGGGAACGTTCGGCACGTCGATCGGGAACGGGTACTGCACGTTCGTGTAGATCGGCAGGCCATACTTGCCGTCGCCCTCGAGCACCCAGTGCGCGGGCACTGGGATCGTTTCCCACGCGGAGTCGTCGAAACCCGTCTCGGCGACACCTTCGACTGCCTCCCCGGCTGGGAGCGCTCCGCGTCCGGCCGGCGTTCCCGGAGCTGCCGGAAGCAGGCGGAACCGCCAGTCGCCGTTCAGCAACAGGCGCGGCGCATCCGTATTCAGCCAGGATCTGGCGGGGAGCCGACGGCCGGAGCCGGGTCCTTGGTCCGTGATGTACACGGCGGTGCCGGTGCGTGGGCAGAGCGAAGAGAGGGGAGAGGTCACTTGACTGATCCTTCTGTGAGGCCGCCGCGCCAGAAGCGCTGCAGCACGATCATGGCGATGCCGAGGGGAATGATTGATAGCAGCACGCCGCCGGTGGTGAGCTCGTAGAACTCGGGCAGGCGGTCGACCTGGCCCAGCCAGCTGTTCAGGCCGAGGGTGATCGGGAAGAGCGTGGTGTCGGTGAGCATCACGAGCGGCAGGAAGTAGTTGTTCCAGATACCGACGAGTTGGAACAGGAATACCGTCACCAGCGCCGGCGTCAGGATGCGCAGTCCCAGCGTGTGAAAGATTCGCAGCTCGCTCGCGCCGTCGAGACGGGCCGCCTCGATGAGGGCCGTGTCGATCGTCGCCTGGGCGTAGATGCGGCAGAGGAATAGCCCGAACGGGGAGACCAGCGAGGGCAGCAGCACGCTCCAGTAGGTGTTCGCGATGCCCATCTGGCTGAACAGCAGGAACAAAGGCAGCGCCGTTGCGGTGCCGGGAACGAGCACGCCGCCGAGGATGGTGCCGAAGATCAGGTTGCGCCCGCGGAACTCGTACTTCGCCAGCGCATAGCCGCCGGCGGCGGCGAAGTAGGTGGCGATGACGGCACCGACCCCGGCATAGACGACCGAGTTCAGGAACCAGCGCACGAAGATGCCGCCGTCATACGTCAGCACCTGCTGCAGGTTGTTCCAGAGCGAGAACGTCGGGGCGAACCAGAAGCCGTAGGTCGAGAACAGGTCTTCGGTTGACTTCGACGCCGCCACGAAGACCCAGTACAGCGGGATCAGGAAGTAGAGGGCGACGATGACGAGCACACCGGTGACGATGATCGTCGATGCTCGCGGTTTTGCGCGGCGCCGGGGCTTCAGAGTGAGCGTCATTTGCTCTTCCTGTTCGACAGGGTGAGGAAGGTGAAGGAGAGCCCGAACGCCACGAGGGCGATCAGCACGGCCTGGGCGGCCGCGACGTTGTAGTCGTTGTAGGCAAAGGCTGTCGTATACGCGCTGAGGTTCGGCGTGTACTGGCTGTCGATCGAGGGCGCGACGGTGGTCAGCACCTGAGCCTCGGCGAAGAGTTGCAGGGTGCCGATGATCGAGAAGACTCCGGTGAGGATCAGGGCCGGCTTGATGAGCGGCAGCTGGATGCTCAGTGCCACCCGCACAGGACCGGCACCGTCGACCTTCGCCGCCTCGTAGAGCTCGACCGGGATCGACTTCAACTGCGCGACGATTATCAGCATGTTGTAGCCCGTGTAACTCCACGTGACGATGTTCGCGATCGACCAGAGCACCGTGTTCGCCCCGAGGAAGTCGGGCTCAAGGCCCACGAGAGCCGCGATGTCGAACAGGGGGCTGAGGCCCGGGATATACAGGAACGACCACAGGATGGTAGCGATCACGCCCGGCACGCCGTAGGGCAGGAAGTACGCCGCCCGGAAGAAGCCGGGCCAGCGGGCCGAGCCCGATTCGAGCAGCAGTGCGAGCACCGTGGCGAGCACGATCATCACCGGAACCTGCACAGCGCCGAAGAGGAACATGCGCCCGATGGATGCGATGAAATTTCCGTCGGAGAGCGCTTGCGCGTAGTTGGCGAACCAGGCGAAGCCGCTCGTCGTACCCTGCTCGCCGAAGAGTCCGAGCCGGGTGACCTTCTGAAAGCTGGAGAAGATGGCGACGAGGATCGGCAGGATGAACGTCAGGAGAAACAGGGCGAGAAACGGGGCCAAGAGGAGCCATGGCGCCCGGGCCATAGCTCCTGTGCGCATGCTCGTCGGCTTGGCGCTCATGCGTTTTCCTTTCGGATACTCAGGCCCTTGTTGCGGAACACGGTCATGATCTGCTGCTCGGCGGTGGCGACGGAGTCGACCAGGGTGGTACCGGAGGCCTTCTTGCGGAAGCCGTCGCTCAGGATATTGAAGGATTGCTGGGTGACCGGCCACCACGACCAGTCGGGGTTCTGCTGCTGGGTGGCAGGCACGAAGATCTCCTGGTTGTAGCTCTGGCCACTGAAGAACTCCGACGGCACCTCGCGGGGCGTACCGATGAACTCGGGCGCCGCCGACCAGCCGATACCTGAGTTGGCGATCATCGCGTCGATGCCCTCTTTCGACGTCGTCATCCAGACCGCGAATTCGAGCGCCTCTCTCGGATGCTTGCTGCTGGCCATCACGGCGGCCGTCGAGCCGCCGAGGTAGCTGGAGCCGAAGCCCGTGTCGCCCCAGACGGGCATGGGGGCTACCCGCCACTTCCCGCTGCCGCCGCCCACGCCCTCGACGAGGGCATCGCCCCAGCTGGCGCTCACGACGGAGGCGATCGAGCCGTTTGCCGCCGCAGCGAACCAGGCGGGAGAGAAGGAGCCGTAGCCGGTCTCGACCAGATCGTTGTCGATGGCCGCGTCGAAGAAGCGGGCCGTGTCGAGCGTGGCGTCATCCGTCATGTTGATGACCCAGCCGTCGGCCTCGGGGCGAAGCCAGGCAGCACCGGCCTGGGTTGCATACGAGGCGAAGACCGATGCGTCTGACAGGGGGAAGCAGTCGATGTAGGCGTTCTGGCCGCGCAGAGCCGTGGCAAGATCTGCCCAGTCGTCCCAGGTGCGCGGAGTGGTTCCGGGAGAAGCCCCGGCCGCCTCGATCACCTGCGGTTGGTAGTACATCGCCAGGGGTCCAGAGTCTTGCGGGACACCGTAGACCCCGCCGGCGTAGCTGACCTGGTTCCAGAGGGTCTGGTCGTAGAGGTGCGCATAATCCTGGGCGCCGTAACGCGAGACGTCGACGAGACCGTTGACAAGGATGAACTCGGGGATTGTGCGCAGCTCAATGTGGCCGAGGTCGGGGGCGGCCCCGGCGGCGAGCGCCGAGTACAGCTTCTGGTAGCCGCCGGCGTTGCCCTGGGGGATCCACGCGACCTCGACCTGGATGTTCGGGTGGGTGTTGTTGAAGATGTCGGCGACCTTCTGCAGGTCCTTCAGCCACGACCAGTAGGTCAGGATGACCTTCTCGCCAGCCGCGGCCGGCGCGATGAGGGCGCTGGAGTTGACCGAGCTCATGCCGGGGGAAGCGCACCCGGCGAGCAGGGCGATCGCCGCCGTGCTGAGACCTGCGCCGAGCAACTGTCGTCGGGTGAATTGTGCCATGGGCCTTCACTTCGTCGTGGGTGTGGCATGTGCGGTGTCACACGGATGTCACTGGCCCCTGAAGGGGTGCCAGTAGTCCGACGCTAACACAAGTTCGAGTAAGCACTCGAATTTTATCAATCCCGTGTCCTTCTCGGCTATGCTCGCCAACTATGACGGCAACCGAAAAGAGCGTGCGAGGCCCTCGGGGTCCCTACGCCAAGGCGGCCGAGAAGCGGCAGGCGATCGTCGAGGCCGCCCATTCGGTGTTCGCCGCCCAGGGCTATCGTGGCGGTTCGCTCCAAGACGTGGCGGACCGCGTCGGCATGAGCCAGACGAGCCTGCTGCACTATTTCCCCGCCAAGAGTGACCTGCTGCTCGCGGTTCTTCAGTGGCGCGATCAGATCTCCGGCGACGGCAGCGCGGCCCGTGACCCCGGGGAGAGCCTCATCGATGCCGTCGTGCGTCAGACGCTTTTCAACGAGCACATCCCGGGCGTCATCGAGCTCTACACGGTGCTTTGCGCGGAGTCCCTCACCGACGACCATCCGGGCCGGGACTTCTTCATCGCCCGGTTCGCCAGCCTGCGCCGGGAGTACGCCACGGAGTTCGAGGAACTCGCAGCGGCAGGCAGGCTGCGCGCCGGTGTCGACCCGCAGCGGGCCGCGTCCTCGCTCATCGCGCTGTGGGACGGCATCCAGACCCAGTGGCTGCTCGAGCCCCAGAGTGTCGATATGGCTCGGAGCCTGCGGGAGTACCTCGAGCTGATCGTGCTGCCGGCGGGCGGGCCTAGGGCCGCGTTGCCTCCGGCCGCTTTCGGCTAGATCGGATTGCCCGCCATGGCGCCGCGACCCGAGACCGACTCCAGTTCGTCGGCCAGCCGACGGGCGGCATCCTGCAGAAGCGGCACGGCCCGGGCGATGAGATCCTCTGTCACCCGTTGCATCGGCCCGGAGATCGACACAGCCAAGACCGAACCGGAGGCCGTGACCACAGGCACCGCCACACAGCGCACCCCGGCCTCCTGTTCCTGCTCGTCGAGCACGTAGCCCTGGGCCCGAGATAGGTCGAGTACCTCGTGCAATCGGGCCGAGGTGGTGAGTGTCGTGGGGGTGTAGCCGGTGAGCCCAACCCGGCGCACGATGCCATCGACGTCGGTTGGCGCGAGCTGGGTCAGCATGGCCTTGCCGACTCCTGTGCAGTGCAGCTCTACCTGGCGGCCCACCTCGGTGAAGGTGCGCATCGAATGCCGCGACGGGGCCTGGGCGACGTATTGCGCGTGGTCGCCGGAGAGTACGGCCAGGTTCGCGGTCTCGCCCAGAACATCGGCGAGTTCGGCGAGGATCGGCTCTGTCTGCAGGCCGATCATCGAGTTCGCGGACACGCCGAGGGGTACGAGGCGAAAGCCCAGCGCATAACGCCTGCTGCGGAGCTGTCGCATATAGCCACGCTCGACGAGGGTCTTCAGTAGTCGGTGGATGGTCGGCAGCGGGAGCGCTGTTGCGCTCGCGATCTCCCCGATGGCCATGGTTCCGCCGTTTCCGGCCACACATTCGAGCACATCGAAGGCGCGATTTATCGACTGCACCCCGCCCGGCGATCCTGCACTGCTGATTGTCATGATCCTCCTGTTGCTTTCCACGATACAGATGATAGATTCCGTTAGGCGGAAAACATATCCAATGAAGGAGATTATTGATGTCCGATCGCGTTGATACCGGTTCTGATCGAATTGCGGCGAGTGGCGGCCTCAGTGTTGCCGCCGACCTGTACGAATTCATTTCGGGGCAGGTCTTGCCCGCCGCCGGAATCGATCCTGACACCTTCTGGCAGGGCGCCGCGTCGATCATCGCCGACCTCGCCCCTCGAAACCAGAAACTGCTCGAGCGCCGTGACGAGCTTCAGGCCCAGATCGACACCTGGCACACGAATAACCCCGGCCGCCCGGACGCTGTGGCCTACACGGCATTTCTCACCGAGATCGGCTACCTCGAGGCTGCCCCCGCCCCGTTTACGATCACTACGCCAGGCGTCGACTCCGAGATCGCTGCTCAGGCGGGACCGCAGCTCGTCGTTCCGGTGACCAATGCCCGCTTCGCGGTGAACGCCGCCAACGCACGCTGGGGCTCGCTTTACGATGCCCTCTACGGCACCGATGTGATTGCGGATGCCGATGGGCTCGAGCGCGGGGCCGGGTTCAACGAGCTGCGCGGCGCCGAGGTTGTCATTCGCGGCCGCGCCTTCCTCGACGAGAGCTTCCCCCTGGCCGACGCCGTCTCGCACAGTGCCGTGACGAAGTATGCCGCGATCGACGGCGCCTTCTCCGTCCTGACCGACACCGGCGCGCGTGTCGGTCTCGCCGAGCCCACGCAGTTCGTCGGCTTCACGGGCGATGCCGCAGCGCCCTCGGGCCTCGTGCTCGTTCACAACGGCCTGCACGCCGAGATCCAGATCGACGCCCATGACTCGATCGGTGCCACGGATGAGGCCGGCGTCAAAGACATCGTGCTCGAGAGCGCCGTGACGACGATCATGGACCTCGAGGACTCCGTCTCGGTCGTCGACTCGGCAGACAAGGTGCTCGCCTACGGCAACTGGTTCGAGCTCATGCAGGGCACCCTCGCCGAGACGTTCACGAAGAACGGCCAGCCCTTCACCCGCACGCTGAGCCCCGACCGGGTCTACACCGCGCCGGATGGCTCCGCGCTCACCCTGCACGGACGCTCGCTGATGTTCGTGCGGCACGTGGGCCACCACATGTACACCGACGCGATTCAGGATGCGCAGGGCGCAGACGTACCCGAGGGAATTCTCGACGCATTGGTCACCGCCGTTGCCGCGATGCCGAACATCGCAGGGGCCACGGCGCTCTCGAACACCCGCACGGGCAGCCTCTACATCGTGAAGCCCAAGATGCACGGCCCCGCCGAGGTCGCCTTCACGGTCGAGCTGTTCGCCCAGGTGGAGTCACTGCTCGGCCTGCCGGCCCTCACGCTGAAGGTCGGCATCATGGACGAGGAGCGCCGCACGACGGTGAACCTCCGGGCCGCGATCTTCGAGGCGCGCGAACGGGTCGTCTTCATCAACACGGGCTTCCTTGACCGAACGGGGGATGAGATCCACACGTCGATGCTCGCCGGCGCTTTCGTTCGGAAGGCCGAGCTGAAGAACCAGGGCTTCATCGCCGCCTATGAGATCGCGAACGTCGACGCCGGCCTTGGCGCGGGGTTCCCGGGCAAGGCGCAGATCGGCAAGGGCATGTGGGCCATGCCCGACCTGATGCGCGATATGCTCGTCGCCAAGATCGGCCACCCGAAGGCTGGGGCCACGACCGCGTGGGTTCCCTCACCGACCGCCGCGACCCTGCACGCCCTGCACTACCACCAGGTCGATGTGTTCGAGGTGCAGCGAGAGCTGGCGAACCGCGTGCCGGCCCCCGTCGATCCCATCCTCGAGATCCCTCTCGCCACCTCGGTCGACTGGACCGCGGCCGAGAAGCAGAACGAGACCGACAGCAATGTGCAGTCGATCCTCGGCTACGTGGTTCGCTGGGTGGATTCCGGCGTCGGCTGCTCGAAGGTTCCCGACATCAACGACGTGGGCCTCATGGAGGACCGCGCCACGCTGCGCATCTCCAGCCAGTTGCTCGCCAACTGGCTGGCCCACGATGTGATCACGACCGAGGATGTGCTCGCGAGCCTTCGCCGGCTCGCACCCGTGGTCGATGCCCAGAACGCCGGCGACGCCGACTACCGCACCCTGATCAGCTCCGACGGGGTCGAATCGCTCGCGTTCGAGGCCTCCCGCGACCTGATCCTGCTGGGAGCCCTGCAACCCAACGGCTACACCGAGCCCATCCTGCACGCCGCTCGCCGGACTGCCAAGGACGCGGCACTGACTCTCGCGGGCGGTCGGCGTTGAGCGTGACAGTGGCTGTGCAGCTCACGCCTGAGCGCCAATCGTGCCTCGACCTGCTGGTGGCCGAGCTTCCCGCCGACTGCGTGGTTACCGACCCCGACCTGATGGCGGGATTCCGCTGGGACTACGCCAACGATCCCGATGCCGGTATCCCGCTCGCGGTCGTCAGGGCGCGGTCGACAGAACAGGTGCAGACCGTTGTGCGCCTCGCCGCCCGGTTCGGCATCCCCGTGGTGCCGCGGGGAGCGGGCACGGGGCTCTCCGGCGGTTCGACCGCCCAGAACGGCGCCATCACCCTATCGCTCGACCGGATGCGCGAGATCGCAATCGACTCCGCGACTCGCACCGCCGTGGTGCAGCCGGGTCTCTTGAACGCAGAGGTCAAGGCGGCGGCGGCGGCCGCCGGCCTCTGGTACCCGCCGGATCCGTCGTCGTATGAGATCTGCAGCATCGGCGGCAATATCGCGACGAATGCCGGCGGACTGTGCTGTGTGAAGTACGGCGTCACCACCGACTACGTGCTCGGCATGCAGATCGTGCTTGCCGACGGTACCGCCGTGCGCCTGGGCGGCCCCCGGCTGAAGGATGTCGCGGGCCTGTCCCTGACGAAGCTTTTCGTCGGCAGCGAGGGAACCCTCGGCATCATCACCGAGGTCACCCTGAGGCTGCTGCCCGCGCAGCCTGCGGCATCGATCGCGGTGGCATCGTTCGCCTCGATCGACGATGCGACCAACGCCGTCATGGCGATCAGCCGAAGCCTTCGGCCCTCGATCGTCGAGCTGATGGACAGGGTCTCGATCAACGCCGTCGAAGACGTCACCAATATGGGGCTCGATCGCGCCGCCGAGGCGCTGTTGATCGTGGGCAGTGACTCTCAGGGCTCCGCCGCTGCCGCCGAGCTTGCGATCATCGAGGAGCTGCTGGCGGCGCACAACGCCTCCGACATCTTCGTCACCGATGACCCCGAGACCGGTGAGGCCTTCATCGCGGCCCGGCGGATGGCGATCCCCTGCGTGGAGAAGAAGGGCGCGCTGCTGCTCGAAGACGTCGGGGTACCTGTGCCCCAGCTCGGTGCCCTGATCCGGGGAATCGCGTTGATAGCCGAGGCGCGCGACGTGATCGTGGCCGTGGTCGCGCATGCTGGCGACGGCAACACGCATCCGCTCATCGTGCACGACCCCACCGATGCCGACCAGACAGCGCGGGCCAACGTCGCGTTCGGCGAGATCATGAGCCTGGCAATCGCACTCGGCGGCACGATCACGGGCGAGCACGGCGTCGGCCGCCTCAAGAAGGCGTGGCTGCCCGAATACCTCGGCGAAGACGCCATGATGCTGAACCGCCGCATCAAGGCGGCGCTCGACCCGGCGAACATTCTCAACCCGGGGGCCATCTTCTAGGGCCCACCGTCGAGGCCGGCCGGACCACACCGGGCCTCGGGCTGACATTTTCGCCCGGTTAGCCGTATGCGCCGTCCGATGCGCTATCTGGCGAGGATGTCGACCTGACCTGGTCGACATCCCCGCCGGAACCCCGCTAGATCGTTCGGGCGCGGCCGCGCAGCTCGCGGTGCAGGCCGTCGAACGCCTGCCCGCTGGTGAAGTACGACTTCGCGACCTTCACCACGACGCTGTAGTTCGGGTCGACGACGTTGGCGATCGGCGCCTCGGTGATCTGGCTGAGCAGCTGGTACGCATCCATCTCGTGCAGGTCGAACATCTCGGAGATCCAGCGAATCATCTCCAGCTGGGCGATGCGCCAGGAGTCCTCCATGGGGCGGGACGACCCGACGACCATCCAGTAGTCGTCGGTCTCGAGCCGCGGCCAGAGGGGACCTTTGCCCTTGATCAGCTCGACGATGATCACCGAGTTCATGGCGCCCTCGACCGCGGTGCCGCACGCCTCACCCTCGCCCTGGCGGTAGTGGCCGTCGCCGATCGAGAGCAGCGCGCCCTCGACGTTGACGCCGAAATATGCGGTCGTGCCGGCCTTCATCTCCGGGGTGTCCATGTTGCCGCCGAAGCGCTCGGGCACCAGCGACGACCGAACCTCGCTGCCGGCCGGGGCTACACCAACCGTGCCGAGCATCGGCGCGAGCGGCAGGGCCACCTCGAAGTTGCCGAACCGGGCCTGGAAGCCGACGGTCTGCGCCGCGGTGTCGACCTCGTAGATCCAGGTCGCCTCCGGCAGCGCGGGCTGCAGGAATGCGGTGCGATCGGTGTTCGTCATGCCGCCGAAGAACGGGATGGTGGCGGAGGCCCCCCAGCTGCGGGCCGGCGTCAGGCTGACGATGTGCACCGCGAGGGTATCGCCAGGTTCGGCGCCGACGACATAGAAGGGCCCCGTCTGCGGGTTGAGGTAGCGCACGTCGAGCTTCTCGCTGGCCCGGTCATTCACCGAGCGGAGCGCATGGTTGTAGGCATCCTCGCTCCAGAGGGCAAGTGCGGTGCCCGGCTGAATGCGCATGACCGGTTCCGCGCCACCGAATGTGTACACGAACTGGCTTCGCTCGGGCGTGAACTCAATGATTTGCATGTGATTGCCCCGCGGCGCTCAGAACTGGATGCCGCGGGTCAGCGCGCCATCGACCAACAGGTTCGTACCCGTGGTTCGGCTCGACACGGGACTCGATAGGAAGACGACCCCGTTCGCGACCTCCTGGGCCGTTCCCATGCGGCCGGTCGGGTTCAGCTCCATGGCGAGCGCGAAGAGCTCGGGGTTGCCGGTCTCGATATTCGACCAGACACCGTTCGGTTCGTAGGTGTTGCCGGGGGAGACCGTGTTGGCGCGGATTCCCTTCGGCGCCAGCTGGAGCGCGAGTCCCCCGATGTAGCCGATGATGGCGGTCTTGGCGGTGCCGTAGGGGCCCGAGGCGAAGTCGGCCTCCCGCCCCGAGACGCTGGAGATTGCGACGATCGAGGGTGCCGTGCTCGCCTCGAGGAACGGCATCGCGGCCTTGACCAGGTTCACCGTGCCCATCAGGTCGACCTCAAAGGACTCGACCCAGTTCTCGGGAGTGTCAGGGATGGCGAGCGCGCTGACGTTCGCGACGATCATGTCGATGCCGCCGAGCGCCGCCGCGGTGCTCTCGGCCCAGGCCTTGAGTGCACCTGCATCCCGCACGTTCACGACGGAGCCGATCACGGTCACCGGGCTGTCGGCGAAACTCGCCTCGACGGCCACTACCTCCTCGGCGTTCCGGGCGCAGAAAGCGACGTTGGCCCCCTCCGCGACGAATGTCTCGACGATCGCCTTGCCGATTCCCTTGGTGCCACCGGTGACGAGGGCTGTCTTACCTTGAATGTTGAGGTCCATGCCCTCATTCTCACAGAAACACCGGTCAGGTCCCATACTTCCGGGGGAAGTGTCTGGCCCTTGTCTGGCCGGGTCACCGACTGACATTTTTCGACCGGATGCCGTTTTCGGCCTCCCCAGACGCCTTCTCGCGAGGACGTCGACTTGGTATGGGCGACATCCTCGCGAAAACCACCGACTAAATCCAAGGCGGCGCCGCGGGTACCGCATCCGAGCACGACGAGATGCCCACGGTATAGCGGCCCGAAGCCCAGGCGGTCAGATCGGCCAGGCTGCCGGAGAGCACCGTCGAGGCTGCAACGTTCTCGCCAAACTCGAGAGGCTCATCGCCGACGGTGCGCAGCAGCAGCCCGGCACCCTCGCCGCGGGTCTTCCACAACGCGGTGATGTCGCCGAGCAGCCGGCTGAGAACGGCCGAGGGGATGTCGTCGAACGACGCCCCGCCATCGAGATCGACGGCGTGCACCCAGACCTCCTTGGTGCGCATCCAGACGGTCTCGGAGACGTGGACCTCCCGGCCCTGGAACGTGCGCACGGTTTTGTGCCAATCGGATACCGGCAGCGTGGCCCACGCGGAGTCGAGCTCGGCGACCGCCCGGTCGAAGAGGCTGCGCAAAGAGTTGTGGCTCAGCGTCGCGCCCGCCTCGATCTCGTGGTCGCGGGCGATCTGAGTCTCATACATCGGGTGTTCAACGCCGGTGCGGGCCCACTCGAGGAGGCGTCCGATGGCGAACGCGTGATAGGCGAGATGGGCGACGACGTGCTTGCGGCTCCAGCCGGGCAAGAGCGAGAGCCCATCGAGTTCGGTATAGGAGAGATCATCGAGCAACCGGGTGAAGAACGCGGTGCCCTCATGGGCTTGGGCGAGCCCCGCCGCGAGGGCCGGATCTTCCTTGACGTGCGAATGAGTCTTCATCTGCTGCGCTCCTTTGCGTAGGCGCCCAGCTTAGATCAGTCCCCTCGCGAGGAGCGGTGAGGCCTAACTCTGGGGCAGGAACAGCGCGGCGAGCAGCGCGACGTAGACCACGACGAAGATAGCTGGCGTCACGAAACGCACGACATTGACCCACACCGCGGATGCCTGGATCCGGCGACCAACGGCCGTGACGGCAGGCAGGGCGGCCAGGTCTTCGGCGATCGCGAGACCCTCGTTCGCCGATGCGATCTGGGCAAGCGCACCGAGGATTCCCGAGGCGAGCAGCACCCCGGCAGCGCCGATCTTGACGCTCAGCGGGGATGCGCCGAGCCCGAGGCCGAGGAAGCCGACCAGGGCGGTCAAGAGGAACGTCGGCGCGAGCTGCGAAATAACGATGTGCCAACGAGCCTTGACCCAGAGGTTGATGAGTTCGATCTCGGTCATGGGCGGGCTCCTGCCGGTGTCGCGGCGCCTGGGATCGGCGTCGTCGTCCCTATTCTGCCGCCTCTCGAAGTCTTGAGGGGACGCCGAGCCAGGAGATCAGGGCGGCGACCATCCACAGGATGGTGAGTGGCCGGGTGAACTGCCGCAGTAATTCGCGGGGACCTGCCGCCCGCCGCGACGGGTCAGCTTCTCGATCTCGCCGGATCCACTCGCATTTACAAGGCTGTTTCCCCGAGAATGAGGTATGACTTCCACTTCAGAACTCCTCGTCGACGCCTACGGCCGCATCGCGGAGGTGGCTTGAGGGGCCGTCGGGAACCTGGGCCAGGAGCAACTGGCCATCCGCCTCGACGACGACGCCAACTCGATCGCCTGGCTCGTGTGGCATCTGGCTCGGGTTCAGGATGACCACATATCCGGGGTCTCCGGCGACGCGCAGGTATGGCTGACGGGCGACTGGCAGCAGCGGTTCGGTTTGGATTTCGAGCCCGAAGTGATCGGCTACGGCCAGAGTTCGGCGGAGGTTGCCGCTGTCGTGGGCATCCCGGGAGACCTTCTGATGGCCTATCTGGATGCGGTCACCAACCAGAGCCTCGCGTACCTGGCCACCCTCACCGACGCCGATCTCGACCGCGTCGTCGACACCGACTGGACCCCCGAGGTGACCCTCGCGGTTCGCCTGGTCAGCGTCATCGGTGACGACCTTGAGCATGCGGGCCAGGCGGCATTCATCGCGGGTATTGTGCGTCGCCGGGCTGCTCGCTAGCGATGCGATGACGAGAGCGCAGTTCCGGTCGGATGTCGAGCAAGACAGGGCCGGGCACGGCACGGCTGGGGTCGGTAACAGGAAAGGCGCGCACCCCAACCCACGGTTGAGGAGCGCGCCTTTTTCGGCTGGGATTAACGGCCTGGGACTATTCGGCCGGGGCCGTAACGATCAGTCCGGTGATGGTACCGAGCAGGGTGTCGACGTCGAAATCGCTCGTCGGGGCGTCGCAGACGACCTTGCCGAGGCGCAACACGACGATACGGTCGGTGACCTCGAGGATGTGCGGCAGTGTGTGCGAGATGAAGATCACGCCGAGCCCCTTCGCCTTGGCTGCACGGATGACCTGCAGCACCTCCTTGGCCTGGCGAGCGCCGAGATGGTTGGTCGGCTCATCGAGGATGATGACCTTGCGCGCCCAGGACACGGCGCGGCCGATGGCCACGGCCTGGCGCTGGCCACCCGAGAGTTGGGCGACGGGCCGGTTCGAGGCGGGAACGGCGATGCCGACGCGCTCGAGATCGGCGTGAGCCTCGGAGTCCATCTGCTTCTGGGCGAGAAAGCCCAGCTTGCCGAGGATGCCGCGGCTAGCGATCTCGCGGCCGAGGAACACGTTGGAGGAGACCGAGAGGTCGGGTGCGAGGCTCGAGTCCTGGTACAGGGTCTCGATGCCTGCCTCGAGCGCGTTGTGCGGGCTCTTCCAACGGCGGGGCACGCCGTCGAGCAGTATTTCGCCGGTGTCTGGCTGGTGGGCGCCGGAGAGCGCCTTGACCAGCGTCGACTTGCCTGCGCCGTTGTCGCCGACGAGGCCGATAACCTCGCCCGCGCGCACCGACAGGCTTACGCCGTCGAGGGCTACAACGCTGCCGTAGCTCTTTGAGATGTTGCGGACTTCGTACAGGGGTGCATCGGGGGCGGTCATTTGCTTCTCCGGGAGGATGAGGTGCGAAGTGCCTGCAGCGACACGGCCGCGGCGATGAGGAAGGCGATGACGACCTGCTTCCAGTTCGGCTCGATGCCGATGATGATCAGGCCGCTGGGAACGACGGCCAGAATCAGACTGCCGATCACGACACCCGACATGCGGCCGACGCCGCCCGCGAGGGCCACGCCGCCGATGACGACCGCGGCGATGGCGACCAACTCGTTGCCGGTACCCGACGTCGGGGCACCGGAGCCGAGGCGAATGTAGAGAAACATCCCGGCGAGACCCGACAGGAAGCCGGAGAGCACATAGATGCGGGAGAGGTGCAGCTTCACGTTGATTCCGGCGGCGAGGGCGGCGAACGGGTTCGAGCCGATCGCGTAGGTGTAGCGGCCGAAGCGCGACTTGTGCAGGTAGAGACCGGCGATGATGACGATGACGATGACCACGATGCCGGGCCAGGACAGCGGGCCGAGCCACGGCACACTGAGCGCGATGGCGCTCTTGGGGCCGTTGCCGATGGGCGCGCCACCGGTCAGTACGATCGACATGCCACCCGCCGCGCCGAGGGTGACGAGGGTGGCGATGAAGGGCACAAGCCGGGCTCGGTTTATCAGGACTGCGTTGACATAGCCGACGAACGAGCCGGTGGCGGCTGCGACGATGATGCCGAGGGTGATCGCAAGGGAGTCGCCGATTCCAGCGGCGGTCAACGACTGCATGGCATAAGCCGCGATTACGCCGGAGAAGCCCAGGTTCGCGCCGACCGACAGGTCGATTCCGCCCGAGATGACGACGAACGTCTCTGCGAGGGCGATCAGGATAATGGGGCCCCAGTCGAGGAGGATGTTTCCGAAAACGCCCACCGAGAAGAAGATCGGGTCGAGCACGGTGAAGACGACGACCATCGCGACGAGGACCAGAAACAGAACCGTCTGCTGGTTGAGCAGGAGTTCTTTGATTCGCCTGTTGCGAGGCGGGACCGGAGCGACTGTTTGCGTCAGCTCCGTTGTTGCTATTCCGAGTATTGCCACGATTCGCCCTTCGCGTCTTTCGACGCCTGTCTTGACTGAGGTAGAGGAAGGCTCCGGAAGATCATTCAATCCGGAGGTAACAAAAGCTTCCCGCCGGCGCCTCGCTGAACGAAGCGCCGACGGGAAGATTGCAGAGTACTTCAGATCAGCGAATGCCCACCAGAGGGCACCCGCCGGCTCCGACTACTGAACGTAGGTGTACTTGGTCAGGTCTGCGGCCGAGGTGTCCTTGGTCAGGACGATGTTCGGCAGCGTGACGGATGCGGTGATGCCGGTCTTGCTGTTACCGCTCTCGATGTACTGGTGGCACGTGTCGATGGCCTGCTTTGCCTCGGTGGCCGGGTCCTGCGCGACGAGGGCGGTGAAGACACCCTGGGTCAGCAGGTCGACGTTGTCCTTGTAGGCGTCGTAGCCCACGAGCGCAACCTTGCCGGTCAGGCCCTTGGCCTGAAGAGCCGAGGAGGCGCCGGTGGCGTTGGTGCCGTCGATGGCGAAGATGCCGGCGAGGTCCGGGTACTTGGTCAGCCAGTTGCTGACGTTGCTGTTGGCCGTGGCTGCCTGCGACTGGCTGTAGGCGGTGTCGACGATTGTGATTCCGGGGTACTTCGCGGCAACCTGCGCCTTGAAGCCCTCGAGGCGGGAGACGTTGGTGGTGGCGGTGGCCGAGGTCAGGCCGACGGCGACCTTGTAGGTGCCGCCGCTCTTGTAGCCGATGGCCTTGGCCATGGCGTCGGCTGCAGCCGAGCCGCCCTGGGCATTGTCACCCGTGATGAAGGAAGCGACGTTATTGAGGTCGGTCACGTGGGTGTCGACGTTCATGACAGGGATTCCGGCGGCAACGGCCTTGGTGACGGACGCCTGCAGTGCGTCGGGATCGGTCGGGATCAGCACGAGGCAGTCAGGCTTCTGGGCCAGGACCTGGTCGACGATCGGAATCTGGGTGGCGGGGGAATAGACCGAGGGGTCACCCTGCCAGACCAGCTTGTCGCCGTGGGCGGCAACCGCGGCCTCAGCGCCGACCTTCATGGCCTTGAAGAAGGGGTCAGCCTCCGCGCCCATGACAAAAGCGATGGTCAGGGGCTTGGTGCCGCCCGCTGCCGAGGTGGCGGCGGGGGTGCTGGCGGAGCTGCAGGCTGAGGCGCCGAGCATGAGGGTTGCGGCTACGGCGACTGCGCCAGCGGATTTTACGAAGCTATTCATTGCGGTTTGACTCTCCTTTGAGCGCACATGGGGGTCGTATCCTTTTGGACCGGCCCTCTTCATCGCTCCATCGTGATTGAAGGGGTTTTGGTACAGCGACACCAAAATTGAGAACGATCTCAGAAAAAGTTGAGAACGATCTCACTGATGTTGGATATGATGATGACACCGTTGAACGATGGTGTCAAACGAGTAGGACTTCTGGAATGAAACAATTGGGTAACGACGCCCCTGAGCCCGTTATTGCAGCCCCGGCGACCATCAATGACGTTGCCCAGCTCGCCGAGGTGTCCCGCGCCACGGCGTCCCGGGTGCTCGGCGAATATGGTGCGGTCAAGGCAGAGACGCGGGCAACCGTGCTCGCAGCGGCGGCAGAGCTGGGCTACGTAGCGAACGTCATTGCCCGGTCGATGAGGGCCGGAACGACCCAGACGCTGGGGCTGATCATCGCCGAGATCGGGCTGAGCGTGTTCGACACCGCCATGCGCGTCGTCATAGATTCCGCCAGGGCGCATGGCTACCAAGTGCTCGTGGCCAACACGAATGAAGATCTCGAGGCCGAGCGCACGTCGATCCGAGTCATGCTCGAAAAGCAGGTCGACGGCCTGATCGTCGTGCCCAGTTCCGTGACCGATTTGGATTTCCTCAGCGCCGCAGGCCTGAGGGGTCGGCCCGTCGTGCTTCTGGACCGAACCCTTGCCCTCCCACTCTCCAGTGTGACCGGCGACAATCGCCAGGGCGCCAAGGATGCTGTGGCGCACCTGCTGGATCGAGGCCACACCAAGATCGGTCTCGTGGTCTTCACCGCCAATATTCAGGGTGCCACCGGTGAGCGGCCCGCCGGACTCATCTCCTCGATCAACGATCGCGTCGAGGGATACTACGAGGCGATGGCGCAAGCAGGCATCGAGGTTGCCCCATCCTGGGTGCATTACGCCGGGGATGCAGGGGAGTCTGCCCGCGCCGCCGTGGAAGCCATCCTGAACAGCGAGAACCGACCTACAGCGCTGCTGGCGTCGAACGCCAACATGTCACTTGCTGTGCTCCGGGCGGTCAAGGCTCGGGGTGCTGCCATCGGGCAGGATGTTTCCCTCATCGGCTTCGACGATGCGCCGTGGGCTTCGATCATCACCCCGAGCCTGACGATCGTCAACATTCCGATTGAAGCAATGGCCACGGCTGCCGTCGACAACCTGATCGGCCAGATCTCAGCTGACGTGCGGTCGAAGGGCTCGGTCGTCTTGCCCATGAACCTCGTGCTTCGGGAGTCGGTAGCCGATCTTCGCCCGACCTCTACACTCTAAGAATCCTTCGTCTCCAACTTATGAATGAGCAGCATTATGACCATCGCCCTGTATGCAGAGTTCACCGCGACGCCCGGCAATATTGAGCAGGTGCGCGGCCTGATTGACTCCTACGCCCAGACCGTTCGGGCCGAGCCCGGCAACATCTGCTTCGATGCGCACACGGTCGAATCGCAGCCGGCCAAGGTCTTCGTCTACGAGCTGTATTGCGATGCCGCGGCCTTCGAATCTCATCTGGCGGCCCCGGCCGGCGCCGAGTTCAACCGTCAGCTCGCCGACCTCGTCGAGAGCGGCGGTTCGAACCTGACCATGCTCAACCCGATCAGCGTCGCCGTCTAGCGCTAGCCCTTTGCCGCTCGTCCTCATCGAAACAGCGACCAATCGACACAGCGACCAATCAACCCATCAACACATCGAATTGAGCCCAGTGAACGCCACGCCCGAAATCATCGTCATCGGTGAGGCCCTGACCGACATCATCGAGACCGATTCCGGCACCGCCGAGTTCGCCGGCGGCTCGCCCATGAACGTCGCCATCGGCCTGGCCCGGCTCGGCCACCAGGTCGCGTTGGTGACCCGCATCGGCTCGGATGTCCGGGGCGCTGAGATCGCCCGCCACGTAGAGGAGTCCGGCGCCCGGATTTTCCCCGGCTCCGTAATCGATGAGCCTCAGTCGACCGCGAAAGCGGTGCTCGACGAGGCTGGGGCGGCGGCATACGAGTTCGACATCCGCTGGTCGCTCGACTTCGTCGACGCATTACCGGAGGTTCGCCTGCTGCACACCGGTTCGATCGCTGCGTTCCTGGCGCCCGGTGCTACCGATGTTCGTCGCCTCCTGGCTGGTGCAGGCCCGGAGACGATCGTGACTTTCGATCCGAACATCCGTCCGTCGCTGCTCGGATCGCCGGAGATGACCGTGCCGATCGTTGAAGATCTGGCGGGCTTGGCCGGAATCGTCAAACTCAGCGACGAAGACGCCAAGTGGCTCTATCCAGACCTGACGCAAGATGAGGTTCTTGACCGCCTTCTTGCCGCTGGCCCCGCGCTCGTCATCATGACCCGCGGCGGCGATGGGGCCATTCTGGCGACCGTGTCGGAACGCGTTGTCGTCCCCGGCGTCCGAGTCACGGTTGCCGACACGATCGGCGCAGGGGACTCGTTCATGAGTGCCCTAATCCACCATGTCGCCGGCATGATCGCCGCTGGCACGGCGCCGGAAGCCATTCGTGACGGCAGCGCCTTCGACCATGCTGAGCTTGAGCGCCTCGGGGCCTTCGCTGCGGCGTGTGCTGCGATCACCGTGTCGCGGAAGGGCGCGAACCCGCCCACGCTCGCAGAGCTGTAATCGCTTCGGCCTTCAGCATGATGTCGCGGCAGCGGATGCCTGAAAAGTAGGTAATCCGGGAAACAGATTCGTGCCTCTGGTTGCGCTTGGATACCTTCCAATGCAGCCCTCTGATACCTACTGGCCCGACCGGCGGCCTTCCGGTGTTTTTTCGCAGTCACCTTCTGGCCTGACATCTCAAAGCCGAACTTCGGCAACGCCCTCGTCGCCTGCCTCGGGATCGCCGTATCGCCGCACTTCGTCGCTGGACCGCGGTGGACCGCTGTAATCGCCGACCTGTGGAAGGCACTCGCGGCCGCTGGTTGCCAGCTGAAGACGTGAGGCCCACGCTTCCCGCCGCTACCGCCGGGTTCGCCCTGGCGGGAACCTCGGCGGCCCTGCGATTAGCCTGCTCCTCGACGAGCCTCGGTTGCATCGGGCCCCTACCGGGGGGCACTGTTGCCATTTATCTGAACGGCACCAAAGTCCTCTGGCACCGCAGCGTCTGTGTGCCCAAGTTCCCCCGGCCTTCCGCGGTTCCGTTTTCAGGCCATAGCCGCCGCCAACCGCCCCAGGCGGTCGCGTGCCGCTATGGCCTGAAAACGGAGGGTTCGTCGAATCGGCGCCGCGCGAGCCCCGCCTGTGGACAGATTTGTTAGACGGATAC
>JBBATW010000035.1:0-22606 GCA_040398585.1 Agreia sp.
TTTGACCGGGGCGGAAACGGGAAGTTGAGCGAGCAAATCCGTGATCGTCGCGGTTCCCGACAGGTCGGCAGCGGCAGCGGGCGGGATGGCGCCCAAGGTCCCTAAAGCAAGTGCCGGTATCAGGAGCAAAGCAAATGCTGAACGCATGGAATCCATTCTGAAAAGTGCTCGAATTTCTCTGAGCATAGGGCACAGGTCACCGTCAAGCTTTACCCCCGATCGTTGTAGCCACGGGGCTGGCTGGAATCATGCGATGAGCAGGATGGCAACTCTGTCCGGGATGGCGCTAAGGCCGACGAATTAATGAAGCGGGCTGGCGAGAATTGATCTCACCCGACCGCGCTTGGGCTTTGCGCGAGGCCAGAGAGTTCGACGCGCCGCGCGCGTTGGTCGGAAGACCCGGCTTGTCGTTAAATGGTGCGACGAACTTTCGTGTAAGGGTGCAACCGCAGCTACACCGCCCCAAGGGAGGCGTGGTAGCTGTGTTCGACTGGGAGTGTGCTACTTCGAGACGTAGGAAGCGAGCTGCTGGGAGACGCTGTCGGAGACAGCGCCGTCACCGCCGAGGACCACGATGCTCTTCGGC
This sequence comes from Agreia sp., assembly GCA_040398585.1. Classification (GTDB taxonomy): domain Bacteria; phylum Actinomycetota; class Actinomycetes; order Actinomycetales; family Microbacteriaceae; genus Agreia. The sequence continues at coordinate 587 of JBBATW010000035.1, forward strand.
TTCAATTGGCTCAGTTCCGTCTGAATCACGGTCGGGATCGAGCCAGCCGACACCAGGAGAACGGGTGCACCGTCCTTACCCGCGACCGGGGCCACGGAAAGGGTATCCGGGAAGTTGTGCCCGTTGGCGACATGCACAACCGGGACCCCCGGTGAGAACGCTGCGGCAGAAATCGCCTCCGACGTCGCAAACCGATCAGAACCCGACAGACGAGTCACCAAATAAGGTCCCGTCCTTGGCGACGATTGCGCGTCTGCTGGCCAGTGTCGGGCAGGTGGACGCGTCGCCGAAGAAGCGACCGAAGTCGTCTTATATCCCGTTCGTGCGCCAGGCGGTGATGTCGCTGTGGCAGCTGGACGCGTTCGAGTACCGGCTGACAATCGGGCAGACAGTGACGGTGTATCAGCTGCTCGTCGATGTTAACAGATGACGCCAGCCGCTATGACGTGGGCTCCGACGCGTATTCGCGTCATGAAAACAGTGCTGATGCCAAGGACGTGCTCGAACGGGCTATTGCCGGCTGCGGGGCACCCCGGGAAGTGCTCTCGGATAACTCGCTGGCCTTCAACCAGCTGCGGGCCGGCGCGATCGGGTCCGTGGAGATCTTTCTGGCCTCGAAAGGGACCATGCTGATCAGTGGGCTGCCGGGCAAGCCCACTACTCAGGGCAAGAACGAGCGCTCCCACCAGACGCTGATCCGTTTCCTCGACGCCGGCCGGCCGGACACCCTGGAGCAGCTCCGTGGCCGGGTCCAGCGATTCAGGGAGCACTAAAACAACCGCCGACCTCATCAGGCCCTTGAACAGGCAACGCCGCGGGCGGCGTGGGATCTGCTCGAGCACACACCAGCGACCGAGCCGATCCCGCTGTCGATCCTGGAAGCGAAAGCCTCGGAGAACCGGCACGCTCGCAGGCGACGACAGTCAGACCATCACCGGGCGTCGTTGACGATCTCCAAGACCGGGAGATCATGCCCAATGAAAGTGTGCGGCCGCAAGCAACACATCAGTCACTCGTGGAGGTCACCAAAGCGAACCGGCAGGTTTACTTTCAGGGCTACCACGTCTCCCTGCCGACGACGTGCGCCGACCGCTCGTTTTACCGGACGATCACCGCCGACGCGTTCTTGCTCACTGATCCCGTCACCGCGGACATCGTGTTCTCGTTCCCGCTGCCGATGGTCGCGCTGAACGTCCGAGGCCGATGCATCGCTTCGTACTCCATTCAGGGCGTCGACGTGGTCCACCCGACGAAGCCCTGGACGCGCAAGAACGCGGAGTATCAGAAACAGTTCGCCCAGCTCCAGACTGATCTCCCCGCAGTGCTCGGTAAGCCCACCCGGTAGCTGTGCACGAAGCTGTGAGACCCAGCGTCCGCGAAGTGATGAGATTCAGTGTCCACGATGTCACGGGATAAGACACAACAAGGTGGACTACCGCTACCAGCAGACGCTACTCGCCACCAAGTCCCTCGATCGGACGTGTCAACAAAGCCCGTTTGGGACTCCGTGGACGCCAGATTGCGCCCCAAGCCTGACGTCAGGTTGGGCTACACCCCACTCGGAAATCGTGATCTGGACATATTCCGATCGACATGAAAGCAGGAAGTTCCGTGACTCGCAGGGAGGCGGCAGGAGGATGGGGGCTGTTCCTGCTCCCAGCCCAATCCATGAATCACTGACTGCGAGACGAAAATGCTGGCTAGAAAAAGCGACTGTTGATGGTGCAACTAAACGCCGGCCATCCCCGGGGCAGCGCTTTTCATTACTTCCGAGCGCATCTCGGTCACGCCTTTGGGGTTCTCATGTGCTCGATTGATTCCAAGCGCTTGCGGCCCGCTTCTCCGTAGTGGCTGGCAACCGCAGCAACCAGACTCTCGACGACGGCGAGGGATGCCACGAGTGAGTCAAACGGTGATGGCGACTCCACGCGCGCGGGCAGCACGACGGACGCAACACTCGACGCCGGCGATAGCCACGCGTCCGTTATCAGGATGACACTGCATTTTCGGGCAGCCATGAGTTGCACGAAGCGAACCGTGTTCGGATCGTAGCGTCGGAAGTCGAAGGCGATAAGGACATCGTTCTTGGAGCTGTTCGCGACCGTGCTGAGCCTGGAGACCTCGTCGGTCGCAACCTGTGAAACATCCCTTCTCAGCAGCTCGAGATGCAGGCCGAGGTAGTCCGCGAGAACGTGGCTGAACCGACCGCCGATCAGTTGGATGCGCTTTCGGTCATCGGTGAGCAGTGCGACCGCGGCGTCGAATTCCCCCTGCGGCAACTCAGTGAAAGTCTCAGTGAGAATCGACGTGAAGGCAGCGGAACTCTGACCAACGAAGTTCTGAGCGTGCTGCGGTGACGACTTCTCATACTGTTCCAAAGGTGAGCCGAGGTTCTCGTGAACTTCCCGCATGAGCGCCTTCTGAAAGGCGGAGTGGCCACCGAACCCGAGCTTGGAGACGAATCGCACCACGGTGGGAGAACTCACGGCAGATCTGCTCGCGAGCTCAGCCACCGTTTCGAGTCCGGCGACCGGGTAGTTGGCAAGCAGTGTTCGAGCGACTTTGCGCTCACTCGGGCTGAACGTAGCCATGGACTTGCGAATCTGGGCAGATATGGTGAGCCCAACCGATTCATTGGCGAAGGACATCCCGCTCCTATCTATCTGAAAAAGATTGCTGGTTCTCAGCTGACGCTGCTGAGTGCCAACTCCGTTATCGGAATCATCCGCACGGAACAGTCGGAGAGCGTGACGATCATGACGGTTTCTTGAGGAATCGCGTCCCAATGACTTTCGGCCAGGCCGCTGGATGCGACGAGCACGGTGCCGTCGGACTTTCTGTGCCAGCGCAGGGCGAAGTAGTCCTCGGTGTGTTCCGTTGGCAGGTCGAATTGGGACGCCTCGTCGAGGTCGTCGCCGGCGAGGCGGGTTGCGGCATTGGAGTGCACCACCACAAGGCTCTCAGAACTCAAGAGAACGGAATTGAGGCTGCTGGTGGGGAAATGCTGGCGCAGGAGGTGCGCCGTGAGAACCGTGGCGTCCGCAAGCGACCGGCCGGCTGCAATTCCTTCGCGAATCAGGGCGAAATACATCTCGCTGTCGGTCGTGCCCTGCAAACCCTTGAGGCTCGTATCGCTGAGCAGGCTGCGAATGAGGCTGATCGGCGTGAGCGAACCGTTGTGCTCAAACGAGAGTCCCTCCATCAGAAAGGGATGCGTGTTGACCTCAGCGATGGTCAGACCAAGCGTGGCCCAACGAAGATGAACCATTGCGGCCGGTGCCTCCCGGCCGAGGACCTGGCTGAAGGTGTCGCCCTCTCCCGCCGGCGCTGCAGACTTGTACACGACCGGATGCCCGGCCTGGGCCCCGGCTACGGCCGACCAGCCCCATCCGTCGGCATGCAGCTGCGCCAGGGCCATCATTCGGGCCATGCCGTCATCGCCCAATTCGCTGGTAACGGAGCTGATCAGTGGTGCCGCGTACGCGAACAGCCTGCACATAGTTGCCTTTCGACGGGTCGGCCCACATCGTAACATTTCTAACAAATGAGATTGATGTATCTTCTGTGTAACAGATCAACCACAATTGCCGCGCTGGTCAAGTCACTCTGAGGGGTCGTTTCGTGGGCGAGTTATCGATGTCTTCAGATTCCGGGTTTCTCGACAGGCTTTCTATGGAGCTTTCTGGAAAAGGCACGAAGCTTCTGGTGGGAACGATCGTTGACTACAGCGGGGTCTTCCGGGGCAAAGGCGTTCCGATAGCGCGACTGCGGGCCTTTCACGAAGCGGGAATGGGGACTTCTCCCCTCATGGTGGTCTATTGCGTCGACAACCTGATCGCATTCACCGAGACGCTCGGGGTTACCGGCGATGTGCGTCTGAGAATCGATGCGAGTCGCATACGAGACATCGGCGATGGAATGGCCTGGGGCCCGGTGAACCTCTGTGATCAGAACGGCAACCAGACCGCCCTCTGTCCTCGTTCGCTCCTCCAGAACGTCGTCGCACGCGCCATCGCCGCAGGCCTCGTGCCGACGATGGGCACTGAGCTGGAGTTCACGCTCACCCCGGCAACCGGTGGAGGCTCTGCGTCGATGCCGTGGGCGGCCTACGGAATGCGCGCCCTGACGGAGAAACGACGCTTCATCGTGGATCTCACCGAGTCCCTTGTCGATGCCGGTCTCGCCCCCGAACAGATTCACGCAGAATTCGGTGAAGACCAGTTCGAGGTCTCACTTCCACCCGCTGACCCCGTAACCATGGCAGACGATTCTGTGCTGGCCCGCATCGTCATCGGTGCCGTGGCGGCCCGACACGACCTCGAGGTGTCATTTTCGCCCATGCCTCGGGTCGGCGGCTCGGGAAATGGCGCCCATCTGCACCTCTCGCTGACCAGGGACGGTCAGAACATCTTCGGTGGGGGTGACGGCCCGCATGGCCAGTGTGCCGAGGGCAGTTCTGCCATTGCGGGAGTACTCGAGACCCTGCCCGAACTTCTCGGGGTCTACGCCGGCTCTGCGGTCTCGGGAAACCGGCTTCAACCGGGCGCGTGGTCGGGCGCGTGGGCGTGCTGGGGCTTGGAAAATCGCGAGGCTGCGATTCGATTCATGGCGGGAACGCGAGGAAACCCCCATGGAGCCAACATCGAACTCAAAGTCGTCGACCCGAGTGCAAACATGTACCTCGCGGCCGCCGCAATGTTGGGGTCGGCCCTTTTCGGAATTGAGAACTCCGTCACGGCCCGGGACGAGGTCTCGGGGGATCCTGCAGGGCATATCGTTCCCCAGAAGCCGCTCGACTTCGAACAGAAGAAGGTCATTGACGCCCTCGCAGGCTCCGATTTTGCGGCCAAGCTCTTCGGCAGCGAGATAGTTACGGGGCTCGTCGCGGTCAGGCGCCACGAGATCGAAGCCTTTGCCGGCCTCTCCCCCGTGGAGCTGGCTGATTCTCTTCGGCTGGCGTGGTCGTGACGACACCGAGCGACCACGACCCAGCGGAGCAGCCCATGCAAGGAGCACCCATCATGCAGCCACAAGAAATCAACTCCTTCGCGGGAATTGAGAGCGATGTTCCCGCCGAGCTGGTGGAGGCCCTCAGCGCCGTGGAACTCGTCGACCACCACGTGCATGGCACGTTCACCAAGCATGTCTCCCGGGCCGTCTTTGAAGAGACGCTCAACGAGGCCTCGCCCTCGCCAACCCCCGACTTCATGACGATGTTTGACTCTCAGCTTGGTTTCGCGGTTCGCCGCTGGGCCGCACCGCAACTGGGTCTACCCGCCTTCAGCTCGCCCGACGAATACTGGCAGAGGCGTGTTCAGAGCTCACCGATCGAGCTTGACCGGCTGATGCTGGCCGGGGTCAACGTGCGGCACTGGGTAGTCGACACCGGGTTCAGTTCCGCCAGCATTTCTTCCCCTGAGGCACTCGCCGATGCTTCGAATGCCACCAGCAGTGAGATCGTGCGTCTCGAATCACTCGCCGAGACGGTTGCCTCGCTGTGCACGTCTCCGGGTGAGTTCATCGACGCATTCCGGGCCGCCCTTGAGGAGGCACGAACCCACGCCGTCGGGTTCAAAACGATCGCTGCTTACCGGGTCGGGTTCGATATTGACTGGCTGCGGCCGAGCGACGACATCGTGACCAAGGCGGTGGGCAATTGGATGGGCGGGAGCGGATCTGCTCGGACTCCCCTGGCCGACCCGCTCATCATCGTGTTTCTTATTCACGCCGCTGCCGAGCTGAAGATGCCGATTCAGTTTCATGTCGGCTATGGCGATCGTGACCTGGACCTTCACAAGAGCAACCCGATGCTGCTGCTGCCCCTGCTTCGCCAGGTCGGCCTTCAGGACACGCCCGTCATGCTTCTGCACTGCTGGCCCTATCACCGCGAAGCAGGCTACCTCGCCCAGGCTTTCACCAACGTCTATTTCGATGTTGGCCTCGCCCTCAACTATGTCGGGGCACAGTCAACGCAAATAGTTAGAGAGTCACTCGAGGTCGCACCCTTTGCGAAGCAGCTGTTCTCGTCTGACGCGTTCGGTCTCGTGGAACTCCATTGCCTTGGCTCGGTGCTGTGGCGCCGATCGATGGGCCTCGTTCTTGGCTCGTGGGTACGCCAGGGTGATTGGAGCCTCGAAGACGCAGTTCGCGTTATCCGGCTCATCGGTTACGAGAATGCAGATCGCGTCTACGGCCTCTCCCGCTAGCACTCACCCTCGAACTATTTAGGGGTGTACGGACTGGCCCATTCTTCAGGGCCGGGGAACCTGCGCTTCGAACGAGCGCGCGATGTCGATACGCCGCATGAATGCCACGTCGTCGAAGCCCTGCGCATATTCGATAAACCGGGCCAGAGCATCCGCTCGAGCCGGGTTGCCGGTAATTCGAGGGTGCAGGCCGATCGACATCATCCGTCCGACGTCGTCTCCGTCGTTGCGGAGGCGATCCAGTGTCGCCTTGGCCGTCTCGAAGAAGTGCTCGGGGCTGCCGTAACCGGTTCCCATAATGTAGCGAGCGTCGTTTACTACCAGGGAATACGGAACGACCAAGTGGCTCTGCCCATGAACCGAGGTCCAATAGGGGATGTCCTCGTTGTAGGTATCCGAGTCGTACAGAAACCCGCCCAACTCGACGACCAGCTCTCGGGTATTGACGCTCATCTCGCGGCAGTACCAGCCTTCGGGCCGCTGTCCTGTCGTTTTCTCGATCGAGGCGATTGCGCGCGTGATTGCCTCACGCTCCTCGTCGCGAGTCATCTCGTAATGGTTGCTCCAGCGATAGCCGTGCCCTGCTGCTTCGTCTCCCCTGTGCGCCAGCTTGGCGGCGACCTCCGGATTTCGCTCGAGGGCGACGGCCGCGGCGAAGAAGGTGACGGGGATATCCGCATGATCGAAGACGCGAAAGAGTCGCCAGATTCCGGCACGAGACCCATATTCGTACATCGACTCGACGGCAAGGTCGCGCTGGTCATCGACCGCGAACGGGAGTTCATACATCCCGTCGTTCATTCCGTCGCCCATGGCGAATGTCTTCTCCGAGCCCTCCTCGTAGTTGACCACAACCTGGATGGCGACCTTCGCGCCGTCTTTCCAACGCACGATGGGTGGGTGCTCTCCGTAGCCCACGAGGTCGCGTGCGGGGCCGGGGACGCCATCAACGTCGGTCTGGCGAAAGAACTGTTCGTCTAGTGTCATTGGCTTTTCTCCTCAAGAACTCAAATTGGAAACTGTAGGTCGTTAGTCGAGGCCCGCAAGACTGCGTGCCCCGTCAACCACAATGAGTTGGCCGGTGACGTAAGACGCCTCGGCGCTGGCCAGGAACTGGTAGGTGTAGCCGATGTCTTCCGGTGCACCCACACGCCCCACGGGAACCTTAGCAACGACGGCATCCACACCATCCGGGCCTAGCGAATTGACCGGATCAAGGGCCTGTGGGGTGCGGATTACGCCGGGCGCCACAGCATTCGCCGTGATGCCGAAGGGCCCGAACTCCACCGCGAGGGACTTGACCAGGCCGACGAGGCCTGCCTTGGCCGCCGAATAGTGGGAGTGCTCGGGCCACGCCGAAACGGTGCCGGCGACGGAAGACGTAGCGATTAGCCGACCATAGCCGGCGGCCTTCATATGCGGGATCGCGGCCCGGAACACGCGCCAGGCCCCGTTGAGGTCGACGTTCACGACCAGGTTCCAGGCGTCGTCATCGAGGTCTTCGAGTTCGACCTTTCGTGCGATCCCTGCGTTGGCGACGGCAATGTGAACACCGCCGAGTTCCTTCACTGCCCGATCGATGAGAGCGTCGACGTCGGCGGTCCTAGTGACGTCCACCTCCATGACCACAACGCGACTGCCCAGTTCCTCAGCTGCCCTCCGGACGGGCTCGATGTCGTGTCCATCCGGCGGGTACCACGCGAGGGCGAGGTCTGCCCCCGCGGCGGCGAAGATCTTTGCCGTCGCGGCTCCGATGCCTGACGCCGCCCCGGTTATCACTGCGGTGCGTCCTGTGAGATCGAACATTGTTTCTCCTGAGTTGGTCGTTTTTTAAGGGGTGGAGGGTGAAGCTATCTCTCGGATGCGCCGAATGCGCCCTCGTTAGCAAGGGAAAGAATGTGCTGTTCGGAGTATCCGAGAAGATCCCGCATGATCTCGGTGCCATTTTCTCCCCGCTGCGGTGCCCGCAGGTATTCCGGCTGGACGTCGCCGACCCTGACGGCGCTCGCCACCTGCGAGACCCTGCCGAATCGGGGATGCTCGGTCGAAACGATGAGGTTTCGGGCGGCTGCCTGCGGATCCTCCAGAGCCTCGAGAACAGTGTTGACGGGGCCGCAGGGTACCGCGGCCCGGTGCAGCCGGTCCAGCCAGTCCTCCGACGTTCTCGTTGCGAGAAGACGCTCGAGAATGTCAACCAGCTCCACCGAGTTCTTCCGCCGGGCGGAGAAACCCATGAAGCGCGAGTCGTGTGCCAGCTCCGGCATACCGACCACTTCCGCCAGACGCACGAAGAACTTCTCCTTCGGACACGCGATCACGATCCATCCGTTCTTCGACTGAAATGCCTGAAACGGAACGATTGATGGATGCGCCGAATGATGCGTTCTTGCCGGAACGAAGTCCCCGTTCAACGCCCACGCGGCCGGGTACGTCAGCATGGACATCGCGGTGTCATAAAGGCTCAGATCGCAGTCGACGCCGACGCCATCCCGTTGGGCGGCGTGCAGGGCGGCCAGCATTGTCGTCGCGGCCACCAGTCCCCCGGCGTAGTCAACGACGGAGAGGCCCGATTTCGTCGGAGGACCGGAGGGCTCTCCGGTCAGGTCCATCCACCCCGTCAGGCCTTGCAGGACGTAATCATAGGCCGGCTCGGAGCTTCGTGGTCCCGTCATGCCGAAACCGCTGAGCGAGCAGCAGACGACCTTCGGATTGAGATGCTTCAGGTCTGCATACAGGATGCCCAGTTTCGCCGGAACGTCGCCTCGCAGGTTCGAGTACACGATGTCGCTGACCCGCACAAGATCCTCAAATACCGCTCGGCCAGCCTCGGAGGTGATGTCCAGGCCAATGCTTCGCTTGTTGCGATTGAAGGTCTCGAAGAAAATGCTGTCTTCGCCCTCCTGCTGGGGCACGACATAGCGTCCGACATCGCCGCCGGAGGACGGGTCCTCGATCTTGATGACGTCCGCTCCGAGATCGGCGAGCTGCAAGCTCCCGAATGGCCCCGCCCCATACTGCTCCAACGCCAGCACCCTGACATCCTGCAAAGGTTTCATCGAGGAACCTCGGAAAGTGCCGTTCGCCTGGCGGCCAGGGCGTGCACCCGAGCCATTTCGTTTCCGACGATCATCAGGCCCTCGTCGACTCCCATGCCCGGTTTTGCCAGGAGTTGATCGACCCCGCAGGCCATGCCGATGTGCGTGCTCACGCGCGCAGAGACATCGGTCTCGTTGCAGGTGCCCCCGCACAGAGCGGCCAAGCCAGCGGCCCTCACGTAGAGCAGGGCTTCAATGGTGTTGTTGATTCCGCCGAGGTCGGGCATTTTCACGTGGATGACATCGGCGGCGCCGGCTTCGACGAAAAGCCTGATGTCCTCCAGCGTGTTGCACCACTCGTCGACCACGAGCTCGACCGGGATGCCCCGGACGGACAACTCGCGCCTGAGACGCGCAAAAATCTCTATCTGCTCCTCGCGGCCACCCGCATCGATCGGATGCTCGATTCTCAGCGCGAACGGGGCAGCAGCAACCGCCAGCGTGCCGAGGTATTCGGCTATCGCCTCGAGGTCTCCGCCGAAGGCGAGGCCGATGGTTCCGTACGTGTCGAAGTGCAGCCTGGGCATGTAGTCGTCTCGGGTCCTCAGGAGAAGCACCCGGTCGCGGACCCAGGCAACATACGCTGCCAGGATCTCCCCGTCGGCACCGAGCTTAGTTGCCACCTCATTGATAAGGCCGTGCGGCAGAACGTCGACCTCTTTGAGGATCATCTTGTCGACGTTTGCGTACCTGTCGTCCCCTGACTGCGTATATAGAGGTACGGGTGCTATTTCGATGCCGGTCTCATACTCCCGCTGGACAACCTCTGCCATGGTTTCCCGATTCGACAGGGCCGTCGCGTGCAGGAGCGCCTGGGTCACGCCGTATCTGACCGGAGCCGACAGCGGACGCCCCTCGAACGACAGGGCGTCCACCGCGCCTGCCAGTGCACGAAAAGTGTCGATGCTATGACCCACGAGCAGCGGCCGAACCACATCGTCGATCTCGTGAACGACGGATTCACTCTCCATGGCCCTGGCACGGCCCCCCGCGCCGGCGTACTGCACCTCGACGCAGTCCCCGAGGGCGATTTCACCCGTGGAGAGCACCAGCATCACAGACACGGAGACGCCGGGCTCCCTGATTCGTTCAAAACCCTCTGTGACTGGTGACCCCTCGTACAGGAACCCGTCGTGATCGACACCGCCGCGGATTGCGGCCTGGTCGTCTCGAAAGAAGCCTGTTCGTGTGGGCACGCAGATCAGGTCGACGATTCTCACAACATCACGTCTCCGCCGTTAGGGCCCAGGGTCTGGCCGACGTAGTAGGAGCCGTCAGCCGACGCCAGCATGACCACCGTCGGGGTCACCTCGTCCACTGTTCCGAACCGGCCGATCGGCAGCTCCGCCAACTTGTTGCTTCGCCACTGTTCGGTCTCGCTATCAAGGAGGGGCGTCTCGATCGGACCGGGTGCAACGGCATTGACCAGCACACCCCGCCGCGAAACCTCGCGGGCGAGGGCCTTGGTGAAGCCGATCACTCCTGCTTTGCTGGCTGAGTAGTGGCCAACAGAGGCGCCGCCGATCTGGCCCAGCTGGGAGGCGATGTTGATGACTCGCCCGTAGCCCCGGTCGAGCATCTGATTCAGCAGCGCGCGCGTGCAGAGAAACGTGCCGCGCAGATTCGTGTTCACCACGCGATCCCAGTCGCTTACCGTCATGTTCTCGATCAGCGACTCCGTGAAGATACCGGCGTTGTTGACGAGAATGTCCACGTGTCCGAAATGCGCAAGTGCCGCCCGGGCCATGTCTTGGACACTGTTCTCGTCGCTGACATCCGTCTGGAGATAAAGCGCCTCCACTCCGTGAGACCGGATGGCTTCCAGTACCGTCGAGGCCTCCGCCTCGGTAGCCCTGTCGGCGACGATGACGCTGGCACCCTCTCGAGCGAACGCGATCGCGATTCCCTCGCCAATTCCGGACGCAGCCCCCGTGACAACGGCGACGCGCGATTCAAGTTTTCCCATTTTCAGTCCTTCTCTGGATACATGCGGGACTGGTGCCACACCCGTCCGATATCGGACGCCGTGGCCACGTCGAAGCGGTGTCTCATCAGCAGCATGGATGCATCGTGCTGGCTTCGGTCATCGCTGGCGACGCAGTCTTCAGCGATAACGACGTAGTAATCGTTGAACATCGCATCCCGTGCCGTGGACTCCACGCAGCCTTCCGTCGTGCAGCCGCTGATGACCACCGTCTTGATCTCGTTGCTTCTCAGCACCAGGTCAAGATTCGTGCCCCAGAATCCGCTCGAACGGTACTTGCGCACGATCAGTTCGTCATCGTTGGGTTCGAACCCCGGGGCAAAGCTGTGCCCCGGGGTTCCAGGAACCGTGTACGTCAGCGCCGGTTGGCTGCCCCGGGAACCTTCGTGCATCCTCAGGTTGAAACGGATCTGAGCGGATGAGTCGCTCATCCTGTTCGCCAAGGCGGTGTTCTGAACGTGTACGACCAACGTGTCGCTGTGCCGAGCTGCAGCCAGCAGCTCTCTCACCCGCGGCTTGGATTCTGAATACATCGAGAGGTCGATGCCCAGTTCCGCGAACCTGCCGTTCGGCTCGATGAAGTCGCACTGCATATCGATGATCAGAAGTGCGGTGTGCGCCGGATCCACCAGCTCGGAAAGTTCGGTGAAGACGACCTTTCCGCCGACGACGATCAACTCAGTCTTCTTTTATCTCTGGGTGGTTGGCGACCTCGTCTTTTACCGTGGGCCTCTGGAGCGAAGAGGCCCGAGCGGTAAGAAGGCTTTCGGGCTGCTCCTCGAGCGGAATGTCTTCTTCGGCGATGAAGGCACCGAGGGCGGCGATCTTCTCAGGTGACCGAGCCTTGAAGTAGAAGAAGACGACCACTCCGACGATGATCCAGATACCGACGACGATCGGAACCAGATTGTACGGAAAGTCCTGTCCGGGAGCGGCCACGGCGTAGAGCGGGTAGAGAAGGCCGATTACGCCGAGAACGGGAACGATGATGTGCGTGAAAACGTTTCGTTCGGGCAGCTTCCAGAAATACCGGATCAGAGCGATGTTCGCCAGAATATAGACGATCACGATCGCAATTGTTCCAATGGCGCCCGTGAAGCCATAGGCGCCCGTTGCCCCGGGGCCGATCCACAGGCCCGTTCCGATTCCGATGACAATCGTGAACACCGTCTGAACGTAGATTGCTCGGCTAGGCGAGTACCAGCGCTCGTGGACCTTGCCCAGGGCCGCGGGGAGAATGTGGTCGCGACCCATGGAGAACATGACTCGAGCGGTCGTGTTGTGAATGGCCAGGAAGCAGCTGAAGATACCGGCGATTGCGGCCAATTCGATGGGCTGAAGCAACCACGGTGTCACGTTCTGACCCAGGGTGACGAACGGGTTCGGGTCTTCGAGGAACGCGGTCATCTGGTTCGGGTCGTTGAGCCGGTAACCGGCGGTGAGCGCGTACATCATCAATACATAGAAGATGCCGACTCCGCCGAGGGCTCCGGTGACGGCAAAGGGAATGCTGCGGCGAGGGTTCTTGGTTTCCTCGCCGAGCGTTGCGGCGGCGTCGAAGCCGATGAAGGAGAGAAGGCCGAATACTACGCCGAGACCGACCCCGGTGAAGCCCGTGGGTGATGAGGACACGAGGAAGACGCTCGCGTCGTTGCCCGGGCCGGCAGTGGAGATGGCTGCGATACCCAGGATGAGGAAGATGACGACCTCGATCACCAGGAGTGTGAGGTCGAGATTCACCGAGGCCTTGATGCTCCGAAGGGATAGGCCCAAGATGATCGCCATCGCGGCGAGGCTGAAGAGCCACCACGGCACGTCGAGATTGAATGATGCGAGGACATAGTCGTGGACAAATGCGCCGAAGGCACTGAAGAGTCCGGGCGCCAGAACGGCATAGCCGATCCAGAAGAGCCAACCGGTGAAGAACCCGGCGGCCGGGCCGAGGCCTTGGGAGTTGAAGGTGTAGAACGAGCCTGCTGATGGCAGTTTTCGTGAGAACTGAACGACCGTGTTGCCAACGAGGGCTGCTGCGACAAACGCGATCAGGAACGACAGCGGAAGCGCTGCGCCCGCGGCAGCTGCTGCGGCTGGTGCGTTCAGTACGACAGCGAGGACGGGGGCCATGGCTGCCGCCGACAGTGCAATGGCATTCGGAACAGTCAGCACGCCGCCTTGAAGGCGTGCTTTCTTGGTGGGTGACGCTGTTGACGCAGTGTTCTCGTTCATGTCCCGATCCTCCTCAAGTTCAGGCCGTAATGTTTGCACCAAGATATATCACCGGGTTTTCACAAGGAAGGCCCCCGTTCTGCCGTTTTTTTACCCCTATGATGGCGACATTAAGAAAATAAGGAGGACACCGTGGTCACCCCGAGAGCCAGCGACGTAGCCCACCGGCAACTACAGGACATGATCCTTGACCTGCGTCTCGCCCCCGGCTCCTTCGTCAACGAGGTCATGCTTGCCGCGGAACTGAACCTCGGCCGTATGCCGGTGCGTGAGGCAATCGCGAGGCTCGCGAAAGACAGGTTCATCACCGTCATTCCCCGACGCGGCGCCGTCGTCACACCACTCGCACTTGACGACGTCCTCGATATCTTCGAAGCCCGAGAGGCGATTTGGTGCGGCGTCGCCTACATCGCTGCGACGCGTGCGTCGGCAGAAGATTTGGCCATTCTTCGAGGACTGGTGGCGACAGTGGACGCTGACCGCACGACCTCCGACCCAGAGCGGTTTCTGATGGATGACTTCGCCGTTCACACCTACCTGATCCGAATGGTGCGAAACCCGTTGTTGCAGGATGCGGCAGATGTTCTGCTCAGGCATTCAATTCGGTTCTGGCGCCTCTATTGGAAGAACAGGCCTGCCGACTCAGACGCTATGTTGTCCCATGTGAGCCTTCTGGAAGCCTTGGAGCGGCACGATCCCGCGGGTGCTGAAGAGGCCATGCGGTCACATCTTCAGGCGTCAAGGCTTCTCGTGAAGCAGCTCTTCTGATGGCGTCGCAATGACCGGCAGGCGCATCACCACCCTGAGCTATCTGTACACGCCGGCCGACAATAATCGACGTCTTGCCGGCGCCTTCGGCCACGGTGCCGATGCGGTCATCGCCGACCTTGAGGACTCCGTTGCAGCGGTTGCCAAAGAGCAGGCACGGGCAAACGTCCGCGAATGGCTTCAGCGCCGACAGGCCAACGACGGAGAGCACTGGGTGCGCACAAACGCCGGCCTGTCCGGCTTGGATGACATCGCCGCCGTGTTCACGCCAGGCGTGTTCGGTTTCTGCCTGCCTAAGGTTTCGAGCCATGCCGAATTGCGTCAGGCGGCTGAGCTCCTTGATTCTCTTGAAGCCACGTTCCACCTGCCCAGCCAGTCCATTCGGCTGATGCCGTTGATTGAGTCTGCGGAAGCAATTGTGGCCTTGACTGAAATCGCTCAGGCACCGCGCGTTCTGAAGCTGCAGCTGGGGGAACTGGATCTGGCCGCTGATCTGGGCATCGACCCTGACCTCAACGAGACAGAGCTCTTGCCTTTGCGCATGCAGGCTCTGGTCGCATCCATCGCCGCCGGCATCCTGCCGCCGGTCGGGGCCGTGTCACGCAACTTCATCGATGACGAGGCGTTTCGGATGACGACTGAGCGGCTGAAGAGGTTGGGATATGTGGGACGGGCAGCCATCCACCCGAATCAGTTGCCAACGATCCATCACGCGTTCTCCGCGACTGCCGACGAGCTCGCGATTGCGCGTTCACTGGTGGAGCGGTATGAGAGATCCGTTGCTGCCGGAACCGGGGCATTCCGGGGAGTGGACGGCACAATGATCGATGAAGCCGTTATCCGGTCAAGCCGACGGATTCTGAGCCTTTTCAACACTGAGCGAGAGCAGGAAAACTCATGACACTGGTTCAGAGCTGGCGCGGCCGCTATTACGAAGACTTCACCGTCGGAGATGTTTATCAGCACGCTCTCGGTCGAACGGTCAGCCAGACCGACAATGCCTGGTTCACCCTTCTGACGCAGAATACGGCGGCGGTCCACGTCGATCACCACTACGCCGCTCAGACCGAGTACGGGCGACCTCTGATCAACTCCACTTTCACGCTCGCTCTCGTGACCGGCCAGTCGGTAAGTGATATCTCCCAGAATGTAATGGCAAACCTCGGTTGGGACAACGTGACACTCCCCCATCCTCTTTTTGAGGGTGACACGGTCTACTCGACATCGGAAGTCCTTGAGGTGAGGGCCTCGCGCAGCCGTGCAAACGTGGGAATCGTCAAAGTCCGAACCACTGGATACAACCAGGATGGCGTTCCCGTCATTCACTTCACGCGAACAGTGATGGTGTATCGCCGGGGTCAGGGACCGGAGATACCGAGCGTTCTCGTTCAGCCAACTGCCTGATCGGGTTTCCCACTTGAGGAGACAACTGGCACGGCCACCCCCGCTGAGTGGCGTGCTTTTGCTTTGTCTAGTGAGATAAGTGACGTCAGCTTGGGTGGCAAGTCGTAGTAGCCACGGGCCTGCTATTGCCGGAGAGATGCGAGTAGGAATATTGGTGGTCAAAATCAGTTTTCAGTCTGATGAGGAAGCATCCTGAGTTTAGCCCGGAATCGCCCAGCCAAGCGGTCGGCACAGCCCAGTGCTGGGGCGGCAGAATGAATGCCGCAAACAACCCGCATCGGGGACGTTTGCGAATTAGGCACCTCCCTGTTTTCGAGATCCACAAAGTACGGCATGCCGCTGCCGATCGCGCTTGCAAACGATCACGACGATAAGCCTGACAATTATGTTGACTCCGCCTAAGTCCTGGCGCTTAGCTCCTGAATAAAAAGCAGGGACACCGGTCTTCTCCTGCTGACGATGGCGATTCGAGGGGCAGTGCTGCCACGGGGTCAGTCTTCAAGAGGCAATGGCAGCTTCGTCACAAAATTCCCGGCGCATCCGCTCGCTGGGGAATTTCCAGCGTTGCCAAGAGGTGGTCGACGAGGCCGACAGTCCAGGCGATGTTGACGGCGATCTCGTGGTTGGGGACGTCTTCCGGTTGGTGCAGGCGGTTGAAGTCGTTGAAGGTCATGAAGCCGGAGGGAACACCGGCGGCGTAGAAGGCGGCGTCATCCGTTCCCATGGGCGGGGGGAAGCGGGAGATGACCTTGAGGCCTGCCCTTGTGTGCTCTATGTAGCGGCGGATTGTGGTGCTGAAGGCGACCTCGAAGCGTTCGGGGGCGCCGAAGGATTCGAGGAACTTGCCGCGTCCCAGGCCGTCGATGTTGATGACGTAGCCGACGCCATCGAGTTCGGGCTGGGTGGCCTCGGCGACGTAGGCGCGTGAGCCGCTGAGGTGCCATTCTTCTCCGGTGAAGAAGACGAGTCGCGTCGGGTGCTGCGGGGGGTTCGCGGCCCATTGCCGGGCGAGGTGCAGCAGCGCGATGGTGCCGCTGCCGTTGTCGTAGGCGCCGGGGGTGTTCCAGAACGTGTCGTAGTGGGCGCAGACCACGACCGTGGGGGTGGTCTCGGTGCTGGGCGCGCCGGGCAGGTCGATGATGAGGTTGTCGCCGGCTGCCTCGCCGCCGTGGGCGCTGTCGAGTTCGAACTCGACGCTGACCTCGCGGCCGTCGACGATCCACTCGCTCAGCTGGTCGCTGTCGTTGCGGCTGATGGCAAAGTGCGGGGCGGCGTAGTCAGAGCCCGAGGGCAGCGGCTGCGGTGCGGCGGGGCCGGTGTCTCGGCCGAGCACATACGCGATGACGTCGCCGGTCTCGTCGATGACGATGAAGCGGTGCCAGACCATCGAGTCGCCCCAGAGGCCCTCGCGGCCCTGCTCGACGAGGCGGCCGAACTGCCGGCCCTTCGACGGCCCGCTCCAGAGCAGCGGCCAGACTCGAAGTTCACGCTCGTGCGGCGCGGTGACGATGAAGCGGCAGGTCTCCCCCGGTTCCCAGCCGGGAACGATCACCGGTTGGCGGAGGGTCACCAGCCCTGCGGCCGCGAGCTGAGACTCGAGCCAGGCGGCAGAATCGCCAATGCCGACGGTGCCATGAAAACGGATGCCGCAGGCCGTCAGCGCTACGAGGTCGTCGAAAGCGCGGTCGACGGCAGCGCCATCGGTCACGGGTGAGGTCGGCGAGGTCATTCGGTGTCTCCGGATTCGTAGGTGTTGAGCGAGGCGTGCGAGTGGATGGCGGGAATATACGGGAGCTGCATGCCGAGCAGTTGATGGGCGACCCAGTCGAGTTCGACCGCCGTGCCTTGGAAGCACCAGGTGCTGAAACGGTCGGTCGATTCGGTCTGGCCTGACGTCTGGCCGACCGTTCTGCCGCGGGCCTCCAGCTCGGCGAATCCGCCAAGGCCGCCGTCGTCGTTGTACAGGTGAATGGAGTCGCCGTTCACGCCGGGCGCGAAGTCTGGCTCCTCGGTGTACTCCGCCGACGGGTCGTTGGGGAACGCCCGCACGATGAGGGTCAGCGAGCCGTTGTCGTCGCGGCGCAGGTAGCCCAGACGCCCGTGGTTGTGGGCCGCCTTCACCCCGATTTTGAAGCGCTGGGTGCCCGAGAGCTCAACGGTGATTCCCCCCGCCACGTACTCGAGATTGTCACCGACCTCTTCGTAGTAGTCGGTGACGGTCGTTGCCGATATCGTCGGGATGAGTGCGGTGCCGTTCGCGAGTACCTGGTTCAGGATCCACGACTCGCTCAGAATCCCTGCGGCGCCCGACTGGGTCAGGTGCGCCGTGCTGGCGTAGCCGGCGAAGGCGATGCCGGCGAAGCGGGTGTCGTAATCCGCGAGCTGCCAAAGCGGGTTGGCGGCTGCGGTGACGTGCACATCCAGAGTGAACTGGGCAGGTCCCGTAGGAGCGAGGTAGGACTCCAGCTGGAAGGCACTCTTCAGGGTCGCGCCGTCATCCGTGGGTTCGAGTGTGTGCATGCCCGGGTCGAGCTGGGGTGGCATCGTGTAGCTGCCCCAGTAGTCGGAACGGTCGGGGATCATGTATCTGATCTCGGGCCCTATCCAGATGCGCTCGCCCCCGACGTTCCAGAACCCCGAATCGATGAGTCGCCGAAGGGTTTCGGTCTCGCCGAACGCATCCGGGATCCAGTTCATCGACGGTGCGGCGGCATCCATGAATGGCCCGTAGACGCGGCCGCCGTAGGAGGAGACGATGACGGATGCTGTTCCCTGCAGGTCGACCTGCTGCCACACAATTCCGGCATCGGTCAGTGCCTGCTCTAGCTGGTTTCTGTTGATCTGCATGTCACTCTCCGGTGAGGTAGATGGCGTCGTGGAACGAGTCTTCGGCGCTGAGCATGCCCACGAACAGGCTATCGAGGACTTCATCACTTACGCCGCCGGGGGTGCCCTCCGTCGGTAGGCGATCGACGAACGCGCCGAGCGCCCGCACCTGATTCTGGAACGCGGGCGTGACGTGCAAAGCGATCCAACTGTCGGCGTCGAGCGCCGGGTTAAGCGGCCGGGCCGTCGCTCGAGTGCACCACTCGAGATAGAGGGTCTCGGCGGCGAACATGTTGACGATCGCCCCGGTATACCCGTCGGCGTCGACGCTGCCGAGCACATAGGCGGAGAGCACGTTCGATCGGTCGACCGCACGCTCGATGTCAGCCGAGGCGTCGTCGTACCGAGCCCGCACCGCCTGAAAATAGTCGAGCTGTTCCCCCAATAGCGCCCCGATGGTGGCGGCATGATGGGCAACAGATGCCCAGTCGGGCTCGGCGAACAGGGTGAACCCGCTCACCCGCACCGCGGTCATAACGAAGCGTTCCTCGATCGCTAGGTAGCGGGCGAAGTGTCGGGGTTCGAGCACGGCGCGGCTGGCCTCCCGAATGAATCGGTCCTCGAGGCTCTGCTCGAGACGCTCACGGTTTCGCTCGACCAGGGCCGCGGATCGGGGTATTGCAGTCATCACTTGGCGGGGCTCAACCAGGTGACGATGTTGTCGAACAGTACGGAGTAGCCATCCCACTGCTCGCAGAACTCCGGCGGCGCCCAGTGCGGCGAGCAGTCGGACGTGAAGACGGCAGACCGGCCAGCGCCATAGTGGTGGGCCGCGATCAGCGGGTCGGCGCCGACGGAGGCGACCAGTTCGGCACCGGGCTTGAGCACGGTCTTGTTATAGCCGAGCAGGTGCGGCCACTCGCCGGCGATGTTGGCAAGCATCGGGTGGGCGGCGTCATCGATCGTGGCCACGACTCCCCCGGGGCGCTCCATACGGTCGTCATCGGCTAGCATCTCCACCGGCAGGATCTCGGACATGATCGTCTGGCGGAATGCCGCCTTGCCCTCGAAGCCGGTGAACGAGAGGTATCCACCGACCATGAGCAGCCCGCCGCCGCTCTCGACCCATTCGGCCAGCACGCCGAGGCGGTCACTGCCGCGCTGGAACTTATCGAACACGCTGGGTGCCAGCTGGATGCTGTTGGCGCCGATGTCGGAGAGGATCACGACGTCATACGCCGCGAGCTCCTCGGCGGTGCCGGGGAACATCGTCGGCACCAGGTGACCGGGAAGGTAGGTGACCGTGTGGCCCGTGCCCTCGAGGGCGTCGCGCAGCGGGCCGACTCCCTCGACGTAGCTGTTCATGGTGAAGGAGTCGACACCCTTGATGTGGGTCGACTGGGTGATCCAGGATTCGCCGGCGATCAGTACTTTGCTCATGTTTGGTTCGCTTTCGTCGATAGTGCAGCGTGCAGAAAAAGTTGGCTGGGGTGGGTGTCGAGAATGGCGTCGGCGTCCACTCCGGCGGCGTTCAGGCTCTCGCGGAACGGGCCGGCGACGAAGCCGAGGCCGAGTCCGCCATGACGGCTGAGCATCGCTTTCAGAAACAGGTCGTGACTGAACAGGAGCCGGTTCGCGTGGCCCTGACCGGCGAGACGGATGATGGCAGCCGTCGTTGCGTCGACCAGGGGCGAGCGGCCCTCACCCGGGTAGGTGAAGGGCATGCCGATCATGTCGAACTCGAGCCAGACGCCGTGCTCGGCCATGATTCGCTGGTAGTCGGAGTCCCACCCCGACGGATCCATGTGGCAAAGCACCACCGCCGCCGGGTTGACCTGCATCTCGGTCAGAACGATGTCGAGCACCTCGTGGCCGAGACGCTGCCAGCCGGGCAGGTGGATAAAGAGGGGAACGCCGACCTCGGGCTGCACGATGCAGGCCGCGCGGAGTGCCCGACGCTCACCGGCGGTGAAGTCTGCGGAGACGCCGATCTCACCGATGACGCCCGGTCGGATACCGCCGTCGACCCCTTCGGCGAACTCTGCCGCCAGAGACGCGGCCAGTTCCTCCACAGTGCCGAGGGCGTTCTCGAAGCGCTCGAGGTACCAACCGGAGCCCATTATCACGTTGACGCCGCTGGCCTCGGAGAGCTCCCTCAGGGCCTGCGGGTTGCGGCCTAGACCGGCGGGCGTCACATCGACGACGGTAGAACCGCCGAGCCGGGCGAATGCGGCCAACTCGGCGAGGGCATCCGCTTTGTCATCGAGGGTGCAGTTGTCGTAGCTGCTGTAGGGCTCGATCAGCAGGCGCTCGCGATTATTCAGGTCGACCGGGGCGTTCAGCAAGTCTTCCGTTCCCGGCCGACTGCCCGGGACTACGGCCGCGCTGAC
Source organism: Agreia sp. (assembly GCA_040398585.1). GTDB lineage: Bacteria > Actinomycetota > Actinomycetes > Actinomycetales > Microbacteriaceae > Agreia. Next base: position 21,486 of record JBBATW010000035.1, read on the forward strand.
ATCGTTCAGCAGGTGCTCGTGCGTGAGCGTGCGGCCGAGAGCCGTGGCGGGTATCGGCCCGGTGACGGTGTTCACCAGCACGGCGTCTGCGTTCTGTGTCAGCGTCATGCGCGGCGGAACTTCTTGCGCCAGGCGTCGAACATATCGCTACTGCGAAGGTTCAGCCAGATCGCCAGGATGATGACGCAGCCGGTGAGAATAGGGGTGAGGAAAGCGCTGATGCCGAGGAGGGTGAGGCCGTTCGCGATCATGCCGATGGTGACGGCGCCGATGACGGTTCCGATCACCGAGCCTCGGCCGCCGAACAGGTCGGTGCCGCCGAGAACGACCGCGGCGATCACGGTGAGCTCGAACCCGACGCCCGAGTTGGAGGAACCAGAGCCGAGTCGGGCTGCGATCATAATCCCGGCGATGCCTGCGGCGAGCCCCGTCAGGCCGAGAACGGCGGCCTTGATGAACTTCGTGTTGATTCCGGCGCGGCGACCGACTCCTCCTGCGAACCGATGCCGTTGACGTAGTTGCCGAACTTCGTGTGGTGCAGCAGCACAACGCCGATGATGACGACGATGAGAGCGACCCACGCTTGGTAGGTGAAGCCCAACAGGGTGGCGCGGCCGAACTGGCCGAGGATGGTCTCGCGCTCGATCGGGATTGAAAACCCGCTGGTGCGCAGCTGGGCGATTCCTCGGATGACCGACATCGTGGCGAGGATGACGATGAACGACGGGATGCCCTGGAACGCGGCAAACCAGCCGTTGACGAGGCCCCAAACACAGCCGGCGAGGATGCCGATGACGATTGCGATCCAGGATTCCAACCCAGACTGCAGTAGCTCGGCGCTGATTGCCGCGACGAATGCGATGGTCGCCCCGACAGAGAGATCGATCTGGCCGGTGGTGATGACGAAGGTCATGGCTACGGCAACGACCACGACCGGGGCGATCTGCGTGGCGAGGTTGCTGATGTTGCCGAACGAGATGAAGCCCGGTGCGGCCGAGGAGAAGAAGACGAAGAGCACGGCCATGACGCCGAACATGACGACCGTGGGCTTGTGGGCGCGCTCCCACGCCGACGGCCGGGCGACCGAGACCGTGGTGCGGGTGGGCGGTGGTGCTAGGGCG
>JBBATW010000036.1:0-20389 GCA_040398585.1 Agreia sp.
ACTTCTTTTAGGGGATGCCCACCAGCCTTGCGGCTGGTGGGCATCCTGCGTTAACACACAGCACAATTCTGTGCCAGAACATGCAGGCCCTGTGCGTTCGACCAGGTTTGCGGCACGGGCCATAATGAGATCATCGGTCACAGTCGTGACCCTGAGTAGGCCGCCATCGAGGTCGAGACGAACACGTGACACTTCAGACACCCCGGGGCCGAGCTCCGAGCATTCGTGATGTGGCGCGCCTGGCCGGGGTATCTCATCAGACGGTCTCCCGAGTACTGAATGATCATCCGAGTCTTCGAGCGGAGACCCGGGACCGCGTCGTTGCTGTGATGGCCGAGTTGAACTACCGGCCAAACCCCGCGGCTCGGGCTCTCGTCACGAGCCGCTCACGGATCATCGGTGTGCTTTCGGCCCAGAGCTCGGAGTATGGGCCGGCTTCGAGCATCAAGGGCATTGAGGAAGCTGCTCGTTCGCGGGGGTTCTTTGTGATCGTCGCCAACGTAGACGGCAGGGATCCCGCTTCCATCACGGAGGCGGTGAACTATCTGCTGGGCCAGGCGGTGGAGGGTCTCGTGGTGATGGCGCCGCAGGTCAGGGTTCGCCGTGTTCTGGCGAAACTGAACCTCACGCTTCCGTTCGTGACCATGCAGGCCTCTGAGGAGAAGAGTGAGAACGCGCTCTCCGTCGACCAGGTCGAGGGCGCGCGGAAGGCGACCGGGCATCTGCTCGACCTCGGGCATCGAAGCATCTACCACCTCGCCGGCCCTCAGGACTGGATCGAGGCGGAGGGCCGAATGGCCGGTTTTCTCGCGGAAATGTCTTCCCGGGATGTGCCGACAACCGCGCCTATTCTGGGCGATTGGTCGGCGGACTTCGGCTACCGCGCGGGGCGTGAACTGCTGCGCATGCGTGACTTCACTGCAATCTTCTCCTCGAACGACCAGATGGCCTTGGGGCTCATGCATGCGGTACGGGAGGCCGGGTTGAACGTCCCCGGTGACGTCAGCATCGTCGGCTTTGACGACATACCCGAGGCTGCGCATTTCTGGCCGCCGCTGTCGACCGTGCGCCAGGACTTCGGGGAGCTTGGCCGGCGGTGCGTCGCCATGCTGCTGAATGACCTTACCGACGAGACGACACAGGTGAAGACTCTCATTCCCGATCTCATCGTCCGCGAGTCCACGGCACCTCCCGCCTTCTAGGCCGGATGCCGGATGCCGGCGACAGAAGTTGCTGCGTCGTCGTTCGTGACCTAACCGAGACCATCCTAAGTTGACACGACCGGGGTCGGGAGAGGTAAAGTTATCAAGCTGATGTGACCGGTCACATGACCGTTCACATGACCGGTTGCATTACCGCTCGCACTCGAGTCAGTCAGCACAGATACGACGAAGGAGTCAACGGACTTGAGTACCACCGAGCCGACACCCAGCACCGCCAACGCCGTTGGTGAGAGCTTCGTCATCGGCGTCGACTATGGCACTCTTTCCGGCCGCGCTGTCGTCGTGCGGGTCTCTGACGGAGTCGAGGTAGGCTCTGCGGTTCTGGACTACCCGCACGCTGTCATGGACACCGTTCTCGTGTCTTCCGGTGCGACGCTCGCCCCCGAGTGGGCCCTGCAGGTTCCGTCTGACTATGTCGACGTTCTGAAGATCGCCGTGCCCGCAGCCATCACGGCCGCCGGCATCGACCCCGCGAGCGTTATTGGCATCGGCACCGACTTCACGGCCTGCACGATGGTTCCGACGCTCGCCGATGGCACGCCGCTCTCTGAGCTGCCCGAATACGCCGACCGTCCGCACGCCTACGTCAAACTCTGGAAGCACCACGCCGCCCAGCCGCACGCTGACCGCATCAACGCCCTGGCTGCCGAGCGCAACGAGAAATGGCTGCCCCGCTACGGTGGACTGATCTCCAGCGAGTGGGAGTTCGCCAAGGGCCTGCAGCTGCTCGAGGAAGACCCCGAGCTCTATGCCCTGATGGAGCACTGGGTCGAGGCCGCCGACTGGATAGTCTGGCAGCTCACCGGCACCTACGTGCGCAACGCGTGCACCGCCGGCTACAAGGGCATCCTGCAGGATGGCGAGTACCCCTCGGCCGAGTTCCTGGGCGCCTTGAACCCCGCGTTCGCCGACTTCGCCGAGACCAAGGTGGCACACCAGATCGGCCAGCTCGGTGCAGCCGCCGGCGGGCTGAGTGCCGAGGCCGCAGCCTGGACCGGGCTCACGGCGGGAATTGCCGTCTCCGTCGGCAACGTCGACGCCCACGTCACCGCCCCGGCCGCCCGCGCCGTCGCTCCCGGCCAGATGCTGGCCATCATGGGGACGTCGACCTGCCACGTGATGAACTCCGATGTGCTCCGAGAGGTGCCCGGAATGTGCGGCGTCGTCGACGGCGGCATCGTCTCGGGGCTCTACGGCTACGAAGCCGGCCAGAGCGGCGTGGGCGACATCTTCGCCTGGTACGTCAAGAACCAGGTGCCGGCGCGCTACGAGGCGGCAGCCGCATCCGCCGGTCGGAGCGTGCACCAGCACCTCACCGAACTCATCAAAGACCAGCCGGTCGGCGGGCACGGCCTGCTCGCGCTCGACTGGAACAACGGCAACCGCAGCGTGCTCGTGGACACCGAGCTTTCCGGCATGCTGATCGGCCAGACACTGACCACCCGCACCGAGGAGATCTACCGGGCACTGCTGGAGTCGACCGCCTTCGGCACGCGCAAGATCATCGAGACGTTCAACGCCTCGGGTGTTCCCGTCACGGAGTTCATCGTCGCCGGCGGCCTGCTGAAGAACGCATTCCTGATGCAGACCTACTGCGACATCCTGCGCCTGCCGATCTCCACGATCGCCAGCGACCAGGGCCCGGCGCTCGGCTCGGCCATTCACGCTGCGGTCGCCGCCGGCGCCTACCCCGACGTGCACGCCGCGGGCGATGCCATGGGCAAGGTCAACACCGCGGTGTACACGCCTAACGCCGATGCTGCCGACGCGTATGACGCGCTGTACGCCGACTACTCCGTGCTGCACGACTACTTCGGTGGCGTTGTCACGGCTGACGCCGACGGAACCGGCGGAACCAGCGTCAGCACCGTCAATACCGTCAATACCGTCATGAAGCAGCTCAAGATCCGCCGGAAAGCAGCCCTGAAGTGAGCATCTACAGCCCCGAGATCGAGGTGGCCATCGCCCGGATGCGCACCGAGGTCGCCGCTCTGCACAGCGAGCTCGTGCGCTATGGGCTCGTCGTCTGGACCGGCGGCAACATCTCCGGCCGCGTTGTGGGCGCCGACCTGTTCGTAATCAAGCCATCCGGCGTCTCGTATGACGACCTGGCCCCCGAGAACATGATCCTCTGCGACCTCGACGGCAACGTCATCCCCGACACCCCCGGCAGCGATCGCTCACCCTCCAGCGACACCGCGGCCCACGCCTACGTCTACCGCAATATGCCCGAGGTCGGCGGGGTTGTGCACACGCACTCCACCTATGCCGTCGCCTGGGCCGCCCGCGGCGAGTCGATTCCCTGCGTCATCACGGCGATGGCCGACGAGTTCGGCGGCGAGATCCCCATCGGACCGTTCGCCATCATCGGGGACGACTCGATCGGTCGCGGCATCGTAGAGACCCTCACGGGTCACCGCTCGCGTGCCGTTCTGATGAAGAACCACGGCCCGTTCACCATCGGCAAGGATGCCCGCGACGCCGTCAAAGCAGCCGTCATGGTCGAGGACGTCGCCCGCACGGTGCACATCTCCCGTGCCCTGGGGGCCCCGGTGCCCATCGTCATCGACGCCATCGACTCCCTCTTCGACCGCTACCAGAACGTGTACGGCCAAGACCCGAAGGGCTCCCTCGCATGAGCAAGCTAGTCACCTCACTCGATCACTACGAGGTCTGGTTCCTCACCGGCAGCCAGAATCTGTACGGCGAGGAGACCCTGCGCCAGGTCGCCGAGCAGTCGCAGGAAATCGCCCGCACCCTTGAGGCGTCGCTGTCGGTTCCGGTCAAGATCGTCTGGAAGCCCGTGCTGAAAGACTCCGACGCGATCCGCCGGATGGCGCTGGAGGTCAACGCGGCCGACAACGTCATCGGCGTCACCGCGTGGATGCACACCTTCTCTCCCGCCAAGATGTGGATCACGGGCCTTGATCTTCTGCGCAAGCCCCTCCTGCACCTGCACACGCAGGCCAACGTGGAGCTGCCCTGGGCCGAGATCGACTTCGACTTCATGAACCTGAACCAGGCCGCCCACGGCGACCGCGAATTCGGCTATATCCAGACCCGTCTCGGCGTCAGCCGCAAGACGGTCGTCGGCCACGCTACGAACCCGATGGTCCAGCAGCAGATCGGCACCTGGTGCCGCGCGGCCGCCGGCTGGGCCGCCACCCACGAGATGAAGCTCGCCCGCTTCGGCGACAATATGCGATACGTCGCCGTCACCGAGGGCGACAAGACCGAGGCCGAGCTGCGCTTCGGTGTGCAGGTCAACACCTGGGGTGTGAACGAGCTGGTCGAAGCCGTCGAGGCCGCGTCCGAAGCGGATGTCGACGCGCTGATTTCCGAGTACATCTTCCTCTACGACGTCGCGGCCGAGCTGCTGCCCGGAGCTTTGCGCCACGAGTCGCTTCGCGACGGTGCCCGCATCGAACTCGGGCTGCGCTCGTTCCTCGAGGGTGGCGGCTTCAGCGCCTTCACCACGAGCTTCGAAGATCTGGGCGCCCTCAAGCAGCTTCCCGGCCTCGCCGTTCAGCGCCTGATGGCCGAGGGCTACGGCTTCGGCGCCGAGGGCGACTGGAAGACCGCCGTTCTCGTGCGGGCCGCCAGCGTGATGGGTGCGGGCCTGCCTGGAGGCGCAAGCCTCATGGAGGACTACACCTACGACCTGATCCCCGGCGACGAGAAGATTCTCGGTGCCCACATGCTCGAGGTCAGCCCCGCGCTCTCCAGCCAGCGCGCGTCGCTTGAGATCCACGCTCTCGGCATCGGGGGCAAGGACGACCCGGTGCGCCTCGTCTTCACCGCGGACTCCGGCCCTGCCGTGGTCGTTGCGATGAGCGACATGCGCGACCGGTTCCGCCTCGTGGCTAACGTGGTCGAGGTCATTCAGCCGACCGAAGACCTCCCCAAACTTCCCGTGGGACGAGCCGTCTGGCGCCCAGCGCCCGACTTCGCCACCTCCGCCGCGGCCTGGCTCATCGCCGGGGCTGCCCACCACACCGTGATGTCGACAGCCGTCGGCATCGAGGTGTTCGAAGACTTCGCCGAGATTGCCAGGACTGAACTCCTGGTCATCGACCGCGACACCCGCCTGCGCGACTTCCAGAAGGAAGTCCGCTGGAACGCGGCCTACTACCGACTCGCTCAGGGTCTGTAGAAAGCAGCACCACACAGACGGATGAGGCCTCGTAGTCGAGGCGGAATTCCGCCAGCACAACGCAACACCAAGAACAACTCCCATCAAAGAAGAAGGAACTAAAGTGAAGCTCAAGTCACTCCTCGCGGTCGCGGCCACGGGTGCAATCATCATCGGTATGTCGGCCTGCTCCAGCTCGGGTACCACCACCGCCTCCACGGCAGCTGCTGCGGGCGGCCTCATCGGCGTTGCGATGCCGACCAAGAGTTCACAGCGGTGGATCGCCGATGGCGACAACATCAAGAAGCAGCTCGAGGCCGCCGGATTCACTGTCGATCTTGAGTACGCACAGGACGACATCCCCACCCAGGTCACTCAGATCGAGAACATGATCACCAAGGGTGCCAAGGCCCTGATCATCGCCTCCATCGACGGCACCACGCTGACCAACACGCTGCAGACCGCGGCCGACAACAAGATCCCAGTCATCGCCTACGACCGCCTCATCCGCGACTCAGCCAACGTTGACTACTACGCCACGTTCGACAACTACAAGGTCGGCGTCGAGCAGGGCACGTCCCTCCTGACCGGCCTCGGTGTCCTCGGCGCCGACGGCAAGGCCACCGCCAACAAGGGTCCGTTCAACGTCGAGCTGTTCGCGGGTAGCCCGGACGACAACAACGCCACGTTCTTCTTCAACGGCGCGATGGATACCCTGAAGCCGTACATCGCCTCCGGCGTTGTGAAGGTCGCCTCTGGCCAGACCGACTTCAAGTCGGTTGCCACGCTCCGCTGGGACGGCGCCACGGCGCAGGCCCGCATGGAGAACATCCTGACGTCGACCTACTCCAACGGCACCACCAAGGTCAACGGCATCCTGTCGCCCTACGACGGTATCTCCCGCGGTCTGATCTCGGCCGTCACCTCGGCCGGCTACAAGGTCGGCACGGGCTTCCCGGTCATCACCGGCCAGGACGCCGAGCTCGACTCGGTCAAGGCAATCAACACGGGCGAGCAGTACTCGACCATCTACAAGGACACCCGCGAGCTCGCCAAGGTCGCCGTCTCCATGGCCCAGGCCCTGCTGACCGGTTCCACCCCCGAGACCAATGACACCAAGACCTACGACAACGGCAAGAAGGTCATCCCGGCCTACCTGCTGCAGCCGGTCGCTGTCACCAAGGCGGACGTCACCAAGGTCCTGATCGACGGTGGCTACTACACCGCCGCCCAGGTCAAGGGCTAACACTCTGCTGTTCTAGCTCTGCCGGTGGGGGAGGGCGTCGAAAGACGCCCTTTCCCACCGCTGGGGCTTAAACCGCACCAACCTCACTAGCCTCAATAGAAGCACCACCATCACCACAGCAAGGAAGCAGGAGAAGCGTGGCCAACAACATTCTGGAAATGCGCAACATCACGAAGACCTTCCCCGGGGTAAAGGCACTCCAGGACGTCACGCTCGATGTCGCTCGCGGCGAGGTTCACGCCATCTGCGGCGAGAACGGGGCCGGCAAGTCCACCCTCATGAAGGTTCTCAGCGGGGTCTACGGCTTTGGAACCTACGAGGGCGACATCGTCTTTGAAGCAGAAACGGTGCAGTTTCGCGACATCCGTGACAGCGAAGCACAGGGCATCGTCATCATTCACCAGGAGCTGGCGCTGAGCCCGTTCCTTTCTATTGCCGAGAACATCTTTCTGAACAACGAGATCAAGGGCTTCGGCGGCCTGATCGACTGGACCAAGACCAACGTCGAGGCGTCGAAGCTGCTGGCCCGGGTCGGCCTGCGCGAGAACCCGACGACGAAGGTGCGCGACATCGGCGTCGGCAAGCAGCAGCTCGTGGAGATCGCGAAGGCGCTGTCCAAGCGGGTCAAGCTGCTCATTCTGGACGAGCCCACCGCGGCCCTCAACGACGAGGACTCGGCCCATCTGCTCGACCTGATCCTGAGTCTCAAAGGCCAGGGCATCACGTCGATCATCATCAGTCACAAGCTGAACGAGATCAAGAAGATCTCCGACACCGTGACGGTGATTCGCGACGGAAAGGCGATCGAGACCATCGCCAAGGATGACGTCACTGAAGAGCGCATCATCAAGGACATGGTCGGTCGCGACCTCGAACACCGCTACCCAGACCACACCCCGAACATCGGCGACGAGCTGCTGCGGGTCGAGAATTGGACCGCGTACCACCCGCAGGACCCCAGCCGCATCATGGTTGACAACGTCAATCTGAATGTGCGCGCGGGCGAGATCGTGGGTATTGCCGGCCTCATGGGCGCCGGGCGCACCGAGTTCGCGATGAGCCTGTTCGGTCGTTCCTACGGCAGCAAGATCTCCGGCAGTGTCTTCAAGAACGGCAAGGAGATCAAGACCCGCACGGTCTCCGAGGCGATCGCCAACGGCCTGGCCTACGCGACCGAGGACCGCAAGTTCTATGGCCTCAACCTCATCGAGGACATCAAGCGCAACATCTCCATGGCGTCGCTCAGGAAGCTGGAGCGGGCCGGCCTCGTGAACGACAACGAGGAATACAAGGTCGCCGACGGTTTCCGCAAGTCGATGAACATCAAGGCGCCGTCGGTGCTGGCCAAGGTTGGCAAGCTGAGCGGCGGCAACCAGCAGAAGGTCGTGCTGAGCAAGTGGATCTACTCCGACCCCGACGTGCTGATCCTCGACGAGCCCACCCGCGGCATCGACGTGGGTGCCAAGTACGAGATCTATACGATCATCAACAGGCTCGCAGCCGAGGGCAAGGGAATCATCGTCATCTCGAGCGAGTTGCCGGAACTGATCGGCATCTGCGACCGGATCTATGCAATATCCGAGGGTCGGATCACCGGTGAACTGCCCATCGCGGAGGCCACTCCGGAGACGCTCATCAAGTACATGACCATGGAAAATACCCGCTAGCGCGTCGGCGCTTCAGCGGATTCCCCCCAATACTTTTAGAATTTTGAAGGAGAAATAGAATGACTGATCTGGAGACCAACACGACGCAGAGCGTCGCCGTCGGCAGTCGAGTGAACCCGCCCGAGAACAGGTTCACCGTTTGGTTCAGCCACGTGCTGGCCGACCTCGGCAAGAACGGTATCTTCATCGCGCTGATCCTCGTGGTTGTCGTATTCCAGATTCTGACCGACGGTGTGCTGCTTCGCCCGCAGAACGTCAGCAACCTGATCGTGCAGAACGGCTACATTTTGATTCTTGCCATCGGCATGGTCATGGTGATCGTCGCCGGCCACATCGACCTGTCGGTCGGCTCTGTCGCGGCCTTCGTGGGAGCTATCTCGGGTGTCTTCGCCGTCAACTGGGGAATGCCCACCTGGATCGCCATCGTGCTGTCCCTCGCGGTCGGTGCCCTCGTAGGGGCGTGGCAGGGCTTCTGGATCGCGTATGTAGGCATCCCCGCGTTCATCGTGACGCTGGCCGGCATGCTCATCTTCCGTGGCCTCGCGCTCGTGGTGCTGGGTTCCAGCAACATCGGCTCGTTCCCCGAGTTCTACCGTGCTCTGGGCAACGGCTACCTCACCAACCTGTTCGGTGAGTTCCCCGTCGATCCTCTGACCATGGGCGTCGCCGTTATCGCCGTTATCGCAATGATCGTCGGCCAGGTCAGGGCACGCAGGGGGCGCAGCGCCTACGGCCAGGAGGTCGAGCCGCTGAGCTGGTTCATCGCCAAGCTCGTGCTTATCACCGGTGCCGTGCTGGTGTTCGCCTACGCCATCGCCGTATTCAAGGGCATTCCGGTGACCCTGATCATCCTTGCCGTGCTCGTTCTCGTCTACGGCATCGTGATGAACCGCACCGTCTTCGGCCGGCACATCTATGCGATCGGCGGCAACCTGCACGCCGCCGAGCTCTCGGGGATCAAGACCCGCAACGTCACCTTCTGGCTGTTCGTGAACATGGGCGTGCTCGCGGCCCTTGCCGGCCTCGTCTTCACCGCCCGCCTGAACCTTGCCGGCCCCAAGGCCGGTGACGGCTTCGAGCTCGAGGCCATCTCTGCCGCCTTCATCGGAGGAGCTGCCGTCACGGGTGGTGTCGGCACCATCGGTGGGGCCATCATCGGCGGTCTGATCATCGGCGTGCTGAACAACGGTATGTCGATCATGGGCATCGGCGTCGAGTGGCAGCAGGCAGTCAAGGGCCTCGTGCTGCTGCTGGCTGTCGCCTTCGACGTTTTCAACAAGCGTCGCTCCGGCGGTCGCTAGACCCCACAGGTCTTCGCTTCGGCACAGAAAAGTGCCGGGCCCCTTCGGGAGCCCGGCACTTTTTATGTTCTTGGGGGAGGTGCCTGCCTGCCACGGACTGACATATTTCGGATCCCGGCCCCAGACATCCGCTTGGGGGCGTCTTGCCGAATACGTCAGCCCGTAGCCCCGATGTGCTCGGGGTTACAGGGCCCGAGCGGCGTATTGGGCGCGAATCTCGGGGCGGTAGTCGACGGCGGGGGCAGCGGCAGTGGCGACCGTCCAGTTGGGCCGAAGGGTGGTGAGGGCCCAGGCTGCCTGGACCGCCGCACCATCGGCGACGTACTCCCCGGGAATCGGTACGATGACGGGCACGGCGAAGACCTGGGCCGCGATGTTCTGCACGGCAGAATTCTGTGCTGCGCCGCCGATCAGCAGCAGACGCTCGGCCGTAACACCCTGGGCGACGACGGCGTCGAGGCCGTCGGCGAGGCCGCAGAGGAGTCCCTCGATCGCGGCACGGGCCACCCCCTCGCGGGTGGTCGAGGCGAGGGTCATGCCGTACAGTGTCGCCGTGGCATCGGGGAGGTTGGGGGTGCGCTCGCCCTCGAAGTAGGGCTGGAGCACCAGGCCCTGGGCTCCGGGCGCGGCCTGCTCGGCGAGGCGGCCGAGTTCGTCGTGGTCGACGCCGAGGAGTTTCGCCGTCGCATCCAGCACGCGTGCCGCATTCAGGGTCGCGACCAGTGGCAGAAAGAGCCCGCTCGCATCGGCGAAGCCCGCGACCCGGCCGGATTCGTCCTGGGCGGGGGCATCCGTCACGGCAAAAACCGTGCCGCTGGTGCCGATCGATATGACGACGTCGCCGTTTTTGGCGTCGAGGCCGAGGGCGGCTCCCGCATTGTCGCCCGCGCCGCAGGCGATGAGCACGCCGGCCTCGGTGACGCCTGCGGGCTCCGCGGGGCCCAGAACCTTCGGCAGGATGGCGTCGTGACCGAGGGCGGCCACGAGCAGCTCGCGGTCGTATTCACCGGTGCGCGGGTTCCAATACGACGTACCGCTGACATCGGAACGATCGGTTCTCAGCTCTTCGAGCACGGGGCCGAGCGGGGCGTCGGGGGCATCGGCGGGGCCGAAGCCGCGGAGGCGCCAGGTCAGCCAGTCGTGCGGCAGGGCGACGGCGGCGACGCGCACGGCGTTGGCCGGCTCGGCGTCGCGCAACCAGCGCAGCTTGGTCAGGGTGAACGAGGCGACGGGGACCGAGCCGGTTCGGGCGGCAAGTGCGTCGGCGCCGAACTCTTCGATCAGGTCGAGGGCAGCCTGGGCCGAGCGCGTGTCGTTCCAGAGCAGGGCATCCCGGATGACTCGGCCGTCGATGTCGAGGGCGACCATGCCGTGCTGCTGGCCCGCGATGGAGATCGCCGCCACATCGTTGAGTCCGCCGGCATCCGCGAAGGCCTCATTAAGGGCGACCCACCAGAGTTGGGGATTGACCTCGGTTCCGCTCGGGTGGGTGGCGCGGCCGGTTCTGATGAGGGCGCCGGTTTCCAGGTCGCGGATGACGACCTTGCAGCTCTGGGTCGATGAATCGACGCCGGCGACGAGGGTGCTCATGCGGTCTCCTAGTGGTGATTACGTGCGTACTTGCGGCGGTAAGAGTGCTGGTGCAAGCGAGAGCGCCGGTGCGGGCTCTCGCACAGTGGGATGTTCCGTTTTCAGGCCATAGCCGCGGCCAAGCCCCGTGGGGGCTCGGCCGCGGCTATGGCCTGAAAACGGTGGGTGCGGGTGTTAGCCGCGGGCGCCGAGCATGTGCTCGAGGGCCAGCTGCTGCAGGCGCACGAAGCCGAAGCCACGGGCGTTGAAGTACGAGGCGGAGTCGAAGTCCTCGTAGGCGGAGCGATCGGCGATCAGGTCGTCGTAGCTCTCGCCGGCGGCCAGCGTCGGCGTGCTCAGCTCGGGCACACGGGACGCGGCCAGTGCCTCCTGCACCTCGGGGTCGGCGCGGAACGCGGCAGCGCGCTCCTTCAGCAGGAGGTACGTGCGCATGTTCGCGGCGGCGGAATCCCAGACACCGGTCATGTCCTCCGTGCGCGACGGCTTGTAGTCGAAGTGCCGGGGGCCGGTGTAGCTCTGACCGCCGTTCGGGCCGCCGTTCTCCAGCAGGTCGACGAGCGAGAACGCGTTGTGCAGGTCGCCGTGGCCGAAGACCAGGTCCTGGTCGTACTTGATACCGCGCTGGCCGTTGAGGTCGATGTGGAAGAGCTTGCCGGCGTAGAGAGCCTGCGCGATGCCGGCGGTGAAGTTAAGCCCGGCCATCTGTTCGTGGCCGACCTCGGGGTTGACGCCGACCAGCTCGGGACGAGCCAGCGTCTGGATGAATGCCAGGGCATGGCCGAGCGTCGGCAGCAGGATGTCGCCGCGGGGCTCGTTCGGCTTGGGCTCGATGGCGAACTTGATGTCGTAGCCCTTGTCGGTGACGTAGTCGCCGAGCAGGTTGACGGCCTCGCGGTAGCGCTCGAGCGCCTGGCGGATGTCTTTGGCGGCGTCGTACTCCGCGCCCTCGCGGCCGCCCCACATGACGAAGGTCTGGGCGCCGAGCTCGGCGGCCAGATCGATCTGCTTGATGACCTTGCGGATGGCGAAGCGGCGCACGTCGCGGTCATTGGAGGTGAAGCCGCCGTCCTTGAAGACGGGAGCGCTGAAGAGGTTGGTGGTGACCATTGGCACGATGACGCCGGTCTCGGCGAGGGCGCCCTTCAGGCGGTCGATCTCCTTCTGGCGTGCGGCCTCGGTCGAGCCGAAGGCGAAGAGGTCGTCGTCATGGAAAGTGAGGCCGTAGGCGCCCAGGTCGTTGAGCTTGTGGATCGCTTCAACGACGTCGAGGGGGGCTCTGGTGGGGCCGCCGAACGGGTCGGCACCGTTGTAGCCGATCGTCCAGAGTCCGAATGAGAACTTGTCTGCGCGAGTGGGGGTCAGAGCCATGGCTGTACATTCCTTCAACGTCGTTGGTGATGATTTGTTTGCAGTGACAACATATCAGATGAGACCTGAGAGGAAAAGGGGTATTCGGCACGCTGAGCCCTCCAGCTTTCCGGCACGGTGGGGGTGCCCGTGGTAGGAATGGGAACAGATCAGGGGCGCCCGCCCTGCCCACAGCGCAGCCGATTCAAAGGAACGATCAACTGTCTGCCGTAATCGTCTTCGCCCCAGACTCGTTCAAGGGGACCGCCTCGGCAGCGGAAGCCGCCGCAGCGCTCGCCGAGGGGTGGGCCACCGTGCGTCCCGGGGACACACTCGTGCAGCTGCCCATGGCGGATGGCGGCGAGGGCACGATCGACGCCTTCGAGCGCGCGATCCCAGGGGCCCTGCGAATCCCGGTCACGGTCGACGGACCCGACGACCGCCCGGTGGTCGCCGCCTGGCTGAAGCTCCCGGATGGCACCGCGGTACTCGAGTTGGCGTCGACCAGCGGCATCACCCTGGTGAACCCACTGCGGCCGCACCTCGCCCATACCCGCGGCTTCGGCCAGGCCATCGCCGCGGCACTCGACGGGGGAGCCCGGCGCCTGCTGCTCGCCGTGGGCGGCAGCGCCTCCACCGATGGCGGGGCAGGGATGCTCGAGGCCCTCGGTGCCCGCTTCTCGAACGAGGCGGGCCGGCCGGTCGCGCCGGGCAATGCGGGCCTCCGGGAGCTTGCCAGTGTTGACCTGTCGGGGTTGCGCCCGCTTCCCGCCGACGGTGTCCTCGTGCTGTGCGATGTCACCAATCCGCTGCTCGGCACCCTCGGGGCCGCCGCGGTGTTCGGTCCGCAGAAGGGGGCATCGCCCGACGGTGTGCAGTCACTGGAGGCGGGGCTCTCCCGGCTGGCCGAGCTGCTTTCGGGGGTCGATGCCGGCACTCCCGGTGCCGGTGCCGCAGGCGGCTGCGCCTTCGGCCTGCTGAGCTGGGGGGCCACGCTCGCCGCTGGTTCGCGCACGGTGGCGGTGACCGTGGGCCTCGCCGAGGCCATCGGCAATGCCGACGCCGTCGTCACGGGCGAGGGCAGCTTCGACGACCAGTCTGCGGCGGGAAAGGTTGTCTCCCAAGTTCTTGCTGAGTCGGCGGCAATCGGCTGCCGGGTGCTTCTTGTCGCCGGTCGAATCAGCGAACCGACAACGGCGTTCGCTGCTTCGCGGTCGCTGAGTGACCTCGCCGGATCCGGGCAGGCGGCGATGGCCGACACCCCGACGTGGCTGCGGGCGGCCGGCGCGTCGCTCGCAGCAGACTTCTCGGCCTGACGTCCTGACACTCCTGACTCGGCGGACGGCGTGTCTGGATCAATTCGGGTCAATTCGGGTCGATTCGGAATACAAATCGAATCGATTCGTTAAACTACAGGTGACGCTCGGAGCTGCGCGAACACGATCTGCGAACCAGTCGCCCTATCCGACCCAAAGCATCAGAGACGAAGCCCCACAGGCCCCCAGGAGAGAATTTCTTGACAACCGTCGTACACCCCGGGGACTCGCTCACCCGTCGCCAGAAGCTCGTCTACATCATCATCCTCGGGGCGCTGACGGCGCTCGGTCCGCTCACCATCGACCTCTATCTCCCTGCCTTCCCGGTGCTGGAACAGGACCTCGGGGTATCGGCAGGGGCCATCCAGCTGACGCTGACCGGAACCACTCTTGGTTTCGCCCTCGGCCAGCTGATCGTCGGGCCGTGGAGCGACAAGATCGGCCGTCGACTGCCGCTGTTGATCGCGACGGCCGTGCATATTCTGGCCTGTAGCGGTGCCGCGCTCGCGCCCGATATCTTCGCTCTCGGCGCGTTCCGAGTGCTGCAGGGCATAGGAGCAGCGGCCGGCGGTGTGGTCGCGATGGCCATGGTGCGCGACCTCTTCGGCGGGCGCCCGCTCGTTCGGATGCTCTCCCGCCTCGCCCTCGTCACGGCGTTGGCGCCGCTGCTCGCACCCCTTATCGGCTCGCAGATGCTGCTGTTCACAGACTGGCGCGGGATCTTCTGGGCGCTCGCGGGCTACGGCGTGCTCGTGCTCGTTGTCGTGGCGATCTGGATCGTGGAAACCCTGCCCAGCCAGCGCCGCCACGATGCGGGCCACAGCACTCTCGGCCAGCGGTACAGGGCGGTGCTCACAGACCGGGTCTTCCTCGGAGTCGCCCTGATCGGCGGCATGACCTTCGCGGGGCTCTTCACCTACCTGTCGGCATCGTCGTTCCTTTTCCAGCTTGTCTATGAGTTCGATGCCCAGCAGTACGGCATACTCTTCGCCGTCAACTCGCTCGGCGTCGTGGTCGGAGTGCAGCTCAGCGCCCGCCTCACCCGCTACTTCGGCCCCCAGTGGATCATCGCCGTCAGCACGATCGTGATGCTGGTCTCGGCTGTGACCATCGTCGTGCTCGATGCGAATCAGGTGGGTCTTGTTGGCATTCTGATCCCGCTCTGGTTCTTCATCGCCGCCTGCGGCTTCACTTTCCCCTGCGTGCAGGTGCTGGCGCTCGACGGCCACGGCCACGAGGCAGGCACCGCGGCGTCTCTCCTGGGGGCGGTGAACTTCGGTCTTGCCGGCCTTATCTCGCCGATCGTGGGCTTCATCGGCATCACCAGTGCGGTACCCATGGGTGCGGTCATGACCGTGACCTCGGCCATCGCGGTGCTTTCCCTCTGGTTCATCGTGCGCCCGCGAACGGTGCCGGAACTCTCGCACTAGGGTGTGAGGCATGACACGACAGGATGGCTCCGCCGCCCGCCGGCTGACCAGATTCTGGCCCCTCGTCACGGGCGGCGGCGCCGTGTTGCTCGCCGTGATCCTCGGCCTGATGATCAGCCAGCGTTCCAGCGGCCGTCAGCTTGGAATAGACACCGAGTGGATGGCGGAGATCGTCGAGCATCGGTCACCCTTGTGGTTGGTGCCGGCGTTGGTGATGAACTACCTCGGCGGGGGCGTGCTGGGCGTCGTCGTGGTGCCGCTGGGCGTCCTTGCCGCACTGCTTCTTTTTCGGCGACCGTGGGCGGCGCTCTACTTCGCGATCGCGGAGGTCTCAAGCGCCGGGCTCGTTCAGCTGCTCAAGGTCACGTTCGGCCGGGCCCGCCCCGAGGACATGATCGTGCAGGCCGACTTCGGCTCATTCCCGTCGGGGCATGTGGCCAACGCGGCCACCATGGCACTGGCGCTGGCCATCATCTTCCCCCGGGTCTGGGTCTACGTTCTGGGCGTCGCCTACACGGTGCTGATGATGCTCAGCCGCACCTACCTCGGGGCACACTGGCTGACCGATACAGTCGGTGGGCTGCTGCTCGGCGCCGGGGTCGGGGTGATCGTCTGGGCGCCCCTCGCGGCGAGGCTGGAGGGCGAGGCGCACTCGCCGCATCCGTTCGTATTGGCCTCCGGAATGCGGGGCAGATAATCGCTCTAGCTCCGGGACCGCTGAGGGGCTAGCGTGGCGCAATGAGAATACTTCTGGTCGGCGCCGGTGGCGTCGGCGAG
This sequence comes from Agreia sp., assembly GCA_040398585.1. GTDB lineage: Bacteria > Actinomycetota > Actinomycetes > Actinomycetales > Microbacteriaceae > Agreia. The sequence goes on from JBBATW010000036.1 coordinate 16,030, forward strand.
GCAATCGCCAAGATCGCCGCGCGTCGCTCGTTCTACGAGCTCATCATCGTCACCGACTATGACGTGACCCGGGCGGAACGGACTGTGGGCTGGATCGCCCGGAAACACGGGCATCAGATCGCCTCGAGGTTCGTAGCAGACGCCATCGACGCCTCTGACCCGGCCAGTGTCGAGGAGGTTGCTCGGCGGCACGGGGCGACGCACGTGATGAACGCAGTGGAGCCGAAGTTCGTGCCGTCGATCTTCGCCGGCGCTCTGGCCGCGGGGGCCAACTACCTCGACATGGCCATGAGCCTGTCGGAGCCGCATCCGATCGAGCCGCACTCAGTGACCGGCGTGAAGCTCGGCGACGACCAGTTCGCCCAAGCCGCCGACTGGGAATCGACCGGCCTGCTGGCCCTCGTGGGAATCGGCGTCGAGCCGGGGCTCAGCGATGTCTTCGCGCGCTATGCCGCCGACCACCTCTTCTCCGAGATCGACGAGCTGGGCACCCGCGACGGGGCAAACCTTGTCGTGACCGACGAGGCCGGCAACGAGATCTTCGCCCCTTCCTTCTCGATCTGGACGACCATCGAGGAATGCCTGAACCCGCCCGTCATCTACGAGCGGGACCGAGGCTGGTTCACGACGCCGCCGTTCTCGGAACCCGAGATCTTCACGTTCCCCGAGGGCATCGGGCCCGTCGAGTGTGTCAACGTCGAGCACGAGGAGGTGCTGCTGATGCCCCGCTGGATCGACGTCCGCCGGGTGACCTTCAAGTACGGGCTCGGCAACGAGTTCATCGGCATTTTGAAGACGCTGCACCAGCTGGGCCTCGACTCGACGACGCCGGTGCGGGTGCGCTCGGTGAACGGCCCGGTCGAGGTGGCGCCCCGCGACGTCGTGGCGGCGGGGCTGCCCGATCCGGCGAGTATCGGCCCCCGGATGACGGGCAAGACCTGCGCCGGAGTCTGGGTGACGGGGCTCGGGAAGGACGGCCTTCCGCGCGAGGTCTACCTCTATCACGTGAGCGATAACGCGTGGACCATGGCCGAGTATGAGAGCCAGTGCGTCGTGTGGCAGACCGCGCTGAATCCCGTGATCGCGCTCGAGCTGCTCGCATCCGGAGCCTGGTCGGGCACGGGCGTGCTCGGCCCCGAGGCGTTCGATGCCAAGGTATTTCTCGACCTGATGGCAGGCTCGGAAGCCCTCGGCGGCTTCGGCCAGGCCTGGGGCTGTGAAGACAGGCTCGTCGTGGGTGAGCAGTGAAGATTCAATCGTTGCGGCTGCACCGCATCAGTATGCCGCTGGTGCGCCCCTTTGAGACCAGCTTCGGTCGGCAGAGTGTGCGCGATGTTCTGCTCGTTCAGATCGAGACGGATGCGGGCGAGGGCTGGGGCGAATGCGTCGCCGGTGCAGATCCGGTCTACTCGACCGAGTACGTCGACGGCTGCCAGCACGTGATCGAGCACTATCTTGCCCCGGCGCTGCTTGCGGCAGCGCGGTCGAGCGAGGCGGGGATCACTGCCGAGGATCTCGAGTCGATTTTTGCGTTTGTCATCGGTCATCGGATGGCGAAGGCGGCCATCGAGGCGGCGGTCCTGGACGCGCAGTTGCGGGCTGCCGGGCTCAGCTTCGGCACCTACCTCGGGGCGACCCGCGCCGAGGTCGACTGCGGAGTGAGCGTAGGGATCGCCGCCTCCGTCGACGAGCTTCTCGCCGAGGTCGCGCAGTATGTCGACGAGGGTTACCGCCGGATCAAGCTCAAGATCCGCCCCGGCTGGGACGTCGTGCCGGTGCGAGCCGTGCGCAGCATGATCGGTGCGCGCATGATGCTGCAGGTCGATGCGAATACGGCGTATACCGTGGCGGACATAGACCACCTCCGACGACTCGACGAGTTCGATCTGGTGCTGATCGAGCAGCCCTTCGTCGAGGACAACATCCGAGATCATGTGACGCTGGCGCATGCCATCGACACCCCGGTCTGCCTCGACGAGTCGATCACGTCGACGAGCGTCGCGATCGACGCCATCGAGCGGGATGCGACCTCGATCGTGAACATAAAGCCGGGGCGGGTTGGCGGCTATATCGAGGCGGTTCGTATTCACGACGCGTGCGTGCTTCGGGACGTGCGGGTGTGGTGCGGCGGCATGCTGGAGACCGGGATCGGCCGGGCGGCCAACATCGCGCTCGCCGGCCTTCCGGGCTTTCGACTGCCGGGGGACACCTCGGCGTCTGCCCGCTACTACGCCGAAGACCTGACCGAGCCGTTCGTACTCGTCGACGGCAGGCTCCGGGTGCCGACCGGTGCCGGTACCGGTGTCGAGGTGCGCGTCGACCTGGTCACGGAGTGGGCGACGCGCCCGGCGCTGCTTATTCGCTGACCTGTCGGTTTTCAGGCTAGACGGGCAGAGCCAGCATGCCCGGGGACATCAGGATGATCAGCGTGAGGGAGAGAGCCGCGGTGAACCCGGCGACGCAGAGGATGCCCAGGGCCGGCCACCGCTCGAACCAGTAGAGGCTGCTGCGGTAGCGGCGGCGCAGTTCCAAGCGGGTGATCGGACCCTCGACTCGCCGGGTCGGAACGTCGAATGCGGCGGCCATGATCTCGATGCTTTCGCGGCTCCAGTACGGGCCGCGCATTCGGAACAGGCGATCTCCTGCCGGGTCGAAGGCGAAGAGTTGCAGATCGGTGTCGAGGCTGTCTCCGCGGTAGGTCTCCAGGAGCACGAGCGAGACGATCCTCTTGGCCGGAACGCGGACGCGGCCGGTTAGCAGGCCGTTCTCGCTCACACAGTCGGCCGTCACCCGAATTGACGCCCGGGCCAGCAGGTGGCTTGCCACAAGGTAGACCAGCGAGACAACCGCGAGCGCCACCACGACGCGCGGCCACGTACCCCGCGGAATAGAGAACCAGAAAACAGCCGCGAAGACCGGCAGGATCAGCACCGCCGTGACGAGTCGGGTCGGGCCGCTGAGCTGGGGCAGCGGCCTCAGGGTTATCGGCGTCATTGCCAGGGCGTCGGTTGTCTGGGCCACAGTGTCCTCGATCTGATCTTCGCTCGTTGCTGGGTGGGCAGTCATCAGGGTCGAGGACCACGCTACGCACGAATTCCACTGACCGCCAGCGTCATTAATGAGGACACGACCACGGGGCCGACGGCTACTCGGGCAGGAGCACGATCTTGCCGATGTGACGGCGGGCGGAGAACTCGGCCTGGGCATCCGCCATCGAGGTCAGCGGGAAGGTGGCGCTGATCTGGGGGCGGATCTCGCCGGTGCGAGCGAGGTCGATCAGAGATCGAAAGTGCGCCCGCGTGTGCATTGACGACCCGATCAGCTGGATGTTGTGCAGATAGAGGCGGCGCAGGTCGAACTCGATCACCGGGCCGGCGACGGCGCCGGCGATCACCCAGCGGCCGTTGTCCTGCAGCAGCGGCATGAGGGCGGCGACGCCCGGTCCGCCGGCGATGTCGGCGATAACGTGCAGGCCGTCGGGTGCCGCGGCGCTGATCTTCTCGGCGAGGGTGGGCAAGTCCCGATTGAAGGCGTGGGCCGCCCCGCTGGCGAGTACGGCATCCAATTTGGAGCCGCTCGTGATGGCGAGCACGCGGGCGCCGCGAGCGGAGGCCAGTTGCACCAGGGCCAGGCCGACGCCGCCGGAGGCTCCGGTGACCAGAACCGTCTCGCCGCGCTGCACGTGGGCTCGATCCAGCATCGCCATGGCGGTGCCGAAGGCGACGGGAAGGCAGGCGAGTTCCTGATCAGTCAGGGGAGAGTCGTGGACATCGTGGGCGTGCGCGGCATCGACGGCGACATACTGGGCGAAGCCGCCGTCGGCTTCGCTGCCCAGGTAGCCGGTCGGGGAGTCGTTCTCGTCGTCGGACGGGTACAGGGCGGGGTCGATGAGCACGCGGCGGTTGACCAGCTGATCGCTCGTGTTCGCGCCAACTTCCGTGACGATGCCGCAGATGTCGCCGCCCTGGATGCGAGGAAAGTCGAACGATCCGAGCCAGCCGGCCAGCGCCGAGGGATCGTCGGGGAGGCCGTAGGCGCCTTGGCGGGTCCACAGGTCGGTGTTGTTGACGGCGGCGGCGGTGACTTTCACGAGTACCTCGTGTGCCGCGGGCCGCGGCCGAGGCCAGTCGTGGTGGAGTTCGAGTACCTCTGGGCCGCCGAACTTCGTAAGAACAACAGCCGTCATGGTGTTTGTCTCGGGGTGTCTCATTCGCCAAGCCTGCCATTGTTGGCCGGACCGCGCTCGGCCCCGCCGGGGCACTGCCGTATTCGGCCGGCAGGGTGCGGACCCACAGCCAACGCATAAAGGCGCCCCATCACGGAGCGCCTCTACGTCTGGCGGAGAATGGGGGATTCGAAC
>JBBATW010000037.1:0-19527 GCA_040398585.1 Agreia sp.
CGATCATCGGCTTCACGGGCGGCCGCTGGGTGAACCCGCCGAAGCCGCGCCCCGGAACTTCGGGAACCTCGCCCTTCAGGAAACTCTTCAGGTCCATGCCCGAGCAGAACGATGCGCCGGAGCCGGTCAGGATGCCCACCGACAGCTCGTCGTCGCCGTCGAGCAGATCGATGGCAGCGGCCAGGGTCACACTCATCGACTGAGTCACCGCGTTGTGCGCGGTGGGCCGATTCAGCGTGATCACCAGGATCCCACCCTCTCTCCGGGTCAGAACCTCGCTGGTCTCGGCTGTGAGCTCCATCTGTGTTTACCCCTTCGCGAAACGCATTTGCGCGTTTGCCTGATCAGTCTTGACCAAAATTATAGTCAACGTGTATGTTGACTAAAGGAAATCATGGTGATTCCGAGAGCGGGGTAGGCAAACAATGGTCCTCGACTTGGAAGCAGCCCAGTCTTCAGCCGTCATCGGCGGCGGCACCATGGGCGCGGGAATCGCTTACACCCTCGCCGTTGGCGACTGGGATGTCTGGGTGGTCGAGCCGCGCGCCGAACGCGCCGCCGAATTGCGCCTGGAGGTCGACGCGGCAGCCGCATCCGGAGTCCAGCGCGGCAAGCTCACCGCGGAAGCCGCGAGCACACTGTCGTCTGGCCTGCACCTCGTCGGCTCCGTACTCGAGCTGCCCGAGGGCCTCGACGTGATCATCGAGTCGGTGCCCGAGCGTCTCCAGCTCAAGCTCGACGTTCTGGCTGCCGCGGAGAGCCGCAGGCCGAAACTCCTCGCCAGCAACACCAGCGCCCTTTCTATCAACGAGCTGGCGTCGGCGCTCGAGCACCCCGAATCGTTCCTCGGCCTGCACTTCTTCAACCCGGTTCCCTCCCTCGCCCTCGTCGAGGTGGTGAAGGGGGCGCTCACCAACGAGCGCACGCTCGCCGCGGCCCTCGCCCTCGTCGAGTCCATCGGCAAGAAGCCCGCTGTCGTAAACGACTCCCCCGGCTTTGCTACCAGCAGGCTCGACGTCTGCCTCGCGCTGGAGGCCATCCGCATGCTCGAGGAGGGTGTCGCCGAGGCCGCCGACATCGACCGCGCCGCCGAGCTCGCCTACCGGCACCCCGTCGGCCCCTTGAGGCTCAGCGATATCGTCGGCCTCGATGTGCGACTCGACATCGCCCTGAACCTGACCGAGAAACTCGGCCCGCGCTTCACCCCGCCGGCGCTGCTCATCGCGAAGGTCGAGGCCGGGGAACTCGGCAGGAAGACCGGGCGGGGATTCTTCGAGTGGTGAATCTGCCGCACGAGGACCCTCCCGCGCGGCATGAACGTGTTATGACTGACTGACAATGGAGTACGTCGATGAGTGCGTCAACAATTAAAGACCTCGTAGTGGAACGAACCGAAGATCAGGCCGCGCTCCGCGAGGGCGTGCGCGACCTAGTAAGCACCTTCGGCCGCAAGTACTTTCAAGACGTGGTAAAGCGCGGCGAGAAGCCCGACGCCCTGTGGAAGGCCCTCGGCGAGGCCGGGTTCCTCGGCGTGCATATCTCCGAGAAGAACGGCGGCGGCGGCGCGGGACTTGTCGAACTCGCCATCGTGCTGGAAGAGACCGCGGCCCAAGGCTGCCCAGTCTTCATGATCGTCATCTCCCCCGCGATCTGCGGCTCGCTGCTGGACGCCAACGGCTCGCCGGAACAGCAGGCCGAATGGCTGCCCGGCATCGCCTGTGGCACCAAAAAGATGGCTTTCGCGATCACCGAGCCGGATGCCGGTTCCAACACCCACAAGATCACCACGACCGCGACGCCCAACGCGAATGGTTTCTCGATCAAGGGCCAGAAGTATTGGACCTCGGGCGTAGACGAGGCCGACGCGCTGCTGGTCGTCGCCCGCGGGCCCGTCACCGATGCGAAGGGCCGCTTCCCGCTCTCGCTCTTCATTGTGCCGATCGACACCCCCGGCCTCACCTACCAGCAGCTCGACTCGGCGCTCTCGATGCCCGAGAAGCAGTTCATGGTCTTCTTCGATGACGTTCAGGTAGATCACCTCGCGGTCGTCGGCGGCGAGGGCGCCGGGCTGAAGACGGTCTTCGCGGCCCTCAACCCAGAACGCATCGCCGCAGCATCCGTCGCCAACGGCATCGCCCGCTACGCCATCGAGCGCGGCGCGGTCTACGCCCGCCAGCGCGAGGTCTGGGGCGTGCCCATCGGGCAGCACCAGGGCGTCGCGCATCCGCTCGCCAAAGCCCACATCGAGGTGCAGCAGGCCCGCCTGATGACGATGCGCGCGGCTGAGATCGCCGACCTCGGCGAGGATGCCGGCGACACGGCCAACATGGCTAAGTACGCGGCCGGCGAGGCCGTCGTGGCGGCCCTCGACCACGCCATCCAGGTGCACGGCGGAAACGGACTCTCGAACGAGTACGGCCTCTCCGACCTCTGGTTCGTCGCGCGGATGTTCCGCACGGCGCCGGTCAGCGCGGAGATGATTCTCAATCATGTGGCAATCCATAGTCTTGGCCTGCCGAAGAGCTACTAGGGGACGCCATGAGTAACACCCTGCATTCACTGCTCGTCGACCTCTCGCAGCGTTTTCCCGACAGGCCGGCGCTCACCCTTCTCGATCGCACCGTGACCTTCAGCGAGCTAGCGGCGGCGGCGGCCCAGGTCGCTCGTCGACTGATCGCGGGCGGGATCATGCCCGGTGACCGCATCGCGGTAGTGGACAAGAACTCCATCGACTACTACGAGTTGATATTCGGGGCGTCGTTCGCCGGCGCGGTGCTGGTCGGCTTGAACTATCGGCTGTCGGCGCGCGAGATCTGCACCGTCGTCACCGACGCCAATCCGAAGATCCTGTTCCTGAGCCCGGAGCTGGATCAGCTCTGCAACCAACTCGATGTCGAGAGCAACGCCGAAATGCGCATTGTCGCACTGGGAGCAGACTTCGAGCTCTGGCGCGATGCTGCGCCGGCGTCGGCTGACTTTCCGGACATGGCCTCCGACGACATCGTGCTGCAGATGTACAGCTCGGGGACGACCGGCGTGCCCAAGGGCGCAATGCTCACCCACGGCAACCTGCTGTTCACCCCGACCATGGGGCGTGAGTTCTACGGGATGACGAAGGACTCGGTCAACCTGCTCACCTCTCCGCTGTTCCATATCGGCGGAACGGGCTACTCGCTCACGACGTTTGGCCAGGGTGGGCACACCGTGCTCGTTCGCGACTTCGTCGTCGCCAACGTCTTGGCCAGCATCGAAGCCCACCGGGTGACGAACATGTTCCTGGTGCCGGCGATGATCGACATGCTAACGAACGAGAGCCTGAAAAGCTCGCACGATTTCTCGAGCCTTGCCCTGATCGCCTATGGCGGCGCACCGATCACGGACCCGCAGTTGCTCAGTGCGGTCTCCATTCTCGGCTGCGGCTTCATGGCCGTCTACGGCATGACCGAGTCTGCCGGAACGATCGCCTATCTCGGGGTCGAAGACCATGACCCCAACGGGCCCCGCCAGCACCTTTTGGGATCTATCGGTCGTTCCCTGCCGTGGAACGAGATCATAATCGTTGACCCGGTCACCGGTCGGGAATGCGCGGAGGGCGTCGTGGGCGAGCTTCTGGTGCGCGGCGGCCAGACAATGGCCGGCTATTGGAATCAGCCTGCCGCCACCCGGCAGGCCGTGGACTCGGCAGGTTGGCTGCACACCGGGGACAACGCATTGAAGGATGCCGACGGCTTCATCTTCCTGAAGGACAGGCTGAAGGACATGATCATCTCGGGCGGGGAGAATATCTACCCGATCGAGGTCGAGAACGTACTGATGGAGCATCCCTCGATCGCCGAGGTGGCGGTTATCGGGGTGCCCCATGCCCGCTGGGGAGAGACCACCAAAGCTGTCATAGCCCTCATCCCTGACGCCCTGTTGGAAGCGAACGACGCCACGGCCGAGGAGATCATCGACTTCTGCCGCGCCCGCCTGGCCCGCTATAAGTGCCCGTCCAGCATCGACTTCGTGGCAGCCCTTCCCCGGAACGCCTCGGGGAAGGTTTTGAAGAGGGAGCTGCGGGAGCCCTATCTCGCCAGCGCCAAGCACCAGGGAGCTACAGCATGACGACCCCGGATTTCACTGTTTCGTTGATGCGCGGCTTCTGCCAGGACTGGTTGAATCGCGCCGACCCGGCCGCGTGCACGGCGATCATGACCGACGAGTACGAGGTGAACATCGGCGGCATCGTGTTGCCGGGTCTTGCGTCGTACGTGCCCGCGACGATGGGCCAGCTCGAAGACTTTGCCGGCCTGAGCATCACGGTGCACGAGCTGTTCACGAATGGCTCCGAGATTGCGCTCCGCTTCACTGAGCACGGAGCCTCGATCAAGGCCGGCGGCAATCAGGCTGCCTGGCGGGGCATTGCCCTCTTCTGGACCGATTCACGCCGCCTCATCCGCAACGTCACGGAGGAGGACTACACCTCGAGGCGCCGCCAGCTTTCGGCAGCCGCCCCGGATGAGATCGAGAGCCCTGCTGTCGCGCCGTGGTCGACGATGCCGGTCTCGGCCAGTGCGGCAGCCGAACAACAGGTGCGCGACTGGCTGGCCGGAGGCGGAATTGCAGACTCACCGGCGGGCAGCCTCGTCTTCGATGAGGGAATCGATTCCGCGTCGATCCTCGACGTCGACTCTGTTGAGATTCTTGACCTGTTCTCAGCCGGACCCAGCGTGGGCTTCCGCATCGTGGAGACCGGACGCTATCTGGACGGGCTCGGACTTCCCGAGTCAACGACCGGGTTGCCCGCAAGCCTCTCGAGCATGGGCATGGTCGAGGTTCAGTCGGACGGCCAGATCACGGGGCACCTGATTCGCGACCGGGCAGGCCTGCGCCGCACGTTGACCCGGACAGCAGGCTGAGCATCGTCAACACAAATGTTGACACTACGCTGGAAACGCTGTAATTTTATGAAATCAGGGTCGAAGCCGGACCCCGTGGCATCCCTTCAGAGTTGAAGGCAGAACAGATTCACCAGGGAGAAACCATGACTGACTTACGAGTGTCCGCACCGGGCACCGACTACGACATGATCATCATCGGCGCCGGCTTCGCGGGTCTCCGAATGCTTGTGCAGGCCCGCAAGCTCGGCTACTCGGCCGTGGTGCTGGAGGGTGGCGGCGGAATCGGCGGCACCTGGTACTGGAACCGCTACCCCGGAGCGCGCTGCGACGTGCTGAGCGCCGACTACTCCTACGCATTCTCGCCCGAGCTCGAGCAGGCGTGGCGCTGGTCTGAGCGCTACGCGACACAGCCCGAGATCCTGCGCTACGTCGAGTTCGTCGCTGCGAAGTTCGACCTGAAGAGGGACATCCAGCTCAACACGGTGCTGAAGACGGCCTACCTGAACGAGAAGTCCAGCACCTGGTCGATCGAAGACCAGAACGGTCGCACCCTCACCAGCACCTATTTCGTCATGGCCACCGGCTGTCTCTCCACCGCGAAGCTGCCCGACATCGCAGGCCGCGACTCCTTCTCAGGCGAGGTATACCACACGGCGTACTGGCCCCACGAGGCCGTCGACTTCGCCGGCAAGAGGGTCGGCGTCATCGGCACCGGCTCCTCGGGCACCCAGCTGATCCCGATCGTCGCCCGCGAGGCCGGGCACCTCACCGTGTTCCAGCGCACGCCGAACTTCAGCGTGCCCGCTCGCAATGCCCTGGTCACCGACGCGGAAGACGCCGCTATCAAGGCGGACTATGCCGATCGGCGCGTCCGGGCACGCAACTCGCCCAGCGGCCTGGGCGTTGTGCCCAACAAGCAGTCGGCGCTGGACGCGAGCCCAGACGAGCGCTACCGGCACTACTCGAGCCAGTGGGAGACCGCGGGCTTCGGCTTCGTGCTCTCCTATTTCGACCTGCTGCTGAACAGGGATGCCAACGAGACGGCTGCCGAGTTCATCCGCGACAAGATCAAGGCCACGCTGATCGACCCTGCCCTCGCCGACGTAATGGCGCCTACTGGCTACCCGTTCGGGGCCAAGCGACCCTGCGTCGATACCGGCTACTTCGACACCTTCAACAGGAAAAACGTCACCCTCGTCGACATCGTCGCCCACCCCATTCAAGAGATCACCGAGGCGGGTGTCACCGTCAACGGCGAGACGCACGAGCTGGACATCCTCGTCTTCGCCACCGGCTTCGACGCCATGACCGGCTCGCTGCTGCGGCCCGATATCCGCGGTCGCAACGGCCAGACCCTGGGCGAGAAATGGGCCACGGGTCCGCTGACCTACCTCGGTCTGGCGACCGAGGGTTTCCCGAACTTCTTCTTCATCACCGGCCCCGGCAGCCCCTCGCTGCTCAGCAACGTGCTGCTGTCGATCGAGCAGCACGTCGACTGGCTCGCAGACCTGCTTGCCGAGGGAGAGGCCCGTGGCGCCCTGGCCATCGAGGTGAGCGCCGACGCTGAGCGGGAGTGGACCGAGCACGTCAATGCCACCGCGGCGCTGACGCTGTACCCGCAGGCCGCCTCGTACTACATGGGAGACGAAATCGTGGGCAAGCCCCGCGTCTTCATGCCCTACTCCGGCGGCGTGCGCTCGTTCGGCCGCAAGTGCCAGCAGGTGGCGGATGCCGGTTATCCTGAATTCAGTTTTCTAGAACGCGCCCGCCAGCCCGTTCTGGGCTGAGCCCTCTGAACCCGATCCAACACGACGAACAAGAGAATTACCAACGAAAGGTTTCCCAGGACATGCGCGATGCAGTAATAGTAGGAGCAGTTCGAACCGCAGTGGGCCGGCGCAAGGGTGCGCTTGCCGAGATCCACCCGGCGGTGCTGTCCGCGGCCACCCTTCGCGCCCTCTCAGCTCGCACGGGCGTGGACCCCAGCCTGATCGACGATGTGATCTGGGGCACGGTCATGCAGGTGGGCGAGCAGAGCATGAACATCGCCCGCACCGCCGTGCTCGGTGCCGGCTGGCCCGAAAGCGTTCCGGCCACCACGGTGGACCGCCAGTGCGGCTCATCGCAGCAGGCGGTCAGCTTCGCCGCGGCAGGCGTCATCAGCGGGCAGTACGAGTTCGCCGTCGCCGGTGGCGTCGAGTCGATGACCCGTGTGCCCATGATGTCCTCCGCCGTCGGCGAAGACCCGTTCGGCCCCGAGTTCTCCGCCCGCTACAACGGAGTCGTTCCCAACCAGGGCGATGGCGCGGAACTCATCGCCGAGCACTGGAAGCTCACCCGGGCCCAGCTAGACGCCTTCGCGCTCTCTTCCCACGAGAAGGCCGCCGCGGCCCAAGATGCGGGTCTCTTCGACGAGGAGATCTTCGAGTTCACCCTGCCCGACGGCACCGGATTCTCCCTCGACGAGGGAATCCGTCGCGGCGGCACTATGGAGTCGATGGCCGGTATCCGCTCGGCCTTCAAGCCGGAGGGACTACTGACGGCCGGCAATAGCTCGCAGATGAGTGACGCCTCGGCTGCGCTCCTTGTCACCACCAGCGAGAATGCGGCACGTCTCGGCCTCACGCCGCTCGTGCGCATCCACACCGTCGTGCTGGCCGCGAACGACCCCGTCATGATGCTCACGGCTCCAATTCCTGCCACCAAGAAGGTACTCGAGCGCGCCGGTCTCTCGATGAGCGACATCGGCGTCTTCGAGATCAACGAGGCATTCGCCTCCGTGCCGCTGGCCTGGGGCATCGAGACCGGCGCTGATATGGGCAAGCTCAACCCGCTCGGCGGCGCGATCGCGCTCGGCCACCCTCTCGGCGGCAGTGGAGCCCGCATCATGACGACCATGATCCACCACATGAAGAACAATGGCATTCGCTACGGCCTGCAGTCGATGTGCGAGGGCGGCGGCCAGGCCAACGCCACCATCCTGGAACTCCTGTAGCACTCAGTTTCGGGGGTTCGGCCGCAGAGTTCTCACTCGGCGACCGGGCCTCCTTTTTTGTTACAGAACGGCATATTAAGACGTCCGACTAAATACCTGCATGTCCTAGTAATTAAGTGATAGTCCGAGTATGTTGGCCTACAGCGATCATCATGGCGATGGCCGCAAGGAAGGCACGCAATGGTTCGCGATCTCACTCACTTCATCGGCGGAAAGCATGTCGCCGGGACCTCCGGCCGGTTCAGCGATGTGTTCGACCCGAGCACCGGCGAGATCCAGGCCCGCGTGCCACTCGCCACGAAGGAAGAGGTCGAGGCCGTCATCGCCAACGCCTCCGAGGCCCAGCTCATCTGGGGTGCCTGGAACCCGCAGCGCCGGGCCCGAGTGCTATTGAAGTTCCTCGAGCTCGTCGACCGTGACATGGAGTCGCTCGCCCGCCTGCTCTCCTCCGAGCACGGCAAGACGATCGCAGACGCCAAGGGCGATATCCAGCGCGGCATCGAGGTCATCGAGTTCGCCGCCGGCGCCCCGCACCTGCTGAAGGGCGAGTACACCACCGGCGCCGGAACCGGCATCGACGTCTACTCGATGCGCCAGCCGCTCGGAGTCGTCGCTGGCATCACCCCCTTCAACTTCCCCGCCATGATCCCGCTCTGGAAGATGGGCCCGGCACTCGCGAGCGGAAACTCCTTCATCCTCAAGCCCAGCGAGCGAGACCCCTCCGTGCCGCTGCGCATCGCCGAACTGTTTCTCGAGGCGGGCCTGCCGGCCGGCGTCTTGAACGTCGTCAACGGCGACAAGGTCGCGGTCGACGCACTGCTCACCGACGAGCGCGTCAAGGCCGTGGGCTTCGTCGGCTCCACGCCGATCGCTCAGTACATCTACGAGACGGCCGCGGCCAACGGCAAGCGCGCCCAGTGCTTCGGCGGCGCCAAGAACCACATGATCGTGATGCCGGATGCCGACCTCGACCAGGTCGCCGACGCCCTGATCGGTGCCGGCTACGGCTCCGCCGGCGAGCGCTGCATGGCGATCTCCGTGGCCGTTCCCGTCGGGAAAGAGACGGCCGACGCTCTCTCCGCCAAGCTGAACGAGCGGGTCAAGGAGCTGAAGATCGGCCACTCGCACGACGAGAGTGCCGACTACGGCCCACTCATCAACCGCGAGGCCGTCGCCCGGGTCACCGCCGCCATCCAGCTCGGCATCGACCAGGGCGCGACGCTGCTCGCCGACGGCCGCGGCCACGTCGTCGAGGGCTACGAGAACGGCTTCTACCTCGGCCCGACGCTGTTCGACAACGTCACCCGCGACATGGAGATCTACCAGGAGGAGGTCTTCGGCCCCGTGCTGATCATCGTGCGCGCCGAAGACTACGAAGAGGCCCTCGCGCTTGCGAGCGACCACAAATACGGCAACGGCGTCTCGATCTTCACTCGCGACGGCGACACCGCCCGTGACTTCACTGCCCGGGTGCAGGTCGGCATGGTCGGCGTCAACGTGCCGATCCCTGTGCCGATCGCCTATCACACCTTCGGCGGCTGGAAGAAGAGCGGCTTCGGCGACCTCAACCAGCACGGCCCGGACTCGTTCCGGTTCTACACGAAGACCAAGACCGTCACGAGCCGCTGGCCGTCCGGCATCAAAGAGGGCGCGTCCTTCGTCATTCCGACAATGAACTAGAGCCCTCACTATGGATGCACTTTCTGAAGATCAGCGGGCGCTCGTCGAGGTTGTTCGCGATTTCTCCGAGGCCGCGTTGGCCCCGAACGCCATCGAATGGGACCAGACGAAGCACTTCCCCGTCGATGTGCTCCGCCAGGCCGGCGAGCTCGGCCTGGGCGGCATCTACGCCAGAGAAGATGTCGGCGGCTCCGGCCTCAGCCGCAGCGACGCCGTGTTGATCTTCGAGGAGCTCGCCAAGGGCGACACCACGATCGCGGCATACATCTCCATTCACAACATGAACGTCTGGATGATCGACACCTTCGGCAGCCTGGAGCAGCGCCAGCGCTTCATCCCGAAGCTGGCCTCGATGGAGCAGCTCTCGAGCTATTGCCTTACCGAGCCCGAGGCCGGGTCGGATGCCGCGGGTCTTCGCACCACGGCCATCCGAGACGGCGATCACTACGTGCTGAACGGCACCAAGCAGTTCATCTCGGGGGCCGGATCCTCCAGCGTGTACGTCGTGATGGCCCGCACCGGCGGAGCAGGGCCGAAGGGCATCAGCGCGATCGTTGTCGAGGCGGGCACCCCCGGTCTCAGCTTCGGCACGAACGAGAAGAAGATGGGCTGGAACGCGCAGCCCACCCGGCAGGTGATCTTCGAAGACGTGCGCGTGCCAGTCGGGAACCTCCTGGGCGAGGAGGGCACGGGCTTCACCATGGCGATGAAGGGCCTGAACGGCGGCCGCATCAACATGGGGGCGTGCTCCCTCGGCGGCGCCCAGTGGGCACTGGATGTGACGGTGAAGTACCTCAAACAGCGCCGGGCGTTTGGCAAGCCGCTGGCCGAACAGCAGTCGCTCGTATTCACCATCGCCGATATGGAGACCGAGCTGCAGGCCGCCCGCGGCCTGCTGCGCCGGGCCGCCCGCGCCCTCGATGACGGTGATACGGATGCCGCGTCGCTCTGCGCCATGGCGAAGAGATTCGCGACCGACGTGTCCTTCACTGCCGCGAACTCCGCGCTTCAGCTGCACGGCGGTTACGGTTACCTTGCGGAGTATGGCATCGAGAAGGTTGTGCGCGACCTCCGGGTTCACCAGATCCTGGAGGGCACCAATGAGATAATGCGCCTCGTCGTAGGCAGGGCGCTGCTGGAGGATACGAAGTGACCAACACCGAAACCACCGAAACCGTAACCGAGCCGCAGGTGCTCTCGGAGCGCCGGGGCCACCTGGGTCACATCATCCTGAATCGCCCGCGGGCGATCAACGCCCTGTCGCACGAGATGATAGCAATCGTGCGAGACCTGCTGAACGAGTGGGCCGATGACGACGGTGTCAAGACAGTGCTGCTCACGGGAAGAGGCGAGCGCGGCCTGTGTGCGGGAGGCGACATCGTCTCTCTCTACAACGACGCGAAAAGCGGCGACATCCACGCCTCGGCCACCTACTGGGCGGATGAATACCGGATGATCGCTCAGATCGCCAACTACCCCAAGCCCTACGTCGCCATTCAAGACGGCATTGTGCTCGGCGGCGGCATCGGCCTCTCGGCCCACGGCTCCCACCGGATCGTCACGGAGCGCTCGTCGCTCGGCATGCCCGAAACCGCGATCGGCTTCATCCCCGACGTCGGCGGTACCTGGCTGCTTTCCCGGGCACCCGGTGAGCTCGGCACCTACGTCGCGCTGACCTCCGGCTCGGTCACGGCGGGAGACGCCATCGCGCTGGGCCTCTCCGACTCCTTCGTGCCCTCCGACCGACTGCCCGCCCTGATCGCCGCACTGGAAACCGAGACTGCAGATGCGGCCATC
The DNA here is from genome assembly GCA_040398585.1 of Agreia sp. Classification (GTDB taxonomy): domain Bacteria; phylum Actinomycetota; class Actinomycetes; order Actinomycetales; family Microbacteriaceae; genus Agreia. Next base: position 11,353 of record JBBATW010000037.1, read on the forward strand.
GCCTCATTCGCAACCGAGGCGCCCGCCGCCGAGCTGCCGGCCAAGCAGACTTGGATCGACGCGGCGTTCTCCGCCGGAACCGTCGAGGAGATCATGCGTCGCCTCAGCACCTTCGGGGTTGAGGAGGAACTCGCCGTGGCCGAGACAATCGGCGCGATGAGCCCGACGGCCCTCGCCGTGACCCTGCAGGCTCTTCGCCGGGCCAGCCGCCTCGACTCGCTCGAAGAGGCTCTCGATCAGGAGTACCGGGTCTCGCTCCGCGGTCTCGTCTCCCCCGACTTCGCCGAGGGTGTTCGCGCGCGGGTCATCGACAAGGACCGCAATCCCCGGTGGAGGCCGGCGACACTCGACGAGGTAACCGCAGCCGCCGTCGAGTCGTTCTTCGCGCCGCTCGGCGCCGACGAGCTCAATCTAGAACTGGAGAAAGTGAAGTCATGACCACCTCAATCGCATTCCTCGGCCTCGGCCACATGGGCGGCCCGATGGCCGCCAATCTCGTAAAGGCCGGCTACACGGTCTCCGGCTTCGACCTGATGCCAGCGGCCGTCGAGGCAGCCCGCGCGCTCGGCGTGACAGTCGTCGACTCGGCCGACTCGGCCGTCACCACCGCCGACGTCGTCATCACAATGTTCCCCGCCGGCCGCCACGTCATAGCGGCTTACTCCGGTACCGCCGAAGCACCCGGCCTGCTCGCCACGGCCCGGCCCGGCACCCTGTTCATCGACTCCTCAACCATCGCCGTGGATGACGCCCGCACCGCGCACGATCTGGCGATCGCAGCGGGCCATCGAGCCATGGATGCGCCCGTTTCGGGCGGCACCGTTGGCGCCGCGGCGGGCACGCTGGCATTCATGGTCGGCGGCTCGGAGGAGGACTTCACCGTCGCCCAGCCCCTGCTTGAAGCAATGGGCAAGCGCATCGTGCACTGCGGCGGCTCGGGGCTCGGCCAGGCCGCGAAGCTCTGCAACAACATGATCCTGGGAATCTCGATGATCGCGGTCAGCGAAGCATTCGTGCTGGGCGAGAAGCTCGGGCTCAGCCACCAGGCGCTCTTCGACGTCGCCTCCAATGCCTCGGGGGCATGCTGGGCCCTGACGACGAACTGCCCGGTTCCCGGCCCCGTGCCGACCAGCCCCGCCAACCGGGACTACGCGGCCGGCTTCGGCGGGATGCTGATGGCCAAAGACCTGGGCCTTGCCGCCGACGCATTGAACTCCACCGGGGTCGATGGCGAGATGGGCGCATTGGCCAACGCCATCTTCCGCCGGTTCGCCGACGGCGACAGCGCAAGCCAGGACTTCTCCGGCATCATCAACGACATCCGTGACCGAAGCACAGCGACCCAAGCAGCAGGGAACTAACCGCATGAGCCACTATGAGACCATCCTCGTCGAGCAGCGCGGCCGTGTCGGCATCATCACGCTGAACCGGCCCAAGGCGCTGAACGCCCTGAACCAGACCCTGATGGAGGAGGTACTGGTCGCGGCAAAGCTCTTCGACGACGATCTGGGCGTCGGCGCGATCGTTATCACGGGTTCGGAGCGTGCCTTCGCGGCCGGCGCCGACATCAAGGAGATGTCGAGCAAGAACTACCAGGAGGTCTACCTGGGCGAGCTCTTCGCCGAGTGGGACGGGTTCGCCGCCCTTCGCACGCCGACAATCGCGGCCGTGGCTGGCTATGCCCTGGGCGGCGGCTGCGAGCTGGCCATGATGTGCGACTTCATCCTGGCGGCCGATACCGCCAAGTTCGGCCAGCCGGAGATCAATCTCGGCGTCTTTCCCGGCATGGGCGGCACCCAGCGGCTCACCCGTGCGATCGGCAAGGCCAAGGCGATGGAGCTCATCCTGACCGGGCGCACCATGGGTGCCGAGGAGGCCGAGCGTGCCGGGCTGGTCGCGCGCATCGTGCCGGCCGCCGACCTGCTGACAGATGCGCTCGCCACCGCGACGACGATCGCGTCGAAGTCGCTGCCGGTTGTCTACGGGGCCAAGGAGGCCGTGAACGCGGCTTTTGAATCGACGCTGGCCGAGGGCATCCGCTTCGAGCGTCGCTCGTTCTATGCGACCTTCGCCCTCGCAGACCAGACCGAGGGCATGACCGCCTTCGCCGAGAAGCGCGAGCCCAACTTCATTCACGGCTGACCTGCTCGTCTTTGGTCGACTATCGACTAACTGGTTGTGAGTCCTAGTATTTACTACGGGTTCCTAGTATATTTTGAGCAGTAATCAATGAGGAGTGCAGCCATGAAGATCGTCGTTCTGATGAAGCAGGTTCCCGACACATGGGGCGAGCGCAAGCTCGACACAGCGACCGGGCTCAGCGACCGCGCTGCAACCGACGCCGTAATCGACGAGATCGGCGAACGGGCTCTCGAGGTCGCCCTGACCTACCGCGATGCGAACAAGGGCACCGAGGTCGTCATCGTCTCCATGGGCCCCGCCTCGGTCACCGCAGCCCTTCGCAAGGGCCTCTCGATGGGTGCCGATTCTGCCGTGCACGTGCTGGATGACAAACTCGCCGGCGCCGACGCCTGGCTGACCTCCAAGGTTCTGTCGGCGGTCGTAGCCCGCAGCGGCTGCGATGTCGTTGTGGCCGGAAACGAATCCACCGACGGCCGCGGCGGAGTCGTGCCCACGATGATCGCCGAACATCTCGGCCTGGCGCACCTGAGCTTCCTCAACGAGGTCACCCTGACCGACACAGAGGTCAAAGGATCCCGCTCCAGCGAAACCGGCAGCCTCCAGGTGCACGCCGCGCTGCCCGCCGTCATCTCGATCACCGAGGCGCTGCCCGAGGCTCGCTTCCCGAACTTCAAGGGCATCCTCACCGCCAAGAAGAAACCCCTTGAGGTGCTGAGCCTGGCAGATCTCGGCCTCGACGCCGCCAGCACCAGTAATGGCCGCTCGGTTGTCGTCAGCACGGTGCAGCGCCCTGCCCGTACCGCCGGAACCAAGACCATAGATGAGGGAAACGCCGGTGTCGAGCTGGCCGAGTTCCTTGTCGCCGGCCGCCTGATCTAGCTCCCTGAAGACTCAGTAAGGAAATCGAATGACACACGTACTGGCACTCATTGATCTCTCCGCCTCGGGCGAGATCAGCAACACGGCCGCCGGCCTTCTGGCGGCGGCATCCCAGCTGGGAACTCCCGTGGCCGTCACGGTCACGGCCGCCGGAGCGGGAGCTGCCCTCGGCGACCAGCTCGGCGCACTCGGGGCAGAGATCGTCTTCGCCGCCGAGAGCGACCAGCTCACGACTGTACTCACCGCTCCATCCGTCGAGGCGCTGGTCGCGGCGGCCGCGGCCTACTCCCCCGGCACGATCCTCGTATCGAACACCTCCGACGGCCGTGACATCGCGGCCCGTCTCGCGGTTCGCCTCAACGCCGGCCTCGTCATCGACGCCGTCGCCGTGCGGGCAACCGACTCCGGCGAGTTGGTGGCCATGCACTCCGTCTTCGGCGGCGCCTACATCGTCGAGTCGTCCGTCGAGGGCGGCATCGCGGTCGTCACTGTTCGCCCTGGGGCCATCGATGACCGCGCCGAGGCCAAGACAGCCGCCGTGACCACTGTAACCGTCAGCGTTGACGCGGCGAAGTCCGCCATCATAGATTCCATCACCCAGACCGTCGTCGAGTCCTCTCGCCCCGAGCTTCGCGACGCCAGCATCATCGTGTCGGGCGGCCGAGGTCTCGGCTCCAAGGAGAACTTCGTCCTCGTCGAGCAGCTGGCCGATGCGCTTGGAGCTGCCATCGGGGCATCTCGTGCAGCCGTCGACGCCGGCTACATCGCCCAGACCGCCCAGGTCGGCCAGACCGGCATCACGGTTTCACCCAACCTCTACATCGCCCTCGGCATCTCCGGCGCCATCCAGCACCGGGCCGGCATGCAGACCGCCAAGACGATCATTGCCATCAACAAGGATTCGGATGCGCCGATCTTCGACGTGGCCGACTTCGGCATCGTCGGCGACGTCTTCAAGGTCGTGCCCCAGCTGATCGACGCGATCAACGCCCGAGCCAAGTAGCCTTACCGACATGAGCGTCTCCACCGGAAAGAAGAAGACCACCAGCAAGTGGCGGGCCCTGATCTGGGCGCTTCCCACCGCCCTTGTCGTCCTGCTGGTGGTCGTTCTCGGCGCCCAGTGGCTGCGTACCCTGCCCGACGTGGAGAGCTTCCTTTCGGATTACCCCGGCGAATCAGCCGTGCCCGCGGGCGCCCCCGTCGGGTTCCCCGCGTGGCTCGGCTGGCAGCACTTCCTGAACGCGTTCTTCCTGCTGCTGATCATTCGCACCGGCTGGATCGTGCGTTCAGGTCGCAAGCCGGCCGCGTTCTGGACCCGCAACAACAAGGGCCTGATCCGTACTAAGAACGCGCCCTCGCGTATCAGCCTCGACCTGTGGCTGCACCTCAGCCTCGACGCCCTATGGGTGCTGAACGGCATCGTGTTCTACATCCTGATCTTCAGCACCGGCCAGTGGCTTCGCCTCGTGCCAACCAGCTGGGACGTGTTCCCCAACGCTCTGAGCGCTGCGCTTCAATACGCATCCATGAACTGGCCTACCGAAAACGGCTGGGTGAACTACAACAGCCTGCAGGTGCTGGCCTACTTCACCATCGTCTTCCTCGCCGCCCCGCTGGCCATCATCACGGGCCTGCGCATGTCGGGCGCCTGGCCCAAGGACGCAACCCGGTTGAACAGGGCCTACCCGATCGAGATCGCCCGGGCGGTGCACCTTCCCGTGATGTTCTTCTTCGTCGCGTTCATCATCGTGCACGTCACGCTGGTGCTGGCGACCGGGGCGCTGCGCAACCTCAACCACATGTACGCGATGCAAGACGGTGACTCGTGGCTGGGTTTCTGGATTTTTGCCGCATCCGTCGTCGTGATGATCGTTGCCTGGGTCGCCGCGCGGCCGCTGCTGCTTCGCCCGGTGGCCCAGCTCACCGGAACCCTGTCACGCTGAACGCTGCGGCAAAGCGCTAGAAGCCCAACACGGTAGCGTTGGCACTGAGGAAAAGCGCAAGGAGCGAACCGATGTCATCCCTGAACCCCCTGCCGATGGACCCCATCGCGGAGGCCAAGCGGCAGTGGGTCGCCCACGGCTGGACCGAGGCCGCCGACGGAATGGCCGCGGTCACCTCGATCATGCGGGCCCAGCAGCTCATGCTCGGCCGCGTGCAGACATCGTTGAAGCCGTTCGACCTCTCATTCGCCCGGTTCGAGCTGCTGACGCTGCTCAGCTTCTCGCGCGAGGGCTCACTGCCGATGGCCAGCGCGAGCGCCCGCCTTCAGGTTCACCCGACGAGCGTGACGAATACCGTCGACCGGCTCGAGCGCGATGGCTTGGTCACCCGGGAGCCGCATCCGACGGATGGCCGGGCCACCCTGGTCGTGATCACCGAAGCGGGCCGCGAACTGGCTACCGAGACCTCTGCGCATCTGAACTCAGAGGTATTCGAGTTACCTGGGCTGTCGTCGGAGGACATCTCAGACTTGGTGCGCATTCTTGCCCGGCTGCGCCGCGACTCGGGCGATTTCGTTGACGCGCCGCCCGCACCGACACCCCTCTGATCTAGCCCAGCCCGCCGCCCATGACGTAGTCGCGGTGCATGGCGGTCTGAGTGAGAGCCGAGTAGGCGAAGAAGCCCCGGAGATTTTCCCAGCCGGCACTCCACGTGAGCCGACTGGCGATCTCCCAGATACTCGGCTCGCCGCCCTCGTTCAGCACTGCGGCAACCTCGCGGGCACGTTCGAGATGGTGCTCGGCCGACTCCGCAGCCCGCAGGTCCAGCCCGGTGAACCGGTAGCCGTGGCCGGGAAGCACCTCGTGCTCCCGGTACTCGCCTATCCGCTGGAGCGAACGCAGGTAGTCGCTGAGGGCGTTCGTCTGGCCGGCGCCGCCGAGGCCGAGGCCGGCGTTCATCGTCGGCAACACGTGATCGCCCGTGAACATCAGGTTACGTGCGTCGTCGCGAAGACAGAGATGGCCCTGGGTATGACCGGGCGTCCAGGTCGCAATAAGGTCGAACCCGGGAACATCGAGCCTCTCACCGTCTCGCACCGTCTTCTCGACCGTGACGGGAAGATGCTCGGCGCCGTCCAGAGAGATGGAACGGAACTCCGAACGACGATCTTCGGGCACAGCCCATTCGTCGAGCTGAAACTCCAGCTCGGCAAGACCCGTCTGTCGGACCGGGCCGGATGCCGCCGACGTCGACTCGGCCTCGTGCATGATGAGCGGGCCCCCGACGCGCTGCGCAACCGGTCGGCCATCCTGACATGATCCGGATGGCGATGCGTGCCGATGATGCTCCGAACAGAGGCCGCGGTTGCGCCCAGGCCGGCGAGTGCCGCCTCAAGCCCTGTCCAGTTATCATCCGAATCCCACCCGGGGTCGACGACGTGAATGCCACCGGAACTGTCCCCGAGTAGATAGCAGAGCGAAAACGGGATTCGCCCGCCGGGTATAGCAACGCCCAGCGCCCAGACATCTCGACGAACCTGCTCGAGTGGCGGAATGTCGCCGCGCTCGACGGCGGCGAATTGCTGAGCACTGGTTGCCGTCAACAAAGAATTACCGTCACCCTCCCAGTATGCTTCTTCTTCAACGTCACCCGTGGCCCAGGCCAGAGAGCGAGCTTCGATTGGACACCACGGCAGTGATCAGCCGGTGACCTCCCTGTCGCTGCGGATGATCAGGGCAGCTCTCATACTCACCCGGGCCCGCAACACCTTCTTCAATCCCGATCGCTTCAGCGGGCCTTCGGCGAGGAAGCGGCGGCCGACGGATTCACGGCCGCCACGCCGGCTCTCCTCGGGCGCTCGAATCTCCCGCGACGACCTCGACGGCTGGCCTGTGTACATCATCACGCCGTCGGCGCCCCAGGGCCGGGCCCCGCGCGAATCCCGAGGCGAGATTCTATTCCTGCACGGCGGCGGCTACGCCCTCGAGATCAATGCCGCCCAGTGGCGTCTGGCCGCAACACTGGCCCGACGCACCGGCCGCACCGTCACCGTGCCGATCTACCCGCTCGCGCCCGAGCACACCTATCGGGACGTGTTTCCGACCCTCCTGCGCGTCTACGGCCGAATGCATGAGCACGCCCGGGCGGTCGGCCCCGAACACGCGGCCCCCGTCGCCGTAATCGGCGAATCGGCGGGAGCCGGGATGGCCTTAGCCCTGGTCCAAGCGATTTCTTTCGCCCTGCGCCCAACCGATCTCATTCTGCTCAGCCCCTGGCTTGACGCAGTAATGGCCGATCCGGCAATAGACGTTCTCGGCCGCACCGATGCCCTGCTCAACCCGGAACACCTCAGAACTCTCGGCGCATTCTTCGCGTCCCCGGACGACCCTGGGATCCCCCAGGTCAGCCCCATCAACGGCCCCCTGAACGATCTTGGCCGACTGCTCGTATTCGCTGGCACCCGCGACCTGCTGCACCTGGACGCGCGCCGACTCGCGCGTCTGGTTCGGGCGGCTGGCGGATCCATCGAATATCGGGAGGTCGTGGGGATGATCCACGACTGGATGCTCTTCCCGATTCCCGAGGCTCGTGACGTTCTCAAGGTCATAGTCCAGAGGTTGGCCGTACGTTGAGAACGTGAACTTTGCTCCGCTTTGCGGAGTTATCCCCGATAGCTGGGTCGGCCTCGATCTGTTCCGTTGCTGCCGGCACCCACGAGTTTTCGATACAGGGCGTTCTTGCTCTCGAGCCGGAACCTAACCGGTGCGGCCTGCCCTGGGGTCTTGTCCCCGCGGGTCATGTAGTACTCGGTTCCTTCTCGTACGATCTGCCCGCCGTGGTCGTGGAGCAGCAGGTGATGCCGGCGACACAGCAGGATGCCGTCGGCGACATCGGTGCGGCCGCCGTCTCGCCACCTGATGATGTGGTGTGCTTCGCACATGCTCGGCGGCCGGTCGCATGTCGGGTCGGCGCACCCGCCCCATTCGGTTTGGAGTCCGGTGCGTTGCTTCGCGGTGAACAGCCGTTGGTCGCGGCCCACATCTAGGAGTGCCCCGTCGGATGCGAACAGTTCGCCCACGAGTCCGGTGTCGCAGATGAGCCGTTCGATGGTCTCGAGCGAGACTGCCGCCCCGGATCCTTCGATCAGCCCGTACGGGGCGCCCATGTCGCCTGCGCACCCGCTATCGGTCGCCGTTTCAGCGGTGCCAC
>JBBATW010000038.1:0-19304 GCA_040398585.1 Agreia sp.
AGCGCCGGCCAGCCCGGCGTCGTCATTCCGATGCGTGGCCAGGACTACGCCCTCCGGGCGACGCCGCGCGCCTCGAGCTCCCCCGCCGTCTGGCTTCTCGGCTCGAGCCACTACAGCGCCCAGCTCGCCGCCCAGCTCGGCATGGCCTACGTCTATGCGCATCACTTCGGCCAATCCGGCATCGAGAATGCCCTGGCGCTCTACCGCCGCGAGTTCGCCCCCAGCGTCGCCCTGGCCGCGCCCAAGACCCTCGTCACGATCAACGCCGTCGTAGCTGACACTCACGAGCAAGCGCAGGCCTTGGCCCTGCCGCAGCTGATCATGATGGCCCGGCTTCGCTCCGGCGGCCGCCTCGGGCCCCAGCTCACCGTCGAACAGGCCGCCGCCGAGACGATCAGCCCGATGGAGCAGGACCTGATCGACGACCAGGCCGCAAGATGGGTCATCGGAACCCCCGATATCGCTGCCGCAAACGTCACCGAGCTCGCCAACCGGTACGAGGTCGACGAGATCATGGTCTCCCCTGTCTCAAGCGGTCACGACGGCGAATCCCCCGCGGTGAACATCAGCAAAGAGCGCACGCTCGAACTACTCTCCCTCGCACTGCGACCAACCGCGGTCACCATCGCAGGCTAGGTCGGTCGCCGAGGGCCAGCACTCCGAGCGGATTCGAGGCGATGGAGCATTCAGAGGGGTTCTACGCGCCGGTAAACTGTGGCGAGGGATATCTCCAGACGACGGTGTTCGAACACCGCGACGGCCAAAAGGAATTCACACGATGGACGCACGAATCGAACGCACAACGGAGTCCCTCCGCACGGCTATCCTCAAGCTGGCATCAGAGCAGCACGTCGACAGCCTGAGCGTGTCCCAGGTCGCCGCCGCCGCGAACATCCACCGGGCGACCTTCTACGACCATGCGAAGAACCCGGCACAGCTGCTCGCCCGGGTCATCCGGGAAGAACTGGCCGAACTCCGCGCCACCTATCTCACATCGGCCTACGTCCGTGAGCACACCGTGCAGGATGCCATTCACGAGAACACCGTCGCTGTCGCCAGCGTGGTCTGGTCGCACGAGGCGATTTTTCGCCATCTCATCGACGAGCCGGGCCTCACCACCAGCCAGCACCTCCTGGCCCCGCACTTCGAAGAGACAGTCCTCGGACTGATCGCCGACAAGAGTTGGATCCTTCCCGACGGGGTCTGTGATCCACGGCTGTCCCGTGACGATTTCATTAACGGAACAGCCCGGTTCCTGGCCGCTGGCAGCGCCGCCGTCGTCGAGGTCTGGCTCGAGACGGCACCCGTCACGGTGCCGCGCGGCAACGACCCGGAGCGCTACTACCTCCTGATCGAGCCGCTGCTGCCGCGCTGGTTGACGGCCTGATCGACAGGGCGCCAGTCCCTCCCGATCACGCTAGCCGGCGGCCAACACGAGGATGAGGTCGCCCGCGTCCACCGACTGGGTCGGCTGCATGGCGATGCGCTCGACGACGCCGCCGATGGGGGCCGTGATAGCGGCCTCCATCTTCATGGCCTCGATGGATGCCACGGCCTGTCCTGCCTCGATGACGTCGCCGACGGCTACCCGCAGCGTCACGACGCCGGAGAACGGGGCACCGATTTCTCCCGCCACCCCCGGTCGAACCTTTTCTGCAAGAACGGTTGTGACCTGCACGGACACGTCGCGCACGTCAACCGGGCGCAACTGTCCGTTCAGCGTCGTCATCACAGTGCGAAGACCCTTGTCGTCGACCTCTCCGATGGCCTCAAGGCCGACATGCAGGCGAACGCCGCGGCTAATCTCGATCACATGCTCGCTGCCCTGGGTCAGCCCGTAGAGGTAGTCGAGAGTGTTCAACGCGCTCACGTCGCCGAACGACTCGCGCTGCTCGGTGAAGGTCTTGGTCGGGCCGGGGAACAGCAGGCGATTCAGCGTCGCCCGGCGACTCACACTGGACTCGGCAAGTGCCGCTTGGTCGAAGGTGCTGAGCTCGGTGACACCGATCTTGACGTCACGGCCCGCGAGAACCTTGCTGCGGAACGGCTCGGGCCAGCCGCCGGGCAGCTCACCGAGCTCGCCCGCCATGAAGCCCACGACGGAGTCGGGGATGTCGTATTTGCCAGGGTTCTCCTCGAAGTCGGCCGGGTCGGCGCGCACCGCAGCAAGATGCAGGGCGAGATCGCCCACGACCTTCGACGACGGCGTGACCTTGGGCACCCGGCCGAGAATCTTGTTCGCCGCGGCATACATGTCCTCGATCAGCTCGAAGTCGTCGGCGAGCCCCAGGGCGATGGCCTGCTGGCGAAGGTTGGAAAGCTGGCCTCCCGGGATCTCGTGCGTGTACACGCGACCGGTCGGTGATGCCAGCCCGGACTCGAACGGCGCGTAGACGCGGCGCACGGCCTCCCAGTACGGCTCGAGGTCGGAGACCGCGGCGAGGGAGATCCCCGTGTCACGGTCGGTGTGGGCGAGGGCGGCTACAAGGGAGGATGCCGACGGCTGGCTCGTCGTGCCGGCCATCGGCGCGCTCGCAACGTCTACGGCATCCGCTCCGGCCCGGCTTGCGGCGAGGAGGGTCGCGAGCTGGCCGCCCGGGGTGTCGTGGGTGTGCACATGCACCGGCAGATCGAACCGCGAGCGCAGCGCGGTGACGAGCCGCTCGGCCGCCGGGGCACGCAGCAATCCGGCCATGTCTTTGATCGCGAGCACGTGGGCACCACTGTCGACGATCTGCTCGGCGAGGCGCAGGTAGTAGTCGAGCGTGTAAAGGTCTTCCGCCGGGTCCATCAGGTCGCCGGTGTAGCAGAGCGCCACCTCGGCGATCGTGGTTCCGGTCTGAAGCACCGCGTCGATCGCGGGGCGCATCTGGGAGACATCGTTCAGCGCGTCGAAGATGCGGAAGATGTCTACGCCCGTGTCGGCGGCCTCCCGCACGAAGGCCTCGGTGACCTCGGCCGGGTAGGGCGTGTAGCCGACGGTGTTCCGGCCGCGAAGCAGCATCTGGATGTTGATGTTCGGCACGGCCTCCCTGAGGGCTGCGAGGCGCTCCCACGGGTCTTCGCCGAGGAAGCGGAGGGCCACGTCATACGTCGCCCCGCCCCAGGCCTCGATCGACAGCAGCTGCGGGGTGAGCCGGGCGACGTGCGGGGCGACGGCGAGCAGGTCACGGGTGCGCACGCGGGTCGCGAGCAGCGACTGGTGGGCGTCGCGGAATGTCGTATCCGTCACCGCCAGTGCCGTCTGGGCCCGGAGCGCCGAGGCGAAGCCGACCGGACCGAGCTGGAGCAGGCGTTGGCGGGAGCCAGCCGGGGCCGGAGCCTCGAGATCGACGACGGGAAGCTTGCGGGCAGGATCGATCACGGCGGGCCGCGGACCATTCGGCTGGTTGACCGTCGTGTCGGCGAGCCACTGCAGAATCTTGGAGCCGCGGTCCCTGGACTGGTGCGCGGTTACGAGGCCCGGCCGCTCATCGATGAAGGACGTGCTGAGGTCGCCGGCGGCGAAGTCGGGGTCGTCCAGAACCGCCTGAAGGAACGGGATGTTTGTGGTGACCCCGCGCAGGCGGAACTCGGCCAGGCCGCGCTTGGCCCGGGTGACGGCGGCGGTGAAGTCGCGGCCGCGGCAGGTCATCTTGACCAGCATCGAGTCGAAGTGCGGGCTGATCTGGGAGCCGGCATTCATCGTGCCGCCATCCAGTCGGATACCCGCGCCACCCGGTGAGCGGTAGGTGCTGATCTTGCCCGTGTCGGGGCGAAAGCCCTGGGAGGGATCCTCCGTCGTGATGCGGCACTGCAGCGCTGCCCCGCGAATACGGAGGTTCTCTTGGACAAGGCCCAGCTCCGCGAGGCTCTCTCCCGCGGCGATCCGCATCTGGGACTGAACGAGATCCACATCGGTGACCTCTTCGGTGACCGTGTGCTCGACCTGGATGCGCGGGTTCATCTCGATAAAGAAATGCTGCCCGGCCCGCTCTCCCGCGGTGTCCAGCAGGAACTCCACGGTTCCGGCATTCACGTACCCGATGGAGCGGGCGAATGCGATCGCGTCCCGGTACATCGCCTGGCGAACGTCTTCGTCGAGGTTCGGCGCCGGCGCGATCTCGATAACCTTCTGGTGCCGGCGCTGCACCGAGCAGTCTCGTTCGAATAGGTGCACGGTGTCGCCGTTGGAATCCGCGAGGATCTGCACCTCGATGTGACGAGGGCGCACGACTGCCTGCTCGAGGAACATCGTCGCGTCGCCGAAGGCGCTCTCGGCCTCGCGCATGGCAGCCTCGAGGGCGTCGCGGAGGTCTTCCCGACGCTCGACCCGGCGCATCCCCCTGCCGCCACCGCCCGCGACGGCCTTGGCGAAGATCGGAAAGCCGACGGCATCCGCGGAGGCGAGCAGCTCGTCAATGTCTAGCGAGGCCGGGGACGAGGCCAGCACGGGGACCCCCGCAGCGATCGCGTGCTCTTTAGCCGTGACCTTGTTGCCGGCCATCTCGAGCACGCTCTGCGGCGGGCCGATGAAGGTGATTCCGGCCTCAGCCGCGGCGCGAGCGAGATCGGGGTTTTCCGAGAGAAAGCCGTAGCCGGGGTAGATCGCGTCGGCGCCGCACTCCTTGGCCACCCGGATGATCTCGCTCACGTCGAGGTAGGCACGCACCGGATGGCCAGGCTCCCCGATCTGGTACGCCTCGTCGGCCTTCAGCCTGTGCAGCGAGTTGCGGTCTTCGTAGGGGTAGACGGCAACGGTGCGGGCCCCCAGTTCGAAGGCGGCCCGGAAGGCTCTAATGGCGATTTCACCGCGGTTGGCAACAAGAATCTTCTGAAACATGGCTTGGCGGGGGCCCTTCAGCGCAATGAGAGAGACACGAGAAAAAGTTTACGTAATGACCTGAGTCTGCCCTGCTTTGAGGGCCGCCGACTGACATTCGTGAAGAAAGAACGCCGAATCTTGCCATTCGCGGATTTCTCGACACCGGGCGCCGGGTCAGGGCTGGGAGGCCAGCCACGCTGAAATGGCAGCCCACAGGCTTCCGAAGATCACGACTGCGAAGCCGAGGAGCCAGAGGAATGACGGAACTCCGGATCTGCGCGCCAGAAGGTACGCGTCGGAGCTTTCCAGGCGTTCCCGGTGAGACGTGTGCACGCTGATGACGGTGAGGAGGCCTCGAACGGACCCGACCAGAAGCGCGACGCCGAGCGCGAGCAGCGCGACGCCCTGTTGCTCAAGCGTGCCGAAGTACCAGAGGCAGAAGCTCACCGCGGCAGAACCCAGCACGACCAGCACGCCGAACAGGTTGCGGATAAAGACCAGGGTGAGGATGACAACGACTCCCCCGATGACGAGGGCCGCGGAGGTGAAACCGTTGAACACAGCCCACACCAGTCCGAGCCCTACCAGGGCCGGTGCCGGATAGCCGAAGAAACCTGAGAATACGGCGCTGAAGCCGGGCCGTCCCAAGCTGTGGGCGGATCCGGACTGATCGGCGCGGATGTGGATCGCCGTCACCCGACGACCGGTAAGGGCCGCCGTGAAGGCATGGCCGAGCTCGTGCACCAGGGTGGTGAACAGCCCGAACCAGCGCCACGAGACTCTCGGCACGGAGAGGACGACCGCGACCGCGACAATGAGCGCCATAGTCACGGGGGGAACGATCACGGGAGCGGTTTGTCCGAGGATGACCGGAATGCCGGGCCAGGCGCTGAAGATATCGATACCCGAGTCTTGCACCTGCCCGGCCCGTGAGCCTGTGAGAGCCGGTCGAGCTAAATGTCGGCGGCGAGTTTGTAGAGCGTCAGTACGGGTACAGCGCTGAGGATGTCGGCCAGTCCGGATGCACCGGCCGGAGTCGAGCGCCAGTCCCGGTAGGCGGCGTCATGATGAACCGACTCCCATGTCTCGACGAGCACCATGTGCGTCGGGTCTGCCTCGTCGATCAAGACCTCGACGCCCAGGTTCCCGTCGAATGACCGGGTCGCCGTCAGTACGTCGGTAATGAGGGCGGCGGCCCCGTCCAAGGATTCCGGCTTGATTCGGATGTCGAGATACGCGGTGATGGTCATAGATACTCCCCTGTCGGTCGTGCGTTTCGTGCGGGCTTGTTCCGCGTCAGCACGACTATTTAGTCGGCACTGACCTGATGGCGGAACGTGTCGCGCTTTGCGTGCAGATCCCACAGTAGCCCGGCCAGGATGGCGGGGTCCTTGTCCGGGTCGCCCGCGATGATGCGACCGCCGATGATGAGTTGAGAGACCTGGATACCCTCCTCGCCGAGCACCTCGTTCAGCAACTGGGCGTATGCCGCCTGACCTGCGAACGCGATCGAGGTGCCGGTGACACCGCGACCGGGGGTGACCGCCGAGCCACCGTTGACGAACAGTATGGTGCCCCGGTTGGTGCCGAGGAAACGCATGCCGGGCAGCACCTGGTGCACGGCCGCGACCGGTCCATAGATAGAGAATTCGACCGGGCCGACAAGGTCGGCTGGCGTCGTCTCCAGTACCGGACGCATGAAGTCTTTCTGCGGAAGCGGGCTGTACTGCAGCACCTCAATCGGGCCGAGGCTCTCGGCGGCGTTTTCGAGTGCGGCGCTGAGAGAAGCCGGGATGCGCACGTTTGCGGCGAAGCCCTGGGCGGTGATGCCCTCGCTCACAAGTTCGGCGGCTAATGCGTCGAGGCGCCCCTGATGCCGGGAGATCAAGGCGACAGAGAAGCCCTCCGCTCCGAAACGACGTGCGACAGCGGCCCCGAGACCGGTTCCTGCTCCGATGATTGCGATAGTAGTCATGGTCAGTGCAAGGGCGGATGCGGCCGCACTATTCCGCATCACCCCCGAATGCCCGAGAGTCTCAGCAAGCGATCGACCGATACTCATAGACTCCGCACTGTGAGCGATAAAGAAAACGAGCCCCGTGCCCCCCGCGGTATTCCGGCACTGGTGGCCTGGCTCAATCGCCGGCTGCTTCCTATCCTCGGCCCGCCACCGCTCGGCCCGTACACGACAGAGTCCCCCGCCGAGACCCAACAGCACCGCGCCGAGGCCACCTGCCCCGTCTGCCACCAGCTGATGTCGCTGCACGAGATTGACCGCTCCGGCGAGAAGACCCAGATCACGCACCCCGCCGCCCACTGACGGCACTGCGTTCCCGAGCAGGCCAGATTGCAGTCACACCCCCGCGAATGACCGGTTGGCGTCAAGCCGACCGAGGTCAGGACATCTTTGTTGCGGCCGGCCCCTGAAACGCTCTCGGGCTAAATCTGGCGGCGAGCAGCAATAGGGCGCCGGTGGTGGTGGCGACCAGAGCCACCGCGGAAGTCGCAGAGAAGAACGGGGTGTCGTTTCCTTCAAAGGGCGGCAGGTGATTGGAAATCCAGAGTGCCGTCGGGAGTGCGGCGAAGCAGTAGATCACGGCCAGCAGCCCGATTGCCAGAAGCACCCCTCCGGCCGCGACCATCCGCCGCGACACCGAACGCTGGGCGATCCCCGGCTGCCGCGTGCGCCACTCCCGGGTGACTCGCAGCATCACGAAGACGCACAGAACAGCCCAGAGGGTCGGCCACGGCAGCACCCAGCCGAGTTCACCCGATTCCGCAATGGCCACATAGGTACCCGGCAAGCTTCCTCCCGGAACCTGGGCCAACGGACCCCAGACGAACACACCCAGCAATCCCAACAGCACCCACGCCGCCAGCCCTGCCATGAACAGTTTCTTCCCACTGATCTGATTCATGGTCTTACGTTATGACACCTGCGCACACTGCGCACGTATGGCGATTCAAGACAGAGGTTAGGAGAATCTGTTTCATGTCGAGTCGTCGTAAGTTCAGTCCCGAGTTTCTGTGACAAGTCAGCGCCTTCTTGGCCGCGACGCAACGCTAAACGACTACTTCATATTTATCCTGGCAGAAAAGGCCTCCTCCCTCATCGACTGGATGTGCCAGAAACTCGGCGTCTCCCGGGCCTCGTACTACCGATAGACACGCCCCGCCGTCCCGGGAACCCGGTTCTGCGGCGATGTCACGTACCTACGGACCAGGTCAGGTTGGTTATATCTGGCGACCGTGATCGACTTGTGCACCCGCATGGTCGTGGGCTGGTCGATTGCGAGTCACCTGCGGACGAGCCTGATCATCGACGCTCGCACGATGGCCCGCGACCACGGCTGCGACTGAGAAGAAAAACCCATCAGATTGTCGCAAAAGCTTGACGGGCACAGTTCTAAACGCTCCGCTGTTATGAACTGGCCGCCGTTCGGGCAGACTGACCGGCGGAATCCCCTCAGTAGCCCCAGCCGCGCCCGAACATGCTGTCGACTCCGCCCGAGGTGCCAGCACCGTTTGTGCCCCGACGGGAGCCCAGATAGGAACTGACCACTGCGGCACCGAGGTCGTCGATTTCGGGTGCAACCACTGTGCCGTCGACGCGCGCGGCCATCGAGTCGATGAACCGTGCGAGACCAGGGTCATCGCCCAGGCGAAAGAACGTCGTCTGTGCACCGAGCCGCGCCGAGTTGTCGAGCTCACGCACGGCTACAGCAACGGTAACCGGGTGCGGTGGATACGCGAAGAAGACGTCACCGCTGGCTTCAAGGTGCGAGGTCGGTTCACCGTCGGTGACAATGAGGAGCACCGGCTGGGCACTGGGATGTTTGCGGAAATGTCGGTTTGCCAGCAGAAGGGCATGATGCAGATTCGTGCCCTTGTCGTACTGGGCGTCGAGCCCGGTGAGCTGTTCGATATCCATCACCTCGGCATGGCGACCGAAGGTGATGAGTTGCAGGTCGTCACCCCGGAATCGGCTCGTGATCAATGAATGGAGTGCCAGGGCGGTGCGTTTCATCGGCACCCACCGGCCATCCATCGCCATCGAGAACGAGGTGTCCACGAGCAGGGCGACACACGCCTGGGTGCGCGCCTCCGTCTCCTGCACTTCGACATCACCGATTTCCATGCGGACGCCCGCCCCGAGTGATCCGCCGTCTCCGGCCGTTCTGATCAGCGCGTTTGTGATCGTGCGGGGGATGTCCCAAGCCTCTGTGTCACCGAAGGCCCACTCGCGAGTGGCACCGGAGCGCTCCCCCGCCGCGCCGGCCTGGCGAAGCTCACGGTTGCCCTGACGGCCGGACATGCGGTTGGCGACATCCCGCAACAGCGCTTTGCCGAGTTGACGCATAGCTTTCGGAGTCAGCTTGAGTTGACCGTCGGAGCCGCGCTTCATCGTGCCGGAATCACGGAGCGCTTTTTCGAGCTGCTTGAGCACGTGGGCGTCGACCGCCGCTTCATCGCCGAGTTGGCGGGACAGGAGGTCGAGGTCGAGGTCGTCCATGCGTGAGCCGTTGTAGGACTGCGAGAGCTGGTCAGATAACGTGTCGAGCTCGGCGATGTCCTGAAAGACCCCCGTGCCGTCACCGAGACCGAGACCCTGCTCACCGTCCATCTGCTCAGAGCCTCCCCAGTTTTCACCGGGACGAAGCGCCCGCAGAGAGCCATCGAGTTGGGACAGTGATTGCATCAGCTCCGGCGATCCGAACGCCTGCTGGCCGAGAGCATCGAGCTCGTTGCGCTGTTCCGGTGTCATCGAGTTACGCATCCGCTGGGCGGCAGCGGCGCGTTCGGCAAGCGAGTCGAGCAGTTCGTCGATATTGCCGGGCTTTTCGGGGAAGAACTCGCCGTGATTCTTGATGAATTCGTCGAACTGTTCCTGGGTGTCCTCGCCACGCTGATGGTCATCAAGCAGAGCGTTTAGGTCATTCATCATCTCGGAGATGGCGGCGCGATACTCATCCGTCGCGTTCTCCAGAGTCTCTTTCATACCGGCGAACCGCTGGTCGAGCATTTCGCGCCCGAGCAGGTCCTTGATCTTCTCGAAGTACTCGCGCGCCTCGCTGCTCTTGAAGTCGTAGGAGTTCAATTCGGCTACGGCCGCTGCCGGGGAAGCGGGCAGAGCGTCGAGTTGCATCTCGGCGAGCATCCGATCGCTGTCATCAATTTCTGTATCGCGAGCGAGCTGTTTGCGCTCGGCAAGAACGGCTTTGTCGAGCAGCTCTTTGATCTCCTGGAGGGTGCCGTCGAGGTTGTTTTTTCCGGTCAGATCGCGACGACGCTCAGCAACCCGGCGGGCAAGATCGTCGAGTCCCGCCTGATCTCTGCCACCGCGGCGGAGAAATTCGCGCATGGCGCGCTCGGGCGACGAACCAGCCATGACGTCCTCACCGATGGCGTCGAGGGCCTCCGAGAGGTCGACGGGTGCGGCAAGCGGGTCTGGCCCGCCGTCATACCTGCCATACCGGGAACGCCGAATCAGGCGTCGATTCGTTCTAGTCATGGGTGTTTCCCATCCCGTGGGGCAGAGCCGGGATTTCACCAGGCACGGTGTTCTGAATGCGGATGTTCTCAGCCATAGATGACCTCGCCGCCACCACTTTCCTTGCTGATCTTGCGCATGAGATAAAGCCCCTCGAGAGCAAGCTCGATGGCGCCAGCCCGCTGCCCGTCATTGGCCGCCCCGAGACGTTCGCAGATCTGGTCGTAAAGCTCTGACTCGCCGAGCGACGGCAGTCCCGTGAGAAAGTCGCCGGCGGTCACCTGCTCGCCGGTGGTGACCATTGCGCCACTATCGATGGCGTCGATAAGCACGTCGAAGTCGAGGCCGTGAAAGTGCGCACGGACCGTTTCCGCCGTAGCGGTGCGCAGCAGGTGGTCGAGAATCTCGTCTTCGCGCCCCTCCTCGCCCGACTCGAACTCGATTTTGCCGCCAAGAACGTCGACGGCTGTTTCCAGGTCGACCGGCCTGGCCACTGCATCCGCCTCACCCTGGCGGGTTGCTCGGTGGATTGCCGCTGCAGCGATCGTCTCCGCACCCGCGATGGCGAAGCGGGCGCTCACGCCGCTGCGCTGGTCCACCGCGTTCGACTCGCGCAGAGCACGGGTGAAGCGGGCGAGAATCTCGACAAGATAGTCCGGTACATCGGCTACGAGGTCAGACTCCTGGCGGATGATGGCGATCTCATCCACCAACTCGGTCGGGTAGTGCGTGCGGATCTCGGCGCCAAAGCGATCTTTGAGCGGGGTGATGATTCGGCCGCGATTCGTGTAGTCCTCGGGGTTGGCGCTCGCAACCACGAGCACGTCGAGCGGGAGTCGCAGAACATAACCGCGGATCTGGATATCCCGCTCCTCCATGACGTTCAGCATCGCCACTTGGATGCGCTCGGCGAGGTCGGGCAGCTCGTTGATCGCCACGATACCGCGGTGGCTACGAGGTATCAGGCCGAAGTGGATCGTCTCCGGGTCGCCGAGGCTTCGTCCTTCGGCGACTTTCATCGGGTCGACATCCCCGATAAGGTCGGCGACCGAGGTGTCAGGCGTGGCGAGCTTCTCGGAATACCGCTCGTTTCGACCGCGCCAGGTGACGGGAAGGTCGTCACCGAGTTCCGCGGCCCGGCGAAGACTTGCAGTGGTGATTGGCTCGAAAGGATGCTCTCCGAGCTCGGAGCCCTCGATGACCGGCGACCACTCGTCGAGCAGTCCGACCATGGTGCGCAACAGCCGTGTCTTGCCTTGCCCACGCTCTCCGAGGAGAACGATGTCGTGCCCGGCGATGAGGGCGCGCTCCAGTTGCGGGATCACGGTGGATTCGAAGCCGTGCAGACCCGGCCACGGATTGCGGCCCTCGCGGAGGGCAGACAGCAGGTTGTCGCGTATTTCGACGCGGAGCGTCTTCTGAGCATGGCCGGACGCCCGCAGTGCGCCGACAGTGGTCTGGGTTGGAGGTATCACGCTAAAAATTTTACGCCCAGCCCCGTCCGTCTTGTCTGGGAAACAGGCGTGCGCTTGCGGCATTCCTGCCAGGTCCGCAGCTGGGAAACTGCGGGATGAGCACCCCCAATACTGTTCGGACGCAGGAGCTGACCGAATCAGCCGTCCGCTGCCGGGTGAGAGCCGAGGTGCAGGATTGCGGTTGGTGAGCCCGGCCGCACTCAGGGCGAGGATCTGGGTCTCGCATGCGGTGAGCGACCCAAGACGGGGTCGGTCTCGTTGCGGGTGTGGATGCCGCTCCAGTCGGCGGCAGTGAATCGCTCCGGGTTTGGTGGAGTCTGATTCAACGAAGGATGACGATCCTTCCAGCTCAAAGGAAGTATCCGCAGGAGTCGCGGGATCGGTCAGCGACTGCCACGGCAGTTCAGTTCAGTTCATCGACGATCAGTGTGACCGGTTCGGGGTCGAGCCGATCTGCCGAGTGCGCACCGCGCATGCCGTGCCGATCGCCCCGTCTGTTTATTACGCATTCAAGAAGCGTCCCGCGTCAGCCAGAGCCATCTCTGACGCGGAGTTAGTGATCTAGGTCTTCTTCGAGAAGGTCTTGGTGTTTCGAGACGAGGCTCGCAAGATTCATACCGCGGAGCCGTTCGCAACGCCCGTCGGGCGACAACCCCGTGTTTCTGCAGGATCGATTTTTGGCATCAGTACTTTGGTGCGGGTCTTGCAAACTTATTCCAAACATTCTTTCGCCACTAAAGCACTCGTAGATCTGCGCTTGAAAGCAGAATCAGAGCATCGTGCACCGGAATTGAACGATTCCACCAGAGGCACCGCGCGTCAGCTGCGACCGGACGAAGTCGACGACCTCGTCGCGAGCTATGAGACTGTCCGCAACATTCGTCAAATAGCGAATGCGTTCGGCCTCTACCGAGGAACCGTTCGTGAACACCTCAAACGACGCGGCATCGAGGTCTGCCAGGTCTGCTCAATGGCTGAAAGGGAGATGGCACAAGCGGTGGAACTCTATGAGACTGGCCACTCAAGCGTGATCGTGGGCCAGAAGCTCGGGTTTTCCAACCACACGATTCTGAATACTTTGCGGGCAGCAGGAGCGGAAGTCCGCAAGCAACCCGGTCGACGCTAGCACCGGCACAGATGCTGAGGATCACGTATAGCATCGCGCCACCATGGAGCAGATCCTCCGCGAAATCGAGTGCGGTTTGATTGGACAGCGACGCTACCCCGTTATCGACACACCCCTGGAGGCGTACAGTCAGCGTTCGACAACGAAAGAGAACACAATGATTCGGTTTTTCGACACCCTCTTATAATGCAAACGATGCCTGGTGAAATATGTGAACTATGTCCGGAAACCAGGCACGCGATCTCCGGCGACCGTTCAGCTCGATGTCGGGACCACGACCGTCACCGACCCGCGCCTCGCGCGTAAGCGGTATCGAAAAAGGCGAGTTCGAGGCCGACGACGTGCTTCCACACCGCGGAGAGCCGATCCCGCGCGGCAGAATCGTGGGGGAAGACGCGATCCAGCTCATCGACGAGAAACTGCACCCACTCCCGGAAGTCGGTGCCGCGGTGGAGTTCGATCCACTCGCGGTGGACGAAGCGTTCGGGCATCTGCGCCACGCGCTCGCCCCAATCGAGATAGAGCCATTCGGCGATGACGAGGAGAACGAGCAGGTGAGGGTACGACTGCGATCGAGTCGCCTCGGTCATCGCCTGCCTGAACGCGGTGGTGGTGGGAGTGAGTTCGGGTGCGGTGCGTTCAGACTTGGGAACTCCGAGCTCGTCGAAGGACTGCTGAAAGTAGCCGTCCTCGTCCGACGCGAGCAGGCCGAGCTGGCGGGCGAAACGCAGTTTGGCGGGCACCTCGTCCGCGTAGGCGACACATGCTCCGAGCATGGAGAGGAAGGTGTCGAAGAACTGGTAGTCCTGCACGAGGTAGCCGATGAGGACCTCGTCGTCGATCGTGCCGGCGGAGAGCTCCCTGACGAAGCGGTGGCCGACGGCGGCGTCCCACGCCTCGGCCACCGCGGTGCGGAGTTCCGCGATGTGGCCGTTCGGGTCGACGGTGATGGCGGCGATGCCGGGTGCAAATCGGTAAGCGTCGGTCATGGGCGTCTCTTCCGTCAGATTGTGCGCTGCCGTCCTTGCCAGGTCGCGTCGACAGGGAGCACGTCCGGCGGGTGCAATCGCATGCGCGAACGCATAAGTGGATGTTCACAAGCGAACGGTAACCACACGACTTCCTCCGCCGGTGCTAACCGGTTCAGGTTCAAGGGTCTGCTTGCGCACTCTCAGCAACCTTTCACGGCGCTCCCCTGTCGTACAGGACAAGTCTACACTCGGGTTGCTGATCGGGGGGGGACGGCGGGTTCAAGCAGTCATTGCACCTACAGGATTTTGATCATCTCATCTGGGGTGGCATATCCGTATCGTTTCCGCGGGCGTCGATTTAGTTACTCAGACCCCGATTTCGAAACGCTCGTACCTCGCTCCTCAAGAAGAAGACAGCGTGGGTGACAAATGTCACGGTCAGATCCTGATCGGCGACCCAGGCATACACCGAGCTCCCGCGGCACGATGAAGGTGTGAACCAAACATCTTTAATCGAACCTACCGTTATTCAACTCAGCGGGTTGAAGAAGTCATTCACCCAACTTCGAGCTGTCGATGGCATCGATATCACCATCAACTCGGGTGAGGTTGTTGCACTCCTCGGCCCGAACGGGGCAGGCAAGTCCACCACGATCGACTTGGTCTTCGGTCTGGCGCATCCGACAGCGGGCCGCGCTCGCCTCTTCGGCGGTGACCCGCGCGACGCCATCAAAGTCGGCCGCGTCGGTGCCATGCTGCAAGGCGGCGCGCTGCTGCCCGGGATGACCGTGTCGCAGGCCGTCACCCTCGTTGCCAGCGTGCACAAGATCCGCTATCCGTTTCAGAGGCACTCGACCGGGCGCGTTGCACCGAGATCGCAAAACAGCGCGTCAGCAAGCTCTCTGGCGGTCAGATGCAGCGCGCGCGCTTAGCCGTCGCCGTCGTCTCAAACTCCAGCCTGCTCATACTGGACTAGCCGACCGCCGCTGTGGATGTCGAAGCCCGCCGCGTGCTCTGGCAGTCAATGCAGAAGTTCACCGACCAGGGTCGCAGCGTCGTCTTCGCCACGCACTACCTCGACGAGGCAGACACATACGCGGACCGCATCATCATGCTCAACGCCGGCAAGATCGTCGCGGATGGCACACCCAGTGAGGTGAAGGCCGTCGTCTCTGGTCGGCGCATCCGCGCCAGTTTCAACTTCGAGCGGACCGCGGATATCGCCGATGACCTTCAGCGTCTCCCGGGCGTCACGATCGTCGAGCACCGCGGCGAGCAGTTCACGATCGTCAGCGACGATTCGGATGCCGCGCTGCGCATGCTGCTGAATCGCTATCCAGACGTCCACGATATCAAGGTAATCGCGCACAACATGGACGACGCATTCCTGGCACTCACCGCGGCATCGCGTGACGCCAACCAATCAGCACAAGCAGCAGCACTGCCCGGAGCAGGCAAATGAGCATCACATATATCGGACTTGAGTCCGCCCGCCAGCTGCGCAACGCACGCGGACTGATCTTCACATTCGCCATCCTGCTCGTGATGCTGCTGGTCTTCGGCAGCGCGTATGGGTCGGGCGGCGCGATGGACAAAACCACCGGTTTGCCGTGGGTTGTCGTCACGACGATTCAGATGACCGGCTACGGTGCCATGATGGCAGCACTCAGGCAGACGTTCAACAACGTCGCCGAGCGCTCACCACTGGGCTGGAACCGCCAGTTGAGTGTCACACCGCTGAGCGGAACCGGCTATCTCGTGTCGAAGGTGGTCTCAGCACTGGCAGTATCGATCGTGTCGATCGTGCTGCTCAATGTGGTCTCCGTGATCGTTCTCGGCGCGAAGCTATCCCTCCTCAGCTGGAGCATGGCCGCGGTCGGGTTATGGGCCGGCGTCATCCCGTTCGCGCTCATCGCGGTGCTGATCGGTCAGTTCGCCAAGCCCTCGTACGCGCAGCCCTGTTCCTGCTGTGTTCTTCGGCATGGCCATCCTCGGCGGGCTGTGGATTCCGCTGCAGATCATGCCCGACTGGGTATCGAACGTGGCACAGATCGTGCCGGCGTATTGGCTGAACAGGCTGGGGCAGATGGGAGCCAGCGTCAACGGCAACATTCTCGAACCCATCCTGATTCTCCTCGCTTGGACGGTCGTGCTCGCTGGCTTCATCATCTGGCGGTATGGTCGCGATGCCGCTCGCAGCTGACGGCCCCACCCTTCGGCGGTCGAGTAACCCGCGACGATGGAGCAGGAGAAGGCGGAGACGCACCATGACTGACATGGATGCGGTAGCGGTGGTACCGGGCGCGTCCGGATGGCGGGCGTGGCAGGCTCGCGCGATGGCCAGCGTTCGCAGTCGCAATTCCCGCGGCTGGTACTTCGGGGCGTCGTTCGGACTCGCCCACCTGGTCATCTTGGTCGTTTCGATCTGGACCAAGTACCCCATGGAACCATGGCGGCTGATCACCACCGACGTTCTGCTGCTGTTCTTCTACGCCGGCTTCATGTGATTGCCGCCGATGAGTTGGACCGAGCCCGGCAACTTTCGGCTGATCGTCCTCGGCATCTACTGGGCACACACGGCACCGCTGTTCGTTCTGATCGGTCCTTACGCGTTCTGGTTGTGGCTTTTTGTTGCCGCTGTCGCAGCAGTTCTGTGCGAAAAGTTCGCTGTTCTGGTCGCGATCATCGCAGGTATGGTCGCCGGCCCGCTGATCTACGCATTCGCCATCGACTTCAGAGATTCAATTGCGATCAGTGCGCCGATTATCTTCGCCGACGCCGCGATGATGTTCGGGGTCAACCGGTGAATGCGGGGAGTTCGGGAGCTCAGACAGGCACAAGGCGAGGTCGCCCGACTTGCCGTTGTGAAAGAGCGCACACGATTCTCCCGGGACATGCATGACATCCTCGGCCACTCGCTTACGGTCGTGACGGTCAAGTCGGAGCTGGCTCGCCGACTCGTGTCGATCAATCCGGATCGCGCCGAGGAGAAGATCGCGGATATCGAGCGGATCTCCCGGGCCACGCTCACAGACCTGCGCGCGGCCGTCGCGGGCTATCGGGAGATGACGGTGCAGACCGAACTCGTGGCAACACAGGCTGCACTCTCCGCCGCCGACATCGAACCGCACCTGCCGATCAGCGCCGTCCCGGCGAACCCGCATCCGGTCGAAGTGTCCGGCTAGGTTCTGTGCGCAGCCGTGACGAACGTCATTCGGCACTCGGGCGCCCGCAACTGTTGGGTGAACGTGACCAGAACGGAACTCACGGTAGATAACAACGGCCACGGTTTGCCGCACACCAACGGCGAACGCGACGAAGCCAGCTCATAGCGTGCCGTCGGGCGGCACTGGCCTCCTCGGTCTCCGCGAGCGTGCGCACCATGCTGGTGCGGCGCTTTTCGTCACGGCAAGTTCGCACGGCGGCGTGCAGATCGCAGTCAGGAGGGCAGCATGAGCGAACCCATCAGGCTCCTGCTCGACGTCGAAATGCCCGGCATGGACGGGCTGGCTGTCGTGCGGCAACTGCGGCGGGTGGCGAATGGACTGAAGATCGTCGACCCAGCACTGGCCGCCGAGTCACTCGCATCTGGTACATCGCCGCTGACCAACCGTGATACTGAGGTGCTGCGCGTCGTGCAGCGCGGCGGCCGGCATCCCGGTATACCGAATCGGACGATGTGGGTCATCTTCCAGGGCTGTTCTCTTGCGGCAGCCAAACTGACGGCGAGGCCTCTGCTTTTGCCTTTCCAGCCCCGGTTCTGAGCTTCTTGAAGTCAGCCCACGAAATGGAATATCCAATGTTAGGAGAGGGCGACTGGACCTCCCGATATGTTTGCGGTGCCCCACGGTTGCGCAGAAAAGGGACGGTTGAAAATTCGGAGCTTGACCGCCAACGCTAAGCCGGTTTGTGGTACTCGCGGGGATCGGTTGTGGACCAGGTGCCGATTTCCGGGGCATGATTCATCCCTCCAAAGGAAGCGGAACCAAACCCAGGGCGATTCAGTCATGACCGACTTGAAAAAGCGCGGCGTCACCCTCATCAGCGCAACCGAAAGCATCGACGAGTCTCCAGTCGGGCAACTGATGCAAGGGCTCCTCGAAGCATTCAACGAATACCGCTCGGCAAAACACGGAGCGAACATTGCATACAAGATGGGTCAGAATGCCAAAACCGGGGGCACCCTCGGACGAGCGCCGATCGGGTACCTCAACACCATCGACCGATTCGATGGCCGAGAGATCCGCGCAGTTGGCATCGACCCCGAACGTGCGCCCTTCGTCAAACTCGCGTTCGGGCTCTACGCCACCGGCGACGCGAACCACCGGGCGTCACTCCGCCGGACCAGTATCGATCTTGAAGATGTCGCAACTCCTGAAGGATCGCTACTACCTCGGGCTCGTGACCTATAAAAGTGAAATCTACGAGGGTCGCCATCCGGCGATTGTGCCGGAAGAACTCTTCCAGAAAGTGCAAGACCTACTGGAAACGAGGGGCGTGGCCGGCGAACGTCTACGGGTCTACGACCACTACCTCAAGGGCAGCCTATGGTGCGGGCGGTGCTACCGCCAGCACCAAATCGAAGACCGCCGCATGATTGTGCAGCGTTCAATCGGCCGCAACGGGGAGGCCTACTTCTACTTCTTCTGTCGGGGCAATGAATAGGGCGCATGCGACTACCGATCCGCGAGTCAGGTCAAGGTCGAAGACGCAGTCCTTGAGCACTACAGCACCATTCGATTCAAGCCCGAGTTCATCGAGGCCGTTCGGGCGGGCATGGACGCAGCCCTCCAGGATTCTGCGGACACGCAGCGACTGCTTCGCAATCAGCTCCAGCAGCAGATCAAAGCCCTCGGGTCAAAGAAGAGAATCGTATCTACCTGGCGGCGGATGGCCAGATTGCAAAAGCCAAGATCCCTTCCAAGCTGCGCGAAATAGCGAGGGCACGATCGGCCCAATAATCTAAACTGGACTAAGTCAATGATGACCTCTCAGCCGGGGCGAACGTCATCAATGAGTGTCTCAAGCTCCTCGCTCGACCGGAAGAACTGTATGCGCAAGCGAGCGACGAGACACGTCGCAAGCTCAATCAAGCGATCTTCAAACAGATCTTCGTCATGAACGACGAAGTTGACGGCCACGAGATGGTTGCACCCCTGAGGGAACTACTCGCGGCATAGACCGGATTCGAGGCGGCTGAAGCGGGCCTCGATCGCGAGGCCGTGCTCCGTGCGGCCCATGCAGCTACTAGCAATCATGATCCAAAGATCGCCCGAGCGGCGCGAAACAACCAGACAAGTTGGCAAACCGTAGACGACCTGCTCACCACCATGGATAGGGGTGATGGTTCGAGCAACCCGTTTATGGTGCCCCTGGAGGGAGTCGAACCCCCAACCGTTTCCTTAGGACGGAACTGCTCTTCCATTGAGCTACAGAG
>JBBATW010000039.1:0-19235 GCA_040398585.1 Agreia sp.
CACCACAAAATCATCTCAAACCGAAGCGCAAACGGTTAGGAGACACGCCCTAGCAAGCTTCGTTGAGGAAACCTGTGCGCACTCATTGGTGAGGACCGTCAGATGTCTGCCTGAACACACCCGCCGGATTCGTGTCAGCATTTCGCTGACGCGAGAGAAACGGGTTCGTAGCGTCCGTCGCCGTCACGAGAAAAATTATTGGACTTCGTATGCTCAGCCCCGCTAGAGGTCAGAGGGAAGACGTCCATGATTCACTGGCACCGTGAGAAAAATCGTGGTGTCATTCCGACCAGTCCGCCGTCGACTTGATGGCACTCGCGGCTGAACCGCTCCCTGCCGCCTCACCAGCGAAGCCGGGTGCAACCCGCGGCCACGGCCTGAGCCGTTCGAGCTGCAGGGCGAGGCCGAGAATCAAGGCCTCGCCCCCGGCCTCCGGATGCGGCGGGGCCACGATCTGCAAGCCGAGCGGCACCCCGTCGGTCGCATGCCAGCCCGCGGGAACGCTCGCGGCCGGCCAGCCGAGCAGGTTCCAGGTCGACTGGTACGGGGCGTAGCGGATGTTCGAGCTCAGGTTCGCAAACCA
This sequence comes from Agreia sp., assembly GCA_040398585.1. Lineage (GTDB taxonomy): Bacteria > Actinomycetota > Actinomycetes > Actinomycetales > Microbacteriaceae > Agreia. The sequence goes on from JBBATW010000039.1 coordinate 584, forward strand.
GCTGCGCTTGGACCACGGCCCGGCCTCCGGCCCCGACCGGGCGAGGGTTGGGGTGAGCAACACGTCATAGTCGTCGAAGAAGCGCGTAATCGTGGCCCGCGAGCGCTCAACCGGTCCCTCACGCAATAGGCCCATTCGGCCGACAAACCTTCCCAGCCGGGCATGGGTGCGGGTTCGCGGGTTCAACAGGGCGGCGTCAAGACCTCGGGCATCGGCTGCCGTGCCAGCGAACCACCGGGCAAGCAATGGCAGCGGGTTCGGGTCGTACGGGAACGTCGTCTCCGTCACTATGTGGCCTGCAGCCCGGAGAGCATGGGCGGTCTCCTCCAAGCCCCGCCGCCATTCGGGGTCAAGCTTCACGAGGGCCGAGGGCTCCCCCGCGGCTACGGCGATGCTCAGCGGTCGGCTGGGCTCGGCCGGGGTGGCCAGCTCAGGTCTGCCCGCCATGACCGAGAGCAGGAGCGCGGCGTCTGCGACGGTCGTCGCAAGGGGGCCGTTCTCGCTCATACCGCCCCACGAATCGAACCCGATGTTCTGGGGTACAACACCGGGGCCGGGCTTCAGCCCGAAGAGACCACAGTTGCCGGCCGGTCCACGAATGGAGCCCATGCCGTCATTGCCGTGCGCTACGGGCACGATTCCGGCAGCAACGGCGGCCGCCGACCCACCGGAGGATCCGCCGGGCGTGCGATCGGTGTTCCACGGGTTGCGGCTGATGCCGAAGACCGAGTCGGTCGTGCCGAACACGCAGAGCTCGGGCACCCTAGTCAGGCCGATGATGATCGCCCCCGCGGCCCGAAGCCGGGCAACGACCTCGTGATCGGAGGTCTGTGCGTCAGCACTGGTTGCCGCAGAGCCATCGCGCAGCGGCTCCCCTGCCACGGGGATATTGTCCTTGATCGCGATGGGCACCCCGGCAAGCACCAGGGACGCCCGATCGCCGCGCGCGTCCACCGCCGCGGCCTCCGCGAGCGCCCGCTCTGCCCGAACGACCTGAAAGGCGCCGAGCCGGGGATCATGGAGCTCGATTCGGGCAAGGGCTGCCCTCGTGGCGTCGACGGCGGTGAGGTTTCCAGAGCGAACGGCGGCGGCCAGCTCCACGGCAGTGGGGAGAATCATGCTGTCATTCTAAGAGCCGGTGACACGACAGGACTCACGATAAAAATATCGGAACGCATGAATCCATTCGGGTCCGAATGATCTAGTCTGGGACGACCTGCTCTCCAAGATGATCGGACCCCGACCGTGACCCCATCCAGCGCGCCAAAGACGACCGCCGGCCTGACCCACTCCGACTGGATGGCCCGCGCCGCCGGCCTCCGCTTCCCCGATCGCCTCGTGATCGACGGCCAGCTCGCCCACGCAGAGGAGGGAGAGGCATTTGCCCATATCTCCCCTCGAGACGGCACACTGCTGGCCCAGGTTCCGGCGGGCGGCGCACGCGATCTGGATCGTGCGATCGCCGCAGCCCGCCGCGCCTTTGACGACGGCCCATGGCCCCGCTACTCCCCTCGCGTGCGCAAGGAGCTGATGCAGCGCTGGGTCGCCCTCATCGAGGCCAACCGCGACGAGCTCGCACTGATGATCAGCCTCGAAATGGGAAAGCCGATAGCAGAGGCCTGGGGCATCGAAGTGCGCGCGGTCATCGCGACCTACCGCTGGTACGCGGAGATCGCCGACAAAGAGTTGGATGAGGTCTCCAATGTCGGCGAGGACGACCTCGCCCTGATCACCCGCGAACCCATTGGCGTCGTCGGCGTCGTGACCCCGTGGAACTTCCCCCTGACCCTGGCCGCCTGGAAGATCGCCCCGGCGCTCGCTGTCGGCTGTACCGTCGTACAGAAACCCTCGGACCTCTCCTCCCTGTCGGCCCTCAGAATCGCCGAGCTCGCACTCGAAGCAGGACTCCCTGCGGGCGTCCTGAACGTCGTTCCCGGACGGGGCTCGGTGCTCGGGCGGCACCTCGGCCTGCACAGCGACGTGGACGCCCTCGCCTACACCGGCTCCACAGAGGTGGGCCGCGCCTATCTGGAATACTCCGCTCGGTCGAACCTCAAACGCACCTAGCTGGAGCTTGGTGGCAAGAGCGGCAACATCATCCTTCCGGACGCGCCCGACCTCGAGACGGCCATCGCCACGGCGGCCTGGGGCATCTTCTTCAACGCCGGCCAGATGTGCACCGCACCATCACGGTTGATCGTGCATCGCGACATCGCCGACGAGGTCACGGCGGGCGAATTGGCCCGGGCAGCGGTACTTACGCCCGGCGACCCGCTGGACCCGGCGACGGTCATGGGGCCACTGGCTTCGACCGCACGGGTCAGCGATGTCGCCCGCCATGTTGCGCACGCCCTCGAGGACGGCGCCCAGGCCATCATCGGCGGCTCGGCCATCGAGGGCCGGGGGTCGCACTTCGCTCCAACGATCTTCACAAACGTCACGCCCGACTCGCGGCTCGCCCAGCAGGAGGTGTTCGGGCCGGTGCTCGCCATTGTCACGGTCGACAGCGGCGACGAGGCCGTGCGGGTGGCCAACAACTCCGACTACGGGCTCGCGGCGGGGCTCTGGACCTCGAACCTCTCCACGGCGCACCGCATCTCCCGTCGGCTCAAGGCCGGCACAGTCTGGGTCAATTGCTACGAGGAGGGCGACCTCACGGTTCCATTCGGTGGCTACAAGCTCTCGGGCAACGGCCGCGACAAGTCCAAGCACGCGTTGGAGAAGTACACCGAGATGAAGACGACATTCATCCACCTGTAGACACGAACAAAAACAACCCCAGGGCGGCCGATCGGCCACCCGGGGTACTTTCCGTTACTGGCCCGACTACTCGACGACGTCGCGCACGAGCTCCTCATTGATCTGGCGGCGGGTGCGGGAGACGACGTAGCCCACCAGCCATAGGGCGAACGGCAGCAAGACGAGCGACCAGCCGATGGGGCTGAGGCCCCACGACTCGGTCGTCGGGTCGACGCCGTCGGCCACCGTGCCGGCCAGCAGGCCGAAGCGGGACATCAGCAGGTACTCGCCGAGAATCAGGCCGATGGTCGCCAATACCGGGGCGAGAATCGTCTGGAAGGTGTTCTCCCCACCCTTATTTTTGGCGAAGTACACGATGACCGCGAGGCACACGAGAATCTCGATCAGATTAATGGCAACGACCGAGAGCCCGCTGAACCAGTAGAAGAGGTTCAACACGGGGTCGAGCTGAAAGGCAGCGAAAATTACGATCACGACGCCGGTGATAACCGAGGTGATGATGGATGCGGCGGCCGGGGCTCCGCGCTCGTTCACCCTGCTGAGGCGGGCATTCAAGACGCCGCCGCGGGCCATCGCGAACAGGTAGCGGCTCGCCGCGTTCTGGAAGGCCAGGAGGCCGGCGAAGATGCTCGACATCACGAGGATGCTCATCACGGTCGCCATCCACGGGCCGACGTACTGGGTGGCAAGGGAGAAGAGCACGGCGGCAGGGTCGACGAGGCCGTTGGACCGGGCCAGGGTTTCGGCGACGACAGCCGACGAGCCCATTCCGGTGACCATGGCGAAGGCGGTCAGCGCGAAAAGCACCGTAATGACGCCCACGGCCAGATACGTGGCCTTCGGGACGACCTTCTTCGGGTCCTTTGACTCCTCACCGTAGATCGCGGTCGCCTCGAAGCCGATGAATGAGGCGAAAGCGAAGGCGAAGGCGATGCCCGCAGAACCGGTCAGGCCGCCAGCGATGATCTCTGCCGGCGAGAACGAGGCAAGGAAGTTCACGCCCTCCGGTCCGCCGTTTCCGAGGATGGCGATCGAGGTGATGATCAATGACGTGAGCTCAAGCAGCATCAGGACGCCGAGAACCCTGGCCCCCACATCGACGCTGAGCAGCGACAGCACCGTTACCACAACCCAGGCCAGCAGCGACCACGCCCACTAGGGCAGGAGCCCCACCTCTGTCGCGACAAGACCGCCGAAGAAGCCATAAATGGCAAGCTGCACCGCGACGTAGGCCAGGATCGAGACGAACGCCGAGGCGATACCGGCATGCCGGCCGAGGCCGCGACCGATGTAGGCGAAGAAGGCGCCGGCGTTGGTGACTCGCTGGCTCATCGCCGCATAGCCGACGCTGAAGAGCAACAGGGTGATGCCGACAGCGAGGTAGGCGCCGGGGGCAGCGGCGCCGTTGCCCAGCACGATGGCGACCGGAACGGCCCCCGTCATACCGACGAGCGGGGCTACCGCCGCGACGACGAAGAAGACGATGCCGAGAACACCGAGGCGGCCCTGGTGCAGGGCCGTGGTGGCATCGCTATCGGTCACAGATTGAGTATGCGCCATGAAAATTCTCCTCATTGAGTCTGGCGGTAGTGCAGCTAATAATCATCCGTACCCGAATGACCTGAGCAAACAATGACGCATCTTCGTCGTCACGTCAAGTCATTCGCATGCAAATATTCAGATCGTTTGTATGCGAACAACCTTGTAAATCGGATACACTCTGGCCCTATGACCACACTTCAAGGCTTCCTACCACCGCTGACCCCACGCGGTACCAGCGCCCTCGTCCCGAACCCGCCGTGGTTCTACTCCGGAACGCTGCTCACTGTCGAGTACCGCACCGCCGTCGAAAACGTCAGGGCCATCCTGCCGTCCGACATAGACCTCGCTCCTGAAGACCCCGGTGCCGTCGCCTTTATCTGGGCAGACTGGCAGTCCTGCAGCACGGGCGGGCTCGAGCTGCTCGACCCGATCCGCTCCCAGTACCTCGAGGCTTTCGTCGTGGTGCGCTGTGCGTACCAGGGCGTGACCTACAGCCGCTGCGTTGCGATCTGGGTCACGAAAGACTTCGCCATCGGCCGCGGCTGGTTTCAGGGCTACCCCAAGAAGCTCGGCTCGGTGCATGTCACGCGCCTCTTCAATCACGGTAAGGCCACCCCGCGACTTGAGGCGGGAGCTCAGCTGGGGGGAACCCTCTCGGCCTACGACCACAGGCTCGCCTCCGCCGTGGTGACGCTGCGCGAGCCCTGCGAGTCCAATGGTTTCGTCAACGGCCACCGGATGCTTCACAACCGTTCGATGCCGTCGATCAGTGCCGGCCAGGGCCTCTCGCTCGACCAGATCGTAACCATGGGTGGCACAGACGTAGACCTGGGCCAGGCGTGGCGGGGAGACGCCGAACTGGTTCTCGGCGACTCGCCCTGGGACGAGCTCGGCTCACTCCTGCCGGTGGGAGAGATCCTCGGCGGCTACTACCGCGAGGTGGGCACGACCTTCGCGGGGGGCGATCTCCTCACTGACCGTTCCCGCGCGGTCTAAAATTCACACCGTCTAGAACGTCCGACGACGACGACGCGCCCGTGCCACTAGGCACGGGCGCTTGGTTGTTGTCGGGCCTAGTAAGCCTCGAGGTACTCGTCGATCTCCCACTGGGTGACATCGCGGGTCGACGGGTCGGGGGTCTCCGCCTCGTACCTCTCGACCTCGTCACGCTTGATCACCGAGAAGACATCGACAATCTCGCCGCCGATGATCTCCCGCAGCGAAACGCTGGCATCCAGGGCGTCCAGCGCGCCGGCAAGCGACGCCGGCAGAAGCACCGCAGCCTCGTTCTGATACGACCAGCCATCGGCCGGCGACGGCACCGGGAGCTGCCGCTTGATTCCGTCAAGGGCCGCAGCAAGGATCGTCGCGATGACGAGGTAGGGGTTCGCGGAGCCATCGCCGACGCGCACCTCGAGGCGGGATCCACCGCCGCGCTCGGGCGGCACCCGCAGCATGGTGCTGCGATTGTCGTGACCCCAGTTGGCCCGATAGGGGGCGAGGGTGTCGGGGCCGAGACGCTTGAAGGAGTTCACCGTCGGATTGGTGAAGGCGACCAGCGGTGCCGCATTTGCCAGGATGCCTGCGATCATGTGATTCGCCGTCTCGGTGAGCTCGCCATCCGGATGCGACATCAGGTTGCCGCCGTTGGCGTCGATGACCGAGACGTGCAGGTGAAACCCGCTGCCGCCCTCGTCTGTCCAGGGGCGCCCCATGAAGGTGGCGACCTTGCCGCGCCGGGCGACGATGTCTTTGATGGCGGTCTTGAACAGGAAGGTGCGGTCGGCTGCCCGCAGCGCCTCCCCGTGCCAGAGATTTATCTCATACTGTGACGGACTGAACTCGTGATTGCCGGCAAAAGCGCCGATGTCCATTTTGTCGAGCATGCGCAGCAGGTGGAGGAAGGTGCCATCCGGGTCAACCCAGGCGCCGGTCGTGTAGACGCGTCCGGTGGCCGAGATCGAGCGCTTGAAGCCGTGCTCGCCCCCGTCGCTGCGCTCGGCGATGTAGAACTCGAGCTCGGGGCCGACGACGGGGATGAGACCCAGCGCCTCGTATTGCGCGAGCACATGCTTCAGGACCGAGCGAGGCGCGATCCCACTCGGCGAGCCGTCGGGGTTATAGGCATCGGCGATCGCCAGTGCAACACCGGGCTCCCACGGCATCATGGTGACCGAGGATGCATCGATGCGGCAGATGAGGTCGGGCAGGCCGCTGGACATGATGTCGTTCCCGTCGAGCACGCCGCCGCGGGTGGTCGTCACCCAGACGCTCTGGCAGAACGCCGGACCGTGGGCAGCCGAGCTCTCGAGCTGGCTGACGAGCATGTCCTTCGAGCGCGTCAGCCCCAGCACATCCGGGAAGGTGACGCGGAGAACATCGATGCCGGATGCCTCCAGCAGAAGACGCAGAGCGGCCACATCGGTTGTCATATCGGGTATTCCTTTGCACGACATTGTGAGGATTGACAGATCATTCGGGTAAGAACGATTAGTGCGATACTAGGCCAGTTCGACCCGAACGGGAAAGCGCTTGATGCCGTTGACGAAGCTGCTGCGGAGACGCGCAACCTCGCCCGTCGAGTGCATGCCCGAAATGCGCGGCAGCAGATCTTCGAACATGATCTTGATCTCGAGGCGAGCCAGTGCATTGCCGAGGCACATATGCGGGCCACCGCGACCGAACGCCATGTGCTCGTTGGGGTTTCTCGTGACGTCCATCCGGTAGGGGTCGTCGAACATCACGGGATCTCGGTTGCCGGCGGCGAACCAGGTGAGCACCTTGTCGCCCTCCTTGATCGCCCGGCCGCCGATCTCGGTGTCTTTATTGGCCGTGCGGCGGAAGTGGTAGACGGGGCTCGCCATGCGAAGAAACTCCTCGACGGCCCACGGGATGAGCTCGGGCTTCTCCTGGAGCAGGGCAAGCTGGTCTGGGTTCTGCATGAGGTAGTTCATCGAGTGCGTGATGGTGTGCCTGGTGGTCTCGTTGCCCGCCACGACGAGCAGCAGGAAGTAGCTGTTGAAGTCGGTCTCGCTCAGCGGAATTCCGTCGGCGGGCGTCTCGTTGGCAAGGCGCGACACGAGGTCGGTACCGCCCTTTCCGCGGCGCGCATCCGCCAACTCGTGACCGTAGTCAAAGACCTCCTGGGCGGCGGGCGATTTGAAGGGCAGCAGGCGATACTGCTCGCTCTCCTCAGAATCGGAGAGCACGTCGGCGTGCTCCGGGTCGGTGTTGCCGACCATGCGATTGCCCCAGTCGATGAGCTTGTAGATGTCGCTGTCGGGAACATCGAGCATGCGCGCCAGGACCCGAATGGGGAAGTCGGCCGCGACCTCCTTGACGAAGTCGAACTCGCCCTTGGCGAAGGCGGCATCGAGAGTGGTCGCGGTCAGCCCGCGCAGAAAGGTTTCGTAGCCGGCCACGGCACGGGGCGTGAACTCACCCTGCATCAGCCGGCGGAGGGATCGGTGCCTGACGCCATCCGTCTCGAGCATGGAACGCCTCGCATCGAGCTGCTCCTGGTCGAGCTCCTCGAGATTGGCGCCGCCCCGCTGACTCGAGAAGGTGTCGGTGTCGCGAAGAACTCCCACGATGTCGTGGTATTTCGTCAGCGACCAGAAGCCCTGATTGGGCGAGTCCTCTTCACTCCAGTGAACGGGGGAATTGGCCCGAAGCTCATCAAAGAGCGGGAACGCCTCGCCTCGCTCGAAAACATCCAGGTCGGCAAGGGTGACATTCGCCAGTGAAGTCATCACGTTCTCCAAGTTGATAGGCCCCGAAGTTGTTCGGGTACGAACAATGTATACCTCCGTGGGCGATTACGCACGGCGAAGTAAGCTCGGTCTTCGATACCTAAAGTGAAGGCAGGGAGAAATCATGGCAGGACCGCACACTCTCGGGGAGACCGAGCGCCAGGTCGTAGACCGTGTCGGCCAGCTTCCCCTCGACTATGCTGCCATGGCCGTTGTCTCAAACCTGTTCCGGGCATCAAACGCCGTGCGCAATCACCTGGAGCGAACAGTGCTCTCCGGCCACAACCTGTCGTGGACCGCATTCGTCGTGCTCTGGGTGACTTGGATCTGGGAGCCGATCGAGACCCGCAACGTGGCGCTGGAGAGCGGAATCTCCAAGGCCACTCTCACCGGGGTACTCACGACCTTGGAGAAGCGCGGCTGGGTAACGCGCGAGAAGAGCGAGACGGATGGCCGCCTGGTGCTGGTCAGAATGACGCCGGCCGGTCGCGACCTGATGGTGGCGCTCTTCCCAGATTTCAACCTGGAGGAACAACGCGTCGTCAAGACGATCGGTGAAGACGATCTGGCCGGATTCGCCGATCTGTTGCGTGCGGTCACCGCGAGCGTAGAGCCCGCCGCGAGTTCATCGGAGGAACCACCCTCGAACCCGGAACGCTAGCTGCGCCCCCGCCCGGCTAGGAACGGGCGCGGGCCCGGCGCGCTCAGGCCGAACAGTTCGAACCGGCGATCGATGGTGATTTCATGTACGACGTGGCGATGATGCACGGGCAGATCCTGAACGAGGGTTCCGCCACGCACGGCGTTCACGACATGCAGCCCCCGGCAGATGGCGAGCATCGGGATGCCGGCGGCAAGCGCATACTCGGCGCATTCGAAGTCGGCGGCATCCTGAAGCTCGTCGACGCCATAGACATTCTCCGCGCGATCGAGTACACCGAAGCGGGCCGGATCGATGTCTCCCCCGCCCGGCAGGAGCACTCCCCCGAAGCCTTCGAGGCGCTCTGCCCAGTTGGCGCCGGCGATGGGCAGCAGGGTCACAGGGTCGCCGCCCGCGGCCCAGACGGCCTCGAGGAGGGTCCGCGCATTCACGAGGGCACGGTAGCGCAGCGCCGAGGCCTGCTCGGCGAACCTGCCGATCACGGCAATACGAGGTCGTGCTTGAGAATTCGCAACAGTGGGCATCGGGTGGGCTCCAGACCGGGTCTTCGAAAGATCATTCTCGCCACGGTTGTAGAGAGGCCGTCGCTATGGCTATGCTAAATCATTAGTATACGAACGATTCTTTCCGAACGATTCAATGACGAGTACTTCGAAGCAGGGACAATCCAGGCATGACCTCAATTCTCGTGGCCGGCACACCGGTAGACACCAGGCACTACATCGGCGGCAGCCGACTCGCCTCGGCCGAGACCTACACGAACACCTCCCCCATCGATGGCAGTTTCCTCGGCGAGATCTCCCGGGGCGGCGCGCACGAGGTCGACCTCGCCGTGGCCGCGGCCGCGGCGGCATTTCCCGGCTGGGCAGCAACTCCCCCGGCCGAACGTGCCGCAATCATGAATCGCATCGCAGACCTCGTCGAGGAGAACATCGAGGCGCTCTCGAGCATCGAGACCCTCGACAACGGCGGCCTGATCCGCAGCAACCGCCGCGGAGTCATGCCCCGGGTAGCGCACAACTTCCGCTTCTTCGCGGACTGGCTGGTGAACCACCTCGGCCACCCCGACTTCGAGACCCGGGGCCACACGAACCACATCTCCTGGGACCCGTCCGGCGTCGCGGCGCTCATTACCCCGTGGAATGCGCCGCTGATGCTCGCCACCTGGAAGATCGCGCCTGCCCTGGCCGCGGGCGACACCGTGGTGCTGAAGCCAGCAGAGTGGACGCCGCTGACGGCATCCTTCTTCAGCGACCTGACGAAGAACGCCGGCCTTCCCGACGGCGTGTTCAACGTCGTGCAGGGCTTCGGCGCCGAGGCGGGGGCGGCGCTGGTCGCCCATCCCGGCCTCAGCCGCATCTCATTCACAGGCTCAGTTCCCACCGCCAAGTCGATCGCCCGCGCGGCGGCCGAGAACCTCACCCCGTGCAGCTTTGAGCTCGGCGGCAAGAGCCCCTGCATCGTGCTGGAAGACGCCGACCTCTCGCTCGCGGTGACGCTCGCGATAGAGCAGTACGACAACGCGGGCCAGGTCTGTCTCTCGGGAACGCGCATCCTGGTTCACGAGAGCATCGCCGACGCGTTCACCGCCGCATTCACGGCGAGGGCGGCAACGCTCGTGCAGGGCGACCCGCGTGACGCGGCGACAGACATCGGTCCCCAGGTGCACCTCAAACACCTCGAGCGCATCAAGGGCTTCGTCGACCGGGCCGCAGCATCGGGTCAGAACATCGTGATGGGCGGGAGTCCGAACGAGGAACTGGGCGGGGCCTACTTCCGACCCACCCTCGTGCTCGAGCCCACCCCAGGCAACGAGATCGTGACCGCCGAGGTGTTCGGCCCGGTGTTGACCCTTCAGACCTTCAAGACGGATTCCGAGCTCATCCAACTTGCCAACGGCACCGAGTTCGGCCTCGCCGCCGTCGTCGTCTCGGGCGACCGTGCGCATGCCGCCAGGATCACCAGCCAGCTCGTGGCCGGAACCATCTGGGTCAACTGCTTCTTCGTGCGCGATCTTCGGGCCCCCTTCGGCGGCTCGAAGAAGTCGGGCACCGGGCGGGAGGGCGGCACCTGGTCCTTCGACTTCTATGCCGATGTCAAGAACACCGTTGTCGCCCCCACCGGTTGGGCCAACGAGAAATGACCAATCACGTAGCAACCACACCTGAAGGAAGAGACACCATGGGATCAGTAGTCGGCCTGGGCCTCATCGCCCACGTACCCACCATCATGCTGCCGGAGGACGTGCGCATCGAGATCAATGAGGGCAAGGACATCTCCCTCGTCGCCGGCCTCGAGAGGCTGCGTCGCGACCACTTCGAGAACGACGACTACGACACCGTTGTCGTGCTGGACAGCCACTGGGCCACGACCGTCGAGTTCGTCATCACGAGCCACGAGAGCCGGTGTGGCCACTTCACCTCCGAGGAGCTCCCCCGGGGCATGAGCGGCGTGGCCTATGAGTACAGGGGTGACCCCGAGCTTGCCCGGCTCGCCGCCCGGTTCGGCGAGAAGAACGGCACGTGGGTGACTGCGATCGATGACCCCTACCTGCCGGTGATGTACGCGACGATCAACCTCTGGGACTTCCTCGGCAAGGGCCTCGACAAGCGCTGGATCAGTCTGAGCGTCTGCCAGACCGCCACCGACGAGGACATGCTGCGGGCGGGACGTGCGCTCGGCGAGGCCATCGCCGCCAGCGGCCGACGGGTCATCCTCTTGGCATCCGGCGCCCTGTCGCACACGTTCTACAAGCTCCGCGAGTTGCGCAGCCACGAGATGAGCGACCCGAGCCACATCTTCACCGCCGGAGCCCGAGAGGCCGATCTCGAGCGCCTCGAGTGGATGAAGGACGGCGAGCACGGCAAAATCCTTGCGACGATGCCCGAGTTCCACAAATTCCGCCCCGAGGCGATGTTCGGCCATTGGCTGCTCGCGATCGGCGCGGTCGGCGAGGAGAACTGCACCGCCCCCGGCGTGTTCTACAGCGACTATGAGAACTCCATCGGCACCGGCCAGGTGCATGTCTGGTTCCCGAAGCCGGAAGCCGGCTTCCCCGCGGCTAAGGACCTGGTGCTCTCCCGTGACGCTTAGCCCAGTGCGGGAATACCGCCGCATCCTTCTCGACGGCGCAGCGGTTCAAATGCGGCGCCACGGCGACACCCTCGTGGCCGCCGATGGACGGGAGGTCGGCGTCGATGAGGCCCTGCACCTGCCCCCCACCGAGCCGACGAAGATCATCGCCGTGCACCTGAACTACGCGAGCCGCACCGAGGAGTTCATGACAAAGCTCCCCGCCGCACCCACGTACTTCCACAAGCCCATCACGGCGCTGAACTCGCACAGGGGCGCCGTCGTTCGGCCCCTGGGCTGCAAGTGGCTGAACTTCGAGGGCGAGATCGTCATCGTCATCGGGCGCACCTGCAGAAACGTCTCGCCAGGGGAGGCCGGCGACTACATCGCCGGCTACACGGTCGGCAACGACTACGGGCTGCACGACTTCCGCGACACCGACGCAGGATCGATGCTCCGGGTCAAGGGCAGCGACACCCTCGCGCCCGTCGGCCCCGGGCTCGTCACGGGCTGGGACTTCCGCAACAGGCAGATCCGCACCATCGTGAACGGCGTCGAGAAGCAGAACGACAGCACCGCCAATATGCAGTGGGACATGAACTACCTCGTCGCAGATATCGCCCGCACCATCACGCTCAGCCCCGGCGACCTGCTGTACTCGGGAACGCCCGCGTTCTCCCGCCCGGTCGAGCCCGGCGATGTGGTCGACGTCGAGGTCGAGGGTCTCGGCCTGCTACGCAACCACATCGTCACGGGCCCCACTCCCATTCGCACCGACGTCGGCGCCCAGCCCACCGAGAGCGAAGAGGTCATCTCGACGGCCCTCGGCGGCGACTGGGAGTTCCGCGGTATTCGCACCCCGTCGAAGGATCTGTATCCGTCGACGGTGACCCCCGGCCGTTAACCTCCTTCCCGAACCACAGTAGAGAGAACCGCAATGATCAAGATCGATGTAGACATGGCGCTCTGCCAGCACTACGGGCAGTGCGTCTTCGAGGCCCCTACCGTATTCAAGCTGAACGACGACGACAAGCTCGAGTACCTCGCCTCGGTCGACGACTCGCTGCTGGCCGAGGTCGAGTCCGCCGTCGACGTCTGTCCCATGCAGGCCATTCGACTCGTCGAGTAGCCGGCTCCCCATGATCCCCGAGGTGGATGCGCGACCTGCGCCGGTCATCATCGTCGGCGCCGCGATGGGTGGGTTGCGCACGGCCGAAGCGCTTCGCAAAGCGGGCTACTCGGGCCCGTTGACGGTGATCGGCGAGGAGCCACACGCACCCTACAACCGGCCCCCGCTGTCTAAAGACGTGCTGTCGAGCGAGGTCAGCCATCAGGCGGTCGCGTTTCCGCAGCGGCCCGCGACGGCGGATGTCGACTGGATGCTGGGGGTGCGGGTCGCATCCGCGAGCCTCGTCGAGAAGACGGTCACCACCACAGACGGTATGCGGCATCCATTCACCGCGCTGGTAATCGCCACGGGCATCCGGCCACGTCGGGTCATTTCGTCAGGGGGCGAGGTACAACCAGCCCTTCCCGGTCGGCACACGGTACGCACGCTCGACGACGCCCTGGCGCTGCGTCGTGAACTCGTCCCCGGGGCACGCGTGATCGTCGCCGGATCGGGTTTCATCGGCTGCGAGGTTGCGGCCACGGCCAGAAAGCTTGGCTGCGAAGTCACAGTCGTCTCGCCCAGCACGCTGCCGATCATCCGACCGCTCGGCCCCGTTCTCGCCGCCGAACTCCAACGGCGCCACGAAGCCCACGGGGTGCTCTTCCGGCTCGGCCGCAACATCGCGGTAATCGAGGGCACCACCAGCCTGACCGGAATCGTGCTCGACGATGGCTCCCGGCTTGCAGCCGATGTCTTGGTCGAGGCAATCGGCTCCGACTGCAACGTCGAATGGCTGGAAGGCACAGGCCTCGACCTGACGGACGGTGTCCTGGCAGACTCTGCCATGCGCGCTGTCGGTCTAGATGGCCAGGCACACGACGATGTGTTCGTCGTCGGCGATATAGCCCGATTCCCCAACGCCCTCTTCGACGAGATCCCCCGCCGTGTCGAACACTGGAACATCCCCACCGACACCGGCAAGCGCGCCGGCGCGGTGCTCGGCGCCCGGCTGTCCCGGCCGGTGATGCACGACGTCAACGTGGATTCGCCCTTCCAGATCGCGGTGGCTCAGCCGTTCACTCCGATGCCTGCATTTTGGTCGAACCAGTTCGAGGTCAGCATCCAGGCCTACGGCCTGCCGGGCCTGGCCGACAGCATCCGTCAGCTTGAGGGCGACCTCGCTGCAGACTGTATCTACGGCTACTACCGGGGATCCACGCTGGTTGGTGTCGTGGGTCTCGGCATGAAGGCCGCGCTGCTGCCCTATCGCCAGCTGATCGCAACGCACTAGGTGTTCTTCCCCCCGGATCGATTTCCGGTTCCCCTCACCGAGAACCAGCGGAGCGCCACGGCCGGGCTTTTTACCTATTCGACTCGAAAAGTTGCCCTGGAAGACATCCTGCTGGATTCGGAGAGCCGGATGCCGGTCACCGTTCTCCGACCGGGCGCCACCTACGGGCCCGGCGACGTGCATCCGCGCGAGTTCTTCTTCATCAAGCGCGCTCTCGATCACCGACGCGTGCAACTGCTGAACTGGAACGGCCAGAGCCGGTTCCACCTGAGTAACACCCGCAATATCGCCAAGCTCGTGCGCCTCGACCATCACCCCAAGGAGTTCCTGATCCCCGGTCCCTCGACCATGGGCAATACCCCCTGGGCGATACCCTCTGGTAGGCGCACAGGCTGGTGATCGCCCACATGTCAGAGGCCATCAGGAGTGTTGGCCACGGACCAGGCCTAGACGGTCGTGGCGTCTTCGATTACGCCCACGAGCTCCTCGATGATGTCCTCGAGGAACAACACACCGGTGGGCGTGCCATCGGAGTCAAACGATGTCGCGACATGAGCTCCGAGACGGCGCATCGAAGCCAGCGCGTCTTCGAGTTCGCTCTCCCTGAACACCGAGGCCAACCGGCGCACGCGCTTGGACGGCACAGGCTGGGTAAACGCGCCGTTCAGGGTGAGGTCCATCACGTCCTTCAGATGCAGGTATCCCGTGGGGTTACCGCCACCATCCATGAGGATGAAGCGCGAGTAGCCGTGCTGGGCTACGGCGCGCTGAATGTCGGCCGGTGACGCCGAGTCGGGCAGGCGCACGACGCCGGCGAGTGGGACCTCCACGTCTGAGACGCGCTTCGAGGTGAATTCGAACGCCGCCGAGAGCGTGCCCGAGGCATCCAGCAGAACGCCCTCACGGGTGGACTGCTCGACGATGCTGGCGACCTCGTCTATGGTGAATGCGCTCGTCGCCTCATCTTTCGGCTCCACCTTGAAGAGGCGAAGGATTCCGTTGGCCATCCAGTTCAGGCTGAAGATGATCGGGTTGAAGATTCGCGCAACGAGCACCAGCGGCGGCGCCAAGATCAGCGCGGCACGATCGGGCACCGAGAACGAGATGTTCTTGGGAATCATCTCGCCGAACACCACGTGCAGGAAGGTCACGAGGATGAGCGCGCACCCGAAGGCAATGATGCTGATCGCCGCCTCCGACAGCCCGGTCACCGCGAGCGGGTACTCGAGCAGGTGATGGATTGCCGGTTCCGAGACATTCAGAATCAGCAGGGAACACACCGTGATACCGAGCTGGCTGGTGGCGAGCATCAGTGTCGCATGCTCCATCGCCCACAGCGTGGTCTTGGCTGCCTTGTTGCCCTGCGCCGCCAAGGGCTCGATCTGGGACCGCCGGGCCGAGATGACCGCGAATTCCGCGCCCACGAAGAACGCATTGACCGCCAGCAACACCACGAGCCAGATCAGGCCGGGCAGATACTCACTCATGGATCACGTCCTTCTGAAGCTTGTTGACGATTTGGTCGTGTGTGGTGGCCAGGCTTGGTTCGTTCCGTGGTTCTTCCGGGGTGTAGCGAATGCGCTGCACGTGCACACCGTCGACCCGGTCGACGCGAAGAACTCCGCCTTCAATTACAACCTCGTCGCCGAGCTCGGGAATGCGGTCAAGTTCGTCGGAGACAAAACCGGCGACTGTCTCGTAGTCGCCCTCGTCGGGCACAACGATGCCGACGCGATCGAATAGCTCATCTGGGCGCCAGGATGCGTCGAACACGACGGAGCGTCCCGAACGCACAACGCCGGCCTTGGCCCGGTCATGTTCGTCTTCGAGTTCGCCGACGAGTTCCTCGACCAGATCCTCCAGTGTGACGATGCCGGCGGTTCCGCCGTATTCATCGGCGACCACAGCTATCTGGAACCCCTGCTTGCGAAGGAGTCCAAGGAGGGTGTCAACGACCATCGACTCCGGCACGCGCAGCGCGTCTGTCTTCAGCTCGTCGGCCGTCACCGTCTGTCGCCGGTCGAGTTCAACAGCGAAAGCTCGCTTCACATGAACGACCCCGATGATATCGTCGGGGTCCTTCTCGATCACGGGAAACCGGGAGAAGCCAGTCGCCGTCGCCAGCTGAACGATGCTCTCTGCGGTGTCGGTGATCTTGACCGTTTTCATTCGTACTCGCGGCGTCATGACGTCGGCGGCACTGTGTTCCGAGAAGCGCAGCGTGCGATTCAGCATCACCGCGTGGTCGTTGTCGAGCACACCTTCCAGTGCGGATCGCCTGACGAGGAAGCTGAGCTCCTCGGCGGTGCGCGCACCGGAGAGCTCCTCTTTCGGCTCAATGCCCATCAGACGGATGATCGAGTTGGCAGTGTTGTTCAGCAGCAGGATGACAGGCTTGAAGATGGTAGTGAACAGGGCCTGCGCCGGAACCACGATCTTCGCCGTGGCCACCGGCACGGCAAGGGCGAAGTTCTTGGGAACTAGTTCACCGATGACCATGGAGAAGAGGGTCGCCAAGGAGATCGCGATGATTGCCCCCGCGACGGGGACGACGGCCTCCGGCACCCCTGCGCCGGTCAGCGGCCCGCTCAGCATCGAAGAGATAGCCGGCTCGAAGGTGTAACCGGTAAGGAGAGTCGTCAGCGTGATGCCGAGCTGCGCACTCGAGAGATGCGTCGAGGTGATCTTCAGCGCCTTGATCGTGGGGCCGAGTCGTTTCTCACCTCGAGCCTGCCGTGCCTCGAGTTCGCTTCGATCCAGCGTCACGAGGGCAAACTCTGACGCGACAAAGATTCCGGTGCCCACCGTGAGGAGTAGTCCTACGCCCACCATTGCCCACTCAAACATTCCGTCGCCCCCTCAGATTCCGGGGTGAGGCGTGTGAGCCGCTCATGGCGGGCTGGTGTCTATCAGAGGGGGGATCGTCCATGTAGGAGATGTTAGTGGGCCAATGCTGGGAAACTGTCCACCCCCGTTCGGGAGGTACCGGTCGGCAGGACTAAGTTGCGTTTCGACGGACTGATCCCGGGGTATGGCCGACGAGGCGAGTGAACGCCCTGTTGAACGCCGCCTCCGACCGGTAGCCGAGTTCCGCCGCAAGCGCAGCCACCGTGGAGCGTCCTTCCCGGAGCCTCGACTCGGCGAGATTCATCCGCCAGCGAGTGAGGTATGCGATGGGGGTTTCGCCCACGAGCGAGGTGAAACGTGCGCTGAACATGGAGCGCGACATCGTTGCGGTACGTGCGAGGTTGTCAAGGTTCCACTCGCGACCGGGTTCTGAGTGCATGGCCTCGAGAACGCGGCCGATCCGCTCATCCTGAAGGGCAAGCAGCCATCCTGTGCGAGCTTCCGCGTCTGCCTCCAGCCAGGACCGGATCGCCTGGATAATAAGGATGTCGGCCAGACGCGTGGCTACCGCCTCTCCTCCCGGCTGCTGGCGGGAAAGCTCGCTTGCCATGAGCCGAAGGGTGTCGCGGATCGCTGAGGATGCCACCACTGAGTCACCACGCAGGTACAGAATTCTTGGCAGCCTGCGCATCAGCTCCCGGGCTGCTGGGTCGTCAAAGGACACGACTCCACAGATGAGCTGCGCCGAACGGCCTGCGCCGCCGTGCCGGAGGACCGAGTAGCCATCACCCACATAGTTCTGTGGCAAGAGTTCGACGCGAAGCGCGGGGCGAGCCTCCGGTGAGCTCAGAAGCTCGTGACCGAGGCCGTGCGGCACGAGGGCGAGATCCCCTGCACGCAACTCGAACGGCTCGGAGCCCGGCAGCCGTAGCCAGCATGACCCGCTGGTCACCACATGGAAACTCAGGGAGTCCGCGAGCGCAGGCATCTCGAGCGCCCACGGCTCGCTCAGTTCGGCGTGACAGTAGAACGTGCCCCGCATCCGAAGCGATTGAAGTACCCGGGCAACCCTCGATCGGGCGTCCTCGCCCGACGTGATATCCATTCGACGATCCTGTCACGGAACACCATCGAGAGTCCGACTCAATCAGACGAACGAGCAAGAGAATCGAACTGAAGAGCATTGAGAAGCCGGATATCAAAACCTAGCGTTGAGACATCAACACTCACGATCAATCGAAGGAGAACATCGAGATGTATGTCATCGCCGGAGCAACGGGCCGGGTCGGTTCCGCCACAGCACAGCACCTGCTCGCAACAGGAGAAGAGATACGAGTACTCGTGAGGACGCAGAATGCAGCCGATCACTGGGCACAGCGGGGAGCAGACACGCGGGTGATCGATCTTGGCGATCGGGCGGCGCTGGGTGAGGCCCTGGTGGACTGCAGAGGCTTCTTCACCCTCCTGCCGTTCGACCTCGGCGTCGATGACCTCGATGCCCATGCGGCAGCACTGGTTGACTCGATCGCCGGCGCAGTTTCAGACGAACAAGTGCCACACGTCGTCATGCTCTCCTCCGGCGGCGCAGATCTCGCCGAGGGCACCGGGCCCATCGC
>JBBATW010000040.1:0-19024 GCA_040398585.1 Agreia sp.
TCGAACCCCCAACCGTTTCCTTAGGACGGAACTGCTCTTCCATTGAGCTACAGAGGCTGGCTGGCCTAGTTTACTGTGAGAAGAGCAACACGAACGAACTGCCCCCCACGGTAATCAGGCCGAGGCCGATGATCAGCAGCCAGGTGATTGTCTTCTTGCCGCGGAGCCTACCCAGAAATCCCACCGGGCTGGAGTCGTAATCATCATTGCTCATCCGAAAAGCCTAGCCCGAACTGCTGCGCACCTAGGCTGCGCGGGCGACGTACCCCTCCCAGGCGGGGTCGATTCGCTCGGTGCCCCGCATAGTCCAACCGCACTGGTGCGGCATCCGGGGCGTCGCGCGCAGCGTCCAGCCCATTTCCTGGGGCGTGCGGTCGCTCTTGATGTTATTGCAGCGCAGGCAGCAGGCCACGAGGTTCTCCCAGGTGTCCTTGCCGCCACGGGACTTCGGCTGAACGTGGTCGATTGTGGTCGCAGCTCCCCCGCAGTAGAGGCAGTTCGCGCCATCTCGTCGGAGTACCCCGCGGCGCGACACCGGCATCATCCTTGTTGCAGGAATCCGTACGTAGCGCGTCAGGAGGATGACGGACGGTCGTTCGAAGAGGCCCGATGAGCCCCAGACCGGATGATCGCCGTCACACTCGACGATTGTCGCGCGGTGATTCATCACCAACACGATCGCGCGCTTGAATGACACCACGCCGAGCGGCTCGTAGCCCGCGTTCAGTACAAGAGTTCGCATTTCAGTCCCTTTTTCGATCTTGCCCTGGACGGCTTCCAGGGACTCAATGTGTCACTCATCGCGTACTGCGTCAGACGCTTTCTCACTTTTGCTGAAGACGTACTGGGGAGTTTCGGGCAACAAAAAAGGCGCCGTCACAATGACAGCGCCCTACCCGAACCCACAACAAGGCTCAGACAACGACCACTACTGTGCCTCCGAACACGCAGCAGACGGCAACCGATGCTCCGGATGCTTTCTACAGGTATCACGACGGCTCCTCAGGGTTGAGAAATAATCTTGAGTGTCACAGTAACCCAAGAACGGCGTCCCACAAATTCGTGAAACGCCGTTCGCGTGAACTGCAGGTTTATTCCTATCTTTGGGGCTACACGATTCGAACGAAGTAGTAGCTGCCCCAGAGCGCTCGGTGCTCGACGCTGCGGCCCCAGGTCGGGGAGTCGATCTCTCCGCCCCTGCCGTCGTAGATGCCGATATGACCGATGGGCCACACGACGAGGTCGCCAGCCTGAGCATCTGCCGGTGCGATGCGGATGCCCATGGCAGCCTGATTGCTTACGATGCGCGGCAGGTAGATTCCGAAGGCGCCAAAAACGTACTGGGTCAGGCCGTCGCAACCGAAGCTGGTGTCGGGGCTGGCACCGCTGCCGTATGGCACGTTACCCACGAACTGCTCCGCAAACGCGACGATGGCCGCCCCGCTGTAGGCACCCGAGGGCGGATTGACCGCGAACACTCCGGTGGACGTCTTGGCGGTCGCTACCGTGGCGGCGGCGGCGGTCGCTGCCGTGGCGGCGGCCTCGGCTGCCTTCGCGGCGGCCAACTGCTCAAGCGAGGGGGCCACATAGTTGTCCCGGCTGACAGCCAAGGCGGCCGCGGCGCCCGCGACGCTCAGGGTCTGGGAATCCCCGACCGAGGAGGCGGTGGTGATCGCGGCGAAGTTGCCCCCACCCTTGCCGAACGCGAAGGAAGGAAGTGCAGAGGTGGCGACGAGACCGACGGCGAGCGTCATGACGACGGTAGACGCGACGCCGCGCCTCGTCAGACGCGGAATGCGAGCCTTGGGCATCTGAGAAAGAATTGACGCCGTGTTCGACCTGATTTGGGTGAAGAGTCCGGAGAGGCGCTCCGACGGCGAGCCTGGGGCGTCTTCGGAGCTGCCACTGGCAGGGCGCAGCTCAGGCTGAGGGGAGGCGTTCTCTCGCTCACGACGCTCGCGACGGGATCCAGGGCTGGCGAGAGTGTCTTTCGCATCACGAGGTTCGGCCAATAGTCATTCCTCCGACTCTCCCGCGCTCTACTGCGTTCAGGCCGGGTCCGGGCAGCGTCGTTATCAGCACACGAAAGGGCTGAGGACCAGGTCTAGGAGAATCATTGATCGGGTAGCTGGGCCTCGGTTAGGACCTGCGAACTCGCACGAGACTACGCGAGGCAAGCACTTTTGTCACTTTTTCGTCCACTTTTACAACGGATAGATAACATTCACAGGCTTTAGACGACGTTTCCCGCGAGTCCGCCGCTGGCGGTTCCCACATCGATGTGCATGTGAGTGCACGTGTCGTCGAACTCTTTGAGGTTCACCAGATTGAGCTGAATCCCCTCGGACGTTCGGCATGACTGCTGTCCCAGATCCGAACCGGTGGGCATCAGGGGGTCGAGGATCCTCGCCAGCTTGATGGTGTTCGCATCCGCTCCGTACAGGCCTCGGCCATTGAGCTCGTAGAAGTCAACGGCATGGCCTCCGCCGTTCATATAGTGCGACGAGTTCAATCCGCCACCCTCGATCTGGCCCGTGCAGCGGCGATTGATGTCGCTGACGGCCACGGTGTCAAAGTTCCTGATGGCCAGCACCATCACCTGGAGGATGCGGAGGTCGATTCCGCAATTGGGCTGAGCCACACCGTTGGCAAGCCACTGAATCTCCCTGATGTGATCCGGCGAGGAGCCTTTGAGCCGGCCGGCGGCCACAGCAGCCATAAGCTCAACGGCCAGAGACTGCGCCACCTTGGAGACCGTCGTGTTCGTCGTGGAGTACAGGGACCCCGGCGCGCCCTGAGCATAGTAATCGTCGCGGTTGGCCACGAGCGCCGTCCCGCCGGTAACCGAGAGGTTCTGGCTCGGTCCCGCATCGGCGAAGTTCTGCACCGCGGCAAAGTCCCCCGGAGCCGCGAAGCCGGTCGCAGGCAAGGACAAGGAAGCCACCAGCCCGACAGACACGACCATGATAAATCCGCTCATGACCGCCCTCTTGATGGAGCGCGACCGTTCACGGAAGACCGTGGGGCGCCGTACCGGCCCCCTGGCGATCGACATCATCGTCGAAGTGAGTACCGCGGGAAGCGAGGATATTCTCCTGCGTCGCATGCCCTCGGGCTCCGAGGCTACGGCGATTCGTACAGCCGCGCCGGAGGCCTCGGTGATGGGTATGACCGGCTCAGCACGCTTGACAAGGGTGGCATCTGCCTCGGCGGACCCGGCGCCCACGATTTCAATCACGAGTTCGATCTCGGTCGGCTGGGCTTGAATTTCCTCCGCCGCAGGCTCAACAGGCTCAACTGGCTCAACGGCCACCGGACCGACGGCGGCCGGACCGATGGCGGCCGGTTCCGACGCGAGTTCCTGCACGAGCTCCAGCGCCTGGATTTCGTGCGCCTCGAGACTGGGCAATTCGACTGTGGACGATTCGAGCACGCGTCGTTCACGGCGAGAGGCCGTCGAAACCGGAACTGCGTCGGTTGCCGCCCCCGATGACTCTCTGGGGAAGCCCACCGGGGTACTGTGCTGCTCGCGACGCGACCGGCGCGACACGGCTTCGTCGGGAAGTACTGGAGAGACGATGCGACCCGCATCCTGCTCGCGAATCTCTCGGCGGCTGCGAGACAGGCTGCCCTGAATGGGCTGCTGAGGCGTAAGAGGCACGCGATCGTTGTCCTTCACACCTCGTACGGGTATGTCTGCCCGTTGTCCTATTCGGCTTAGGTTCCCGAGCATGGGCAAGGGCACCGACTATAGATTAGACGAAAGGCCTCAACCTGTCACTTTGAGCCCGACCTGCCCAGCTTTCTGGCATGCGCTTCATAAATTCAGCGGGCGCCTACGACCAGACGCCGCCCTAGACGCCGACGAAGATGTGACCGGCCACCTCGTTGGGTACCTCGAGGCCTTCCGCGAATCCTTCGACCTGCACGAGGATGTAAGAACCTACAGCCGAGAAAGCGGCCGTGTTGCCGGGTATTATTCCGGCTTGCTTGAGCTGCAGGAGCAGCTCGGGGTCGACCTGGGCAGGCTCGCCCAGACGACGAATGGTCTTGGTCTGGGGACCTACGGCGCCAAGAACAAGCGTCAGCAGGTTGACCACGCCCCGGGTGAATGGCGGGGCAACAGCCTGGCCAAGCTCATCAAGTCCGGGAATCGGGTTGCCGTAGGGCGACTCGGTGGGGTGATCAAGCATCGCCACGATTCGGCGCTCCACCTGCTCGCTCATCACATGCTCCCAGCGGCACGCCTCGTCATGAACAAACTCCCATTCAAGACCGATCACATCAGACAGCAGTCGCTCGGCAAGCCGATGCTTGCGCATCACGCGAACAGCTTTCATCCGCCCCTCGGCTGTCAACTCTAAGTGCCGGTCTCCCGATACGACGACGAGGCCGTCACGCTCCATGCGGCCGACGGTTTGGGAGACAGTGGGGCCGGAATGACCCAACCGCTCGGAAATCCGTGCCCGCAGGGGAATGATGTTTTCCTCTTCGAGTTCCAGAATCGTGCGCAGATACATCTCGGTGGTGTCGATCAGATCGGCCACGATTGCTCCTTTAGAAAATATGCGCGAACTCTTCCAGCGTACCGTTTGACGACTCATACTTTGGTGGCCTCGCTAGACTCGGCACATGTCTTTGATGAGCATTCCCTCTGAGTTCCTGCCCGTTGACGGCCGTTTCGGCTGCGGCCCATCCAAGGTCCGACCGGAGCAGGTGGCAGACCTCGCCGAACGAGGGGGCCGCCTGCTCGGCACCTCGCACCGCCAGGCACCGGTAAAGAACCTCGTGGGAAGTGTGCGTGAAGGTCTCGCAGACCTGTTCTCTATCCCTGAAGGCTACGAGGTCGTGCTTGGCAACGGTGGGTCGACAGCGTTCTGGGACGCCGCAGCCTTCTCGCTCATCAATCGACGCAGCGAAAACCTTACCTTCGGCGAGTTCGGTGCCAAGTTCGCCGCCGCCGCCGCCGCCCCGTTCCTTGAAGCACCATACGTCGTCAAGTCCGATGCAGGTTCGCGCAGCGAGGTCGAGATCATTGCGGGAGTCGACGTCTACGCGTGGCCGCACAATGAGACGAGTACCGGAGTGATGGCACCGGTCAAGCGCGTGCACGGAGACGCCGGGGCACTGACGGTCGTCGATGCGACCAGCGCTGCCGGCGGCATCCAGTTCGACGCAGCCGAGACGGATGTCTACTACTTCGCCCCCCAGAAGAACTTCGCCTCTGACGGCGGCCTCTGGCTGGCGCTCTTCTCCCCCGCCGCCCTCGAGCGCGTTGCACAGATTGCCGCCTCAGACCGGTACATCCCCGAGTTCCTCAGCATCAAAAACGCCGTCGACAACTCACGACTGAACCAGACGCTGAACACGCCGGCCATCTCGACCCTCATCATGCTCGAGAACCAGATCGACTGGATCAACTCCAACGGCGGGCTTGAATGGGCCTCCGCCAGAACGCGTGAGTCCTCCAACGCGCTGTACTCCTGGGCCGAAAGCGTCTCGTACGCGACGCCCTTCGTCTCGAACCCCGACCACCGCTCGCAGGTCGTCGTCACGATCGACTTCGACGAGAGCGTCGATGCGGCCGAGGTCGCCGCGATCCTTCGGGCCAACGGCGTAGTAGACACCGACCCTTACCGGAAGCTCGGCCGCAACCAGCTCCGCGTTGCCACATTCGTCGCGGTCGACCCGGCCGATGTCCGGGCCCTCATCGCCTGCATCGAGTACGTGGTAGAAAACCTGTAACCCGCCACACCCCGTGAAATAAAGGGATGCCAGCCGATCAGCGCGACAGTGCGTGATGGGCTGGCATCCCTTTCAGCTTCGGCTGCGGGCTACCTGTCGTCGCCGAGGTCGCCGACTTCCTCGTCGAAGTACACGCTCGAAGAGGCGCGGTCGTCTGGCGTGACAATTCTGAGTCCGTCAGCCTTGACATCAACCTCGCTTCGCCGCCGCGCCCCGCGGCCTCGGCCGGTGGGGGGCGTGGCGTTGGCGGCGCTGATCAGGACAGAGGCATCGACAGGTGACTCGGCGTCATTCGAGGACCCAACGAAATAACCGTCGTCTTCGTCTTCGTCCTCGTCCTGGTCCTGGTCCGCCAGGGCGTCGTCATCGACTATGTGGCCGTCGAGATCAAGGCCCTCATCGTCGAGGTCTTCATCGTCGAGGTCTTCATCGTCGAGGTCTTCATCGTCGAGGTCTTCATCGTCCAGCCCGTCGTCATCATCGTCTTCGTCTTGGTCGTCGGCAGCCGCGAGCTCATCGTGCTCGGCCTCGTATTCCTCGAGCCGCAGCGACCACGGAACCCACGCCGGCGACAGTACCGATCCCTCGCCTGGCATCAGCTCCGTCTCCAGCACGTTCGGCTGGGCGTCCGCGTCGGTCCGGCTCAGGGTCACTGTCCAGTTCCAGTCGGGGTAGCCGGGCATCAGAGACTCGAACTTGAGGCTAAGCACGTGCTCGTCGTGCACGGTATGTCCGACGTAGTCTCCCACGGTCTCAGCGGGCGTGATCTGATCAAGTGCCGACCGGGCGAAATCGACCGAGCCCAGCAGTACTGCATCAGGTTCGAACTCAGAGAGCGTCTCGGCGGTCACGGCCTAGGCATCCAGCTCGTCGGCAACTTTTCGCAGCATTGCTGCGATCTGTCGGCTGTGGGATGCCTCGGGGTAGCGGCCGCGCTTGAGGTTCGATCCAATGCCATCAAGAACCTTTACCAGATCCTCGATGATGATCGACATATCGTCTGCCGGCTTACGGGCCAGCTTCACGAAGCTCGGCGGGGCGTCGATGACTCGCACGGAAAGCGCCTGTGCCCCCCGCTTACCGTCGGCGATACCGAATTCGAGCTTCGTGCCGGCCTTGACCGTGACCCCCGCCGGAAGTGCCGACGCATGCAGAAAGACCTCCTGGCCGTCATCGCTGCTGATGAAGCCGAAGCCCTTCTCATCGTCGTAGAACTTGACCTTGCCGGTTGGCATCGCGTCGATCTCCTCGTTCCGGGCCGCATTGTTCAGAGGCCTCACTGTGCACAAAAAAACACGCGAGTTACTCTGCGTGCAGTCATCAGCCTAACGGCCTCCCGCCCAGCCCGTATCCTTATTAGTGTGAGCAACTCTTCTTCCCCGCCAGTCCGTTCAATCGAGCGAATTCTGGCCTACATGATCGCCGGCATCATCGGGGTGTCTATCCTGAGCTTTCTCGCGGTCATCGTCGGTACTTTCGTCGGGGTCAGCAGAGAGGCTTTCGGCCTGGGATTCTGGCCGATCGTCGCGAATTTCCCAAAATTCGGCCTCCCCGTCGGCTTCCTGCTGATCGTCGTCTTGCTCGTGATGAACCTGCGCAAGCGCGCCAAAGGAGCGCCGAAAGCCCCGTGAACGAATCCCCCGCGTTGGCATCTCGCCTGCAGGAACTCAATGACGAGGACCTCGCGGGTCTACTTTCGACGCGTCTGAGTGATCTTCGTGCGGTCAACGACTTCTTCGACCTAGCCGATCGGATACTCGAACCGGCCTGGATCGAGGCCACGTTGGCTGGATTGCCGCGCATGACCCTCGCTCGTCTGGCCTCGGGCCAGCCAATCTCGCCAGACGACGACGCCCTGCCGAAGCTGGCTGCCCTTCTCCTGCTGACGGAGAAGGGGGGCTCTCTTCAGCCATTCTCTGCCGTTTCGGCGATGCTTGCCGGTTGGCCGGCTCGCGGTCTACCCACCGCGGCAGAGCTGGCAGATCCGTCGGAGCCCGCATCGCGGCCCCGGGATCTGACTGAGGCCGACACCGACCTTGTCGCCGCTGAACGGGCCTACGCCGCCACCGCCGGCGTCGCTGAACTCCTGCACGAACTTCGACTCTTCCCAGCCCGGGAACTCGCCAAGGGCGGAGTGGCAGCGCCGGACGCCAAGCGTCTCGTGCTCGCCCTCGGCATCGACGTCACGGGCATCGACCCGTTGCTTCGACTGGCCCGAATCGCCGGCCTCGTCGAGCTCTCCGGAATGCTCTGGTCTGCTACCGAGACAGCTCTGCCGTGGTTGCTGTTGCCTGCCACCAAGCGCTGGTCGTTGTTGGCAACGGCCTGGTTTGACTCGCTTTCCCCCGACATCGGTGCCGTGCTCAGCCAGCGCGCGGCCGAGGCCTGGGGCGATGACGCGGTTCATCACCTCGCCTGGCTCTACCCCGGTGGCGGCCTCCTCCTTGCACGTCGCGTGCGCGAGGCCTTGGTGGGCGCCGAGTTTCTCGGCATCAGCGCGAATGGCTATCCCGGCGCGGCCGCCCGTGCCCTTTTGAAGCCGGCAGCGGAACCTATCGAGGAAGTGGCAGAGTCCCTGCTCCCGGCCGAAGACCCGCACATCTACCTGCAGCACGATCTCTCCATCATCGCGCCAGGACCCCTGACGCCCCATGTCGACGTGCGCCTGCGCCGACTGGCGGATATCGAAGCCCGCGGCCTCGCCTCCACCTACCGCATCTCGGGCGCCAGCGTCACGCGGGCGCTGGCCGATGGCGAAACCGCAGCCAGTATTTTGGGGTTTTTCAGCGAGGTCTCGCTTACCGGAGTACCCCAACCGGTCGAATACCTCGTGATGGAGGCCAGCGCTCGGTTCGGCCTCCTCCGTGCCGGCCAGACCTCCCCCGACAGCGAGCCAGGCACCCGAAGCTATGTCCGGGGCGAAGATCCGAGCATGCTCAGCACCTTAGCGGTGGATCACAGCCTGTCGTCGCTCGGACTCCAGCGCACCGGCCCCAACCGGCTGACCAGCAGGATGGCATTTGACACACTGTTCTGGATGATCACAGACGCGCGCTACCCGATCATGGCGGAGAATCAGGAGGGTGAGCCGTTCGCCCCTGTTCGTGCCCAGCCGGTGGCCAAAGAGACTGTTCCCGTGGCCGATCCCGTGCGCACGCTCGTGACCAAGCTGCGTGAGTCCGGTTCCGACGCGATGCATTCCCCTGAAGCATGGATCGCGCGCCAGCTCGAGGTTGCGGTCCGCGCCAAGACACCCGTTACGGTCAGTGTGGCGATGCCTGATGGCCGCAGCGCGGTGTACTTGGTGACACCGATGTCGATGGCTTCAGGTCGCCTGAGGGCAATCGATGAGCGCGCCGGCGTCGAACGAACCCTTCCCGTTCGCAGCATCACCGCAGTCGGCCCGCCGTCCTGAACTTCGCCGGTGGCGCTGTCGGTACTCCCCCAGCCCCGGGAGACTAGGCTTGGCAGCTATGCCGAATGGCCCACTGATTGTTCAAAGCGACCGCACAGTTCTTCTTGAGGTTGCGCATCCCGACGCGGAGAATGCCCG
This sequence comes from Agreia sp., assembly GCA_040398585.1. GTDB lineage: Bacteria > Actinomycetota > Actinomycetes > Actinomycetales > Microbacteriaceae > Agreia. Next base: position 9,299 of record JBBATW010000040.1, read on the forward strand.
CCATGAGCTCGCCGTCTTCGCGGAATTGGAGCGCGCTCCCGAGCACGTTCACACCTACCGGATCACCCGCCTGGGCCTCTGGAACGCGCGCGCCGCAGGACACGAGGCCGCTGAGATCCTCGGTACCCTCCAGCGCTACTCGAAGTTCCAGATCCCCCAGTCGGTAACGATCGATATCGAGGAAACCGTTGCCCGTTATGGGCGGCTGATCATCGAGCGTGACGAAGGGGGTGGCCTGATCCTGCGGGGTCTCGACCCTGCTGTGCTGACGGAGATCGCCTCGGGCAAGCGAATCGCACCGTTGCTCGTCGAGCGCCGCAGCCGCGAGACGTTCGCCGTCGCACCATGGGCGCGGGGCCAACTCAAGCAGGAACTGACTAAGCTCGGCTGGCCGGCCGAGGATCACGCCGGCTATACGCCGGGTACTGCTCACGAGATAGGCCTTCTCGAAGACGGCTGGCAGCTGCGCGGTTACCAGAAAAAGGCCGTCGACAATTTCTTCGAGCGGGGCTCGGGTGTGGTCGTGCTGCCCTGCGGGGCGGGCAAGACCCTGGTCGGCGCGAGTGCGATGGCAACGGCGAAGACCAACACCCTCATCCTCGTTACCAATACCGTGTCCGCCCGTCAGTGGCGCAGCGAACTGCTCAAACGCACGACACTGACCGAGGATGAGATCGGCGAGTATTCCGGGCAGGTCAAAGAGGTGCGGCCGGTCACCATCGCGACGTATCAGATCCTGACAGCACGCCGGGCAGGCAACTACGCCCACCTCGAGCTGCTGGACGCACTCGACTGGGGCCTCGTCATCTACGACGAGGTACACCTTCTTCCTGCGCCGGTTTTCAAGCTGACGGCCGAGCTCCAGGCCCGTCGACGGCTCGGCCTGACCGCCACGCTCGTGCGCGAGGACGGCCGGGAGGGCGATGTGTTCAGCCTGATCGGCCCGAAGAGATTCGACGCGCCGTGGAAGGAGATCGAAGCTCAGGGGTTCATCTCCCCCGCCGAGTGCTTCGAAGTGCGTATCGACCTTCCCTACGACGACCGGCTGCGATACGCAGCGGCGAACGATGACGAGCGCTACCGGCTCGCCGCCACGGCACCGGCCAAGCTCGACGTGGTCAAGCAGCTCATCGGCCGGCATTGCGACGAGCGAATTCTCGTGATCGGTCAGTACCTCGACCAGCTCGAGCAACTCCGGTCCGAGCTGGGCGTACCTTCAATTACCGGGGCTACGCCCATCGCGGAACGCGAGCGGCTATTCCAGGCCTTCCGCGATGGCGAGGAGCCCATCCTCGTTGTCAGCAAGGTTGCGAACTTCTCCGTCGATCTCCCGGAGGCCAGCGTAGCCATCCAGGTTTCTGGTTCCTTCGGTTCCCGTCAGGAAGAGGCCCAACGACTGGGCCGGCTGCTGCGACCCAAGGAATCCAAGCTCTCGGCGAAGTTCTATACGCTTGTTGCGCGCGATACCGTCGATCAGGAGTTTGCCCAGAACAGACAGCGTTTTCTTGCCGAGCAGGGCTACAGCTACACGATCCTCGATGCCCATGCCCTACCTCCGCTGCCCGATGCGAAGCATGCGCAGGTCGCATAGACCCGATGGTCGAGTTTCTCCCAGTCTGCGTTCAGCTAATCCGCAGATACTAGGGAGATGACCGGACCACGCATTCTCATCGTCGACGACGAGCCCAACATCCGCGACCTCCTGACCACGAGCCTTCGATTCGCCGGTTTCGCTGTTCGCGCCGTCTCCAATGGCGCCCAGACCATCTCTGCGGTGCTTGAAGAAGAACCAGATCTCATCATCCTTGACGTTATGTTGCCCGATATGAACGGCTTCGGCGTGACCAAGCGCCTGCGCGCCTCGGGGTACACCGCTCCCATCCTCTTTCTCACGGCGAAGGACGACACCGAAGACAAGATCACCGGGCTTACCGTGGGCGGCGACGATTACGTCACGAAGCCATTCAGCCTCGACGAGATCGTCGCCCGCATCAAGGCGATCCTTCGCCGCACCATGCAGGCCGACGAAGACGCGATCATCCGCTCAGGTGAGCTCACGATGGACCAGGACACCCACGAGGTCTTCGTGGCAGACACGCCGATCGAACTCAGCCCGACCGAGTTCAAGCTGTTGCGCTACCTGATGCTGAACCCAAACCGGGTGCTCTCCAAAGCTCAGATCCTCGATCACGTCTGGGAGTACGACTTCAACGGGGATGCCGGAATCGTCGAGTCGTACATCTCCTACCTCCGCCGGAAGCTGGATGCGCACTCCACGGAGTCACTCATTCAGACGAAGCGCGGCTTCGGCTACATGCTCAAGGTCAACAAGACCTAGGAACTCGCTTGGAGGACCCGTGAACCGGGTCCTCCAGCAAGCCGTCAGCACCACCCAGTAACCTAGCGAGCGCTATGCATCAAAAACTCATCAGTCGGTGGAACACCATCTCCCTGCGCACGAAGATCACCGGGGTGACGGTGTTGATGCTGACCTTCGGGCTTGTCGTCTCGGGCGTGGGAACCATGCAGGTACTGCGCACCTACCTCCTGAACCAGCTGGAGACAAAGCTCGACTCTGCCTACACCGATGCTTCGCCATTCCTCGGCCCGAGCGCGACGAGAACGTCCTTCACACTGGATGATGTCGTATCGGCGCCCAAGGAGTACTACGTCGCCTTGCTCGACCCCCACGGCGACGTGCTCGTCAGCAACGCGGCAGTAGCAAGTGACGCGCCGAAGCCGTCGCTCACGGGGATGGACCTGCTGAAGATGACCCAGGTATCAGGGGCGATCTTCAGCGTGCCGAGCACCAACGGGCCCACTGAGTGGCGGGCCGCGAGCATGATCATCCCGATCGATTCCTCCGGAAACAACGGCACGCTCGTGATTGCACAGTCACTGCAGGAGACCGAGAACACCACGACGACCTACCTGTCGATCTTCCTGGCCTTTGGCATCGGCGTCGTCGTGCTCGGGGCCATGCTGACCAGACTGCTTGTCACGAGCACCTTCGGCCCCTTGCGCGAGGTGGAACGAACCGCTGCCGCAATCGCCGAGGGCGGAGACTTCAGCCAGCGGATGGCCGAGGCCACGCCCAATACCGAGGTCGGCAGGCTAAACCGTTCCCTAAACACCATGTTGAGCCGCATCGACCGGGCCTTCGACGACCGCGCCCGGACCATCGACCAGATGCGCCGCTTCGTGGGCGACGCCAGCCATGAGCTGCGCACGCCTCTCGTCTCAGTCCGAGGCTACGCCGAGCTTTACCGAATGGGTGCACTCCAGACTCCTGAGGATGTCAGCCAGGCCATGGACCGGATCGAGAAGGAGGCGATCAGAATGGGCTCCCTCGTCGAAGATCTCCTTGAGCTGGCTCGCCTGGACGAAACCAAGCCTCTCACCCTCACCCCGGTGAATCTGATCCCGATAGCGATGGACGCGGCACTGGATGCCCGCGCGTCGAGCCCGGGGCGCATCATCCAGGTTCGGACCTCTCAGCGGTCAGAGCCTGTGGTCACCTTTGGGCCGGCCATTATGCCGGCAGCAATCGTCGACGGTTCGCTGCTTCCTGCCACCACGGCAACCGGACCTATCGCCTTCGCGGGCGCGACATTTGCCCGGTTCCGAGGCCGCAAACCCATCCGCGGAACACAGACAACCCACACCCCTGCTGCGATCAACACACACACTGCACTTCGGCCGCCCGAGTTCGACGAGGGTGAAACTGAAGCACTTCAGCCCCTAGTCCTGGCGGAGGAGAACAAGATTCGCCAGGTTTTGGCGAATCTGATCGGCAATGCGCTGCGCTTCACCTCGAGCGACAGTCCGATTGACCTGGCCGTCGCCATAGACGAGGTCCACGGCCTGGTCAACGTAGACGTAATCGACCACGGCGAGGGAATTCCGCCACAGATCCGCGAGAAGATCTTCCAGCGGTTCTGGCGTGCAGACACGTCGCGCGCCCGGGAGACCGGCGGCAGCGGGCTGGGGCTGGCCATCGTCTCCTCCATCGTTGTTGCCCACAAGGGGACTGTGACGGCCCTTGAGACACCCGGTGGCGGTGCGACCTTCCGTATCTCGCTTCCACTCCTCATAGAGGCAGCTGAGCCCGCTTCCTCCCCAGACACAGCCCACAGGTCGTAAACGGCGACCTGTTCGGGCTAGCTTCGCTGCATGACTCAATACCAAGTAGACAGTGATGCCGTTCTCAACTCAGGGGTAGCGATCCACGCGTCGATAGGGCGTATCCAAGCCGAGGTGAGTGGCATGTACAGCCAACTCACCAGCCTTGAGTCCAGCTGGAGCGGCCAGGCGGCGACCGCATTTCAGGGCGTCGTCGGCGACTGGCGCATCACTCAGCAACGCGTCGAAGAGAGCCTCGCAACGATTCAACAGGCTTTGGCCACCGCCGGGCGCCATTATGCCGATGTAGAGCAGCAGAACTCCAGGCTCTTCTCCTCGTAGCAGTCCAGAAAAAAGAATGGGCGGTTCCCCTCGGGAACCGCCCATTCTCAGTTGTACAGGTAACGCCTATTCATCTGTCACACAGTGAAGCTGGCTGGGCTTAGAAGTCCATGCCACCTGAGGGGTCGCCGGCCGGGGCCGCGTGACGCTCGGGCTTGTCGGCAACGACCACCGATGTGGTCAGGAACAGACCGGCGATGGAGGCTGCATTGACCAACGCGCTGCGCGTGACCTTTACCGGGTCATTGATGCCGGCAGCCAGCATGTCGACGTACTCGCCGGTGGCAGCGTTGAGGCCCCATCCGACGGGCAGGTTGCGAACCTTCTCGGCCACAACGCCGGGCTCGAGGCCCGCGTTCTGAGCGATCTGCTTCAGCGGTGCGTCGATGGCGACCTTGACGATGTTCGCGCCGGTTGCCTCGTCGCCCACGAGCTGGAGCTTCTCGAAAGCGGTCTTGCCGGCCTGGATGAGCGCGACGCCACCACCGGCGACAATGCCCTCTTCGACCGCTGCCTTGGCGTTGCGCACAGCGTCCTCGATACGGTGCTTGCGCTCCTTGAGCTCAACCTCCGTTGCGGCGCCGGCCTTGATGACGGCAACGCCACCGGCCAGCTTGGCGAGACGCTCCTGGAGCTTCTCCTTGTCGTAGTCGCTGTCTGTGTTCTCGATCTCGTTACGGATCTGCTGCACGCGACCGGCGATGGCCTCGGCGTCGCCGGCACCCTCAACGATGGTGGTCTCGTCCTTCGTGATAACGACCTTGCGGGCCTTACCAAGCAGGTCGAGGGTCACGTTCTCGAGCTTCAGACCGACCTCTTCCGAGATGACCTGTCCACCCGTGAGGATGGCGATGTCCTGCAGCTGCGCCTTGCGGCGGTCGCCGAAGCCCGGAGCCTTGACGGCAACGGACTTGAAAATGCCACGGATCTTGTTCACGACCAACGTGGCCAAGGCCTCGCCGTCGACGTCTTCCGCGATGATGAGCAGCTGCTTGCCGCTCTGGATGACCTTGTCGACGATCGGCAGCAGGTCCTTGATGTTGGAGACCTTGGAGTTGACGATCAGGATGTAGGGGTCTTCGAAGACGGCTTCCTGGCGGTCGGGGTCGGTGACGAAGTACTGCGACAGGTAACCCTTGTCGAAGCGCATGCCCTCGGTCAGCTCGAGCTCGGTGCCGAAGGTGTTCGACTCCTCGACGGTGACGACACCCTCCTTGCCGACCTTGTCGATAGCCTCGGCGATAAGCGCGCCGATCTCGGGGTCGCCAGCGGAGATGGACGCGGTCGCGGCGATCTCTTCCTTGGTCTCGATTTCCTTGGCGTTGGCGATGAGCTCCGCGGTCACAGCAGCGACGGCCTTCTCGATGCCGCGCTTGAGGCTGATCGGGTCGGCGCCCGCTGCAACGTTGCGCAGTCCCTCACGAACGAGCGCCTGAGCCAGGACGGTAGCCGTCGTGGTTCCGTCGCCGGCGACGTCGTCGGTCTTCTTGGCGACCTCCTTGACGAGCTCCGCACCGATCTTCTCGTACGGGTCGTCGAGTTCGATCTCCTTGGCGATGGAGACACCGTCGTTCGTGATGGTGGGGGCGCCCCACTTCTTCTCAAGAACAACGTTGCGGCCCCGCGGGCCAAGCGTCACCTTGACAGCATCGGCCAGAATGTTAAGTCCACGCTCGAGGCCGCGTCGGGCCTCTTCATCGAAAGCAATTATCTTTGCCATAAGTGTTCCTCGTCCCTCCCGGAGACAATCAAAGATTTAGCACTCCATCAGTGAGAGTGCTAAGACAATATTGGCACTCGACCCCTCGGAGTGCAAGTACAGGGAGCGGGCTGCCAGCTACTACTGAGTGGGAGTTGGCGAGGCCGGCACCGTTTGCGAAAGAAAGTCTGTGCCGAGAACAGCTGTCAGTGCGGCACCGGGGAACTGCTGGGACGCCTCGATCCGAAAGGCCGTGGCCCCCAGCGTGATGCCGTTCGCCGCCGCATCCGACTGGGCCTTGGCATAAAGGGAGTTCGCCAGCCCGGTGGCCGCCGCCTCGCTTGCCGGGGCCGTGAAGTAGACGGTGGTGCTGGGGAAACTCGAGCTGCTGGCGTTCGCCAATGACGCCACCCCGGCCCAGCCGTCATCTCGCATCGCCTGGCCCACATCGGCGGCAAGGCCGGCCGTCGCGGTTCCATTGAGCACCGTTACACTCAGTGCGCCATCCACGATGGGCATGATAGTCGGGGTCGGAGAGAGCGTACCCGCCGCAGGGGCCGAGCTGCCACCACCGATCAGATCCGTGAACTGGATCCTGTCGTTGATGACGAAGAGTCCAATAACGCCTGCACCGACGAGGAGCCCGGTCACCAGGGCCGCCCAGGCGAGCATGACCCAGCCACGGCCGGCCCGACGGGGTCCACGATGCGCTCCGGTGCGGGATGAGCCCGTGGGCCGCGAGTCAAAACTGTCAGCAGGTGGCTTTGGCATGGTGGGGTGGAGGGTCCTAGTCGTTCTGGGACAGAAGGCGGGCCGTGCGCGTGGCAGACCTCGCATCCCGCACTCGCAGCAGACGCTTGACGAGCATGGGGTCGTGGGCAAGGGCAAGAGGTGAATCGATAATTCGGTCCAGAAGCTGATAGTAACGAGCGGCTGAGAGATCGAACTCCGTGCGAATGGCCTGTTCCTTCAAGCCCCCGTGGGAGTTCCACGCGTGTTCGAAGGCGAGAATGGCGACGTCACGCGGGCTCAATTCAGCGATCACTGTTCTCCCTTCAGCGGGTTGAGCCAATCTTAGAGGTCAGACACTCCGTGAAAGCCGAGCCCACTCGCGGCGCGGTACATGCTCTGATGTTGGAGACCGGCCTCGAGAAACGGCTCGCCGACCGACTCGAATCCGAAACCTGAATAGAGAGGGGTTATGTACGCCTGAGCGTGTAGCAACATTGACCGGTCCCCGAATCGTTGAAGCACCCGCCGCAGCAGTTTCTGGGCGAGGCCGTGGCCACGATGCGCGGGGTCAACGACCACCCGGCCGATGATGAGGCGCGCGTCCCGAAGCTCCGGCTCGTCGTCTTCAAGCACCCGGAGATAGGCCACGACGGCCCCTCTCGAATCGGCGAGCCAGAGGTGCTGTGTGCCGGTCTCGCGGTCACGGTCATCGAGCTCGGTCTCGTCGATCTTCTGCTCGAGGAAGAAGACATCGGTGCGGAGCTTCAGAAACGCATAGAGCTCAGTCGTGCTGAGCTCACGCCACGATTTCTGGCTGAGAGCTAGGGCGGAATCGGAATGATCAGACATTTTTTCGAGTTTACTCTAGAGAGAAGACCAGCGGATATCCGCTGACAGCGAGGAGTAGCAAGATGTCATACGAGATTTCCAAGACAGACGAGCAATGGCGCAGCGAGTTGAGCGCTGACGAGTATGCCGTTCTCCGAAAGGCGGGCACGGAGCGACCCTGGACCGGAGAGTTGCTCGACGAGAAGCGCGAAGGCATTTATCGCTGCAAGGCCTGCCACGCGGAGCTCTTTCGCAGCACGACCAAGTTCGACTCGCACTGCGGATGGCCCAGCTTCTACGACGCCTCCGATTCACAGGCGGTCCAGCTGATCGAGGACCGCACCCTGGGCATGGTGCGCACCGAGGTTCGCTGCGCAGCCTGCGGCTCCCACCTCGGTCACCTCTTCGATGACGCCCCCCAGACGCCGACGGGCGACCGCTACTGCATGAATTCCGTGTCACTGGAGTTCGAGACCGGCGAAGGCTCTAGGCCAGCTTAGGAAGCTCTTTATCGAATCGATTCGATAAAGTGGCGGTGGACTCGTAGCATTAGCGATCGTGACCGCACCCGAATCCACCGCCCTGCCGAGCAATACGCACTGCCCCCCAGCCGTGACGATCGGGGGTGGTTCCGGCTCACGCTTCGCCGGCTACGTCGAGCTCTCGACACGCCGGCGCTGGTTAGCGTTGGTCGCCCTGGCCCTCGGGGGCTTCGGAATCGGAGTCACCGAGTTCGTCTCGATGGGCCTCCTGCCCAACATTGCCCAAGACCTCTTGCCCGGGATCTATGCCACCAGCCCGGCCGATGCGAATGCGGGCGCCGGCCACCTCATCTCGGCCTATGCCCTGGGCGTGGTCGTGGGTGCCCCTACGATCGCGGCGGCGGCCGCACGCTGGCCGCGAAAGAGGCTGCTTCTCGTTTTGGTGAGCGCCTTCGTGATCGGAAACCTGGCCACGGTCATCCTGCCGTCGTTCGGTTGGATAGTTGCCTCCCGATTCATTGCCGGGCTCCCGCACGGTGCCTACTTCGCGATTGCCTCCCTCGTCGCCGGCTCCCTGCTGGGCCCGGGCAAACGGGCCAAGGGCATCGCATTCGTACTCGGCGGGCTCACCATTGCCAACGTCGTCGGGGTGCCGCTCGGTACCTATCTGGGCCAGAACTTCGGCTGGCGGTCAGCCTTTCTGCTCGTCACTGCCATCTTCGTACTCACCCTCATCGCCATCCTGATCACAGTCCCCATGATCGCTGGCGACCCGGCCAGCACAATGCGCCGGGAGTTGCGGGCCCTGGGCCGGCCTCAGGTCTGGCTTACCCTGGGCCTGGCCGCAATCGGCTTCGGCGGCATGTTTGCCGTCTATACCTACATCGCGCCGGTCATCACCGATGTCACCGGCCTGTCGGCAGCCACCGTGCCATGGATCCTGGTTGCCTTCGGTGTGGGGATGACCGTGGGAAACTTCACCGGCGGATGGGCCGCCGATCGCTCGGTCGCCCTGTCACTGATCGTGTTCATGTCAGGGCTGGTCGTCTCGCTGGTCATATTCGGACTCTTCGCCGAAAGTATCCCTGGGCTGCTCATCGGCACGTTCTTCATCGCCGCCTTTTCCTCGGCCGTCTCGCCCACGATCCAGGCCCGATTAATGGACATCGCCCATGACTCTCAGTCGCTCGCGGCAGCCCTGAACCACTCGGCGCTGAACATCGGCAACGCCCTCGGAGCATTCCTCGGCGGCCTGGTCATTGCCGCGGGGTTCGGCTACCTCGCCCCCTCCTTCGTCGGGGTGGGTCTTGCCGTCGTGGGCGTTTTCATAATGAGTATCTCGCTGGCGATCGAACGCCGCCACACCAACGCCCCGCTAAGCCCACAGTAGACACCCCAGTAGAACCGACAGAGGGATCGAAGCCTGAGCTTCGATCCCTCTGTCGTTTTATCTCGTGCACAATGCAGGGCCGGCCACGGGACTTGAACCCGTAACCCCCACTTTACAAGAGTGGTGCGCTA
>JBBATW010000041.1:0-18319 GCA_040398585.1 Agreia sp.
ATGGTTGCTAGTTTGACTGGGGCGGTCTCCTCCTAAAGAGTAACGGAGGTGTACAAAGGTAGGCTCAAGCCGGTTATATCGGCTGTGGAGCGCAAGGGTAAATGCTTGCTTGACTGTAAGACGGACACGTCGAACAGGAACGAAAGTTGGTCTTAGTGATCCGATGATCCCGAGTGGGAGGGTCATCGCTCAACGGATAAAAGGTACGCCGGGGATAACAGGCTGATGACTCTTGAGAGCTCCTATCGACGGAGTCGTTTGGCACCTCGATGTCGGCTCATCGCATCCTGGGGCTGGAGTAGGTCCCAAGGGTTGGGCTGTTCGCCCATTAAAGCGGTACGCGAGCTGGGTTTAGAACGTCGTGAGACAGTTCGGTCCCTATCCTCTGCGCGCGCAGGAAATTTGAGAAAATCTATCCCTAGTACGAGAGGACCGGGATGGACGAACCTCTGGTGTGTCAGTTGTTCCGCCAGGAGCACCGCTGATTAGCTACGTTCGGACTGGATAACCGCTGAAAGCATCTAAGCGGGAAGCCGTTCTCGAGATGAGATTTCCATCCCTTCGGGGGAGAGACTCCCAGCTAGACTACTGGGTTGATAGGCAGGATGTGGAAGAGCGGACTAAAGACGCTCGGAGCTGACCTGTACTAATAAGTCGATAACTTGATAACACCATAATTTTGTAATCAAAAACTTGTGCTTTTGCGTCCACTGAGTGGTTCTCGATATACGGTCGGGAACCGAAAAACAGCTGACTGCTGTTCTTCGTCTATCTGGTAACGGGTGGGTGGGGTGCAGTTGGGAGCGCTTTTCGAAACTGATGAGTTATATCTCTAGTGTTTCGGCGGCCATAGCGAGAGGGAAACGCCCGGTCACATTCCGAACCCGGAAGCTAAGACTCTCTGCGCCGATGGTACTGCAAGGGGGACCTTGTGGGAGAGTAGGACACCGCCGGACTTCTTTTAGGGGATGCCCACCAGCCTTGCGGCTGGTGGGCATCCTGCGTTAACGCGCAGAGCTGTACGGGTACAGGAGCAGGGTCATATCATGATCAAATTGAACAGAGCACGAATCAATCCGGCATAACAAATGTCGCATGAGGAGAACACGATGACGGATTCCCAGGACAGAGGTCCTCAGCGGCCAGGGCGACGCGATGATGCGCCGCGGAGCGGCAGTTCTGGGCCGCGATCCTCTCGCCCCACCGGCTCCGGTCGGCCTACGAACGCTGGTCGTCCCCCGGGAGCCGGTCGCCCTGATTCTGCCGGTCGCCCTCCGCGCGACAGTGACAAGAAGCTGTGGACGAACGATGGCAAGCCTGCCCGAAATGACCGCCGTGCGGGCAACCGGATGGACGAACTCAGTGAAGAGGAGAAGCAGGCACGTGCGCTGCGCTCTGTTCGCACGCGGCACGACGACCCCGATATCCCCGATAACGTCACAGCCAAGGACCTCGACCGCATTGCACGCAACGAGCTCAAGACCCTGAGCAAGGAGAACGCGGAGGAGGTTGCCCGCCACCTCGCCATGGCCGCGCAGCTCATAGAGAGTGACCCGGAGCTTGCCCACCGTCATGCGGTTTCCGCTTCGCGTCGGGCAGGCCGCATCGGAGTCGTTCGGGAGACGCTTGCCATCACGGCGTATGCCAGCGGCGACTTCGCCCTCGCTATCCGTGAGTTGCGCACCTACCGCCGCATTTCCGGCTCCAATGAGCAGCTGGCGCTCATGGTTGACAGCGAGCGCGGCGTTGGTCGTCCCGATCGCGCGCTTGAGGTAGGTCGTTCCGTTCCGCGCTCGGAGCTGTCCGTTCCTGTGCAGGTAGCGGTTGCGATCGCCATGTCTGGGGCTCGCCTCGACATGGGTCAGGCGGCGGCCGCGCTTGGCGAACTCGAGATTGCTCAGCTCGACCCAAACGTTGCGTTCTCCTACAGTGCCGAATTATTTGCGGCCTATGCGGAGGTTCTCGAGGAGCTTGGCCGCACGGAGGACGCTGAACTCTGGCGAGACCGGGCAGATCGCGCCGATGCTGCAATGGGCGAAGGCGAGGATGACTTCATCGAGGTGTTCGAGGAGGACGACGAACTCGAGGATTACGACACCGTCGTCGCTCGGGCTTCCGTAGCTCCAGCTTTTGGCGCGGCCTTGCCTGACGGCGTCGACATCGCATCCGACGAATCAACGGAACGGGGGGCGTGACAATGCGGCTGCCAACCGTCCTCTCGCGTAACGTGGCGGCGACTCCGCTCGACGGAATCGACGTCGTTCTGTCAGACCTTGACGGTGTCGTCTATCAGGGCGCCAACGCCATCGCGCACGCGGTTGATGCGCTGGGCCAGGTCAGCGCATCCGGCCTGCGGGTTGGCTACATCACGAACAACGCTTCCCGCACCGACGAGCAGGTCGCCGAGCACCTATCCAGTTTCGGCTTGAGTGTTTCGGCCGCTGACGTCGTGACGTCGCCCCAGGCCGCCGTGCGGATTCTCGCCGGTCTTGTGCCTGCCGGCTCGCTGATCCTTGTGGTCGGCGGCGACGGGCTCGTTGACGAGCTTCAGAAGGGCGGGTTTCCGATTACCCGAACCGCGGCGGACGGGCCTGCCGCCGTCATCCAGGGCTTCGCGCCCGATGTCGGTTGGAAACAGCTCGCAGAGGCCAGTTTTGCGTTGAAGCATGACATCCCTTGGGTTGCCACCAATACAGACTGGACCATTCCGGTGGCCGGCGGCATTGCTCCCGGCAATGGCACGCTGGTCTCGGCGGTGCACACGGCGGTCGGCAAGCTGCCCGTTGTGGCAGGCAAGCCCGAGGTTGCCATCTTCGAGGAGGCCGAGCGGCGCTTCGGTGCGGCGAAGCCGCTGTTCATCGGTGATCGCCTCGACACTGACATCCTCGGTGCCACGCGCGCCGGTATGCCCGTTGTGCACGTTATGACGGGCATCGACCGGGCCAAGCAGCTTCTGGCTGCCAAGGAGAACGAGCGCCCGCAGTTCATCCTGCAGGACCTCCGGGGCCTCTTCCTGCCGTATCCGGTCACCGTTATGTCTCATGAGAACGGTCGCGCCACGGTCGGCAAGGCCAGTGTGCGTCTCGTTGGCAATGACATCCAGATCGTGAAGCGCGGTGACAGCGAGCTCGACCTGCTGCGGGCCGCGTGCGCGATGATTTGGAACTCTGGCCGGGCTATTTACGGTCTGAACGTGCCGACGGAGCTTTACGAGTAGGCGCCGGAGTACGCTTGGTCAGTGACTTCCGAGGCCCCAGAAACAGAAACGGTTCACGCGGTGAATCTCGTAGCGTCCCGGCTGCTGTCGATCGGTGAACAGCCGCTTGGCGAGCGCGCCACATCCTACGTTGAGCTCCACGATTCGTTGCGCGTGCGGCTCGAGGGTGGGGACGAAGTGAGCTCGAATGAGTGAGTCTGCCCTCGGCCCGCGCGACGCGCGGGTCCCCGTGGAGCGGACGGGCTCCCGCCTCGATGCGGCCGTGGCCGCGCGCGGTCTCGCCCGCAGCCGCAGCCATGCCATCCAGCTGATTGATGACGGCCTGGTTCGAATCGATGGCACGGTCGTGCTGAAGACCGGTGCCCGGGTCCGGGAGAACCAGGGCATCACGGTCGACGGCGATCACGGCTATGTCAGCCGCGCCGCCGGCAAGCTCGTTGCCGCCCTCGATGCCTTCCCGACGACAGACGTCACAGGCCGTTTGGCGCTTGACGTAGGAGCGTCAACCGGAGGCTTCAGCCAGGTGCTGTTGCAGCGCGGGGCAGCACGGGTCATTGCCCTCGACGTGGGTCATGGGCAGCTCGACCCCATCGTGGGTGACGACCCGAGGGTCAGCGCGGTCGAGGGGTTCAACGTGCGATTCGCCACCCCAGAGACTCTTGCCGCGGCATCCGGAATCGCGGAGACCCCGACGCTCGTGGTCGGCGACCTTTCGTTCATCTCCCTGATCACGGTGCTTCCCGCGCTCGTGGCCGTGGCGACCCCGGACGCCGATTTCGTGCTTCTGGTTAAGCCGCAGTTCGAGGTGGGTAAGCCTGCCATCAGGGAGGGCGTCGTGAAGAACCCTGGTCTTCGCGGAGATGCCGTGACCGGGGTGCTTTGGGCCGCGCACGATCTCGGGCTCGGCACGGCCGGGGTCATCGAGTCCCCAGTCGTGGGCAATGCCGGAAACCATGAATACCTTGTCTATTTGAGTGCCACCGTCGGAACCAATCCGACAGACTGGCTTGACCTCGTGCACCGACTGACTGGAGCCTGATCCTGTGGCAAGCGAACGATACATTCTCGTGGTGTTGCACACCGGACGGCAGGACTCTGTCGATGCGGCGGTGCGCGTCTGCGCCCAGCTGAAGGAATCCGGAGCGACGGCCGTAATCGCGCCCAGGGAACGAGAAGACACGGGTGCACACCCCTTCGAACTTGAGCACATGCCCCTTCTCGGCCGTGACGTCGACGTGGCCGACCTCGAACTGGTCATAGTGCTGGGCGGAGACGGCACCATCCTTCGTGCGGCGGAGCTTGTGCGCGGTTCCAGCGTGCCCCTGTTGGGAGTCAACCTGGGGCACGTCGGCTTCCTCGCCGAGAGCGATCGGGAAGACCTCACCTCGACCGTGCATCGTGCGCTCGCCCGTGACTATCACGTCGAGGAGCGCATGGCGCTTTCCGTTCGGGTCAAGGTCGGTTCCGAGGTGGTCTACGAGACATGGGCTCTGAACGAGGCGACCGTGGAGAAGGCCAGTCGGGAGCGGATGCTCGAGGTCGTCGTCGAGGTTGACGGCCGCCCGCTGTCGTCATTCGGCTGCGACGGCATCGTGATGTCCACCCCCACAGGCTCCACTGCGTATGCCTTCTCGGCGGGGGGCCCGATCGTGTGGCCGAGCCTCGACGCCATGCTGCTCGTGCCGATCAGCCCGCACGCGCTATTCGCACGTCCTCTTGTCGTCGGCCCCGACTCGACGCTCGCCGTTGAGGTACTCGCGCGAACACAGGGCACCGCAGTGTTGTGGTGCGACGGCCGACGCAGCGTCGACCTTCCCACCGGTGCGCGGGTCGTCGTGCGCCGCTCGCCGACCCCGGTGCGCCTCGCGCGCCTGCACATGGGCCCGTTCACCGACAGGCTCGTCCGCAAATTCAACCTGCCCGTCAGCGGGTGGAGAGGTCCGGCCGGCCTTGATTGACGAAATCTCCATCCGTGACCTTGGTGTCATCGCGCAGGCGGTGCTGCCGCTAGGTGCTGGTTTCACCGCCGTAACAGGTGAGACCGGTGCGGGCAAGACAATGGTTGTTCAGGCCTTGGGACTCGTTCTGGGCGAGCGATCTGATGCCGGAACAGTGCGCCTCGGCAGCCCGCAGGCATCGGTCGAGGGGCGCTGGCTCGTGCCCGAGAACGGCGAAATCGCTGAGCGTGTGCGGGAGGCCGGGGGAGACCTCGACCCCACGGGTGCTGGGCTTGCCGAACTCATTCTGTCGCGCACCGTATCGAGCGAGGGTCGCAGCCGTGCCAGTGTCGGCGGTCGCGGCGCCCCCGCCAGCCTGCTGGGTGAACTCGGCGAGCGACTCGTCGTTGTGCATGGCCAGAGTGACCAGCTCCGGCTGAAGTCTCCTACGGCACAGCGTCTCGCCCTCGATCGCTTCTCAGGAGAGGCCGTGGCCTCCGTGCTGGCCCCCTACCTCGCCGCCTACCGCGGAGCCGCAGCGACCAGGGCCGAGCGTGACCTGCTCGTCGCCGAACGCGCTGAGCGTGCACGGGAGGCGGATGCACTCCGCATCGCAGTCACCGAGATCGAGGCCGTCGAGCCGATCGGCGGCGAGGACGTCGAGCTCGCCGAGCGGGCCGAGCGACTCTCGAACCTGGAGGATCTGCGTCTCGCAGCCGAGCAGGCGCGCGAACTCATCTCGGCCGAGTCGGCCGAATCGATGGCGGATGTCGTCGGCCTGCTCGACTCAGCACGGCGCCAGCTCGAGCGGGTTTCTCCGCACGACCATGCGCTCGAGCCCATCGTCGATGCCCTCGCCAGCGCGGGGTTCCTCGTTGCTGAGGTCTCAACCCAGCTGGCCAGCTATCTTGGCTCGCTCGACGGCGATGCCGAGGGCGAACTCGAAGAGATTCAGGAGCGCAGGGCTGCCCTCGCGGTGCTGATCCGCCGCTATGGACCCGAGCTTGACGACGTAATTCGCTCTGCAGAGGAGGCCGGGCCTCGGCTTCTTGAACTCGACAGCGATTCTGACCGCATCGAACAGCTCGCCGACGAGCTCGCTGCGCTGGATGCCGAGTGCGACAGGCTCGCAGGACTCCTCACAGCGGCGCGCGCTGCCGCTGCCGCAGTACTGGGCGTTCGTGTCACCGCCGAACTGGCCGCTCTCGCCATGCCGACGGCCCGCCTCGTCATCGAGCTCGGGCCGCGTCCTGAACCGTCCTCCAGCGGGCGCGATGTGGTCAACTTCCTCTTGCAGCCGCACGGTGGCTCCGAACCCCGCGCGCTCGGCAAGGGCGCATCTGGCGGCGAATTATCCCGCGTCATGCTCGCCATCGAGGTCGTGCTCGCAGCGAGTGACCCGGTGCCGACACTGGTCTTCGACGAGGTAGATGCGGGAATCGGCGGCGCCGCAGCGATCGAGATCGGCCGTCGTCTTGCGATGCTTGCACGCTCGAGCCAGGTCATCGTAGTGACGCATCTCGCACAGGTCGCGGCCTTCGCCACGAACCACCTCACCGTCGTCAAGGATTCGTCCGGGGCAGTTACTGCGTCAAGTGTTACGCAGCTCGAGGGCGATGCCCGGATCGCCGAGATGGCCCGACTGCTCTCGGGACTGCCCGACTCCGATAGCGGTCTTGCGCACGCCCGCGAGCTCCTCGAGCTGGCGGCCGCGGGCTGATCCAACCTCTCGCAGTGACCGCTGCGGGAGGAGATTTCGACGCTCATGGATGATGGCGACGTATGAGCCGGGATCTCCTCCCTTGGCGGGGGTGCGGCGGCGCCGAAAGTCAGGGCAGAAGCAGGGTTAGCGCTGGGGCCAGGGAGCCCGCCAACTCGCGCTGGGTGGGCTGTGCGGCGTTGCCCAGGCCCGCTACCGCGTCAAACAAAATGCCGTCCAGCCAGGCGATGAGGACGTTCGCCTTCTGAGGTGAGTGCGGGGTGCCCACCTTGAGCAGGATGTCGGTGAGTTCGGCTCGGGTGGCCAGGCCTGCGCGGTCGTATTCGGTGCGCAGCTCCCGCACACGGGTGGCTTCGAGGGCAAGCTCGAACCGGGCCTTCAGCCGCGGAGTGCCCCGCTCGATGCGGGAGTGCAGGGACTGCGACAGGGATGCCAGCATCTCGGCCGGCTCCAGCGACGCGAGATCGACCGGCCAGAGGCTTGGCTCTCGTGCATCCAACTCGGTGATTCTCTCCATCGCGAGCAACAGGATGGCGAGACGCGTGCGCGCGTGGTTCGATGTGGTGCCGACCGGGGCGCCGGCCGCGGCGTCCACGCTGCGGTGGGTAAGCCCGCGCATCCCGTGTTCGGCGATGACGGTGATGGCGGCATCCGCCAGTTGATCGCGACGAATCGTCGAGGGGCTCATGACGCCAGCCTACGACGGCCGTAGTGACTCGAGGTGACCGAGAATTCGACGCGATCGGTGACGGCGATGGGCCCAGCGTGGCTGTTAGGATTGAAACCCGTGGATGATGGTCAAGATTTAGGACAGGCACTCGGCTCGCCAGTGGATGTTTCAGCAGAATTACCGGACGCTCCTCAGGAGTCCGCACCGGGATCACAGGCAGGGGAAGCCCAAGTGGGTTATCACGTGACCGGTACTTCTCCAGGTGTCACCGACTCCGAGAGAATAAATCCCGGCCACGTCACCAAGCAGATCTTCGTGACCGGCGGCGTCGTCTCCAGCCTCGGCAAGGGCCTCACCGCGGCAAGCCTCGGTAACCTGTTGACCGCCCGCGGCCTTCGCGTCGTCATGCAGAAGCTCGACCCGTACCTGAATGTCGACCCGGGAACGATGAACCCCTTCCAGCACGGTGAAGTCTTCGTGACAGATGACGGCGCCGAGACCGACCTCGACATCGGCCACTACGAACGCTTCCTCGACGTGAACCTGAACCAAGCCGCAAACGTCACCACCGGCCAGATCTACTCCACCGTCATCGCGCGTGAGCGCCGCGGCGAGTACCTCGGCGACACCGTGCAGGTCATCCCGCACATCACCGACGAGATCAAGCGCCGGATGCGGCTGCAGGCGAGCGACTCGCCCCAGCCCGACGTCATCATCACCGAGATCGGCGGCACGGTCGGCGACATCGAGAGCCAGCCGTTCATCGAGAGCGCCCGCCAGATTCGCCACGAGCTCGGCCGCAAGAACGTCTTCTTCGTGCACGTCTCCCTCGTGCCCTATATGGGAGCTGCCGGCGAGCAGAAGACCAAACCCACCCAGCACTCCGTCGCAGCGCTTCGCTCCATCGGCATTCAGCCCGACGCCCTTGTGCTGCGCAGCGACCGCCCCGTCTCCGACGCCAACAAGCGGAAGATCGCTTTGATGTGCGACGTCGACGAAGCCGCGGTCGTGAACGCCGTCGATGTGCCCTCGATCTACGACATCCCGACGATGCTGCACACCCAGGGCCTGGACGCCTACATCATCGACAGCCTGAACCTCGACGCAAACGATGTCGACTGGTCGCGCTGGACCCCTGTGCTGCAGGCCGTGCACGAGCCCAAGACGGAGGTCACAATCGGCCTCGTCGGCAAGTACATCGACCTGCCCGACGCGTACCTCTCGGTCACCGAGGCGCTGAGGGCCGGCGGCTTCGCGCACAAGACCAAGGTCAACCTGCGCTGGATCCCCTCCGATAACTGCGAGACTCCGGAGGGCGCCGCCAAGGAGCTCTCCCAACTTGATGGAATCTGCGTGCCCGGCGGCTTCGGCATCCGCGGCATCGAGGGCAAGCTCGGCGCCCTGCGGTTTGCCCGCGAGAACGGCATCCCGACGCTCGGCCTGTGCCTCGGCCTGCAATGCATGGTCATCGAGTACGCGCGCAACGAGGCGGGCCTTGCCGGAGCATCCTCCAGCGAGTTCGACCCCGACGCCGAGTTCGCGGTCATCGCGACCATGGCCGAGCAGGTCGACATCGTCGCCGGCGGCGACCTGGGCGGCACCATGCGCCTCGGGCTCTTCGAGGCAACACTCGCCGATGGCTCCATCGTTTCCGAACTGTACGGCTCCAACCAGTCGTTCGAGCGTCACCGCCACCGCTACGAGGTCAACAACGTCTACCGTGACAGGATCGCGGCGGCCGGCCTCGTCTTCAGCGGCACCTCGCCCGACAACTCGCTTGTCGAGTACGTCGAGCTGCCCCGCGCCGTGCACCCGTTCTATGTGGCAACGCAGGCGCATCCGGAGCTGCGCTCGCGACCGAGCAGCCCGCATCCGCTGTTTCGTGGCCTGATTCAGGCGGCGCTCGACCGGCATGAGGCTTCGAGTCTCTTCTCTGAGTCGGACACGGTCGACGCGCTCTGATGACGGTGCCCGGCGAGACCGATGCGCAGCTGCCCGATTCTGCACCGGCAGGCGACCTGCTGGCCGATGAGCGGGTAGATCTGCCGGTCGTCTCCAGCGAACTCGTCTTTGCCGGCAAGGTCTGGGATATTCGCCGGGAGACTTTCCTCTACAACGGCGAAGAGATCGTTCGCGAGTTCATGGATCACACGGGCGCCGTCGCTATCCTCGCCATGGATGAAACGGAGCGCATCCGTCTGATCAAGCAGTACCGGCACCCGATTCGCTCGCGTGAGTGGGAGATTCCAGCGGGGCTGCTCGACATTGTCGACGAGGACCCGCTGGAGGGCGCCAAGCGCGAACTGGCTGAGGAGACCGACCTCGAGGCGGCCGAGTGGCATGTGCTCGCGGACTTCGTGACGACGCCCGGCGGCAACAACGAGGCGATTCGCATTTACCTGGCGCGCGGGCTCAGGCCAACCGCCGAGGTGTTCGTGCGCGAGCATGAGGAAGCCGACATGGAGCTGCGCTGGGTTCCGCTGGACGAGGCGCTGGATGCCGTCGTCGAGCGACGCATCCAGAGCCCGACGCTGGTTGTCGCCGTGTACGCCGCCGCTGTCGCTCGATCGCGCGGCTGGTCGAGCCTTGCGCCCGCCAACGCACCGTGGCCGCAGCAGGCGGCGCTTCGCTCGGCTCGAACGGCCGCGGGCTCGTAGGCTTCTCGGCATGACCTCCGCGCTCAGCCTCGAGCAGTCGGTTCGCAACTACCGGCGGCACCTGACGATCGAGCGCGGGCTGTCGGTGAATACCCTCGCGGCCTACGGGCGCGATCTCGAGCGGTACACCGTGTGGCTGGACTCGCACGGAATTACGGATGCCCGGCTCATTACGACGGTTCAGATCAGCGTGTTCACTCGCGATCTCAAGGCACTGGCGGTGCCGGCCGAGGCAGAGCCGGGGGCAGGCTCGCCGCCTGCCGTCTCGCTGGCTGCGTCGAGTGTGGCGCGCATCCTGTCGTCTGTGCGGGGATTTCATCGGTTTCTTGCGGAAGAGGGTGACGTGGCGACGGATGCCTCGCGCGACGTCAAACCGCCGAAGCTGGCCAGTCGGCTGCCCAAGGCCATCACGATCGCCGAGATGCAGCTGTTGATCGACAGCGTCGTAGGAGATGATCCGCTGGCACTCCGCGACCGGGCACTGCTTGAGCTTCTGTACGCCACGGGCGCCCGGGTGTCTGAGGTTGTGGGGCTGAATGTCGACGATGTGCTGGACGGCTTGGAGACCGTGCGACTCGTAGGCAAAGGCAGCAAGCATCGGATTGTGCCCGTGGGCGGCTTCGCGCGGGCAGCGGTAGAGGCGTATCTGGTTCGGGTGCGTCCGCAGTTCTCGGCCAGGGGGCTCTCGACGCCGGCACTGTTCCTCGGCCAGCGCGGGCAGCGACTGTCGCGTCAGGGGGCGTGGCTGGTGATTCAGGCTGCCGCAAAGAAGTCTGGGCTCGAGGCTCATGTGTCGCCGCACACGTTCCGGCACTCGTTCGCCACGCATCTGCTCGAGGGCGGCGCCGATGTGCGGGTCGTGCAGGAGCTGCTCGGCCACTCGTCGGTGACGACCACGCAGCTCTACACGCTCGTCACGGCCGACACCCTGCGCGATATCTACGCCACGTCGCACCCGCGCGCTCGCTGAATTTTGCACGCCAGCACGGCTGGCGCGCAAGCCCCCGGGCGGCTCAGGTGTGGCCTCCCGGCCACGGCTAGTGAAGCCAGTACAGTTGAAACACCCGGAACAGCCTGATTCGGGAGGATGTGGAGCATTGAGAGTGACGGCCAAGAACAACACCGGAGAAGAGCTCGCCGGAATGGAGACCCCTCTGATGGGTCCCACGGGTCGCCAGCTGCACGATTTTCCCGTGCCTGCGACACTGAAAGGCCATGGCCCCGCTCGCATCATCTCGCTCTGCAACCAGAAGGGCGGCGTGGGCAAGACCACGACGACCATCAACCTGGGAGCCACACTCGCCGGTTACGGCCGTCGTGTGCTGGTCATCGACTTCGACCCTCAGGGCGCCCTCTCGGCCGGCCTCGGCGTTCCCACACACGACACGTTGACGATCTACGATCTGCTGCTGAGCTCCAACCGGGACCCGCACGACGCCATCCAGACGACGAGCGTTCCGGGCCTCGACATCATCCCCGCCAACATCGATCTCTCCGCCGCCGAGGTGCACCTCGTCAATGAGGTTGCCCGGGAGACAATCCTCGCCCGCGTGCTGCGTAAGATCAGCGACGACTACGACGTCATCCTGATCGACTGTCAGCCGTCGCTCGGCCTTTTGACCGTGAACGCCCTGACCGCCAGCCACGGCGTGCTTATTCCGCTCGAATGCGAGTTCTTCGCGCTGCGCGGTGTCGCCCTCTTGGTTGAGACCATCGACAAGGTGCGCGACCGCCTAAACCCCGCGATCAAGCTGGATGCGATCCTGGCGACCATGTACGACTCTCGCACGCTGCACTCCCGCGAGGTTCTCGAACGCGTCGTCGACGCCTTCGGCGACGCCGTGCTGGAGACCGTCATCGGCCGCACGGTGAAGTTTCCCGATGCATCCGTCGCCGGCCAGCCGCTGTCGCAATTCGCCCCGGACCACGCGGCCGCGAAGGCCTATGAGCAGGTCGCCCGAGAGCTGATCGCGCGTGGCGCGGTCGCCTAGCCCGGAGCTCTCTGACGTCGCAGGAGACAAGACGCCCGGGTTCGAACTGAACCTCAGCAACTTTCACGGGCCCTTCGACCTGCTGCTCTCCCTCATCTCCAAGCACGAGCTCGACATCACCGAGATCTCGCTCAGCCGGGTCACCGACGAGTTCATCTCTTACCTGCGCGGGCTGAACTCCGTCGACGAGCTCGATCGCGCCTCGCAGTTCCTGGTCGTGGCGGCGACGCTGCTGGACATGAAGATCGTCAGCCTGCTGCCGCAGGGCGAGCTCGTCGACAGCGAAGATGTCGCTCTCCTCGAGGCACGCGACCTGCTGTTCGCGAGACTATTGCAGTACCGCGCCTTCAAGCAGGTCGCCGCGTTCTTCGGCGACTCCATGCAGGCCGAGGCGAGCAGGCACGTACGTCAGGTGCGCATGGAGGAAAAGTACCGCCAGCGCACCCCCGAGCTCGTCTGGACCCTCAGCGCCGACGACTTCGCCGCTCTGGCAGCATTGGCCATGACGCCGCGAGAGCTGCCGACCGTGGGGCTTGAGCATCTGCACGCGCCGCTGGTGAGCATCCGGGAACAGGCAGTTGCGGTCGTTGCCCTCCTGCGGGCGCGGGGCACGATGACCTTCCGCGAGTTGATCGCGGGTGTCGCCGAGAAGGGCGTCGTCGTGGCGCGGTTTCTCGCGATTCTCGAGCTGTACCGCAACGCATCGCTCGCATTCGACCAGATCGAGCCGCTGGGCGAGCTCACGCTGAGCTGGGTCGCCGAAGACTTCAACGAAGAAAACTTGGCAACTCTGGGAGCCGACTATGACAATTGATCCTGTGGACTCAATCGACATCGACGCAGCAGTGCAGATCGACGGTATTGCGCACAAGATGCCCGAGATCTCCGGTGAAAACGTGCAGGAGGAGCTCGAGGGCCTTGCCCGCATCGTCGATATCGACCGGGCGCTAGAAGCGATCCTGATGATTGCCGATGAGCCGCAGAGCCTGGTCTCGCTCGCGGCGGCCGTCTCAAAGCCCGTCGCGGTGGTGCGTCACGCGATCCGTCGGCTCGTCGAAGACTACGACGGAACGACGGCCACGACGGATGGCGCGGTGAGTGTTCGCCGCGGCTTCGAGCTGCGCGAGGTCGGCGGAGGCTGGCGAATCTACGTGCGCCCCGAGTTCGATCACGTGGTCGTCGATTTCGTGACGACGCAGAATCCGTCCAGACTGTCACAGGCGGCATTGGAGACTCTCGCGGTCATCACCTACAAGCAGCCGATCAGCCGAGGCCTGGTCGCCTCTATTCGGGCGGTGAACGTCGACTCGGTCGTGCGCACGCTGCTCGGCCGCGGGCTGATCACCGAGGTCTCGACTGACGCCGAGACCCACGCAATCCTGTACGGCACGACCGAACTGGTACTCCAGCAGCTCGGACTGAATTCGCTCGATGAACTACCCAAGATCTCGCCGCTGCTCGCAGACGGCGCGGAAGGCTTTGATGAACGACTCTAAGAACCCCTACGGCGACGAAGAAGACGAGTGGGACGAGCCCGAAGAGGGTTACGAAACCGAGGAAGAGGCCAATGCGGCAGCAGCCGCAGAGGCGGCGGCCCTCTCCAAGACGGATGCGCCGCGCGCACAGGCCGGCCAGCCTGAGCTCTACGAGGGCGTTCGCCTGCAGAAGGTCATGGCCTCCGCGGGCGTCGCGTCGCGTCGCGCCTCCGAGGACATGATCACGTCGGGCCGCGTGCGCGTCAACGGCGAGGTCGTTCGCGAGCTCGGCCGCCGCGTCGACCCTGACAACGACGAGATCGCCGTCGACAACGTCGCCGTGCAGCTCGACACCACGCGCGTCTACATCGTGTTGAACAAGCCCGTCGGCGTCGTCTCTTCCCTGATGGACGAGCACGGCCGCCCCGACCTGCGCGAGTTCACGAACCAATTCGAGGAACGCCTCTTCAACGTGGGCCGGCTCGACTCCGAGACCTCGGGACTCTTGATTCTCACCAACGACGGCGACCTCGCCCATGTGTTGGCGCATCCGTCATTCGGCGTGATGAAGACCTACATCGCCAAGGTTCACGGCCGCGTCACCCCGCAGACGATCGCAGCGCTCACCCAGGGCGTCGACCTCGAAGACGGCTTCATTGCCGCCGACAAGGCTCGCCTGCTGGAAAACCAGGGCGGCGGCAACTTCAGCCTCGTCGAAGTCACGCTGCACTCGGGCCGCAACCGCATTGTGCGCCGCATGCTGAAGGAGGTCGGTCACCCCGTCGTCGACCTCGTTCGCCGCTCGTTCGGCCCCATCATGCTCGGCTCGCAGCGAATCGGAACCATGCGCGACCTCACCAAAGACGAGCTCGGTCAGCTGCTGACGCTGTCGCGTGCGAGCAAGGCCCGAGAGAAGGCCGACTCCGATCGTGCCGCCGCGGAGGCCGCTGAGGCTGCCAGGGCTGCCGGGACTGCCGGTGCATCCGGCCGCGACGCACGTGGTTGAGGGCCGGCTGACCGGCCAGGTTCGAATCGTCGGTGTCGGCCTGCTCGGCACCAGCATCGGGTTGGGGCTCAGCGCTCGCGGAGTCGACGTGATCCTCGCCGACGCGTCTCCCACGAACCTCGCCATCGCGATCGACTATGGTGCGGGCCGCGCGGCCTCGACCTCTTCTCAGACCCCGGATGCGCCCCGGCTGATAGTCGTGTGCGTTCCGCCCGACGTCACCGCACGCATCGTGGCCGAAGAGCTCGTCGCCTACCCGGATGCCGTGGTCACCGACGTGGCCAGCGTCAAGGTGGCCCCGCTCGAGGAGCTGCGGAATGCTGGCGCCGACGTATCCCGTTACCTGGGCTCGCATCCGATGGCCGGCCGGGAACGCGGCGGACCTCTCTCGGGCCGCGCCGACCTGTTCCTGGGCCGCCCGTGGGTCGTGGCGGATCACGGGGGAGTCTCGTACCAGCGCGCCAGCGTGCTGGACGACCTCATTCTCGACCTGGGCGCGACGCTCATCGAGATGACGCCCGAGGAGCACGACGCCGGCGTCGCCCTCGTGTCGCATGTGCCGCAGGTTGTTTCGAGCCTGATGGCCCGCCGACTGACCGGTGCGCCCGAGGCCTCCCTCAACCTCGCAGGCCAGAGCGTGCGCGATGTCACGAGGGTCGCCGCGAGCGATCCGGATCTGTGGGTGCAGATCCTCGCCGCCAACGCCGTTCCCGTCGCAGCCATCCTCCGCTCCTTCCGCGATGACCTCGACCGCTTCATCGATGCGCTCGAGCATCCGGAGGCCGGTCGCAGCCGCCGCAACGTAAACGAGGAACTCGAGGGCGGCAACGCCGGAGTCGCACGCCTGCCCGGCAAGCACGGCCTCGACCGCCGCTACGCCCAGCTGATCGTCATGGTCGAAGACCGCCCGGGCGAGCTTGCTCGACTCTTCGCGGAGATCGGCGAGACCGGCGTCAACCTCGAGGACCTGCGCCTCGAGCACTCGCCGGGCGCCCAGATCGGCCTGGCCGAGATCTCGGTGCTGCCCGAGGCTGTTGCCCGACTGACCGAAGAACTGTCTGACCGCGGCTGGAGAATTGCCGGATGAGTACCCCCACCGATGCGGCCGTAGTAACTACACCTGTCGTCGTTGCGATCGACGGCCCGGCCGGCAGTGGCAAGTCAAGCGTGAGCCGGGCCGCTGCCCGCGCGCTCGACTTCGGCTACCTCGACACGGGCGCCGCCTACCGGGCGTTCGCGTGGAGCCTCCTGGACCGAGGCATTGACCTCGAGCACGTCGAGAACGCGATTGAGGGCCTGGTCGATTTCCCGTACGCGATCGGCACCGATCCCGACCATTTCTTCGTGCATGTCGGCGAGACCGACGTGACCGACGCCATCCGGGAACCGCGGGTGACCGACGTCGTGCGGCATATCGCGAAGCTTCCGGAGGTGCGCGCAGGCCTTTCCGCTCTCTTCAGAAAACTCATCGTGGGCACCGAAAAGGCGGGCATCATCGTAGAGGGCCGGGACATCACGACGGTCGTAGCCCCCGACGCCCAGGTGCGCATACTACTGACAGCGTCGGAAGAGGTTAGAATGGGAAGGCGTTCCAAGGAACTTTCCGGCCATTCTGCCGCCGTCGTAGGTGAACAGCTCAGGTCGCGCGATCAGGCTGACTCTCGAGTCGTCGACTTCATGAACGCCGCCGATGGTGTTCTCACCCTCGATTCATCCGAACTCGACTTCGATGCGACCGTTATCGCGGTGGTCGATGTTGTCCGCAATCAAACAGCGAGGATCTCGCATGGCTAAGCAGCCGCACCCCTCTGACCAAGCGCATCCGAACGACCCGTCGGAGTCCAACGCAGACTTCCCGGACTTCGATCCCGAGCTGGTAAACCGGCTAGACAACCTCGACGAGGAGCTCGCCGCCGCCCGCGCAGCGACCCTTCGCGCGGGACTCGCCGACTACGACCTCGGCGAAGAAGACCTCGAGATCCTCGAGCTGGCGACCGAAGACCCCGACGCCATCACCTACCTGCCGGCGCTGCCCGTGCTCGCGATCGTCGGGCGGCCGAACGTCGGCAAGTCCGCGCTCGTGAACCGCATCCTCGGCCGCCGGGAGGCCGTCGTGGAGGACACCCCCGGTGTCACCCGCGACCGCGTCTCGTACAAGGCCGAGTGGGCCGACCGTTTCTTCACCATCGTCGACACCGGCGGCTGGGAGCCCGACGCCAAGGGCATCAACGCCTCCGTCGCCGCCCAGGCCGAGATCGCGATCGACCTCGCCGACGCCGTTCTCTTCGTGGTCGACGCCAACGTCGGGCCCACCTCGACCGACGAGCACGTCGTCAAGATGTTGCGCCGGGCCAAGAAGCCCGTGTACCTAGCGGCCAACAAGGTCGACGATGCCCGCCAGGAGCCGAACGCGGCCAGCCTGTGGGCGCTCGGCCTCGGCGAGCCGTACCCCGTCTCGGCGCTGCACGGCCGCGGCGTCGCCGACCTGCTCGACATCATCCTGAAGGACCTCCCCGAGGTCTCGGCCGTCGCCAAGCAGGAGGTGGGCGGCCCGCGTCGCGTCGCCATCCTCGGCCGGCCGAACGTGGGCAAGTCGAGCTTGCTCAACCGCGCCGCAGGGGAAGAGCGCGTTGTCGTCAACGAGCTCGCCGGCACCACGCGTGACCCGGTAGACGAGCAGGTCGAGATCGCCGGCAAGATCTGGCGCTTCGTCGACACCGCCGGCATCCGCCGTCGCGTGCACCTCGCCCAGGGCGCCGACTTCTACGCGTCTCTCCGCACGAGCGCCGCACTGGAAAAGGCCGAGGTCGCCGTCGTCATGCTCGACGTTGCCGACACGATCAGCGAGCAGGATGTTCGCATCATCGACCTGGTGCTCGAATCCGGCCGTGCCCTCGTTCTCGCCTTCAACAAGTGGGACCTGATGGACGACGACCGCCGCCGCTACCTCGAGCGTGAGATCGAGCAGGACCTGGCCCACGTGGCCTGGGCTCCGCGCGTGAACATGTCGGCCAAGACCGGCCGCCACCTCGAGAAGCTGGTTCCGGCCCTCGAACTCGCCCTGAAGTCCTGGGACACCCGCGTTCCCACCGGCAAGTTCAACGCGTTCCTCGCCGAGCTCACCGCGGCACATCCGCACCCCCTGCGCGGCGGCAAGCAGCCGCGCATCCTGTTCGGCACGCAGGCCTCGACCCGGCCGCCGACCTTCGTGCTGTTCACGACCGGGTTCCTCGACCCGGGCTACCGCCGGTACATACAGCGCCGCCTTCGCGAGGTCTTCGGCTTCGACGGCTCGCCCGTGATCGTCAACATGCGCGTGCGCGAGAAGCGCAAGCGCGTCTAGGCTCTAGCCGCCTGCAACAAGAACTGAATCGAGGCCCTGATCGGCGTGTCACAGCACACGTCGATCGGGGCTTCTCTCATCGGTAGATCGTGGTCATTTCCGACTCCATTCCAGAGCTTGATCGCATGATTCATTCTAGATTTGGCCGGATGGCCCCATAGTGTCAACGGGGTTCTCCGGGAGCGGCTAATATAGAGGAGTTGTCCGAAACGATGACATGTCACGGGCTGTGGCGCAGCTTGGTAGCGCACCTGACTGGGGGTCAGGGGGTCGCAGGTTCAAATCCTGTCAGCCCGACAGAAA
>JBBATW010000042.1:0-3015 GCA_040398585.1 Agreia sp.
AGATCTAGGGTGACTTCGGTTACTCGACACGGTTGAACACGCATCGTTACCAGCATATCGGGCGTCTCAGAAGGGGTTGAGAAGGCCGACTCTAGACGCACGGGGCCGTTCAAGTGATGAGTTCGGCATTGGGATTCAGGCGTTGTGATTCAGGCGTGCCGCGGTGAAGAAGTCGCGAATGTCGTCTTGTCTCCACCGGGGGCACTGAAGAGCCGGTAGCCACCCGAAAAAGCCGTGTTGTAGATCCTGTGCATGCGTTAGACGACCCCGACCATTGCCAGCAGCTCGATGAGGTTCGCGGGCTCGACGGGTTCTGTGGCGGCCCTCAGCGCGGCGAGGTCCCACCAGTGTTCATCGACGATGTCGACGTGTTCCTCGGCGGTCCATCCGGCGTGCGACGGCGCGAAGCGCGTCGTTCGGTGCACAAAGAATTTCTCGTGGTGGTTCGCGAAAACTCCGGGCGACCGCTCGGCCACGAAGTCGTGCTCCCAGATGACATCCCCCGGCTCATCGATAACCAGCCCGGTCTCTTCAAACAACTCGCGGATGGCGGCATCCCGGTGGCTTTCGCCGGCCTCCAGATGGCCGCCGGTGCTCAGCCACCGGGCCGGATACCCGGGCACGTCGTGCTTCGTCAGGAACAACAGGACGTGATCCTGCTCATCCAGGAGCAGCACCCGCGACTTCGCGTAGTCCATAGGAATGCGCGCTGGCTAGGACTCGTGGGGGGCGAAGTCGCCGATCTCGCCGACGTAGCGGGTGTTGTTCTCGGGAACCGGCTCGACGGCGGCCAGGGCCACCTCGGCGGCGAACTCCCCCACGTTGTACAAGCGGCCGGCCGAGTCCTTGCGGGAACTGATGGCACCCGGGTTGGCCCGCTCGAGCAGCGTGGCTGTGATGGTGCCCTCGATCATGTCGCCGGAGACGACAACGAACGAGATGTCCTTCTCGGCGAGCTCCGGAATCAGGGCGCGCAGTGCGTCCTCCCCCGCTCGCTTGGAGAGCGCGACCGAAATGTACTCCGGCATCGTTTCGGTTGTGTGGATGAAGTGCGCCTGGTGGCTGGTAACGAACACGACTCGGGCACCGGGGGTCAAGAGCGGCACGGCGCTGGTCAGCACGTTCACCTGCGCATCGCGGTTCAGGGTCATCGCGTAGTCCGCGGCCATGCCGCCTTCCATGCCGCCAGAGGCGTTGAGTACAAGGACGTCGAGCCCGCCGAATTCACTCTGAATTCGCTCGAACAACTCCGCGACCGACGCGGGGTCGGTCAGATCTGCCCCGATCGTGATGGCATTGCCGCCGCCGACGCGGATCTTATCGGCCAGTTTGATGGCGCGGGCCTCTTTGTTGCGGAAGTTGATGGCGACACTGGCGCCGGCCTCGGCGAAGTAGCTGACGGTATCGGCACCGATGCCGCGGGAGGAGCCGGTCACGAGAACGCGCTTGCCCTGAAGGGATCCTGGCTCGAGGGGGTTTGACACGTCGTTCTCCTT
The DNA here is from genome assembly GCA_040398585.1 of Agreia sp. GTDB lineage: Bacteria > Actinomycetota > Actinomycetes > Actinomycetales > Microbacteriaceae > Agreia. The sequence continues at coordinate 1,497 of JBBATW010000042.1, forward strand.
GCGCGTTCGTGGCCCGGCAGATCTGCAGCGGCCTCCGCCTGAGACTACCAACTCTGGGCCTTTGCACAACGCGACCTGTTAGCGTTGTAAGGTACGTACCGAGAAAAAGGGGATGGTCAAATGGTCGATTTTCTATTGTCCTACGGCTGGATAATCTGGGTAGCCCTCGTACTCCTTTTTCTGACGCTCGAGATGTTCACCCTCGATTTCACCTTCCTGATGATTTCGCTCGGAAGCGTGCTCGGCCTTGCCATCGCCCTATTTGGAGCCGATTGGTACGTGCAGATTCTGGTCGCGGCCATCGGGAGCGCGCTCCTCATCTTCACCATCCGCCCCCCGCTCTTGAGGCGGCTGCGCCGAGGTGGCGACCCTGCACGAAGCAACATGTCGGCCCTGATCGGTCAGGGCGGCGCGGTGGTAGCACCGCTCTCGGCCGACGGCGGCCAGGTCAAGCTCGCCAACGGCGACACGTGGACCGCAAGACTCTCCCCCGCAGTGTCAACGCGCGAGATCGCGATCGGCGAATCCGTCGTTGTCGTGGCCATCGAGGGAGCGACGGCATTTGTCGTCCCAGAAGAAAGGACAGCTCAATGACCGATCCACTCGTCGGCCAGATCGTCGTGCTCCTAGTCGTCTTGGTCGTGGTGATCTTCGTGCTGGTTGCTCTGGCCCGATCGATCCGCATCATCCCGCAGGGCAACGCCGGTATCGTGGAGCGCCTCGGCGCCTATCACGTGACCCTCCAACCGGGCCTGAAGATTCTGATCCCCTTCATCGACCGGCTCCGGCCGCTCATCGACATGCGCGAGCAGGTCGTATCGTTCCCGCCGCAGCCCGTGATCACCGAAGACAACCTCGTCGTGTCAATAGACACCGTGGTCTTCTTCCAGGTGACAGATCCACGCGCTGCGACGTATGAGATCGCCAGCTACATCGGCGCTGTCGAGCAGCTCGCCACGACGACGCTTCGAAACGTCGTCGGTGGGCTGAACCTCGAGCAGGCACTGACGTCGCGGGATGAGATCAACGGCAAGCTCCGCATCGTGCTGGATGAGGCCACCGGCAAGTGGGGCATTCGCGTCGGCCGCGTTGAGCTCAAGGCGATCGACCCGCCCGCTTCAATTCAGGACTCGATGGAGAAGCAGATGCGCGCCGAGCGAGAGCGTCGTGCCGTCATCCTTACCGCCGAGGGAACGAAGCAGTCAGCCATCCTCGAGGCAGAGGGATTCCGCTCCGCCGTGATCCTGCGCGCCGAGGGTGATGCCAAGGCCGCGGTGCTCCGCGCCGACGGTGAGGCCCAGGCCATCACGACGGTCTTCGATGCCATCCACCGCGGTGAGCCCGACCAGCTGTTGCTGGCCTACCAGTACCTGCAGGTGCTGCCAAAGATCGCCGAGGGCAGCGCAAACAAGCTGTGGATCATCCCGAGTGAGCTCACCGAGGCCCTCAAGGGCATCGGCGGAGCCCTCGGCGGCAAGGTGGATGCCGTGGCTGCGGCAGCCGCTGCTGCAAGTGCCGC
>JBBATW010000042.1:3115-16267 GCA_040398585.1 Agreia sp.
CGCTGTCAGCACGGCAGCTCCTACGCCCCCCGCCTGATAGAACACGCCTGATAGAACCCGCCTGATTGAACACGCCTGATCACATCGCCCCTGCCGCCGATCGTCACCCCGTCACTAGGCTGAGCCTGATATGACTGGTAACGACGGCACAGGGGCGTTTTTTGCGCCCCCACTCCCCCGCGTATTCGCGCACCGGGGCTTGGCTCGGGGCGTGCCGGAGAACACGCTGGCCGCCTTTGCGAAAGCCGTCGAGGCTGGTGTGCAATTCATCGAGACGGATGTTCGTGCCTCCAGCGACGGCATCGCCATGATCTGCCACGACGACGAACTGGAGCGCATAGCGGGCGTCTCAGGCCGGGTGAGCGAGTTCACGGCGAAGCACCTTTCAGCGCTCGACCTCGGGCAGGGCAACGGCATGCCCACCCTCGCAGAGGCCCTGGCGGCATTTCCGCTGCAGCGCTTCAATATCGATGTGAAGTCCGACGATGCCGTATTTCCGGCCGTTGCCGCCATTCGAGACGCGGATGCCATAAGCCGGGTGCTGGTGACATCCTTCTCCGGTCGTCGTCGGCGTCGGGCGGTCAGCCGGCTGCCTGGCGTGACCTCGTCGGCCTCTGCGCTGGCCTTTCTTGTGATCCTGATCGCCGCAAAGCTCGGGATACTCCCTCTCATCCCTTCTGCAACACGCGGCCTCGGGGCCATTCAGATTCCGGAGTTCGTCGGCCGGGTGCGTACCTGTACCCCGCGAGTCATCGCCGCGGTGCACAGGGCGGGCCTCGAGGTGCACGTCTGGACGGTCAACGAACCGGCCGACATGCTCAGACTTCGGGCGCTCGGCGTAGACGGCATCGTTACGGACCGAGCTGATCTGGCTCACGGCCTACCCGCATTTAGGCCTGCTAGCCTGACGTGACCCCCATCAGGGGCTGAGCGTTGCCCGAGAGTGTGATGACAAATCCCGCAACCGGTAACGATTTGACCCACCCGTGGGTTTATACAGGTAATTGCAACGCGAGAAAGGACCACACAATGGCGGATCGCAGCTTGCGCGGAATGAGGCTTGGGGGCCAAAGTCTTCAGAGCGAAGAAGGCGTCGTCTTCTCCCCGCGCATCACTCACAACTATCACTGCCTGCACTGCGGCAAGGATACCCAAATGATTTTCTCAGCCGACGCTGAGGCGCCGGACCAGTGGGAGTGCCGCTTCTGCAGCCTTGCTGCGACACGGATGGTGGGCACTGAGCTCGTCGATGTGGCTCACACCGAGACGAAGATTCCACGCAGCCACTGGGACATGCTGCTCGAGCGTCGCACCCGGGAGGAGCTCGAAGAGCTTCTGCAAGAGCGCCTGGTCTTCCTCAGGGCACGTCGTGGACAGTCGAAGATCGACGCATAGTCGCTGAGATCGCCAGCCGTCACCAGAACGGCACGAGCGTCCCGCTCGAAGCATCAGCTTCGAGCGGGGCGCTTCTTCTTTCCCAGCGTGGTCGGAGACCGGTTGGCCACAACGACCGCGAGTCCTGCCAGGCCGAGACCGCCGATGAGAAGCTCTAAACCCTGGCCGATTAGGGTGGCCGGGGTTTTCGTCGTGGAGAGCGGCACATCGGCGACCATCGACCCGCCCTCATAGGGTGCGATGGCGATGATGGTCTTGCCATCCGGGCCGATGATCGCGCTGTTGCCGACGGTGGAGATGTTGACCAGGCTGCGGCCCGTTTCGATCGCGCGAAGGCGGGCAATCGAGAGCTGCTGCAGGTTCTCGTTGGTGCGGCCGAAGTCGGCGTTATTGGTCTGGGCGAGAATCACCTGGGCGCCCTGGCCCATCATCTCGCGCATCACGGAGTCATCGGTGATGTCGAAGCAGATGGAGATGCCGGCGATGATGCCGTTGATGTTAAAGACCGTGTCGGTTCTGCCCTTGCCGTAGTCGCGCGTGACGAGGTCGACGAGGTCAGGTACCAGGGCACGGAAGAGAGGCCTTGCGGGCATGTACTCGGCAAACGGAACCGGATGCCGCTTGTCGTAGATGTCGGTGGCACCCTGGCCGGCCTTCCAGAGCAGGGAGGAATTGAAGTACTCCCCCGCGGCCGTCTGGGTAATGGTGCCGACCACGAACGGCGCGTTCATCGCGCTCGAGAGGTAGTCGAGGGCGCGGGCCGCCTGCGGGTAGCGCGTGGGGTCGATGTCGGAGGCGTTCTCCGGCCACACGACCATGTCGACGTTCTGGCCCACGAGCGGCAGCGTCTCGGAGATGTGATCGTTCAGGATATCGCCGAAGGCCCGCGCCGAGAACAGTCCCGCATCGGAGTTTCCCTGAACGGCGGCGATCCGCGTGGTTCCATTCGTCGGCGCCGGCCAGGCGGGCATGGCGAGAATGGCCACTACGGCCGTAGTTGCGAGTAAAAGACGGCGGAGGGCCGGAAGCGTGCTCTCCCGCGCGAGCTGAATTGCGAACGCCACGAGCCAGACCATGAGAAACGACAGCCCGGCGAAGCCGACCCAGGCCACAAGGGGCGCCAGCGGGCTCTCCGACTGGGTGAAGGCGACCTTGCCCCACGAGAAGCCGCCCTCGGGCCAGACCGCGCTGATGGACTCGCGCAGCACCCAGAGACCTGAGATCACGATCGGCACGAGGCCGATGCGACCTAGCCGGGTCGGCCAGACGTGTGGCGCCCGGCGGTAGACGAGGGCGATCAGCATGGCGCCCAGGCCGAAGAAGATCGACTGGAGGCCGGCGAGGGCCAGCCACGGTATCGGGCCGAGATACAGGGTCAGCCAGAAGATGTGCACGCCCCAGAAGCTGAAGCCCGCGATGAGGCCGAGCATGAAGGCGCGCCCGAGACGTTGGCCGATCAGGGCCCAGAGCACGAGGCCGATTCCGACGAACGCGACCGGCCACCACAGCTTGTCGGGTGAGCCGGCGTCGATTATCACCCCGCCCGCGGCGGCGGTGAGCACTGCCAGCCACAGGGGCAGGAGTGGCTTCGCGGAGACTGCGCCGCGAGAATCGGTGGTCACTGACACACCGCGACCGGTCGGAACGGGCGAGCGGGCGCCGTGCGGGGTGATGACGGCCATGAACGTCGCCTAGGCGACCGAGGAGTAGGCGACGATGCCGCGGCGGATGAGATCGAGGGCGTCGCGCGCGGTGCGCGCCAGACGGGCGTTGGGCTGGCCCTGCATCTGGTCGAGCATGTCGATGGTCTGCTTCGTCCAGCGAACGAAGTCGCCGGCGGCCATGTCGGCGTCATTCAGCACGTCGTCGAGGTTCGCACCTCTTGCCCAGCGGTGCATGGCGAGGCTGAGGCCCACGGAGATGGGCGAGGAGATCGGCAGCTGATGCGCCATCTCGATCTCTTGCAGGGAGATGAGGATGTCCTGCGACTTCGTCAGCGCCTGGCGGAATGAGCCCCGGGGCAGGAACCGCTCGGCGACCTCGTTCTCGTCGCGGCGCGGCTCGTAGACCAGGGCGCAGGCGATCGCCGCGAGGCCGGCGGCGTCGAGCTCGTCCCAGGCATGCCGACGCAGGCACTCCGAGACCAGCAGGTCGCGTTCGCCATAGATGCGCTTCAGCGCCTGGCCGTGGCTCGTCAGGGTGAGTTCCCCGGCGGCATCGGAAGACAGGTAGTCGAGCTGCACGAGAACCTCGGTGACACGGTCGAAGACCTTTGAGATCGCGCCTGTGCGGGTGTTGATCTGCTGGGTGAGGGAGTCGGAGTCTTTCTTCAGGCTCCACCAGCGCTCGGCCCAGCGCGCGTGCTGCTCGCGCTCGGGGCAGGTATGCACAGGGTGCTGCTTCAGCTGCCGACGAAGCTCTGCGATCTGCTTCGAGCGCAGGTCGCGGTCGCCCTTGGCAGTGTGCTCGGCGCGGCCGGCCCCCGAGCGCTCAAGATCGGTGAGCTGGCGGCGCAACTCGGCGTAGGCCGCATAGTTGCCCCGCTCGCAGGTCATCGACTTCTCGAAGCCGGCGAGTGATGTCTCCTGGCTGCGGAGCTTGCGGGCAAGATCGACGACGGCACGGTCGGCCTGGAACTGGGCAAAAGACGACTCGAGGCTCTGCCGCGTGCGGGCGCGACCGAATCGCTCGATCAGATTCACGGCCATGTTGTAGGTCGGTCGGAAGCTCGAGTTCAGCGGGTACGTGCGCCGAGACGCCAGCGAGGCGATCGCCTGCGGGTCGAGGGTGTCACTCCAGTGGATGACCGAGTGGCCCTCGACGTCGATTCCGCGGCGGCCGGCGCGCCCGGTGAGCTGCGTGTACTCCCCCGGCGTGATCGGCACGCGGGCCTCGCCGTTGAACTTCTCGAGCTTCTCGAGCACGACGGTGCGGGCGGGCATGTTGATGCCCAGGGCGAGCGTCTCGGTTGCGAAGACGACCTTGACGAGCTTCTTCTGGAAGAGGATCTCGACGACCTCCTTGAACGCGGGCAGCATGCCGGCGTGGTGCGCGGCAACTCCCCGCTCGAGGCCCTCGAGCCATTCCCAGTAGCCGAGAACGGCGAGGTCCTCATCGAGGATCGTGCGGCAGTGGTCATCGACGATCGCGCGGATCTCGTCGCGCTCGACCGTGTCGGTCAGGCGCACACCCGTGCGAAGCACCTGTTTGACGGCCTGGTCGCAGCCGACCCGGCTGAAGATGAAGAAGATCGCGGGCAGAAGGTTTGAGCTGTCGAGCAGGTCGACGGCCTCGGCACGGTCCATCCGGTCGCCGTGCCCGCCGCGGTTCGGCCGTGAGCCGCCGCCGCCGCTCGGCCGGTCGCCGGCCCGACGCCGGTCGTTGTGGCCCCGGTACTGGCCGCGGATCGGCGCCATGTTGCGGGCGATATGCACGAGCTCGGGGTTCACCCGGTGGCTCGAGGCCTTGCCTGAGGAGTCGAACAGGTCGATCAGCTTGGTGCGCACCAGCACGTGCTGGTCGAGCGGCACTGGACGTTCTTCCGAGACGATGACGGTGGTCTGGCCGCGAACGGCCTGCAGCCAGTCGCCGAACTCCTCGGCGTTGGAGACGGTCGCGCTGAGGGAGACCATCCGCACGCCCTCGTTGAGGTGAATGATCACCTCTTCCCAGACGGCGCCGCGGAAGCGGTCGGCGAGGTAGTGCACCTCGTCCATCACGACGAACGCGAGGTCGGTGAGCAGGTCGCTGCCTGCGTAGAGCATGTTGCGCAGCACCTCGGTGGTCATGACCACGATGCGCGCCGTCGGGTTGATGTTGGTGTCACCTGTGAGAAGGCCCACGTTGTCGGGGCCGTATTCGGCGGTGAACTCCTGGAACTTCTGGTTGCTCAGGGCCTTGATCGGGGCAGTGTAGAAGACCTTGGCCCGCTTCTGGTTCATCGCCAGATACAGCGCGAACTCGGCCACGACGGTCTTGCCGGCGCCCGTGGGGGCGGCGACCAGCACGCTGTCGCCATCCTCGAGGGCAAGGCACGACTCGATCTGGAAGGGGTCGAGGGCGAAGTTCAATGCGGCGCTGAACGCCTCGAAGAGCGGATGCCCGCTGCGCACCTTGCTTGCGGCGTACCGCTCCGAGGGGCTGAGCGTGCGTTCTGAATCTGAAATGGCCACTGGTGTGTTCGGCCGGCTTCTAGGCGGCCAGCTCCGTCTCGAGTCGGGCGGCAGCTTTTGCGGCGCGGCGGTCGTGCAGGTAGGCCACCCCGTAGGCGGCGAAGTAGAGAACGATCATGGGGATTGCCAGCAGGAACATCGACACGACGTCGGCGGCAGGCGTCGCGATCGCGGTGAAGAGCACGATGACCAGGATGGCGATACGCCAGGACTTGATGATGGTGGCGGCGCTGATCACACCGACGAAGTTCAACAGGACGACGAAGACGGGAACCACGAAGGCGATGCCGACGGCGATGACGAGCTTGAGGATGAAGTCGTAGTACTCCCGTGCGCTGATGATGGCCGAGTCCTGAGCGGACGCGAAGCCGGTGAGCAGCTCGATGATGTGCGGAACCACGAGCAGGCCGGCGTAGCAGCCCATCAGGAAGAGCGGGATCGCGGCCCCGAGGAAGCCGACGGAGTAGCCCCTTTCGCGCTTGGTGAGACCCGGTACCAGAAAGGCCCAGATCTGATACAGCCACACGGGCGAGGAGACGACGAAGCCGACGGTGATGGCGATCTGCATTCGAAGGTCGAAGGCGCCTGTGACGTCGGTGAAGTTCAGCGACGCGGCGCGGCCCTGGTCGGCCGCGAGCTGCAGGATCGGCGCCCGCATGACATCGACGACGTACTCAGAGACGATGAAGCCGAAGATAGAGCCGAGGATGATTCCGGCCGCCGCCCGGAAGAGTCGCTTGCGCAGCTCTACAAGGTGCTGACCAAGCGACATTTTACCTTCGCGATTGGCACCCTTTTTGGTGCGGGTGGCCACAGACGCTACAGCTTCGGCTTGGACTCGGAGCTGCCTGCGACGTCGGTCGAGGAGTCAGTCTTGGTGTCGGTCTTGGAATCCGTGGGCGTGGAATCAGACGGAACGTTCTCGTCTTTCATCGTCTTTATCTCGGTGCGGAAGATGCGCATCGACTGCCCCACGCTTCTGGCGAGGCCCGGAAGTTTCGGAGCACCGAACAACAGCAGCACAACTGCCAGAATGATTAGGAGGTGCCAACCATTGAGGTTACCTAGCACGATTTCTTCCTTCCAGCGGGTTTGCAGATATAAGAACCTTACCGCGCAGGAGTCTTTGCTGCCTGCGAAGCTCCTTGACACGGGCGCGGCGCCCCACGAGTGCCTCGCGCCTGGCGGCCTGCTCGGCGTAGCCGATGAGAATCGCGTTCTCGCTCTTCGGGGCAGAGGGCTTCTCGATATTCTCCGTCACGGCGGCGAGCTGATGCAGGAGCGAGTCGAGGTCGTCGAGTACCCCGGTCGCCTTCTGGAAGAGTCGCCAGGCGGCAACACCGAGCATTGTGAGCAGCCCGAGGGCGAGCCCCGTCCAGATGATGAGCCACGAGAACCACGGCATGAGCTAGACGACCCCGTTGCCGGTTGTGTGGCTGGTTGTGGTGCCGGTGGCGGCGTAGCGGGCCGCTCCGGCCGCGGCCCATTCGGCGACCGCCATCCGTGCCTCGGGCGGGCTGACGACCCGAACGACGCCCGCAAGAGAGGTGACGAGGCGCTTCAGGCCGTGGAAGTGGGCGACCCGAACGCTCGCGCGGCTGAACTCACCGTGCTGGGTGACTCGGGTGCCCTCCGGCACGTAGTCGCCGAGCAGGTCGACGGCCTCCGTCGCAAACTCGAGCACGACGGTGAGGTCCTGGGCGGAGGCGTCGAATAGGGCGTCGGAGAGGTGCACATCAGCGGCCTTGAACTGGATCGGCTCGGTCGTCGTCTTGAGGGCGTCGATGCGGTCGAGCCGGAAGGTGCGAATCGCGCCGCGGCCGTGATCCCAGCCGCGCAGGTACCAGTCATCGTTGGTCGAATCGACGCGCAGCGGGTCGACCTCGCGCTGCTCCCGGCCGCCCTGCGAGTTGAGGTAGCTGAAGCTGAGCCGGGTGCCTTCTGTCAGTGCCGCGGTGATCGAGGCAAGCCAGCTGCTGCCCTCGGCGGGGGCCACGGCCACCTCGCTGGGCGCGCCCGAGGAGCCGCGGGCGAGCGTCGCCGCCAGGTGGGCATAGGCAGATGAGCCCGCGTTCTCGGGCAACGACTGGAGATACTGCAGACCGGCGATCAGGGCGGCCGCCTCGCGAGCCGAGAACCTGGGCGAGTCGTCGATGGCGACGAGCTGGGTGAGGATGATCTCGTCGCGCAGCTCGAACGCGTCCCAGTCGATGTCGAAGAGGTCGCCGTGCTGGTAGAAGTCGCTCTCCCCGGGGATGCCCGACACCGTGAGGAGATTGACGGCCTCCCGGATCGTGTTCTCGCTGACGTCGAAGTGCCGGGCGGTCGCTGTGACCGTGACCTCGTCGCGCTCGATCAGAAACGGCACGAGGCTCAGCAGAAACGCGAGCTTGTCCTTGGCGAATTTGAAGGTCGGGGTGGCAGCGGCGGCTATGTTCTGGTTCAGATCGGTCATGCGGGCTGCTCCGAGGCCAAGGCATGGGCAGCTGCGGTCTGTGCCAGGCGGCGGCGCACGGCGTCGATCAGATCGGCGGGCGCGAGCACCAGCACCTCGGGGCCGAATCCGGCGAGTTCGTCGGCGATCAGGGCCGTGTCGGTGAAGTGCAGCGACAGCGAGGCGTCGGAATTGCGGATGCTGCCGCCCCGCTTCTCGAGGCGGGCGTCGGCATCCGAACCGGCAACGGTGTTGACGGTGGCGATGTTCGACTCCCAGATGGCGTCGAGCTGGGCCAGGCACCGGGCGGCGCTGCCCTCCTCGCCGAGTTTGTGCGGGCTCAGCTCAGATGTCTTCTTGGTCACCGTGACCTTGCCGGCGATGCGCGACAGCAGGTAGGTTCGCTCGGCGTCAACCTTCTGGTCGAGGCCGAAAAGATACCAGCGGCCTCGGTGCTGCACCACGGCGAGGGGGTCGACGATGCGCTCGCGGGCTTTCGTCTCGCCGGGCTTCAGGTAGGCGAACTTGACCTGCAATCGCCGGCTGAGAGCATCCGTCAGCGGGCCGAAGGCGGCGTCGCGGGTGCGAACTCGGGGGGCGTAGCCAACGACGGGCTCGAGGGTTTCGACGCCCAGGGAGTGCAGCTTGAGCAGGGCCCGCCGGGAGTCGCCCGACAATGAGCCCTCCCGCCAGACCATGCCGGCGAGGTTCAGCAGCGTGACCTCTTCGGACGTGAACGTGATGTCTGCCGGCAGGTTGTAGTCGCCCTTGGGGATGCGGTAGCGGGACTCCTGATTATTGCCCGGTTCGGCGGGGTCTTCGACGGTCTCGAGTGGTACTCCGAGCTCGCGGATATCGTCTTTGTCGCGCTCGAACTGGCGCTCCAGGGTGGCGTTGTCACCGCCCACGGCGTATCGCTGCCGGTAGCCCTGCACCGTTCCGAGAATCTGGTGCTTGGTCAGGCCGTACTCGGAGGAAAGCAGGGCGAGGACGAGGCTGAAGAGCCTCTCCTCGACGGAAACGTGAACGCTCGATTCAGCCACGCCTTCACTCTAGCCCGCGTGAGGGTGCCGGGCGCTCGTGTCGAGTTGCGTTCGCCTATCTGCCTACTCGCGTTCGCCTATCTGCCTACTTGGCGGGCGTCGGGTTGGTGATGCCGAGGATATCGATGACGTACACCAGCGTGGCGCCGGCCGGAACCGTGCTGCCATTGCCCTGTGCCCCGAAGCCCTGCTCGGGTGGGATGACCGCGATGATCTGGCTTCCGACGGTCTGGCCGACGAGAGCTGCGGCGAGGCCGGGAACGACTCCGCCCTTGGTGGTGGTTCCATCGGCCACGAGGAGCTGCTTGGCGGCCCCGTCGGTCCAGGTGGACTCGAACACCGACTTGGAGGCGTAGACCACGCCGAGGCTCTGCACGGTCAGCGCGTCACCGGAGGCAACGGTTGGTCCGTTGCCCTTCTTCAGCGCGGTGTAGGAAAGCTCGGTGGGCACGGTGCCGGAGGGGATAGTGAGGCCCGGCTGACCGATAGACGTCGTGACGACGCTGGGGAAACCGGCCCGGGCGGGCTGGTCGCCACCGATTGCGCGGCCCGGCAGCACATTGGTGATATCGAAGAGGATGACGCCGGTCTGCGGGGCGGCGGTCGGGTCGGCCGTCGTCGTGCTGAGGGCCGAGGTCGGGCTCGCCAGGGCGATGCGGTCGCCCTTCTGAGCGCAGACGAGGCCGGCCAGGAGCCCCGGGGAGGTCTTTCCCTGGTTCAGAGTGAGCATGAAGTTGCCCTGCTGAACGATTTTTCCGGTGGCGCCCTCCGCGACCACGGCCGTGCCGAGCACGATATCGTTCACCTCGGCGGCCATGCCGGAACCCTGGATCAGCACGGAGCGTTGCGGCGCCGGCGCCAGCAGTGGCGTGCCGAACGAGATCGTGGTGCTGGGGCTGGCGAGCTCACCCGTGGCGGTAACCAGCGACGAGGACGCACCCGAGGCTGCCAGCGGGTTGCAGCCGTTGATCGAGGCCGGGGCCTGCGCGGAGGGGGCGCACGCAGACAGGGTCGCGAGCAGGCCGGCGGACAAGATGAGCGCTAGGGACTTACGCACGGGATCTCTTTTCGATGTCAGTTCGAGCGGGCCAGCACGTCGGTGGGCCGTCAGTAGTTTATGGGCTAAGTTCCAGGCGCCGGTTCAGGGCCTAGGCGGGGGCGTCGTCGGTGGCGTCGCCTGCGGTGGCGCCGTGGGTGACGTCGCCTGCGGTGTCGGGGGCGTCTGCGGCGTCTGCGGTGCTGCCCAGTCGGGCGTTCGCGGTGGCCGTGGCCTCACGCACCCGCTTGCGCAGGCTCTTGGGGCTGATGCCGCGTTCGCCCAGGGCGCCCGGGGTCCAGGCCTCGACGTCTTCATCGAGGAAGTCGCTCTTGGACGCGCGACGCTTGAGCTCGGGCAGCTCGGCGCCGGGGGCGAGCCGGCGGGCGGAGACGAGAAAGCCTGTGTGGCCGATCATGCGGTGGTCGGGGCGAACGGCGAGGCCCTCGACGTGCCACGTGCGAATCATCGTCTCGGCGGGCTGCGGGTTCGTAAACAGGCCCGTGCTGCGGATCATCTCGACCACGCGGGAGAGCTGGGTCACGGTCGCGACGTAGCAGATGACGACGCCGCCGGGCTTCATCGCCTCGGCAACGGCCTCGATGCACTCCCAGGGGGCGAGCATGTCGAGCACGACGCGGTCGACGGTCTGGGGGGCGTGCGTCTCGGGTAGGGCGTCGGTGAGATCGCCGACGGTGATCGACCAGTTGTCGGGGGTGCCGCCGTTGAACGCGGTGACGTTCGCGCGGGCGACGTCGGCGAACTCGTCGCGGCGCTCGAAGGAGGAGAGGAAGCCGGTCGGGCCGATGGCGCGCAGCAACCAGAGCGAGAGGGCGCCGCTGCCGACGCCGGCTTCTACGACGGTGGCGCCCGGGAACATATCGGCCTGGGCGAGGATCTGGGCCGCATCCTTCGGGTAGATGATGGCGGCGCCGCGGGGCATCGACATGACGAAGTCGATCAGCAGCGGGCGCAGCACGAGGTACTCGACGCCGACCGAGTTGGCGATGACCGAGCCATCCGGCAGTCCGATGATGCCGTCGTGATCGATCACGCCGCGATGGGTATGGAACGCGCCGCCGACCTCGAGGGTGACGGAGTTCAGTTTGCCCTTGGGGCCGGTGAGCTGCACGCGCTCCCCCGCGCGGAACGGGCCCGAGAACTGGGGCTGGGCAGGCTGGGCAGGACTGGCTGCCGGGATGGTCATGGCGGGCGTCGCAGAGCCTGCTGCAGTCAAGACGGCGGCAGTCGAGTCGGTGGCAGTCGCGTCGATTGCAGTCGAGTCCGTTGCGGGCGTGTCGGTCATGGTCGAGTCTCGATCTTTCGGCTGAGCAGGTCTGGTTACGCGATGCGCGAGGCGTGGGCCGCAGCGAACGCGAGGTGGATGTCGTCGGTAGTGCGGCCGGCGAGGGTCGGCCAGAGCACGGTCGCGTCGGTCTCGGCCAGCGAGAGGATGTGGGGAACGCCGATCGTGACGGCACCGGAGGCCACGGCGGAGGTGACCCCCGGGATGGAGTCTTCGATGGCGACGCAGTCGACGGCGTTCACGCCGAGCAGCTTCGTGGCCAGAAGATAGGCCTCGGGATGCGGCTTGGTGTTCACGACGTCGTCGCCCGAGACGACCAGGTCGAAGGCCTCGAAGGGAATGAAGGAGCGCACGTGCTCGGCCATCCGGCTGATCGACATGGTGACGAGGGCCGTCGGTACGCCACGGCGACGGAGGTCTGCGAGCAGCTCCCGGGCTCCCGGGCGCCACGGCATCTCGACGGAGACCTGGTCCATGACGCGGCTGGAGAGGTAGTCGATTATCTCGCCCTCGCCGAGGTCAACGCCGAACTCCTGGAGGGTCTGCGCGGTGCGCCAGAGGCCGGAGCCGACGAGGGTCAGGGCCGCTTCGTGGGTCCAGACGCCGCCGTGGTCGGCGACCAGTGCGTGTTGGGCGGCCATCCAGTACGGTTCGGTGTCTACGAGCGTGCCGTCCATGTCCCACAGGACGGCGGCGGGAATCGGGGAAGTCACGATCAACGAGTCTACGGGGGTTCAACCGGCACTGTCTGGACGACGGCTTATCCTAAGGGTTGACCAATAACGGCGACGGACAAGGTTCACACACGGTGACACAGGGCAATGAATTCCTGAGCGGGCGACTTCTGGTCGTCGCGTTCGAGGGCTGGAACGACGCCGGCGAGGCCGCGACGGGGGCCCTGCGACTTCTGCAGGAGCAGCTTGACGTCGAGATGATGACCGAGGTCGACACCGAGAATTACTACGACTTCGCCTTCAACCGCCCCGTTCTCTCGCAGGACGAAGACGGCACCCGCAGGCTGATCTGGCCTGGGGCGAGCCTCTACGGCCCGACGGCTGTGGTCGAATCAGTCACATCCGTCGAGCCCGCCGAGAGTGCTGAATCGGAGCCCACACCCACACCAACGGATGACGCGGGCCTGGCCGGCGACGCCCAAATGCGTGTTCGCAGCGACAACACCCGCAACATCTACCTTCTGGTCGGTACGGAGCCGAGCCGCAACTGGAAGCGCTTCACCAACGAGGTCATCGGCGCCGCAGAGGCCGCCGGCGTTTCCGGCGTCGTGCTGTTGGGCGCCATGCTCGCTGACGTTCCGCATACCCGGCCGATCTCCATCAATATTTCGAGCGAGAACGCCGACGTTCGCACGCAGCTCGGCATCGAGCGCAGCACCTATGAGGGCCCGGTCGGCATCCTGAGCGTGCTCGCCGAGGGCGCCGAAGACCGGGGAATTCTGACGGTCTCGATCTGGGCATCCGTTCCGCACTATGTGCACAACGCGCCGTCACCCAAGGCGACCCTCGCGCTGATCGACAAGCTCGAGGAGCTGGTTGACGTGGTCATCCCGCGGGGAACCCTGATCGACGAGTCCACTGCGTGGGAGGCAGGCGTCGACGCGCTGGCCAACGATGACGAAGAGATGGCCGGCTACATCCGCCAGCTCGAACAGGCCCGCGACACGGTCGACTCCCCCGAGGCGAGCGGCGAGGCCATCGCGCAGGAGTTCGAGCGCTACCTCCGCAAGCGCGGCGCCGAAAAGCCCGGTG
>JBBATW010000043.1:0-16136 GCA_040398585.1 Agreia sp.
AACTATCTGACCTGCACGGTGTTGAGGAAACTCCACCACTCAGCGGGACGTGGCCGGTTGACATCTTCCGCGCTGGTCACATATCCAGCTGCCCAGATGCTCAGACTAGCAAGCCAGAGGTAGACGATCAGTGCCGTCCAGCCACGTGATCCCGCTCGACGCACTACCGCCGCACTTGCAAGCACGAAGGGCGGCAGGGTAACTGCGGAAACAAGCCGCCAGGACGAGTGAGCCACGAGGCTGCCCGCGATGCTTGCCAACCCGGTCCATGCGGGTGCCACCGCCTGCAGAATGTAGCCGGCGAAAACACTCAGAATATCCGGCATGCCAAAGAAGAGCTGACGGCTCTCTCGAAAAGCGACGTACAGCTGAAGTCCAAGGCCCAGCGCCACCGCACCGAAAAGGGGCCAGCGTTTGGCATCCCGCCAACGCCAGAGCAGGTGTGGACTAAAAAGGAGCGCTTGAATCGAAGTTGTCGCCAAGAGCAGTCCAAAGACAGCCCAGAGTCCAGCACTCCACCAGTTCCTCGGTACTGCAAGAAATACCCAAGGGGCCGACAATAGAAACAGAGTCTGGAGGTTCACAGCGGTCCCCAACGCTTCGGAGGCCAGCGCAGGCGCGAACACAGTGATCATGGCCAAGGCAATCCTCGTCCGGGGCTTCAACCCAAGCGATTCAGTTGCCAGAAAAACCGCCAAGGCCACGAAGCCCGCAGCCACTGCACTGAGGGCAGAAACTGCGAAAGTCCACGCCGCCACAGGGAAGGCTAGAGCTAGTTCGGCAATCAGTCGGGGCAGCGTGTGCAGGGCCCCCGCATAGGGATGGAAGACCACCAGCGGATTCGTCGCCGCGACTGCATCCTGCACGAAGACTCGGCCGCCTCCAGCCCAGAGGACGTCCAGCCCTGAAAAGGAAGTTCGGAAGAGAGCCCCGACGGCGGCGATGACGAGCACCAAGATTCCGGGCGTCAATCGCGTCCTGTGCCGAGGCATCGATGTCTCTCCGTCTGGGCATCTCGTTAAGCGAAACGCGTGGTCTCGATCGTCCACTCGAAATCCGGGCAGGACTCTATGCAGAATTGAGGCGCTCCCCCTGGAGCACTAACACCTGACGTTTGACGACTACCGGGTGTAGGCGGCCAGCTGCGTCGCGACGTCGGCGCTGACACTGCTCGTGCCACCGAGGACGACGATCCGAGCAGGATTCAAGCGCGTCAGCTCAGCCCGGACAGAATCTGGAATATTACCCGGCGTGACAAGCAGAACCGGTGAACCGGTCTTGCCGCCGACGGGACCCGCCGAGAGGGCGTCCGGAAAGTTCAGCCCGTTGGCCACAAACACGGTCTCGAGCCCGCGAGTGAAGTTCGCCGCAGCGATAGCCGCCGACGTCGCGAATCGATCTGGCCCAGACAGCCGGGTTACGTTCCCCTCAGTGAAGTCACCCAACTGCTGGATGACGAGATCCGTGACGGTATTCACCCCACCCAGAACAATGATTTGTCCGGGATTCAGCCGCTTCAGCTCGGCCTTGACAACGTCTGGGATGCTCCCGGGCGTAACAAGGAGAATCGGTGAACCGGTCTTTCCACCTACGGGGCCCGCAGAAAGCGCATCGGGGAAGTTGAAGCCATTGGCGACATAAACGGTCGAGACGCCCGTGGCGAAGTTCGCCGCAGAGATCGCCGCCGACGTCGCGAATCGGTCTGGCCCGGATAGGCGAGTCACGTTTCCGCGGGTGAAGTTCTCCAGTTGCAGGGCGACGGCCGCGCTTACCGTGTCGAGGCCACCCAAGACGACGATGTTCCCGGGACCAAGCCTGGTCAGTTCCCCCTGGACGACGTCCGGAATTGATTCCGCGGTGACAAGCAACACCGGTGAACCTGTTTTGCCGCCGACCGGGCCAGCCGAAAGAGCATCGGGGAAGTTCAGGCCGTTGGCGATATAGACAGTGGAAACTCCCGGGTCGAAGCGCGCGGCGGAGATCGCCGCCGACGTAGTGAACCTGTCTGCCCCCGCCAAGCGAGAAACTGTGCCCGGCAGCGTGCCGAGGGCCACATCGATGGTGGCACTGCCGCCCGCGTTCATGCTCTGAACATTAACGACAAGTCTGTTCGACCTCGTCGTGAGACTTTGGCCAGGCGTTAGGTACAACTTGTGCCCGTCGCGTGTGTTCGCATCCGGGGTAAGCAGCACGACAGAGGTCCCGTCTGCGCGGCGGGTCGTCACACGCACGCCGACGTCGGCTCCGAACGACTCCTTCAAATACCCCGTTGCATACAGGGCACCGGAATCCATGCCCCCGCCGCCCCGGAAGTCCACAAAATAGACCTGCGCAGTCAACGGATCGGTTACTTTCAGCGATCGGAGACCAGAGGATGCGCCTGTCGTCGCCAGCGTAAAAGTGGTGTCGGAGTAGGCGGACGATGGATCAAGTGAAACCGTTTGCATCTCGCCGACCCCGACGACGCCGAGGCGGTCCTTGTGCGTCGCGTTCAAGGCGGTTGGACTGGTGTTGGCGATAATCGTGCCCCCGCGGTTCACGGAGAAGGCGGCCCCCATCACGTCGTAGGCGTCTGCATAAGCGACATCGGAGCATCCGTCTGAGAACCCGCCGGTGCTTGAATTGTAGGCACCTTCGGTCACTGTCGGGTCAGGGCACACGTGTGTATTCGAGTGCGCCAGTCCGAGGTTGTGGCCGAACTCATGGGCGACGACGTCCAAGTTGGTTGCACCCGACATGGACACCCATAGGACACCGCCGTTCGCAGTGCTGACTGGCGCGTCACTGGAACCAACAGTGCCAAATCCGATGGGTCCGCATCCAGTCGGCACGAAGACGAGGAGGTGACGAGAGGTTGGCGAGGCGACGTAGTAGCTGAGGTCAGCGTGTCCAAAAACTGCCGCCGCCTCCTGCCAGATCGATACCTGATCTGCGCAGGTGTGGGAACTCGAGTAACGGCCGATGGTGGCGTTCGATGTCAACGTGGATACCTGACCGTCGGACTGCTCGTTCCAGTAGGTGCCGACTTCAGCGACCAAGGACCGCGCAGTTGAGTCATCCATGAAGGATGTCGAGGTGCCCGTTCCCGAGGGGGCAACGACCGCGACATCGATGGTGTGATCGGCTTGCTGAGCACTCGCGGTCCTCGGTTGCGGAGACGGGGAATCCGTGGCGGCTGCGCGCGGCGGCAGGCCGAGCAGCTCCTCGGGGGTGACGGTGTCGGCATCCGTCGTTATGGGGGCGATCGGACTCACATCGTTGGCGAAAGCCGTGCTGGTCGTCGCTGGCAGGAATGTCGAGCAGAGAAGGACCACGCCAGTGACCGCGATCAGTCGGAATCTATTCACGATCTGGAAGCGGGAAACGTTCGAATCTGGCCGCCAAAAGTGGATCACGCAAATCTCATTTTTCGGATCAGGCCGACAGCTACTTGAGGTGCAAGTTTCTTAGAGAAAGGTTTTAGTCTCTACGATCAGTCTAGGGTTCCCGCGACGTTTGTCAGTAAAAATGACGAAAATCGACATAGGCGTCTCAGGAACCAACCTCGCTAGCGCGCCGCAGCTGCCCACTTCGCAAGACTCTCGTCAGAGTGGAGGTAGGCGAAGAACTCAGCCTTGAGTGAGGCGAGCTCTAGGTGCTGGCCGACGTCTTCCTGAACGAAGTCATAGGGGGTTTCCAGCTTTGCGAGCCGCCAGCCGTGCTGCACAGCCACGAAGTTCAGCCAGATGTCCTCTAGGAACAGGTACTTGCGGGGGAATGCGCTGAAGAAGCGACGATCGTCGACGATAGTGGAGCTCAGGATGCAGCCCCCGGTGCCTACGTAGGTCGCATCCTCGCCGTCCAACGCCTCAACCCGGTGCCAATAAGACTCGGTCTGACGGAAGGCCCACACTCCGTGGACGCTTTCAGGCGTGTATCGGCTGAGAAGATCCTTGGTAAATGATGGGCTGATGTCTTGGTCATCGTCAAGCAACACGATCGGCCCCGAGACCTTAGATCTGCGAAGCCGGGCAAGTGCGTAAAAGCGGCCGATACCCCCCACGTTCGCCGGGCTCGCAACGAGCTCCACACTTGCCAGCGCCCCATTGGCCTCATAACCATCGAGCACTGCCTTATACAGGTGGGCATTGCGTCGCTGGTTGTTCCAAAGAATGAGTCGCAACGGCTGGTCAAGGCTCTGTTCCGACAGCATCGCGAGAATTTTCTCGAGTCGATTGGGGCGGTTCCACAGACACATTACGACGGGGATCGAACCAGGTTTCACCGCTCCGGACATCAGCTTTGCCCTGATCAGCCCGTGGGAACCCAGCGCCATCATTACCCTCATCACCGACTGCTGCGCCATCACGCGGGCACGATGCTTCACCGACGAAATTGACATGCACAACAGCCTAGTTTCAGATCGGTTCTGTCACTTCACGAGGAAATCTCGTACCGAAGCGGCGAATCACAGAAATTTTCTTGAACAGGATGCACCGGCACCAGTCAATCTCACTGATCAGGTGAACCACTTGATTTGTACTCGGCTTGATCAGGGGACTCAAAATGCAGGTATGTGGCGCTTCAAATCCGAGCAGAAATGAGGAAAAGGCCCAGCATCATCCTGGGTACCGATGGATGACGCTTCCTGCCTCAGCGATGTTTTGCTTCACTCTGTTGCCAGCCGGGGCCTTGGCTGCGTCCCTTTTGCCAAGGGCCGGGAGCAACACGGGGGTTGGGCTGAGTTGGGCAGCAGGTTGGGGTGGCGGCGGGGCGTTTCCAACCCCAAAGTCGGGCGAGGGCGATCATTCAGCATCCCAGCGACTCGGCGCAGATCATTGGCGGAATGAACCGACAGGTCGGTGCTCTTCCCGAACCAGAACCGCAGGAGTCTGTTCGTGTTCTCGTTCGTGCCCCGTTGCCGCGATCCCAGATGATCGTCTGGGCCAAGAGTGCCGGTAGGTGTTTGCTCTCC
Organism: Agreia sp.; assembly: GCA_040398585.1. Taxonomy (GTDB): domain Bacteria; phylum Actinomycetota; class Actinomycetes; order Actinomycetales; family Microbacteriaceae; genus Agreia. The sequence goes on from JBBATW010000043.1 coordinate 4,955, forward strand.
CGAATCATTGCGTCAGCGACCTCGTCCGCGGAGTGCCCGTTCGAGAGGTGAAGCAGGATCACTAATCGGGTCGTCTGATCGACCAGAGTCCCGATCGCTGAACCGTTGTCCTTGCCCATGATCAGGCCACCTTCCCGGATGCTCTCTGGCGGGCCCCATCAGCTGCCTTGCAAATGCGCCATTGCTGCTTGTCACCCCCACCGTCGTCATCCCGGCCGTCTTCAAGGAGCTGACGATACTGACCGCGGCGCCGGTAACCCAGATCGCATGGCCGGTCCGCTTCGAGACGTCCGCCGCAATCTCCGCTTCGTTCTTCATCACCCCACAGACCACGACGATCTATGTCGCGAACGGGCTGACCTTCCATGACGCTCTCTACGCGGGTCCCGCGGGCGCCATGAGCATCGCTCCGTTGCTTCTGGTGACCACCAACATCATCCCTGAGTCCATCAGGACTGAGATTGAGCGAAGCCCTTGAAGCGCAGCTCGCCATGACCGAGATGTTCACGCTGACACCGGTCCCGGCAGGCTAACGACCTGAACGCACACTCGGCGCGTTCAGTTTGCGCAACCCGAATCGGCAGGTCCACAATGGGGAATCCATCACGGTGAGCTTGCCGATTCTGTGCCGGGCGGTCGATACTCGGCTTTCCCGATGCCGGTTCTTCGCAGAAAATCCGGCATGGCCGCAGCAAGCTATCCTCTAGGTGAGGCGGCCAAACTCCCAAAAACCAGCTCAGAGAAAGTACGAAGCACAATGAAGCTCGCCATGACGATGATGGTTCGCGATGAAGCGGACATTGTTCAGGCGATGATCGATCACCACCTCGCTCAGGGGGTGGATATCTTCATCGTTACGGACAACGGCTCGATTGACGGCACCGCCGAGATTCTCGCGGAGTATGCGGCCCGCGGGCGGATCGAACTGCGCCATGACCCGTCACACTTGAAGCAGCAAGCTCCCGTGGTGACCCGAATGGCTCAGGACGCTTACACGCTGTACGGAGCAGATTGGGTAATCAATGCCGACGCCGATGAGTTCTTCGTACCCCTCGACCGGTCCTTGACGTTGCACGACATCTTCGAAAAGATCCCGAAGTCCATCCAGTCGTTCCTTGTGCCAGTCACCAACCTCACCGGGGCACCCGCCAAGGACGGCTCAGGGATTCAACGTCTAATCTATCGCGACGTCCGCGAAAAGGAATCCCTGGATAGGGCCGGAATTATTGCCCACCCTACTCCCGACGCGATTCACATCGGCACAGCAGACGTGCAGGTCGTTCAGGGGAATCACTTGGTCAGCCTCGCTTCCAGGGGCGCACCAGCGCCAGAATTCTCTCTGGAGGTACTGCACCTCCCCTGGCGCAGCTGGCGCCAGTACAAAGAAAAAGTCGAGAACGCCGGCCGTGCCTACGACAGCAATCCGGACCTGACCCCGAGCCCTAACCACCACGGCATGAGGGACTACGCGAGGCTCAAGGCCGGGGCACTGCTCCCCTACTACGTCATGCGTCACCCCACGCCCACGGAGCTCGTAGCGGGCTTGGAATCGGGGCAGTTCGTCGAGGAGCGTATCCTCGCCAAAACTCTGACCTCCCCGGTCGCTGACTTGGAGTTCGACAAGGCGACGCGGAAGGCCCAACTCGCTTTCGCCCAGGCCCTGAGCTACGAACGCGAGCGTCGCGACCAGCGCATCGGCGAACCGTACAAAGCTGAGATCACGGTTCTCGAGACTGAGATCACGGTTCTCGAGTCTGAGATCAACTCGCTCAAGGCCACGATCCTCGATGAGCGCGTGTACGCGGGCACGCTCGAGGCAGAGATTCTGGAGTACGGCCAACGCTTGGTCGTGCGAGCGGCCAATCGCGCCAGCCGACTCCTCAAACGGCGCTAGCCCTCAGCCGTCTTTCGGCTGTGCTCCAAGGAACCGGCGCGAATCGACGCCTCGTCGAGCAGGTCGACGCGGGTGGCCGCGCGATAGGAGCGCCACTTGGCCGTGTGGTACCGGGGGTTATCGAGCAGCCAGCGAAGCTTTTCCCCCGAGCCGAAATCAGAGTCACGCACGATTCGCACACTGTCGGCCATGACGCCCCGCACCGTCATCCGGAGCTGCGCACGCCTGCGCATCCGAGGAATGGGCTTGCCGATCTGGCGGAGCGCGACAGTCTCGTCAAACATCCGCTGGCCGTACTCGGCGAGGGTTAGGTCGTTCGAGTGGATCACCGCACCGCGGGGCGCATAGGCCTTGCGGTAGCCCGCTTCAATTATGTCCTGGCCGAACAGCATGTCCTCCGAGTACCGCACGTCGCGGTAGGGGATCTCCCCCAGGAGAAAGCTGGTTCGAGTCGCGGAGTTCACATCTGAATAAAACGACAGGGAATCCAGCAGACCCTGATCAAGAACTTCGCCGGCGTCACTGAACCGATAGAAGATCGTCGTGCCGAAATCGGGTCCGAAACCTGCGAAGACCGAGCGGATCTCATACTTCAGGAGGGGGAAGCAGCCGGGTCGCGGTATCTGCTTTCCCATGACGGCCCGCACCTCCGAATCGAGATCGCGCATCGGCGCGAGCAGCTCGCGCAGCCAACGGTCGTGAGCCGGGATTGCATCGTGGGTGAGAAAGGCGATGAACTCGCCAGTGGCCAGCTGGGCAGCCAGATTGCGTGTCTTTCCATGGCCGAACTCCGCGTTGGGAATCTGAACGAGACGCACATTCGGATGCGCGGCAACGATTTCCAGGGTGCCGTCACGAGAACCCGAATCGATGACAAGGATCTCAACGGCCCCGTCGAGGCGTTGCGTTTCGACAGCGCAGAGGATCTGCTCAAGGTAGAGCTCCCCATTGAATGTCAGGACCGCCACCGTGGCAACGATGCTTCGCTCAACCGAGGCCATCCCGAGCTCCATTCATTTGATTCCAGGTCGCTGCGACTCCCTCGTCGAGGGAGACGAAGTCAGGGTAGCCGAACTCCCGCTGGTAGCGGTCGGTCTTTAGCACGATGTGGTTCAGATACGTCGACGGCGCCGGCTGCATCTGTACCTCGGGAATGATGCCGGTCACTCGCTCGATGACCCCCAGCACATCGGCGAGGCTTGCCCCGAGGCCTCGGCCGATGTTGTACACGGGGTAGGCGTTCCCGGCATCGACAGTCTGGCCGATCATTCGCACGGCGTCGCCCACATAGAGGTAGTCGCGCACCATGCTGCCGTCGCCGAGCACCACGAGCGGAAGCTCCTGGGCGAGCCGGTGCAGAAAGATCGGGATGACCCCCTGCTTCTTGTTAGGGTGCTGGCGCGGTCCGTAGGGGTTCGAGATCCGAAAAGTTACGGACTGCAGCCCATGTTTGCGCTCGAAGTAGCGAAGATAACCTTCGATCGCGAGTTTGCCGATCGCATAGGGTGAAACCGGCAGTGGCAGCGCTGTCTCTGTCAACTCCACGCCGGGCTGATCGCCATAGACAGCGCCTCCGGTAGAAGCAAAGAAGACCTTGGTAACGCCAGCTTGGACACAGCACTGGAGCAACTCAACCGTCGATGCCAGGTTGGTACGAATATCCATCGTCGGGTCGTTCTCGGCGGATGCCGGTGTCGTTGTCGAGACGAAGTGGAAGACGAACTCCTGCCCTTTGACCGCGTCGACTAGGTCGCCCGTGTTGAGGAAGTCGCCTAACCGGCGGGTGACACCGACTGCGGTGAAGCTGACCCGGCCCATCGAGAAGCGGTCGAATGCCGTGACCTCGTGACCAAGGCGCACCAGCTCGTCGACCAGGTGGGACCCTAGGAAGCCGTTGGCGCCGACCACCAGGCATTTAGCCACGGATGGCCGCCTCGAAGATGGCCAGGAATGCACGGCCGGATTCATCCCACGACGCCGCCGCCACACTCTGGGACCCCGCCCGGGCATGCTCGATCGCGTCAGCGCGGTCGACGACCTCGATGAGACGGCGAGCCAGAGCCTTCGGCGACGCCGGGGTGTAGGCGATGTAAGGGTTGTCGCTCACTAGACGGTTGTTCGGCCCATCGTTGACCACGGGAATCACGCCGGCCGAGAGGAGCTCCAGCGGCAGCAGAGACATATTTGTGAGGGAGATGACAAGCCCCGCCGCGCAGCGGTTGTAGACGGCATTGAGCTCATCGATCCTGAGCTCTGAAAGGTTCACATAGGGAAACGGGATCTGGTGGGAGCGAACGTTCCAGCCGGCGAGGTTGATCGTGTAGTCGGGTCGCTCCTTGGCAAAGAGCGCCAGGGCGATGATGCCCAGCTCGAATCCTCGGCGCTCCGTCGGCGGCCGGGCGTAGAAGAAAATCTCCTTGCGCGGCTCATCGTGGGTGATGCGATAAAGATCTCGATTCGCACCAAAGTCGTAGTGGGAGGCCTTCATGCCGTATTCAGTGGCCAATTTATCGGCGAGGAAGCCACCCGCGGTGATGGCGGTGAAGCCGAACCGGTAGGTGTTCTCGGCCAGGGTGGACGCCGAGCCGACGGGGTAGAAGTAGGGCTCGAAATCCTGCACGAAGTAGAAACGCCGGGCCAGCGAGGTATCCCTGAACGACGCGTAGGCGGTCTCCCAGCCCGTGGCGAAGATGACATCGACGTCGGAAGACACTCCCGCGCTGGTGTGCGTCTCAAAGGTGGCCGTGAAGTCAGGATAAGACGGCGAGTTGACCAGGGTGTGGCGCACGCTCGCGACGGTGAAGGGATTGTGGGCGCTGTAGAGATAAACCTTAACGGTGTGTCCGGCCGCCTCGAGCACGCTGATGAACCGGAAGATGTTCTGGTGGCCGCCGCTGGACTCCCCTGGAGGCGACATGATCCAAGCGATGGCGAGCTTCTCGGCCGTCAGTGGAACAGGGTTTACAACAGCGGGATGCGGGATGCTCCAGTCGACTTCACTCGCGTCCTCGGTCTTGACCAGCAGTCGGATCGGAACGGAACCCGGCAGCGGTTCCGGTACCGTGAAAACCTTGCGGATTACCCGGGATATGAGCGCCATGGGACCGTGCTCGCGCAACACATGCCAGACCTTGCTTAGAGAGTTCACCTATCGATCGTACCGACAGTCACACCCATCAGGGGCGGGGAGCATTCGGCCCCGCGAGCATACTGGCCTCGAACGCAGCTATGAAAGTATCCCCCGGGTCGACCCAGTCAATCGCGGCGACCGATTCGGCCATCGCCTTCGCGTACGCGACCTGATCGGGGTTCTCTACAAGTTCGACGAGCCGACGGGCCATTGATCCGGGCGACAACGGCTGGTAGTCCATGTATGGGCTCTCGAAGATCTCCCGCGTGTTCGGGGCATCGTTCACTACGGGCACGACACCGCTGGACATGACCTCCATAGGCAGAAGCGACATGTTCGTCAGCGACAGGATGAGAGCCGCCGCGCATCGGTTGTACACGCCGTTGAGCTGCGAGATATCGAGGGCGGTGTGATTCACGTAGGGGAACGGCACGTAGTACGGCGAGATGTCCCAACCCACCAGATTGATCGTGATGTCGGGACGTAGGCGATGGAATTCGGTCAAGACCAGACGACCGAACTCGAACGCCCGACGCGCGGTGGGAGGCCGGGCGTAGAACAGGATCTCGTTGCGGGGGGCTGTATTGGTCAACGAGTAGTGGTCTTTGTCGACGGCGTAGTCGTAGAAGTCGCCCGGCATTGCATAGTCGACCGTCAGCTTCTTGGACAGCCAGCGTCCGGCGGAGAACCCGTGAAACCCGAAGCGGTAGGAGTTCTCTGCCAGCACGTAGTCGCTGCCAGAGGCATAGAACGCGGGCTCAAAATCTTGAGTGAAGTAGAACCTTCGAGCGTTCGTCGGATGCCGGAATACCGGGTAGGCCGTCTCCCAACCGGTTGCGAAGATGGCGTCGACGTCGTCGTCGAAACCCTGCTCCGGGTCGTAGACGCGAAGGTCGCCCGCGAGGTCGGGGTAGGCACTCGTGGTCTGCAGCATGGTTCGGATCGCGGTGACATCTACGACCCGGTGCTCGGTCGTGTAGAAGTAGACCGTTACGGAATGACCTGCCTTCTCCAGAAAGTCCATGAACCTGAAAGCGTTCTGGTGGCCACCACTGGTACGGCCGGGAGGCGAGATTATCCACGCCGTCTTGACGTTTTTCGTCTTGGGCGCCGGCGGGTCGGTCGTAAAAAGCTGCGGAACGGTCCAGTCCACGGCAACTGCGTCTTCGGGACGTACAAGCGAGTCGCCCAGACGGTTGGTGTCAAGGTCGATTGCCATTCGGTTGAATGCCCGAGAGGCGGCCTGGCGAGGCCCTTCGGTCTTCAGAGAGCGAACGGCACGGGAAAACAGGCTCACTGGCGACTCCTTGAGAACGTGTCGGAAAGTGAGGGCCATTCTGGCCTAATCCGCAACTCCTATATCCTAACGGTGACTGTGAAAATGAGGTTCAATCCATGTCTGATCTGGCCGGCGCAAGCTGCAGCGTGATAGTGGTGAACTTCAACGGCGGCGCCTTCGTCACCGAGTGCCTCCAGTCGATCACTGATCAAATCGCGCCCGGGATCGACGTCGAGACGATCGTGGTCGACAACGCCTCGACCGACGGCTCAGACGGGATCATCGAGCGTGAGTTCCCCGAGGTCCGGCTGATCCGCTCGGCCCAAAATCTCGGCTTCGGTGGAGGGGTAAACCTTGCCCTCGCACAGACGAGCGCTGAACTGGTGGTCCTGATCAACAACGACGCGGTCGCCGAACCCGGCTTCATCGCCGCGCTCACAGCCCCACTTGTCGGAGGCGCACCGATGCTGGCCGCAGTCACCGCGCGGATAATCCTGTCGGGGAGATTCCGACGGGCGGTGCCTGGGCAGGACGCGGAGTCGCTGACCTACGTCTCCGCCACCGCCGAGCGCTGGATTCGGCTGGCCGCTGGCGAGACGTCCTCCAACGGAATCACGCTGATGAACAGCACAGGAAACCAGGTTTCCCGAACGGGCAACGGCCGCGACCGCTCCTGGCTCGCCGCCGCAAACGCGGATCAGAGCTCGGAATGGGTCTTCGGCTTCTGCGGCGGCGGCACCGCCCTTCGCCGCGCTGCGCTCGACGCGGTCGGGGCCTTCGACGAACGGCTCTTCATGTACTACGAGGACACCGATCTCTCGTGGCGGCTGCGCCGCGCCGGCTGGGAGATCTCCTTCGCCCCTGGCGCCGTCGTCCGGCACCGCCATGCAGCATCCAGCGGTATCCGCTCGCGCTTCTTCCTCACTCACAACATCCGCAACCGCATTCTGGTCAGCGCCAGGAACGCCCCTCCGGAAATGTTTCGGGCAGCCATCATCCGAACAGTGGGAAGCCTCGTCAAGGCGCTGGGCCGAGGACTTCGCCCCCGGGGCGGAACCGACGCACGCATGCAGGCGGCCGCGGGCGTCGTGGCCCTGTGGCAAGCCGCCCGTATGCTGCCGACCTATCGCCGCGAGGGCAGGAAACTCGACGCGATCGCGCCGGTACCCCGGGACTTCGTCTGGCAGTGGGCCGTCGAGGACACCGCCTCGTGACGGCGCCCCGCACATCCGGCCTGACACACCGCTGGCGCTTCTTTTCGGCGATCTGGGTCCTGCTGTCGATCGTCGCGGCGATGTGGTCGCTCGGCACCCCGCTCACCACAGGCCCCGACGAGCCGTCGCACTTCGTCAAGGCCGCAGCGGTTGTTCATGGGCAGCTCGCCGGCAGGCCGAGCGCCGAGGGAATGGTCGTTCAGGTTCCCGCCTACGTGGCCTACACCCCGGCTCAGACCTGCACCGCATACAACCCCGATCAGACCGCGAACTGCGGCCCCGCGACGCCGGAGCCGACGGGGCTGATCATGGAGGGCACGACCACGGCAGGGTCCTACAACCCCCTTTACTACGCCCTCGTGGGCTGGCCGACCCTTCTCTTCTCAGACCAGACCGGGCTGTACGCAATGCGAATCGTCAGCGGCGTCATCGCATCCGCTTTCCTGGCCTTGGGCTTCATGATGCTCCGCAGCTGGAGGCGTCGGGTTCTGCCCCCATTGGGTGCCCTCGTGGCAGTGACGCCGATGGTGCTGTACATGAACGGCGTCGTGAATCCGAGCTCCCTCGAGATCGCCGGTACTTTCGCCGCCTTCATCGCCCTGCTCGGAATCGTCGTCGATCCCCGGCCTGGCCTTGTGACCGAGCGGATGATCATCCTGACTCTGGGGGCGGCAGTGGCCTGCAGCACCAGATCGATCAGTCCGCTCTGGATCGCGCTACTGCTGCTCATCCCGTTGCTGCTGCTCAGCAGGCAAGCGATCGTAGCCCTGCTTCGCCACCGCGCAGTCTGGGTCGGCGTAAGTATCGTTGCCCTGGTTGCCGCGAGTGGAGTGGCGTGGACCGTACTCAGCTCATCCCTCACGCTCGCAAGCCCTGAGAACGCCGGCACCACGGTCTATGACAACGTGGGTGCCAGTCCGGTCTTCGGCTTCATCAAGATGATCATGCTGACGGTCAACCTCGGCCAACAGATGGTGGGAATCCTTGGCTGGTTCGACACTCTGCTGCCGTTGCCCGTCTACTTCACCTGGTCGGCACTGATCGGGTCCCTCGGAATCACCGCTGCCGTAATCCTCCGCGGTCGAAGGGCGGTCATGAGCCTTGCCCTATTCGCGCTTCTGATCCTCGGGCCGGCCGTTGTGCAGGCCATCTACATCACCGGCGGCGGGTTCATCTGGCAGGGGCGTTACACGCTTCCCCTGTTCGTCTGCGCCGTCGTAGGCATCGCGACCGTCGTCTCTCTGACGTGGACTTCGCTCGATCACCGACTCGTGGTTCGGCTCGGCATCATCGTTGGCACGCTCTGGGTGGCAGCCCAGATCCTGTCCTATCTCCAGGCGATCCGCCGCTACAGCGTCGGCGCCTCAGGCTCGTACCAGGCCATCTTCACGGCGCCGGCCTGGTCTCCACCGCTCGGCGCGGCCACCCTGATTGCCATCGCCCTCGCGGCCCTAGCTCTGACGGTCTTTCTTGTGGTTCGAAAGACCGCCGAGCCAGCTTCCACCGCGGCTTTCAGCCCTGTTGAGCTCCCAGTTCCGCCAGATCGGCATCGACCATAAGGTGCACGAGCTCCTCGAATGTGACCGTGGGCACCCAGCCGAGGTCCCGCAATCGCTGGGGGTCACCCACCAGCTCCTTGGGGTCGGCCGGGCGGTAGAACACCGGATCGATGTGGACATAGCGGTCCCAGTCGTCGATTCCGACGTGGCGGAAGGCGGCATCAACGAAGTCGCGGACCGAGTGCGAGACCCCGGTGGCCACGATGAAGTCGTTGGGTACATCTGCCCGGGAGATGCGAAGCATGGCGTCGACGTAGTCGGGCGCGTAGCCCCAGTCGCGGTGCACATCGATGTTGCCGAGTGCCAGCTGGTCGCTCAGGCCGAGGGAGATTCGGGCGACCTCGCGGGTGATCTTTCGCGACACGAACGAGGCAGGCCGGTTCGGCGACTCGTGGTTGTAAAGTACCGCCGAGCTCGCGAACATTCCGCGCTTGCGATACACCCCCACCATCTCGTGGGCGAAGGATTTAGCGGCGCCGTAAGGCGTGACCGGCCGACGGAAGGTGGACTCCGTCTGCGGTACGTCCGTCGCGTCGCCAAAGATCTCGGCACTCGAAGCCTGGACGAACGCGACCTTGCGTCCGGTGCGCTCCCCCAGCTGCCAGGCGGCCTCGAGGATGCGTACCGGGCCGACACCCAAGATCTCCGCGGTTTCGGCAGGGAACTCCCACGAGCGGGCCACTGACGTGTTCCCGGCAAGATTGATCAGGTGGGTGGGCTCGACCTCATCGATCAGGGTGGTAATTCCGGTCGCATCTGCGAGATCGGCGACGTGGGCCCTAGCCTCGGGAAAGTCTCGCTCGAGCCGTGTGGCACCGTCGGCTGAATGACACATTCCGTGCACCTCGTGGCCCTCGGCCAGCAGGCGGCGCACCAGGTACGTACCGTCCTGGCCGTTGGCACCGGTGACCAAGAATCGCTGACGTTCCAAGGTCATGAGTTGTGCCTCTCGTAAGCCTTGCGGTAGGCGTCGACATGAACGTCGCGGCAGCTCTGCCAGGTGAACTTCGCCACCTGGCGGAGGCCAGCGGCGGTCAGTTCGGCGGAGCGCAGAAAAGTCTCCTCAATACCAGCAGCGATGGCTGCCGGATCCGCTGCATCAAAGGTGACAGCGGCGTCGCCGACCACCTCGGGAAGCGAGCCGGCTGTGGAGACCGCAACCGGGCATCCGGAGGCCATAGCCTCCAGCGGAGGCAGGCCGAAACCCTCGTAGAGGCTCGGGAAGATCATGGCACCCGCAGTGCGATACAGCTCCAGCAGTTCGGCCTCGGCGACCAAGCCGCGCCGGTCGACCCAGTCAGGAAGCTCGCCGAGAACGTCGAGGCCTCCGCCGGTGAGCACGAGTCTCAGTTCGGGATTTGCGAGCCGGGCGATCCCGACGGCCTTGATCAGGGTGGCATGGTTCTTGTGCGGCCAGCCGCGGGCCGGGTACAGGATGAAGTTCTCCCGCGGGCCGAGATTGGCCGTGAACCGGGTTGTGTCGACGCCCAGCTGGGCGACGTGGATGCGATCGGCCTCGATGCCCAGCAGTTCGACCATGCGGCGTTTCGCGAATTGACTGATAGTGATTACCGCATCCGCCCGTCTCGCATAGCCCTCGTAGAACAGCCGGCGATAGGCCAACTCGGTCTTGGAGAACATGTGCGGTAGCTCGAGGTGCTGCACATCGAGAAGCGACTGCACAGAGGCCTGGCGCCGGGCAGGTCTCGGGGCAGGCACAGTGAACGGGAAGTGCACGACGTCGCTTGCGGCCATTGATCGGCGGATGCGCGGCGCGAGCAGGTTGGCACCGACCAGGGTGCGAAGGCGGTCGACGTTGGTCGGCCCGGCATGCAACCTAGGGATCTCCACCTCGGGAACCGCCCGGCTGAAGCCCGCTGCGGACGTCGGAACGTAGGCGGTGACACCGACGTTATCGAGGCCGACAAGCTGCTCGGAAAGGGCACGGGCATAGGTCTCGCTGCCGCCCATGCCGCCCGGAACGAGGGTGAGCATCGACAGGGCCACGCTCAGCTGCGGCGCGCTCCCCTCGCTGTCACCCTCGTGTTCGATCATGCGAACGTGACTCGGTCTATCCAGGGCTCTCCTGTGGCGGCAAGCGAGGCG
>JBBATW010000044.1:0-15645 GCA_040398585.1 Agreia sp.
TAGGTTGAGAAATTGCCAACTAGCGTGAGAACCGACAAGGGCCTAGAAGTCCCAGTCTTCGTCTTCGGTGTTCTCGGCCTTGCCGATGACGTAGCTCGATCCGGAGCCCGAGAAGAAGTCGTGGTTCTCGTCGGCGTTGGGCGACAGGGCCGACAGGATCGCCGGGTTGACGTCGGTGATGTTCTTCGGGAACATCGGCTCGAAGCCCAGGTTCATCAGCGCCTTGTTGGCGTTGTAGTGCAGAAACTTCTTGACGTCTTCGGTCAGGCCGACGCCGTCGTAGAGGTCTTGCGTGTACTGGATCTCGTTCTCGTACAGCTCGAACATCAGGCTGAAGGCGTAGTCCTTGATCTCGTCGCGCTCTGCCTGCGAGACCAGCTCCATTCCCTTCTGGAACTTGTAGCCGATGTAGTAGCCGTGCACGGCTTCATCACGAATGATCAGGCGGATGAGGTCTGCCGTGTTCGTGAGCTTGGCACGCGACGACCAGTACATCGGCAGGTAGAAGCCCGAGTAGAACAGGAACGACTCGAGCAGGGTCGAGGCGACCTTGCGCTTCAAAGGCTCGTCGCCGCGGTAGTACGAAAGCACGATGTCGGCCTTCTTCTGCAGGTACACGTTCTCGCGTGACCAGCGGAATGCCTCGTCGATGTCCTTCGTGTTGCTCAGCGTCGAGAAGATCGACGAGTAGCTCTTCGCGTGCACGCTCTCCATGAACGCAATGTTCGTGTAGACAGCCTCTTCGTGGGGCGTGATCGCATCCGGAATCAGGCTGACAGCGCCGACGGTGCCCTGAATGGTATCGAGCAGGGTGAGGCCCGTGAACACGCGGAGGGTGAGCTGCTGCTCATCCGGAGTCAGCGTGTTCCAGGACTGGATGTCGTTGGACAGCGGGATCTTTTCCGGCAGCCAGAAGTTGTTGACCAGTCGGTTCCAGACCTCGACGTCTTTCTCGTCTACGATCCGGTTCCAGTTGATGGCCTGCACGTGACTGGCCAGTCGGAGCTTGTCGGGTGTCATGTTCCTAGATTCTCAGATGTGGTTGCGAGTGTGATGAAGAGTTGCTGTTAGAGGGCGCAGGAAACGCAGCCCTCGACCTCGGTGCCCTCGAGGGCCATCTGGCGCAGGCGAATGTAGTAGATCGTCTTGATGCCCTTGCGCCAGGCGTAGATCTGCGCCTTGTTGATGTCACGGGTCGTGGCCGTGTCCTTGAAGAACAGGGTCAGCGACAGACCCTGGTCGACGTGCTGCGTTGCGGCGGCATACGTGTCGATGATCTTCTCGGCACCGATCTCATACGAGTCCTGGTAGTACTCGAGGTTGTCGTTGGTCATGAACGGCGCGGGATAGTAGACGCGGCCGATCTTGCCCTCCTTGCGGATCTCGATCTTCGCGGCGATCGGGTGGATAGACGCGGTCGAGTTGTTGATGTACGAGATCGACCCGGTCGGCGGCACGGCCTGCAGGTTCTGGTTGTAGATGCCGTGCTCGATGACGGATGCCTTCAGCTGGTCCCAGTCGGACGTGGTCGGGATGTGCACACCGGCCGTCTCGAACAGTGCGGCCACCGTGGTCGTGGCGGGCAGCCACTCGGCATCCGTGTATTTGTCGAAGAATGCGCCGGATGCGTAGGTCGAGTCCTCGAAGCCGTCGAACGTGGACTTACGCTCGATCGCGATCGCGTTGGAGGCGCGCAGCGCGTGGAAGAGCACCGTGTAGAAGTAGATGTTCGTGAAGTCGATGCCCTCGTCGGAGCCGTAGAAGATGCGCTCACGGGCGAGGTAGCCGTGCAGGTTCATCTGGCCGAGGCCGATGGCGTGCGAGCGGTCGTTGCCGTCTTCGATCGAGCGCACGGATGCGATGTGGCTCATGTCAGAGACTGCAGACAGACCGCGAATGGCGGTCTCGACGACGTTGCCGAAGTCGGGGGCATCCATGGCCAGGGCGATGTTCATCGACCCGAGGTTGCAGGAGATGTCCTTGCCGATGCTGTCGTACGAGAGGTCTTCGTTGTAGGTCGTCGGGGTGTTGACCTGGAGGATCTCCGAGCACAGGTTCGACATGTTGATGCGGCCCTTGATCGGGTTCGCCGCATTCACCGTGTCTTCGAACATGATGTACGGGTAGCCGGACTCGAACTGGATCTCGGCGATCGTCTGGAAGAAGTCGCGCGCCTTGATCTTGGTCTTCTTGATGCGGGCGTCATCGACCATCTCGTGGTACTTCTCGCTGACGGAGATGTCGGCAAACGGCACACCGTAGACGCGCTCGACGTCGTACGGGGAGAACAGGTACATGTCCTCATCCTTCTTGGCGAGTTCGAACGTGATGTCGGGCACGACGACACCGAGCGACAGCGTCTTGATGCGGATCTTCTCGTCGGCGTTCTCCCGCTTGGTGTCGAGGAAGCGCATGATGTCGGGGTGGTGCGCGTGCAGGTACACCGCTCCGGCACCCTGGCGGGCACCGAGCTGGTTGGCGTAGCTGAAGGAGTCTTCGAGCAGCTTCATCACGGGGATGATTCCGGAGGACTGGTTCTCGATCTGCTTGATCGGGGCCCCGGCCTCACGGATGTTCGTCAGCAGCAGCGCCACACCGCCGCCGCGCTTGGAGAGCTGGAGGCTGGAGTTGATGCCGCGGGAGATGGACTCCATGTTGTCTTCAATGCGCAGCAGGAAGCACGATACGAGCTCGCCACGCTGGGCCTTGCCGGCGTTCAGGAACGTGGGCGTTGCGGGCTGGAAGCGGCCGGCGATGATCTCCTCGACCAGGTTCACGGCGAGCTTCTCATCGCCCTGCGCGAGGTGCAGGGACGTCATCACGACTCGGTCCTCGAAGCGCTCGAGGTAACGCTTGCCGTCGAACGTCTTCAGCGTGTACGACGTGTAGTACTTGAACGCGCCCAAAAAGCTCTCGAAGCGGAACTTCTTCGAGTACGCCAGGTCGTTGAGCTTGGTGATGAACTCGAAGGAGTAGTTGTCTAGGGTCTCCTGCTCGTAGTACTCCTTCTCGACCAGGTAGTCGAGGCGCTCCTTCAGCGAGTGGAAGAAGACCGTGTTCTGGTTGACGTGCTGCAGGAAGAACTCGCGGGCGGCTTCCTTGTCTTTGCCGAACTGGATCTCGCCATCCGGACCGTACAGGTTCAGCATTGCGTTCAGCGAGTGGTAGTCCATCTGCACGCGGGCGGGCGTCTCGATGCGCTGGCCAGCCATGCGTTCTCCAGTCATCGGGGGGGCTCCTGCTGTTGGGATGTCCAAAACTGTTCCAATCCTTGTCGAACCGACCTGAGGTCGTCCGGTGTTCCGAATACTTCGAATCTGTAGAGCACGGGTACATTGCACTTCGCCGCGACGATGTCTGCGCCTTTGCAGTACGCGTCACCGAAATTGGTGTTGCCGGCGCCGATGACGCCGCGGATAAGGCTTCTGTTGTGCGGGTCATTCAGAAAAGCGATGACCTGCTTGGGTACTGCTCCGCCCTCGGTTCCCCCGCCATAGGTGGGTAGAACGAGGACATAGGGTTCGGTGGCATTTCTCTTCGCGTCCCGCGGGAGCGTGGGAAGTCGATCGGCCGGCATGCCCAGTTTTGTGATGAAGCGGTGGGTGTTGCCGGAGGTTGAGGAGAAATAGACCAGGTTGCTCATTGTGGGGAGGGTTTCGACGATTCGCACCGCTGTGTGCTCCGTCGCGGCGGGGCTGCTGCCTGTGGCGCTGTCGGCCCCGCCGCGGGGGGTGCTAGGAGGCAGCGCGCGCCAGCTCATCGAGCTTGGCGAGCTCCGCGATCTTGTCGGGACGAAAGCCCGACCAGTGGTCGTTGTCGGTGATGACAACGGGGGCCTGAAGATAGCCCAGTTCCTTGACGGCCGCGAGGGCCTTCTCGTCGACCGAGAGGTCGAAGATCTCGTATTCGAGACCCTTGTTCTCAAGGGCGCGATAGGTCGCGGTGCACTGGACGCAGGAGGGCTTCGTGTAGACAGTGATTGCCATGTGGTTGCGCCTTTCTTATGTGTTGATTTCTAGCGAAATATGAGGCCGGATGCTGCATCTGAAGGCTCTTCAGCCCTGATGCTGTGCCGGGACTTCAATACTACATATAGTTCGTGTGGTTATCGATAGGCACTACATGCAGTGTTACACCCGTGTAACTCGTTGCACAGGAGCGGCGATCTTATGCACACCTTTTGCCACCGTCTCTCCACAAGACGAAGGCCGGAAATTCGGCCTTTTTGCCTCTTCTGTGGATAACCTCCGGGGTTGCCCTGAGGATAAAACAGGCCTCCGACATCGCACCGAGTCGGGCGTGTCGGGCCCGTGCGGGATCCGGGGGTCGCGGCGCGCGAAAGCTGCCGTTTTCAGGCCATAGCCGCGCCGGGCCGCCTGGGGCGGTTGGCGGCGGCTATGGCCTGAAAACGGAGAGTGGTGCGGCAGGGCGGGCTCTACCGGCGGGGCAGCGCGGCGTCGAGGTCGGCGATGAGGTCGGTGACGTTCTCGATGCCGACCGAGAGGCGGATGATGTTGTCGGGGACCTCGAGCTTGGTGCCGCGCACCGAGGCGTGCGTCATCTCGGCCGGGTAGTTCACGAGGCTCTCGACGCCGCCGAGCGACTCGGCGAGCTGGAACAGCTCCATCGACTCCGCGAACTTCTTCGCAGCCTTGGCCCCGCCCTTGAACGAGAGGCTGAGCATGCCGCCGAAGTGCTTCATCTGGCGGCGGGCGAGCTCGTGGCCCGGGTGCGTCGCAAGTCCCGGGTAGAAGACGGCGTCGAGCGCCGCATGGCCCACGAGGTGCTCGGCGATCGCCTGGGCGTTGGCCGAGTGGCGGTCCATCCGCACGGGCAGCGTCTTGATTCCTCGAACGGTGAGCCAGGCATCCATCGGGGCGGATACGGCGCCGCCGGCGAACTGCTGGAAGCGCACGTTCTCGTGCACCTCGTCGTCGTTCAGAACGAGGGCGCCGCCGAGCACGTCGGAGTGACCGCCGAGGTACTTCGTCGTTGAGTGCACGACGACGTCGGCGCCAAGGGCCAGCGGCTGCTGCAGGTAGGGAGAGGCGAAGGTGTTGTCGACGACGACCAGGGCGCCGGTCGCGTGGCCGAGCTCGGCGAGTTCGGCGATGTCGCTGATCTTCATCATCGGGTTCGAGGGGGTCTCGAGCCAGAGCACCGTGGTCGGCGTTGCCGCGAGCGCCTTCTGCACGGCGTTGAGGTCGGTCATCTCGACGGTCTCGTTCGTTACTCCCCAACGGCCGAAGATGCGGTTGATCAGCCGATGCGTTCCGCCGTAGACGTCGTTGCCGAGCACGATATGGTCGCCCGGCACCAGCACGGAGCGCAGCAGGGCGTCTTCGGCGGCGAGGCCCGACGCGAACGACAGCCCGTGCTTACCCCCCTCGAGCGCCGCGAGCAGGGTCTCGAGCGACGTGCGCGTCGGGTTGCCGCCGCGCGTGTACTCGTAGCCGCCGCGAAGCCCGCCGACGCCGTCCTGAACGAAGGTCGACGTCATATACAGCGGCGGGATGATCGATCCGGTGCTCGGGTCGAACTCCTGCCCGGCCGTGATCGCGCGGGTTTCAAAGTGTTTGGGGGTCTTGTGGCTCATATTCTTTCCAACGCCGGAGACGGGCAGATTATTCGCTGAGAAAGCTCAGCAGGTCGTGCCGCGTGATCACCGAGACGGGGTTGCCGCCGTCGGTCACGAGCAGCGCTCCCGCCGAGGCGAGCGCGTGGTGCGCCGCAGCGATGGACTGCTGGATGCCGATCAGGGGCAGCGACGGGCCTACCAGGTCGCCCACGGCATCCGTCATTGTGGCCCGTCCCGCGAGAACGTCGTCGAGCAGGCCCTGCTCGGTGACGGCGCCCATCACCTCGCCGATGACGACGGGCGGCTCGGCCGAGAGCACCGGCAGCTGCGAGACGCCGTACTCGGTCATGATGCGGATGGCGTCGAGCACCGTGTCAGACGGACGCGCGTGCACCAGCTTCGGAAGCGCGCCCAGCTTGGTCTTCAGCACGTCGGCGATGGTCGTTTCGCCGGGCTCTGCGGGCAGGAAGCCGTAGGATCGCATCCAGTCGTCGTTGAAGATCTTGCCGAGGTATCCGCGGCCGCCATCGGGCAGCAGCACGACGACGACGGCATCGGGGCCGAGATTCTTCGCTGCCTTCAGGGCCACGGAGACGGCGAGGCCGCTCGAGCCGCCGACGAGCAGGCCCTCCTCGAGCGCCAGGCGACGGGTGAGCGCGAACGACTCGGCGTCGTCGGAGGCGATGACCTGATCGACGACGCTGGGGTCGTACGCCTCAGGCCAGAAGTCCTCGCCGACGCCCTCGGTCAGGTACGGCCGGCCGGTACCGCCGGAGTAGAAGGAGCCCACGGGGTCGGCGCCGATGATCGTGACGCGACCGTCGGAGACCTCCTTGAGGTACTTGCCGACGCCGCTGATCGTGCCACCGGTGCCGACGCCCGCAATGAAGTGGGTGATCTTGCCCTCGGTATCGCGCCAGATCTCGGGACCGGTGGTCTCGTAGTGGCTCAGCGGACCGTTCAGGTTCGAATACTGGTCGGGCTTGAACGCGCCCGGAATCTCGCGGGCGAGCCGGTCAGACACCGAGTAATACGACTGGGGGTCTTCGGGCGAGACCGATGTGGGGGTCACGACGACCTCGGCGCCGTACGCCGTGAGTACGTTGCGCTTGTCGATGCCGACCTTGTCGGGCACCACGAAGATGCACTTGTAGCCGCGCTGCTGGGCGACGAGGGCCAGGCCCACTCCGGTATTGCCGGAGGTCGGCTCGACGATCGTTCCGCCGGGGAGCAGCTTGCCATCGCGCTCAGCGGCATCGATAATGCGCGTGGCGATGCGGTCCTTCGAGCTGCCGCCGGGGTTCAGATACTCGACCTTGACGAGAATCGTCGCCTCGAGCCCCTCGGTGACTTTGTTGAGCCGAACCAGGGGCGTGTTGCCCACAAGATCGATGATCGTTTTGGCGTATCGCACCAGTCCACGCTATCAGCGCCCAGCCGTTTGTCACGCGGTTGGGGTGTGTTCTCGCTCGGCTCAGATGCCGGGCAGGCTCGCAGACGTCTGCTCGCGGTACAGCTCGGTGTAGATGCCGCCCGCGGCGATGAGCTCCTCGTGCGTTCCGCGCTCGACTATGCGGCCCCCGTCGAGCACGAAGATGACGTCGGCGCCGAGAACCGTCGTCAGCCGGTGCGCGATCGCGATGGTGGTGCGGCCGCGGGCTGCGGCATCGAGGGCGCTCTGCACGATGCGCTCGGAGATGGTGTCCAGCGCGCTGGTCGCCTCGTCGAGGATCAGCACGGCTGGGTCTTTCAGCAGCACCCGCGCGATGGCGATGCGCTGCTTCTCGCCCCCGGAGAGCCGGTAGCCGCGCTCCCCCACCATCGTGTCGTAGCCGTCGGGAAAGCTCATCACCCGCTCGTGGATGTTCGCCTTCACCGCCGCCGACTCGATCTGCTCCTGCGTGGCATCGGGCCTGGCGTAGCGCAGGTTGTCGCCGATCGTGGCGTGGAACAGGTACGTCTCCTGGCTGACGATGCCGAGGTTCTCGACGAGGGACTGCTGGGTCAGCTCGGCCACGGGGACTCCGGCGAAGAGCACCCGGCCGCCCGTCGCCTCGTAGAACCGCGGAACGAGGTAGGAGACGGTCGTCTTGCCCGCACCGCTGGGACCGACGAAGGCCGCGAACTGGCCGGGCTCGATGACGAAGGAAACCGCGTCGAGCGTCGGGACGGAGTCATCGGCGGCATCCGGATACCGGAACGTGACGGCGTCGAACTCGACCCGGCCGAGGCTCTCTTTGAGGCCTGCGCCCGCGGGGGTTGCGTCGCTGCGCGGCGCGGCGCGGTGGGCGAGCTCTCGCGCATCCGGGGCGTCGCCGATAGCGGGAACAAGGTCGAGGTACTCGAAGATGCGGGCAAACAGCGCGCCGGAGGTCTGCAGGTCGAGCGCGACCCGCATCAGGCCGAGCAGCGGGAAGAGCAGGCGGGCCTGCACGGTCGTGAACGCAACGATGGTTCCGGCGGAGATCGCCGCGTCGCCGCCCAGGATCAGCCAACCGGCGACGAGGTACACGATCGCTGGGATGCTCGAGAGAAACACCGACACGAGGGCGAAGAACCACTGGCCGCTCATCTGCTGGCTGACCTGGAGGCGCACCTGGTTGGAGTTCTCGTCGGCGTAGCGGCCGATCTCGGTCTGCTGCCGGTTGAAGCTCTTAGACAAGAGGATGCCCGAGACGCTCAGGGTCTCCTGCGTGATCGCCGTCATGTCAGACAGGGACTCCTGCGTCTTGGTCGCGATGCGGGCCCGCACCTGGCCCACCCTGCGCTGGGCGGCGACAAGGATAGGCATCAGGATGAGCGCCACGAGGGTGAGCTGCCAGCTCAGGATCAGCATGGCCACGACCGCGGCGATCAGGGTCACGGTGTTGCCGAGGATGCTCGAGATCGTGTTCGTGAGAACGCCCGCGACGCCGCCCACGTCGTTCTGCAGTCTCGACTGGATGATGCCCGTCTTCGTGCGGGTGAAGAAGCTCAGCTCCATGGCCTGCAGGTGGGTGAAGAGGCGCACCCGGAGGTCGCCCATGACGCTGTTGCCGACGCGCGCGGTCAGGTACGTCTGCCACACGCCGAGCAGGGTCGAGACGACGAAGAGGCCGATCATGACGACGACGAGCTCGGCAAGAACGGGCAGGTTCGGGCCTGTGCGGGAAAAGAGGCCGACGTCGAAGACCTGCACGGTGAGCAGCGGCGGGATCACCGAGAGGGCCGCGGCGATCAGCACGAGAACGATGGTGACGGTGATCGCCGGCTTGTGCCCCGCGAAGAGCCCGAGGGTTCGGGGGCCGAGGTTCTCGATCTTGGGGGCTTCGGCGTTCTTTGCCTTGAGGGCTCGGGCGTCGCCGCCCATCGTTCCGTGTCCGCCGCGCATACTCATGGCACAAACCTAAGCCCCGGCGGCTGGGGGCGTTCGGTGAGGGCTACGGGCTGACGAATTTCCGAAACGGGGGTTGTCGGGGTGTGTGTGAGGGGTTACGCGAAACTGTCGACCTCGGAAGGTCGACAGTTCGCGAAACCGGGCCCGGCGGGACCTGCTGCCGAGGTCTAGCCCTTGGTGGAGCCGGCCAGCAGGCCTCGGACGAAGAAGCGCTGGAGCGCGAGGAAGACGAGCACCGGCACGAGGATAGACAGGAACGCTCCGGCCGTGAGCAGGTGCCAGTCCTGGCCTCGGCTTCCCGTGATCTCAGCCAGCAGCTTGGTCATGGGCGCCACCGCGCCGTCGGCGAAGATGAGCGCCACGAGCAGGTCGTTCCAGACCCAGATGAACTGGAAGATGGCGATCGAGGCGATGGCCGGCATGCTCAGCGGCAGCACTATGCGCAGGAAGATCTGGCCGTGGCCGGCGCCGTCGACGCGGGCGGCCTCGATGACCTCCCGGGGAATCTCCGAGATGAAGTTGTGCAGCAGGTAGATGCCGAGCGGCAGGGCGAAGATCGTGTGCGCGATCCAGACCTGGGTGTAGCCGCCCGAGCCGGAGATCGCCTGAACGACCGGCACACCGAAGATCGTGCCCTGGCTGAAGTACTGCAGGAGTGGCACGAGGGCCATCTGGATCGGCACGATCTGCAGGGCGAACACGCCGATGAACAGGATGTTCTTACCGCGGAACTCCGTCCACGCGAAGGCGTAGGCCGCTAAGCTCGCGATCGCCAGCGGAATGACCGTCGCCGGCAGGGTGATCGCTATCGAGTTGATGAACGAGCCGGCCAGGTTCAGCTGGCTGTTGCCGGCGGCGAGTACCTCCGAGTAGTTGTTGAGGGTGAACCCCGGGTTCGTGAAGATCGTCCACCAGCCGGTGGTGCGCACGAGCGGCGCGGGCCGGAAGCTTGAGATGAACAGGCCGAAAGTAGGCACGGTCCAGAGCACCGCGACGATGAGGGCCGCGATCGTGGCCCCGCGACTCGTCAGCCTGCGCTTCGCCTTCTTGGCCGCGGAGAAGACCTCGGCCCGCGCATCCGGAGCCCCGGGGCCACCGATACCGGCAGCACCGGCCAGGGCAACGGGACCCGCCACATTCGTCGACGCGGTCATCGGATCTCCCTCTGCTTCTGGATCTGGCGGGCGTTGAAGATGACGATCGGCAGGACCATCAGGAACAGGACGACGGCGAAGGCCGCCGCACGGCCCTGCTCGAAGCCCTTGAACTGGATGTACATCTCATTGGCGATCGTCGACGTGCTGTTGGCGCCGGCTGTCATCGTGCTGACGATGTCGAACACCTTCAGCGAGGCGATCGAGATCGTCGTCAGCACCACGATCAGCGCGCTGCGGATGCCGGGCAGGATCACGTTGGTGAAGCTCTGCCACCGGTTGGTGCCGTCGATGGCGGCGGCCTCGAGCTGCTCGCTCGGCACGCCCTTGATTGCGGCCGAGAGCACGACCATCGCGAATCCTGTCTGCACCCAGATGAGCACCACGACGAGGAACAGGGTGTTCCACGGCTGCACGGCGAGGAAGTCGACGGGTTGGCCGCCGAACCAGACGACGATCTGGTTCAGCAGCCCGATCTGGTTCTCGGTTGCGGGGCGGGCCGTATAGACGAAGCGCCAGATGATGGATGCCCCGACGAACGAGATCGCGATCGGCAGGAAGACGAGAATCTTGAAGTACTTCTCGCCGCGACTCTTATCGATGAACATCGCATAGGAGAGGCCCGCGACGGTGGATACCAGCGGAGTCACGAGAACCCAGACGATGGTGTTCAGCACGGTACGGATGCCGTTCGGCTGGCTGAAGATCCAGGCGAAGTTCTCCAGTCCCACGAAGCGGTCGCCCCTGGCGTTCATGAATGACTGAACGGTGGTCTGGATCGTTGGGATGATCAACCCGATCATCAGCAGGAGTACCGTCGGGGCGAAGAATGCCACCAGCTGGAAGAGGTACCCGGCGCCCTTCTTGGAGCGGTAGTCCAGCAGGAAGAAGACCCCGCCGAGCACGGCCACGACGATGGCGGCCCAGGTGTAGGAGCCGGCGATCAACAGAACAACGAGCGGGGCGGCGATGCAGACGGCGAGCCGGATGATCGTGTACAGCCGGCCGCGGCGGGGCGCGATCTCGATGAAGAACAGGATGGCGGCGATCACGCCCACGAACGCCCCGATCACGATCGGCACCTGCGCCAGGGCCGGCAGCTGGGCTAGCCAGGCAAAAAAGGAGGACATTCAGACCTTTTCGAGTTCGTCAGTGGACCCAGGTGGGGTGTGCATGGTTGCGCCGCGGCGCCGGCTGAGCGGATGCGGTGGGCCGGCCTGTGGGGGCCGGCTCGCCGCATCCGCTCGACAGGAGCTCGCTAGCTGGAGGGCCAGCCTGCCTCGATGGCCGTGAGCACGTCGGCCTGCGGGGTGCCGTTGACCCAGTTGGTCATTCCGCGGAAGAACGTGCCGACGCCGACGACGCCGGGCATGAGGTCTGACGCGTCGAAGCGGAACGTGGTGGTCGGGTCCTGGAGGATCTTGATGGCCTCCTGCAGGATGGGGCTGGTCGCGTTCGCCGGGTCGAGGCCCTTGTTCGCGCTGATGACTCCGCCGAGCTTGACGCGGGTGTTCGCCCACTCGGAGCTCGAGAGGTACGCCTGAACCTTCTGGGTGTCGAGGTCATCGGAGAAGGCGGCGACGATCTCGCCGCCGCCCGTGACGGCCTGGCCCTCACCCGCGGTAACGGGCGGGGTGACGAAGGCCCAGACATCGCCGGTGGGGCTTACTTTGCCGCCGGCGGAGTTGATGAAGCCGTCGAAGAAGGATGCCTGGTGGGTCATCGCGCAGGTGCCGGCCGAGATCGGGGCCGCGACGTCGCCGAACGGCACGCTGTTGATCGAGGCGACGTTGCCGAAGGTGGCATTCGTATACTCCGGGTTCAGCAGGATGTCGCCGACCGCGGTGAAGGCGCTGGCGATGCGCGGGTCGGTGAAGGGGATCTCGTTCTTGACCCACTGGTCATAGACGTCGGGGCCGGACTGGCGAAGAACCGCGTCTTCGACCCAGTCTGTTCCGGGCCAGCCGGACGCGTCGCCCGAGCCGAAGCCCGCGCACCACGGCGGAGTTCCGGTCTTTTGCTGCAGGGTCTGGGTGAGGGTCATCATCTCGGCCCAGGTCGTGGGAACGCTCACGCCCCACTCGGCGAACTTGGCCGGGGAGTACCAGACGAAGCCCTTGACGCTGGCCATCAACGGCGCACCGTAGAGGGTGTCCCCGACGGTGCCGTAGGCCTTCCAGTCCGCAGACCAGCCGTTCGTCACGTTGTCGACGACCGCGGCCGGTGCCGGCTTGATGTAGTTGCGGGACGCGAGGTCGGCCATCAGCCCCGGCTGCGGGAAGATCGCGATGTCGGGCGGGTTGCCGCCCTGGGCACGAACGCCGATCTGCGATTCGAACTGCTGCGAGGCCTCGTACTGGATCGTGATGCCGTTCTCGGCAGCCCAGCCGTCCCAGGACTGCTGGAGCAGTGTCGCCTCGTCGCCGGAGATGGTGCCGTAGATGGTGACGGTGCCATCGCCCGCGGCTCCGGCGGTGCTGGGGGCGGCGCCGGGCCCGCCCGAGCAACCGACCAAGGCCAGGGCGCCGATGGTCGCCAGGGCGATCGGCGCGAAGATTCTTCTGTGCTGTGTGAGACGCATGGTTACTCCTCGTTGAGTGCTGCTCGTGGGTGGGGGTGGTCGGGAAACCTTTCCACAACGTCTAATAAACCACAGATACCCACAAATGGGGTACTTTAAACATGAATTGAGCAACAATCGTTGCCCTGTGCGGAAACGTGTGCAGACGAGGGAGTCGCAGCTGTGGTGACGGGCATCGAGGATGTGGCGCGGTACGCCGAGGTCTCCAAGGCCACCGTGTCGCGGGCGCTGAGCGGGCACGGGTACGTCGCCGAGCCGACGCGCCTGCGGGTCGTGGCGGCGGCATCCGCTCTGGGTTACGTCGTGTCCTCCAGCGCGTCGAGCCTGGTTACGGGGCGAACGAACAACGTCGGCGTACTGATGCCGGTGATCAACCAATGGTTCTTCGCGAGCATCCTCGAGGGCGTGGAGACGGCGCTGCTCACCGCGGGCTACGACGTGATGCTCTACAACCTGACCAAGAGCGAGGAGGCCCGGAGCCGGGTGTTCGAGTACTTCCTCGTGCGCAAGCGCGTGGATGCGATTATCGCCGTGACGCTGGAGATCACGGCCACGGAGTCGCGATCGCTGCTGGGCCTCGGCAAGCCGATCGTGGGCATCGGCGGGGCACTCGCCGGGATCCCGACGCTGTCGATCGACGACGTTGCCGCCGGCCAGCTCGCCACAGAACACCTGATCGCGCTCGGGCACACGAACATCATGCACGTGGGCGGTGACCCCAACGAGGTGCGAAGTTTCCGGATGCACGCCAAGCGACTTCTGGGATTCGTGACGGCGATGTCTGCGGCCGGCCTGCCGCTTCGCCAGGAACACTACGAAGTGGCACAGTTCGATATCCCCGGCGGCTATGCGGCCGGACGGCAGATTCTCGGCGACCCCAGGCGCCGGCCTTCCGCCATCTTCGCGGCGGCCGACGAGCTCGCCATCGGCATCATCCTCGCGGCCCGGGAGCTCGGGATTCTCGTGCCCGAGGAGCTCTCCGTGATCGGCGTCGATGATCACCCGCTGGCGGCGATGTTCGGGCTGACCTCGATCGCGCAGCGTCCTGACGAGCAGGGGGCTGCAGCCGTGGCGCTCGTGCTGGCGCAGCTGCCGCGGGGGGCCGGGGCCGGGGGCGCAGGCCCGGGGGCGCCGCTCGATCTTCTCGCGCTGCCCACGCCGCCGACGCACACGATGATCCCGGCGAATCTCGTTGTTCGCGCGAGCACATCGGCGCCCCGGCACCGTGGCCTCTCGGCTACGGGCTGACGCTTTTCCCGGTCGGGGTCCTGACGCATCTTCTCGGGCCATCTGGAGAATATGTCGACCTGGCCGAGTCGACATCCGCTCCTGCCCCCCAGCCTCAATCGCAAAACAGTCCCCCGGATGCGCCGCCGACCTCTCGCGCTGTGCCCTCAACCTCCAGCCTGAGTCCATGCACCCTGACAACTGGAACATCCGCCTGCTGAACCTGATGCGCCGCCATGACAATGTCGCCTCGCGCCCGACACTGTTGGCGGCCGGCTGCCCGGCCCGGGTGATCGACGCCGCCGTCGCAGCGGGCCTCATCACCTCGCTGCGCCGGGGCTACTACGCCACCGCCGCCGCCGACCTCGACCAGCGTCGCGCCGGCATCCTCGGCGGCCGCCTCACCTGTGTCAGCGCGCTGCGCCGAGAGGGCATCTGGGCAGGCCACGACCCGCGACTGCACGTATTCCTCGGCCGATCGGCCTCTCCGTCGCGCCTGTCCGTCGTCAGCCTGCTGGGCCGAGACCCTCAGCTGCCCCGGAGCAGCACCCAATTCGAATCGGATGCCGGCCGGCCGAGAATCCACTGGGCCAGGCCCCGGGGCGGCACGCTGCTCGACCCGCGCCTGCGCCCACTCCTGCGTCCACTCCTGCGTCCCGAGGGCGCCGCGGACTGGCGCGAGAGCACTCTGGACTCACTGCGGCTGGCAATGGTGTGCATGAACGAGGAGAACGCCCTCGCTGCCGTCGACTCCGCGCTGCGACTCGAGCGCATCACGCCCGATGACCTTGACGACCTCTTTGAGGCGCTGCCCGTGCGGCTGCACATTCTTCGAGCCCTGATCGATCCCCGCGCGGATTCGGGCCAGGAGTCGATCGTACGGCTGCGCCTGATCAGGGCAGGGTTCCGGGTCGAGCCGCAGGTGCCCGTGCCCGGCAGCAGCGCACTCGACCTGCTCATCGAGGGCCTCGTCGGCCTCGAGGTCGACAGCCGGGCGTGGCACGGCGACGACGAGCAGATCAGGTTCGACTTCGACAAGACCCTGCGCAGCCAAGAGTCCGGGACGCCCTGCCTGCGCATCCTTTACTGGCACGTGTTTCACGACTGGGCGCGCACGTTGCGCACAATATCCCGTGCGGTTGAGGATGCCCGCTACATGCTGCTCGGCCGCGAGTTCGCGGGCCGGGGCGCCCGACGGCGCCGGTAGGGACGGGCGGGTCTCGGGTGGCGAGTCTCGGGTGGCGGGTCTCGGGTGGCGGGTGCGGTCGCCGGGTGGCGGCCCCGGACTGACATTTTTTGAGAAGTGGCCGACTGAGGGCACGATCAGGGTCACAGGAGAATCCGTCAGTCGGTGGCCGGCAATCGCCCACCGACGAGTCACGAGAAGCCGAGATCACTGCGGCTACTACCAGTGGCTGGCTGCCCGGCTATTCGGCACAGGTGGCAGCTCGGCTTCGGGCCACGGACTGACATTCTTTGAGAAGTGGCCGACTGAGGGCACGATCAGGGTCACAGGAGAATCCGTCAGTCGGTGGCCGGCAATCGCCCACCGACACGTCAGACGATGGCGAGCATAGGGCGGCTGATGACGGTGTGGTGATGGGCGCCTGACCAGAGCCGGTGACGGCCTGACCAGGCCCGGTGAGGGCCCGCTGAGGGTGCTGCTGGCCATGAGTTATGGGCCTCGGGCTGACATTCTCGTCAGATTGGTCATGTGGCCTCGACAACG
>JBBATW010000045.1:0-9494 GCA_040398585.1 Agreia sp.
CTCGGAGACGCGGGTCACGAACGCGATGAGCCCGGCGGCCGTGCGCTGGCCCTGCTGGGTCGCGAGTGACCCGGTGCCGAGCTCGGTCCGAGACCGGTCGGCGATATCGGCGGCGGCCGCGGTGCGGAGGCCGTCGACGAGGCGACCGAGGGCCTCGATCTCGGCGGCGTGGGTCAGCGCATCCGTGTCGGAGAAGGACGCGAGGGCGCCATCGGTCGCGGTGATCGACGCGAGTTGCGTCGTTACCGTTGCGATAGATCCGGCGCTCGTGTCCATGTCTCCATTCAACTCGGACCCACCGACACTGGGTCCCCCGCATGCAAAGAGGAGAGGCCCCGACTGTGCAGGGTCTCGCCCATGGGCGTTGCCAGGATGGGAAGTGGTCGAGCAGCTCGCGGCAGGTGCCGGCTTTGTGGCCTCCCGGGCGAACGACGTTGCCTTCTCGGCGAAGAGCTCAATCGCAAGTGACAGCACAGGAGTGCATACGGGCCTATTGAGGGGTCAAGGCGCTCACTATTTCGGGCTGCCGGCGCCGCGCCCGATCCGCAAGGACGATGGCGAGAACACCGAGGGTCACGACACTGGTGCTGCGTATCAGGCCGTCAATGTTCAGAATGACCAGCGTCGTCAAAGAGTTCCCCTGTGCACCAACGACTAATCCCAGGAGTTGAATCACCAGCCACGACAGAGACACTGCCGCCAATGCCCCGGCGGGAACCCAGTTCCACGGTGTGGGCACGACGCGGAGCCGACCGATCTGCATGACAGCGATGAGCGCCAGCGCGAACTGTACGAACGCGTCGATGTAGCCGAAGCCCAGCAACACTCCCGGTACAGAATCGATCCTGAAGCTGGAGAAGACGACGCTCAGGGTTGAACCGAGAAGCACCCATGCGGCAAGCAGGGTGAGAGCCGCTGTTCCGAGCGGCCGCCGTGCCGTGACACTCCCAGAGCCGCGAATACCGATTGCGAAGATCAGCAGGGCGGCGGCAAACAGGCCCGATCTGAGGGCCTCCCCACCCAAGAGCACGGGGATGCCCGATTGGGTGGTCAGGAGAACGACAGTTGCCAAGAGCAGCGCACCACCAAGAAACCATGCGCGCTGCAGATCAGACTCGGACTGGACAATCATCTTCGAAGCGGCCATGCCAACCAGCCTACTCAGCCGGTCAGCAGGGTCTAGGGAGAAGTCCTTGCGTGCATTGTTCAGTACCGCGGCTGATCTGGCGACACTATGGCCGTGAAGGCGTCGATTCCTCCGGTGAGGTGCCGCACCCTGTCGTACCCCTGACGGCTCAGCTCAACCAGAACTCCGGCCGATCGCGACCCTGCCTTGCAATAAAGCACAATGTCGCGGTCGCGGTCCAGGGACTCCAACGCGGAGCCCGAGTAGATGTCTCCCTGAGGAACCAGCCGCGCGCCGGGAATGCTCACAAGGGCAAACTCTCCCGGTTCCCGCACGTCGATCAGATCGAAGTCTGTATTGCCTTCGGCACGGGAGATGAGCAGCGCTTCGAGTTCACCAGGTGAGAGCGCGTGAGCTGTGTCCTCCGAGGCGCCCCGGGGCGACACGCCGCAGAAGGCGTCATAGTCGATGAGTTCGGTGATTGGCAGTGCGGCAGGGTCCCTGTTCAGCCTCATCTCCCGCCACCGTGCTGACAGCGCGTCGTACAGCAACACCCGCCCGAGCAGGGTCTCTCCTACCCCGGTGATCAGCTTGACGGCCTCGGCGACCATCACGGCCCCCACTGCCCCGCAGAGCATTCCAAAGACTCCGCCCTCCCCACACGACAGCGCCGTCCCCGCGTCGGGCGCCTCAGGGAAGAGGTCACGATAAGTCGGCCCGAAGCCCTGCCAGAACACGCTGACCTGCCCGTCGAAGCGGAAGACCGAGCCCCACACATAAGGCTTGCCCAGAATCGCGGACGCGTCGTTCACCAGGTAGCGGGTGGCGAAGTTGTCGGAGCCGTCGACGATCAGGTCGTACCCCGCGAACAACGCCAGAGCGTTCGACGCATCGAGCAGGATGTCGTGCAGCTTCACGACGACCAGCGGATTCAGCGTCGCCACCGAATCGCGGGCCGAGTCGAGCTTCGTGCGCCCGATGTCGGGTGTGCCGTGGATGATTTGGCGCTGCAGATTGCTGACCTCGACCGTGTCGAAGTCGACGATGCCGATGGTGCCGACTCCGGCCGCCGCCAGATACAGAATCGTCGGGGAACCGAGGCCGCCCGCCCCGATTACGAGCACCCTGGCGTTCTTCAGCCGCCGCTGGCCGAGCTCACCGATCGTCGGAATGATGATGTGCCGGGAATAGCGGGAGATCTCCTCGATGCTGAGCTCAGCACCTGGAGAGACGAGCGGCTGCAGCTGCGTCACAGGTCAGGCCGCCCCTCCATCGGCGAGGAGGCTAGCGCGTGCTCGCGCTTGGGGATCCGTCCCGCCTGCGACGCGAGGCGCCCGGCGATGACTGCGTGGCGGAAGGCGGTGGCCATCCTCGTCGGGTCTTGAGCCCGCGTCACGGCCGTGGCCAGCAGCACGGCGTCGCAGCCGAGCTCCATCGCCAGGGCGGCGTCGCTGGCAGTTCCGATGCCCGCATCCAACACCACGGGCACGCCTGCCCGCGACACAATCAGTTCGATGTTGTGTGGGTTCAAAATACCGAGCCCGGTGCCGATGGGCGCCCCGAGGGGCATCACGGCAACCGCGCCCAGGTTCTCGAGCCTCAGCGCGAGCACGGGGTCGTCGTTCGTGTACGCGAAGACCTTGAAACCCCGGGTGACGAGGCGTTCGGTGGCGTCGACGAGCTCGACGGCGTCGGGCAGCAGGGTTTCTTCGTCGGCGATCACCTCGAGTTTGATCCAGTCGGTCTCGAGGGCCTCGCGCGCGAGCTCCGCGGTCAGCACGGCCTCCCGGGCGGTGAAGCATCCGGCGGTGTTCGGAAGCACTCGAATGCCCTCCGTGACCAACAGATCGAAGAGCGAGCCGCCAGCCGAGGCGTTGTGTCGACGCATCGCCACGGTCGTAAGTTCCGTGCCTGATGCGCGAAGGGCGGCGCCCAGCCCGTCAAGGCTCGGTGCTCCCCCGGTGCCCATGATCAGTCGTGAGCCCAGCGAGATGCCGTCGATGACGAGCGGGTCGTGGTTGCTGAAATCCGAATCGGTCATGCTTAGCCTCCTTGGGCGGCTGTGACGACCTCGATGTCGTCGCCTGTCACGAGAAACGTCTGGGCCCAGAGGCTGCGGGGCACGACCGCGGCGTTCAGGGCGACTGCCACCCCGAGGCGGCGTCCGTCGGAGGCCAGGCCATCTGTTTCGATGGCCGCCCCGGTCAGCTCGCTGATCAGACTTAGCACGGTTTCGCCGGGGTTCAGGATGCGCCGCTCCCCGTTCAGAATGACGCCGGTTTCGGTCTCAGTATTCACAGTGCAGCTGCCTTCAGGCTTGGGTGTGGCGAATGGGTGAGTGGGGTGACGAGAGGGGAGAATCGGTGGGGGGCGAACGCTGTCCAGCGAGGATCTTCGGCACCGTCAAGAAGGCCCGCGCAGATCTGGGCGGCTACGGGCATAAGCAGCACCCCATGCCTGAAGAAGCCGGTGGCGATGATCAGGCCGGGGACCGGGGCATCCGCTTCGCCGGTCGCATCGGGCGCCGCATGGCCAACCAAGCCCCGTACCCGACCGAGCAGCGGGGCGTTGTCGGGGGTACCAGGGCGCGCCCGAGCCATGACCTCGATGATCTCGAGTTCGGCCACGGCGGGAACCAGAACCTGCGCGTCGCGCAACAGCTGATGGATGCCTCCGGCCGAGATCCCGGCGTTGCCGTCCTCCCTGGCGGTGGCCCCGATCACAAGCGTGCCGTCCTCGCGGGGTACGAGATAGACGGGCACGCCTCGAACCACACCGCGGACCGTCGCCGTCAGAAGGGGTCGGAGGTGCTCGGGAACCCGCAGCCGGATGATATCGCCGTAGACCGGGCGGAGGGGCAGCCGAAGTGCGTCGGGCAGTCCTTCGAGTTCGGAAGCGGCCAGCCCGGTGGCGACGATGACCTCTGTAGCTTGGATGACCGAGCCGTCCGTCAGCACCACGCCGGTCACTCGGGACGAGTTGTCGGTGGGGTCCAAATGCGCGAGCCCGCAGGCATTCTTCGCTATGAAAAGATCGCGCCCACCCTCGTTGGCATCTGAATTGGACTTCAGGGCGGCAATGAGCGACACGGCCAGCCGTCGCGGGTCAACCTGATGATCCTCCGAAATACTCGAGGCGCTGGAAAGCTGAGGGCTGAGCATCGGCTCCAGCTCGCGGGCCTCGTGAATCGTGAGGGCGTCTACGGCGAGCCCGTGCGACTGCTGAACCGTGCGCAGGTCGGCCAAAGCTCGGCGATCGGCTGCATCCGCACCGACGTTGATCGTACGGGTTCGCTGATAGCCCGTATCCCCTGCCGATTCCCCGAGCGATTCGACGAACGCCGGATACAACGATGCCGACTCCAGCATCAGCCCGAGCAGCTTCTCCTCCTGATAGTGCAGCTCGCTGACCGGCGCAAGCATGCCGGCCGCGGCCTCGGTCGCCCCCGACGCGGGAGCGGCGTCGATGATGGCAACGGTGCGCCCGGTCTGAGCCACGGCCCAGGCGATGCCGAGGCCGATGATGCCACCGCCCAGAATGGCGACGTCCACGGATCGGGAGATGTTCACTGGTTCCGTCAAGATGTGGCTTCCTTCCCTCCGCCGGTACTAACCGGATCAGGTGACGTTGTATTGACAACACGGTCGGCCGGTACCCGTTGCACAGTTCAGCCCTCTCAGCCCGGCCACGCCTCGAAGGGCATGTTCGCGGGCTCCCGCAGATGACCTTTATGGTAGTTCACATGACGATCGATGACGCACAGCTGTACCTCTGCACGGATGCCCGGAAGGCCCAGGGCGATCTGGCCGACTTTCTGGATGCCGCCTACGCGGGCGGCGTAGACATCATCCAGTTGCGAGACAAGACGATTGAGGCGGCCGAAGAACTTGAGCTGCTGGCGGTGCTGCGGGGCGTCGCCGAGCGGCACGGCAGGTCATGGGCAGTCAATGATCGTGCAGATATCGCGGCTCTCTCGGGAGCGCCGGTCTTCCACATCGGCCAGAAAGATCTGCAGCCGCTCGCGGCGCGCCGATTCGTCGGAGCTGAGACCGTCATCGGGCTTTCCAGCCACACCCCCGAGCAGATCAGTGCGGCAATCACGGCTCCGGGCCTGGACTACTTCTGCGTCGGGCCAGTCTGGGCGACGCCGACCAAGCCGGGACGCCCGGCCGTCGGGCTCGATCTCGTGCGGTTCGCGGGCGACGCCGTTCGCTCTGTGGGCAACATCCGCCCCTGGTTCGCAATCGGCGGCGTCGATCTGTCGAACGTCGAACAGATTGTGGCGGCGGGCGCGTCACGCGTCGTCGTGGTTCGTGCGATCACCGAAGCGGATGACCCGGCCGACGCCGCGAGGGCACTGAAGGCTCAGCTTCCGACGCTGGTCTAAAGCGGCACGTTTTCGCAGTCAAAGCACGTCGGCGATGTGTGAGGGTCAAGACACGGAAGCGAGGGCCTCAAGGATCGTCGGGACCTCGGTGCGTGTCGTGTAGTCGACGTGTACGTCGGCGAACCGCACAGTGTTGTCGGCGTCGATGATGAGCACCGTCGGGAACGGGATGTCACCGGTCGAGTCGGCGTTGCTGTCGGCGACGTCGAAGCCGAGAGCGGTGTGGGCAACCCGTGCATCTGCGCTCGGCTCGGTGATGATTCCGAGGGCACGCACGAGTGCATTCGACGGGTCTGACAGAACGGGAAAATTCAGCTCGCCGCCTGCAACCGCAGCGCTCGAGGCATCCGGCGTCTGCGGACTGATGGCAACGAGGGCCACGCCAAGGCGGTCGAGCTCGGGACGCAGATCGCGCTCGTAGGTGCGAAGTGTGATGTTGCAGTAGGGGCACCAGGCGCCGCGGTAAAACACCAGCACGGCAGGGCGGCCGGCGGTGACGGTGAACAGGTTGACGGCCTGCGCGTCGAGGCCGATGAGCGTGGCATCGGCGACGACATCACCGATCTTGACGGCGTTGACCGGCACGCCGGCGCTCTTCAGGTCGCGCTGCTCCTGGTCGAACACGGCCGAGAGGTCAGGGCCGATCTGGCTGGTGAAGCCTGCGTTGAACTCGCCAACCTGATCGCTGATGCTTGTCGTCGTCATGAGCCTGCCTTTCGTGCGGGTATTTCGAGAAGAGACCCCACGATAGGACACCTTGGCCAGGCGGGGCCGGAGACGCGTAACACGACGACATGAGACTCCCTGCCCTCACTCAGGAACGGCTGCTCCCGTTGTCCTTCGGACGGTCATTATGAAATCGGGAACGAGCCCATCTATTTTGGTCGTGGCAGGAGAAGGTAGGCCGCCGTCGCCGCAATCAGGAAGGCCGTCACCGGCTGCGCCCCACGGTCAGGCTAAGCAGGCTTGGGTGCGAATGCTATCTCTGAGATCTGGTCGCCTGACACAATTGGTCTAGTTGTTTGACAGGCGTCGTTCAAGCGACCTAGCCTTGAAAGCAATTACGGCTGGGGAATCAAGCATGAAGGTGTGTTGCTTGCCGTGACCTCACGATCCCCGCGCTGGTGGGCCCGCGGGTTCGTTCCACACCGAGGTGGTGTTCGGCGCCGCGGAGGGCGTCTTTCGCCCGGCGGCCAGAAGCATCATGCCGGAGGTGGTGCCCGAGCAATCGCTGGAGAAGGCGAACGGCTTCGCGACCATGGCGTTCCAGGCTGGGTTCCTTGTCGGCCCGCTCATTGCGGGAGCGTTTATCGCCCTGAATATGCTCGAGGTCGGGCTGGCGATCGACGCCCTGTCCTTTCTGATCAGCGCCGCCTGCCTGAGTCGGCTGCCCACAATCGACCGGGCGCCATCATCGGCCCGCCGGTCGATCCACAGTGAGATGCGTGACGGATGGCGAGTGCTTCGCACTCAGCGCTGGCTTCTTCTGGTGATCGCGGCTTCCACCCTGTTTCACCTGACCGCGCTCCCCGCGGCGTTTGTGCTGGGGCCCGTGCTCGCCCAGGAGAGCCTCGGCGGCGGCGCGGTCTGGGGCATCCTCGTCACTGTCTTCGGCCTGGGCGGCCTCGTCGGTGGGGTCTTCGCGACGAGAGTTCGAACGCTGCGGCCCGTTTACTGGATCCTCGGCGGACTCCTTGTGCTCGCCTGCCAGCCGATCTTTCTTGCCTCTGGGCTGCCGATTCTCGTCATCGCAACCCTGCAGTTCTTCGCAGGAGTCGCCCTCTCGGTCTACAGCGTCGTTCAAGACTCCGCCGAGCAGCGACTGGTGCCTCGGGCCGCATTGGCCCGAGTGAGTTCCATCGACCTGTTCTCGAGCACCGCCGCGATGCCGATCGGGTTCATCTTCAGCGGTCAGCTGGCCGAGTTTGTGGGCACTTCAGCGTCGATGTGGGTGATGGCGATGATCGCCGTGGCGGGTTGCGCTCTGGCGATGGTTGCTCACTCCACCCTGTTTCGAATCGCGCCGTCGCGGTGAGCGGGAACGAAGGAGACCGGTTGAAAGTCGCGACACGCGATTCTGTGACGGTTCAAATCCGCGAGATGGCTTCAGGCTGGTCGAATGGGGGACAAAGCGATCTACGTCGAGATTGAGATCAACGCGAACATCGAGCGGGTGTGGGAACTGACTCAGAACACGGATCAGCATCCCCGCTGGGATCTGCGCTTCAGCTCCATCTGCCCGGTTGGCGATCTGTCGACGGGCGGAAGACGATTCACCTACGAGCGCCGGATGCCGTTGCACACGATCAAGGGAACGGGCACCACGCTGGGCGAGCGGCAGCGACCCGACGGCACACGCACCTCGGCTCTGCGGTTCGCGACCACCGACCGGCTGTCGCCCATCCGTTCGGGTCGCGGCTACTGGCGCTACGTTCCGACAGCGGAGGGCACGACCTTCATCACTGGTTATGACTACGAGCCGGGCTGGGGTCTGCTGATCGACCGACTGATCATGCGGAGGCTCATCGGCTGGATGACCGCGTGGAGCTTCGACCGGCTGCGAATCTGGGCCGAGACGGATGCCCCGCCAGGGCGATGGCCGTTGGCAGCGTCGCTTGTAGTCTGGCGAGAAGACCGGCCCCGGGCTTCGCGATGCCTTCGCCAGCCCAAGCGGGGTAACGCGATGACTGCAGCCCCCGCGACACTCGAAACTCTGGAGGCGCCATGACGTCGATCTTTCGGGCGGCGCTCGGTACTGACTTCGACCGGCTGCATCCGATGCTTCAACGACGTTTCGGAGTCGGGCTCGAGGCAGGTTATGCGTGCGTGGCTCGCGGCACGATGGCACGAATCTGTCGCGGGCCGTGGTGGACGATCCCGTTCCTGCGCCTGGGAAAGTTTCGCAACATCCTCGTGCCCGACCTCGGCGTGAACGTTCCGTTCACCATCGAGAACTACCCCTACCGCGATCCGTTCGGCCGCGAGACCGTCACATTCGTTCGCGAATACCAGGTTCGAGCGAAGCCGAGCCGGTTCGATGCAACCATGATCCTGAGCGGCGGCAAGGTGATCGACTATCTGGGCACTCACCAGCATCTGGCGGTCGACCTTGACCTCGCGGTCGAGCCCGATGGCACGCTGCACCTTCGCTCGGGCGCCCAGCGCTTCTACGAGGGGCCGATAGCGTTTAGGTTCCCGATGCTCTTCAGTGGCAAAGCCGACCTGCACGAGTCCTTCGACGATGCGGCGAACGTCTATCGGATCCGGCTCGAGGTGCGAAACCGGTTCTTCGGGTTCCTGTTCGGCTACGAGGGCGAATTCACCTGCGAGTTTCCGCTGGCCGCTGACTCCCCTGACCGTCTCAAGCCGCTGCGACACGAACGTCGCGTTTAGGAGACCCCAGGACCGTGGATTTCACGTTGGTGCCGCTGAACCTGCCTACTGACCATGACGAACTTCTACAGTTCATGCTTTCGCACGAGTTCCCCTTCCACGTGAGTTCGAGGCCGTCACCGGACGCCGTTGAAGGAAATATTGCCGAGGGAGGGTTTGGCGGTCCTGGTCACGCGTGCTTCTGGGTCGACTCTGCATCCGAGGGCCGAATCGGTCTGGCCATTCTTGAGGACCTCGAGGACGACGCCCCCATGTTCGACCTGCGGCTTGCGTCGGCCGCTCGGGGCCACGGGCTGGGCGTGTCCATTCTCAAAGCCCTCACGACCGAGGTCTTCCAGCGGTGGCCGAATGCCAATCGATTCGAAGGGCAGACCCGCGAAGACAACATTGCGATGCGAAAGACGTTTCTCCGTTCGGGCTTTCTCAAGGAGGCTGGCCCGTGACGGGTGGACAGCCGTTGGCCTCCGTTGCCTATGCGATTCTGCGCCGCGACTGGGAAACGGGCCAGACCACGAACTTCGTCTGGGAAGACCTGGAGGCGTGACCGCCAAGCGTGACCGCCAAGCATGACCGCCGTGCATGACCGCC
>JBBATW010000045.1:9594-14984 GCA_040398585.1 Agreia sp.
GCATGACCGCCGTGCATGACCGCCAAAACGTCTGTAATCGCCCACCGCGTAACCTGAATTATGGACGTTGAAACGGCCATCGCCGAGGCGCTTTGGGATTGGGCAAAGGCGCGCGCCGAGAAGGATCGTGGCCCGCACGCGACCCGAGGTTCAGCCGTTCTGAAGTAACTGCTGTGGTCGCACACGGTCAGGGGTTTGGGAACACGCTGACCAAGATCTACTCCGTTGGCGAGTCAAGACGGCGAGCGGGTTCACGGTGTCGTCAGCCGATCCGGTGCGCCAGGGCGACCACGTCGTCGTCATGGCGCGATTATTCGTCTTGCACCGTCATGGCGACGAGGTGCGCCTCTCAGAGTGTTCACTCACTCGGGCCGCCTCGCAGCAGCCGTGGCGTGCTCTCTACCCACCGCTTCGAATCGCACAGCGTGTCGCGGCGGCAGCGCTACCTCCGCTCGCTGCGCTGACCTGAACGGCGTTGCCTGCGGAATCCGCCGGAGGGAGCTCAGCCCTTCTGATTCTCCGCGGGCGGATGATCGGTGCAGGCGGCGATCAATGACTGGAAGAATATTCCGAATCCGTCAGGTCGGGCCCATGGCATGCTCGCTCTAATACAACTTTTGAACCCTGTTCAGGGGGTTATTCGCGGATACGTTTAGGGGATGACGCCCCCAAACGAGCCTCCCGTCCATATCCAGAACTTCCGAATGGACTTCGACGGAACGACCGTTGTAAGCGTTCTGTCCTTCGACGTCGAGCGCGGCGAGACGTTTGGGTTCTTGGGCTCCAACGGGTCGGGCAAAACGACCACCCTTCGGGCGCTGCTCGGAATCTACGCGCCGACCAGCGGCATCCTGCATATCGATGGGCGACCGTTCACCCCGGAGACCGGCCCCAGGCTTGGCTATCTGCCCGAGGAGCGCGGCCTCTACAAGAAGGAATCCGTCATTGATGTGATGACCTACTTCGGTCAGCTCAAGGGCCTGCAGAGGAGAGACGCCGTGGCATGGAGCGTCAGATACCTCGAGCGGGTGGGCCTCGGTGACAAGGTCAAGACCAAGGTCGAGAAGCTGTCGGGCGGTCAGCAGCAGAAGGTGCAGCTCGGGGTCACGATCATGAACGATCCCGAACTGCTGATTCTCGACGAGCCAACGAAGGGATTCGACCCTGTCAATCGGCGCCTTCTGATGGACATCATCGGTGAGCACAAGGCCCAGGGGGCGACCGTGCTCATGGTCACCCACCAGATGGAAGAGGTCGAGCGGCTCTGCGACCGGGTGATCCTGTTGAAGGACGGCGAGGCCGAAGCCTATGGAACAATCCCGGCGGTACAGAACCATTACGGCGGCACAATGATCCGGCTCGTGTACTCCGGGCAGGTTCCCTCATCGCCGTTCTACGAGATCTCAACCCTGAGCCGCAACTACGCCGAGCTGACTCTCGCCGATGGTGTCGATGAAGCATTGGTTCTTCGCGACCTCGTGGGCGCCGGCATCCTCGTTAGGAGCTTCACGACCAGCAAGCTCTCCCTCGAGGAGATCTTCGTCAAGGTATACGGCGCCGAGACCGAGAAGGCGGGCGTCTGAGATGGCACAGTTCAATCTGCAAACCGTCATCGGCTTCGAAGTCAAGCGCACTCTGGGTCGCAAGCGTTTCTGGATCACCACTCTCGCTGTGCCTATCGCCCTTGCCGTCGTATTCGCGCTGGTCGCCCTCTCCAACACCCCTGCAGCCGACAATACCGCGGCCGCAGAATCGGATGCCGGATTCTCGTTTACCTACAGTGACGCATCCGGCTATATCGCCCCGGAGACGGCCGCCCTGTTCGGCGGCACCGCTGTCACCGACGACGCGGCCGCGATCGATGCCGTTCGGAACGGTAAAGCAGAGGCGCACTTCGTCTATGCGGCCGACCCGACAATGACCGCGACCGCCGTCTACGGCGCGGATCTGGGCCTGTTTGAGAATTCGGGATACCAGACGGTCGCGAGGCAGCTTCTCGTTGCCAGCAGCCAGGCGGAGATCGGGGACCCCATGCTCGCCGCCCTCGCGGAGGGAAACGTACCCGTCAACGCAACGACCTTCCTCGACGGCCAGGAGAGCACCGGTTTCGGCGGAATAATCCCGCCGATGATCTTTTTAGTGCTCTTCTTCCTCACGTTCCTGCTTCTCGCGAACCAAATGCTTACGGTAACGCAGGAGGAGAAGGAGAATCGGGTGACTGAGATGATCCTGACCACCGTGAACCCGAACGCGCTGATCGGCGGCAAGATCATCGCCCTGTTTGCGGTGGGGCTCGTTCAGATGCTCTGCTTTGCGCTTCCGCTTCTGATCGGCTATCTCTTCTTCCGCACCTCGCTGAACCTGCCCGAGTTTGACCTCGCCAGCCTCACCTTCGACCCGGCGAAGATGATCATCGGCGCGCTCCTCGCCCTCGGCAGTTTTTCCCTGTTCACGGGAACTCTGGTGGCGATCGGCGCGGTAATGCCTACCGCGAAAGATGCCGGCGGCCTGATGGGCGGACTCACCATTCTCATGATCGTGCCCCTGTACGGCATATCCCTGATCCTTTCGGATCCCAACGGATTCATCTCCCAGATCTTCACCTACTTCCCGTACTTCTCCCCCATCACCGCGATGTTCCGCAACGCGGTGGGCTCCCTCAGCGGCTGGGAAGCCGCAATCGTCATCGTGGAACTCTTCGTCCTGAGTGCAATAGTGCTCCGGCTTGCCGTGCGCCTGTTTCGGTACGGTTCAATCCAGTACACGAGCAAGGTCTCGCTGAAAACTGTGCTGGCTGCATCCAAATAGCGCATCAAAACGTTCGAGAATAAGGCCATAGGTGTGGAGCAAACCCTCAGGTCGCCTCCGGCCTACGTTCAGTTTGTCAAGCCTCTTCATGGGTATCGTTGAACTATCGGTTTATATCGTTCACGGTCGACATGAAGGAGATCATCATGGCTAGTTCATTCCCAGCAGGCGGGTTCGGCAGGGGCAATAACATGGAAGGCATGTGGCAGGCCATGGAGCAGTTCCGTACGAGGTTTGAGAAGCAGTTCGAGAAGCAGTCCGGCACGCGCGCCGGTCGCGGCGAGGTGCGCACGGCGGTACTGGCCCTGCTCGCCGAACAGCCCATGCACGGCTACCAGATCATTCACGAGATCCAAGAGCGCAGCGGCGGCAGCTGGAAGCCCAGCGCCGGTTCTGTCTACCCGACGCTGCAGCTTTTGGCCGACGAGGGTCTCATCAGCGCCGAGGAGTCCAACGGTCGCAAGGTCTACTCTCTAACGGATGAGGGTCGCGCAGCTGTTGCCGACCTAGATCTGACGGCGCCCTGGGCGGCATCGGGCTCGTCTTCTTCTGGGAGCAGCTACGCCGCGTTGCCCAAGGCCGGCGTCGAGCTCGCACAGGCGGCCGCGCAGGTGGGTCGCACCGGTTCGCCCGATCAGGTCAAGCAGGCGGTCATCGCGCTCGACGACGCTCGTCGCAAGCTCTACTCGATCCTCGCTCAGGACTGACGGGGTGGCATTGGCTCGTGCCGATAGCAACGCTTTGATCGAGGGCGCGGGTAACACCCGCGCCCGTTATCGCCGCATCCTGCGTTTTGCCAGCTGGCATCTCGCCGTGACCTGGTGGTTCGAACTTGTGTTGCCTCGCATCGGGCTGGTGAAGATAGCGGAGCGTACGAGATCGCGGCGCATGCGACGGTTCGCGAGGAGCTTTCACACTCTCGCCGCTGACCTCGGCGGACTGATGATCAAGGTCGGGCAGTTCATGTCCTCACGCCTCGACGTCTTGCCGCCGGAAATCACCAAGGAACTCGAGGGCTTGCAAGACGAGGTGGCCCCTATATCGTTCGCGTCAATCCGTGCGGTCGTCGAGCGCGAACTGGGCATGACGCTCCAGCAGGCGTATGCCATGGTCGACGAGAACCCCGTGGCTGCGGCCTCGCTCGGGCAGGCGCATCGTGCCCGGCTTTCTGCCCTCGACGCGGCAGACACTGGGCTTGATCACGTGATTATCAAGGTGCAACGGCCGGGAATCGACGAGATCATCGATGTCGATCTTGCCGCCCTTCGCCGGGTGGGCGGCTGGCTCAGCCGCGTGCGCCTCGTCTACAGCCGAGTCGATATGCCTGCGCTGGTCGAGGAGTTCGCGGCGACGAGTCTCGAGGAGATCGACTATCTGCACGAAGGAGTCAGCTCCGAGCGGTTTGCGGCGGCCTTCGCCGGCGATGACCGGGTGAGCGTGCCCGCTGTCGTCTGGGAGCGGAGTACACGACGCTTACTGACACTGGAAGACGTCTCGGCGATCAAGATCACCGACCGGGAGGCTCTAATCGGGGCCGGTATCGACCCCTCTGAGGTTGCCGACATTTTCGCGGCGGTCATGTTCGATCAGTACTTCACCATGGGCTTCTTCCACGCAGATCCGCACCCCGGAAACGTCTTCGTCACCCCGGTCTTCGATGGCTCCGTCACGCGAGGATGGAAGCTGACATTCATCGACTTCGGCATGATGGGAGAGGTCCCGGCCAGAACACGCAGCGCCCTGCGGAAGGTGCTGATGGCCGCGGCGTCCCGAGACGGGCGCGGCCTGGTCGACGCGATGCGCGACGTGGGGGTTCTTCTTCCATCGGCTGATGCGTCGGAGCTCGAGCGGGCAATGACCCAGCTTTTCGACCGCTTCGGCGGGATGGGCTTCGCCGAACTGCGCGAGGTAGACCCACGGGAGTTCCGCGAATTCGCGATTCAGTTCGGTGACGTAGTTCGCGCGCTCCCGTTCCAGCTTCCAGAGAACTTCTTACTTATCATTCGGGCCATGTCGCTTACCTCTGGGGTGTGCAGCGCGCTGTATCCCCCATTCAACCTGTGGGAGTCCGTGGAGCCATATGCCGCGCAGCTGCTGCGGGACGAGAGTGGCAACCTGGTTCAGGAATTCGGCAAGCAGGCCTTTGCGACGGCCAACACGACACTTCGGCTGCCGAAGCGCATCGATGGCCTGATCAATCGTTTCGAAGATGGCACCGTGGCGGTGACCAGCCCGGGCCTGGAAAAGAGAGTGGCTCGACTCGAGCGCACCGCAGGCCAAGCGGTTTCGGCGCTTCTATTCGGCGCGCTGTTGATCGCGGGCGTCATGCTGCGAGCGAATGACGCGGTGTTTGGCACAATCCTGATGGTCTTGTCTATTGTTCCGCTGATCAACCTGCTGTGGACAGGACGCCGCGGCATCTGAGGGCTCAAGTTCCCCCGGCCTCCTGTGGTTCCGTTTTCAGGCCATAGCCGCCGCCAACCGCCCCAGGTGGTCGCGCGCCGCTATGGCCTGAAAACGGAAGGTACGTCGAATCGGCGCCGCGCGAGCCCCGCCTGTGGACAGATTTGTTAGACGGATAC
>JBBATW010000046.1:0-10346 GCA_040398585.1 Agreia sp.
GGACGCTGATCGGCCCGTGGTCAAGGCCCGATGATTCCAGGGCGGCCCGCACCTTCAGCGAGTCCTGCTTGCGTTCTTCGGAAAGCTGTGTCGGTGACGTCTTCGGGCGGCGGGATCGGGGTTCCAGGGCCGCGGCTTGGCCCTCGCCCAGAGCCCTGGTCCGGATGGCGTAGAACGTCTTGCGGGTGATGTTGTGCTCGGCGCAGAACGTGGTCACGCTACCGCGGGGTGCGTCATCGGGCCACTGGGCGATAGCGAGGCGGATACGGGGGTCAACGGGCTCATTCTTCTTCACCCACAATTCTTGGCCGCTCCGTGGGGCAGGTCAAAGCTGGGTTGAAGCCCTTGAAGTGTCACCACCAAAACCTGCGGAACTGTCACCAATGTGTTGATGCAGAACTGTCACCAATGTCCTGCGACATATCAGATTGCCAGAAAAACATGTACGGCGAAATGGTTGTTCCCAGCACGGCAACGTATACAAGGAGGAAAAGGCATAACCACTTGAAAATCTTGGCGACGATTTTGAATGAGCCAGCAACAAGCGCCACAACAATGCCCAGTCCGGCTAGAGCGCTCCACATCGGTGCAGGCCCAGCATGAAACATCTGCATTCCCTGCCCGATCGCCATTAGGTCGGCCGCCAGATTGAGACAGTTTGCCGCGATGAGCGCGACGACCAGCACCCCGACTACTGTGCGCGATCGTCGCGAAAATTTCCGGCGGGCAAGAAAACCCAAACTTTCTCCGGTCACCAATGCCATCCGATCGCATATCTCCTGTACGGCCAGCATCAGTGGCAGTGTGAGAGTTACCGTCCAGAGCAGCCCGTTCGAATAGGTTGCACCGGCTGGGGAATAGGTTGCGATGCCAGAGGGGTCATCATCGGCCGAACCGGTTACCAGGCCGGGGCCCAGGATGCTGAAGAACCGGGTGATCGGCGAACGCATTCGACCGCTGAGGGCAGTGTCACGATCTGACGCTGTTCTGGCCTCAACCCCGTCGGGCGCCTCAAACTCTTCAACTTCCCTGTCGTCCATCTGGGTCTTTCTCAGCGGTCTAGGAGCCAGGTCCCAGACAAGGGCGGGTGCCCACGGGGGCCTGTAATACTGCCGGAGTCCATTCATTGCCGTCCTGCTCTCGACGGTCTGGCCAGATACGCAATGCGAATACACCGACCGGATCTCCTGGGCACTTACCTGAACGATTGTCCCGAACAATTGAACTAGTTCCAGTTTGCGGGTTCTGATATGTCAAATACTGATTCACAGGTTTCTCCTCCTCGTCCCTGGGCGAGCCGGATTCTCACTGGCATCGACCGGGTGGCGTCCTATCCGTTGCTCGCCGTTATCGTCGTCGCGGGCGACGTGGTCTGGGTCACCACCAGCGCGGTCCTTCACTTCCCCGTCGCTTTGGAAGCGATGTTCCACACACTTGCTGAAGGATTGACGATCGCGATGATCTTCGTCATTCAGCACAGCCAATCCCGGCTCCAAGCCGCGACGCAGAGAAAGCTCGATGAAATCCTGAAAGCTCTTCCCGGGGCGAGTAACACTCTGTTGAGTATCGAAAACGCTCACGATGATGAACTCAACAAGGCGGGCGCGTCCCACAACGCGCTCCGACAGGAAGCCCTGGGCGATGCCACCGCTCACAACCGAACGACGACGGGAACACTGCCCTAAAGACGACGTCCCGCCGAGGCCGAGGATGGGACTGGCCCGAACCGTGAGTGGGAGCCACATACGGTTCGGGCTAGTTCTTTCGCCCGTGTTAGCTCTTGCGAAGGTCGTCTTTGGCTTTGTTTCGGGCCTTGACCGAGGCGAGTTCCGCTTCGGCAGCCTTCGCTTTGGCCGCAGCGCTGACTTCGTCGGCCTTGTCGGTGATGTGTTCCTTGGTGTCTTCGACGGCCCGGTTCACGCGCTCGGCGGCGGCGTCGAAAGCGTCTTTTGCATCATCGGTGAT
Organism: Agreia sp.; assembly: GCA_040398585.1. GTDB lineage: Bacteria > Actinomycetota > Actinomycetes > Actinomycetales > Microbacteriaceae > Agreia. Next base: position 1,966 of record JBBATW010000046.1, read on the forward strand.
TCCCATGGGGAGGCCTTTCCATTGGTCTTTCCGTTCCCGGACGGCGGGTGCCGTCCAGCTGGTTCAACTGTCTGGGTCTTTCTATTTCCGACCAGAAATCGATCGGAGGAGGAAGGCTATAACGGCGACTACAAGGAGCACCACACCTACCCATAGGAGAAAGTTCAGCGACTGAACGATTCCTCCCGTGATGAGCAGGATGATGGCGATGATGGCGATGATGACTGCGGGCAGTGACATGGCGACTCCTCCTGAACATTCATAGAGCGGACGCTCTGAGGCTCAAACTACACCCGTTTTAGGGGTATGTGGCTATTGTCGAGGTTTACATTCACGGTCGGTTTTTTGCATGTTCAGGAAATGAATTCTGGGCTGGTGGGGCCGCGTCTGGCCGGGGCCGCCGGGGGTGTTTGTGAGAGATCAGAGGCGGTGGGTTATCCGTTTGGCGCCGTGACGCAGCGCCACCAGGACCGGGGCGCGAAACGATAGGGTTCGCGCGCGACCTCGACCCAGAACGCTCGCTCAATCTCCCGCCGATGCGGTGGCGCGCCCGGCGACTTCATTGGGGATCGACCTATTAACTCTTTCAGCCAACCCGCTGGACGTCCCATCGGACACCTCCATGATCAAGGTCTGGCTTCGACTGGTTGAACTCGCCCAATACTCGTCGAAGGAGTTCGCCCGGTGGTGCCGCGACAACGGTGTCACGCAGTCGGTGGGGGCCACGGGGACCTTTCGGGATAACGCTGCTGCGGAGTCGTTCTTCTCGTTCTTCTCGATCTTCACGAACGATTTCTGCCCTCATCACCATTTCGATACCCGGCAGCGAGCCCGTACTCCCACGGTGAACTTCATCGAGTGGTTCTATAACCGGTATCGGCCCCATGGCCATAACGAGGGTGCGTTGCCTCCGGCGGATGCCATGCGTACGAAGCTCAATTCTGTCCTCGAGATCGTGCTCCCTGCCGACGCCTGACCCGTAACATCCCATCAAATATGTTTCACAAACTCGACACACTTCAGATCTACTCTCGCTTCCGTCCGGGGTGCACCCCGACGACGTGGCCCTGATCGGCTACGACGACATCTATTTCGCAGCCTCGGCAGCCATCCCCCTGTCCTCTGTGTGACAGCCTTCGTGGGAGCTCGGCAGGGCCGCTACAGAACTGCTGATGGCCGAGATCGAAGGCGACGGACGCGTCGATTACCGCCAAGTCGTCTTCCAGCCCGAGCTGGTCATCCGCGAGTCGACGGTCGGGCGCCAGGAGCGGCGCCAGTAGCACCGCTCGCGGGAAGTGCTCCCGTAACAGTCCGGCAATCAAGCGCCGGTAGAGTCGCAGGATGGTAGACCTCTTCGCCGGCTATGGAGCCACGCTGAACCCCCGCAGAAAGAAGGATTCGGCGCGGCCGTGGGACGAGATGTTTCCAGAGCCCAGCTCGAGTTCCCCGGTCGAGGCCCGGGCGGCGTACAAGGATGTCTATAGTGCTCTGGCAAAGATGACGCAGGAGGAATTGCGCGGCCGAACCGACGCGCTGGCCAGCTCGTATCTCGCCCAGGGTGTCACCTTTGACTTCGCCGGCGAGGAGCGGCCGTTTCCGCTGGACGCCGTGCCGCGGGTCATCGAGCAGAAGGAATGGGTCGACGTCGAGGCCGGCATCAAGCAGCGGGTGCGTGCCCTTGAGGCATTCCTTGCGGATGTCTACGGGCCGCAGGCCGCGGTGCGCGACGGCGTCATCCCGGCGTCTCTCATTGCCTCCTCCAGCCACTTCCACCGCCAGGCCGCGAATATCGTCTCGGCCAACAACGTGCGCATCCAGGTCTCTGGCATCGACCTCATCCGTGACGAGTTGGGCGCCTGGCGGGTGCTCGAAGACAACGTGCGCGTGCCCAGCGGCGTCAGCTACGTCATCTCCAACCGCCGGGTCATGGCCCAGACCCTGCCCGAGCTGTTCGTCTCGATGCGGGTGCGCCCGGTCGGCGACTACCCGAACAAACTCCTGCAGGCGCTGCGCGCATCAGCGCCGGCCACCGTCGACGACCCGAATGTCGTCGTGCTCACGCCCGGCGTCTACAACTCCGCCTACTTCGAGCACACCCTGCTGGCCCGCCTGATGGGCGTCGAGCTCGTCGAGGGCCGCGACCTGTTCTGCTCCGGCGGCCGGGTCTGGATGCGCACCACGGGCGGCCCGAAACGCGTCGACGTGATCTATCGCCGAGTCGACGACGAGTACCTCGACCCACTGCAGTTCCGCGCGGACTCCCAGCTCGGCTCGCCCGGGCTCTTGATGGCCGCACGGCTCGGCAACGTGACGATCGCGAACGCGGTCGGCAACGGCGTGGCCGACGACAAGCTCGTTTACACGTACCTGCCCGAGCTGATGCGCTACTACCTCGGTGAAGACCCGATCATTCCGAACGTCGACACCTGGCGCCTCGAGGATCCGGCGTCGCTAGAGGAGGTTCTGGATAGGTTGGACGAGCTCGTCATAAAGCCCGTCGACGGCTCCGGCGGCAAGGGCCTCGTCGTGGGACCTGCCGCCTCCAAGGCCGAGCTCGAGACGCTGCGCCAGCAGCTGCTCAAGGACCCGCGCGGCTGGATCGCGCAGCCCGTGGTGCAGCTCTCGACAATTCCGACCCTGGTCGAGGAGGGCATGCGCCCACGGCACGCCGACCTCCGGCCGTTCGCGGTGAACGACGGCAGCGACGTCTGGGTGCTGCCCGGTGGGCTCACCCGCGTCGCCCTGCCCGAGGGCGAGCTCGTCGTGAATTCCAGCCAGGGCGGCGGCTCCAAGGACACCTGGGTCATTGGTCTGCCCCGGGAGTTCTCGGCCGAGGTCATGACCCGTGACATCTCGAGCCTCGTGCGCGAGCAGGCGGCCAGCGAGGAACTTATCGAGGAAAGCCTCGAGGAGGAGGAGGCCTCGCTTTTCACGCATTCCGTCGACCACTCCCCGCACGACTTGCCGCGCACCAACAAGGACCAGGTGCAACAGCAACAGCAACAGCATGTGAAACAGGCGGCAGCAACGACCCGGAGCGAGGTTTGCGCATGCTGAGTCGAATCGCCGAGAGCCTGTTCTGGATCGGCCGCTACATCGAGCGCAGCGATGGCACGGCGCGCATCCTGGACGTGCACCTGCAGCTGCTCCTGGAAGACCCGTGGGTCGAGGAGGACCAGGCCTGCCGGTCGCTCCTGCAGCTGATGGGCAGCGATGTTCCCGATGAGGGTGCTGAGCTGACCCGGGACGACGTGCTGGCCGCGCTCGCCCTCGACCGCTCGAATCCGGCATCCATCGCGTACTCGATCAGTGCCGCCCGGGAGAACGCCCGCCGGGCCCGCGAGATCGTGTCGACCGATCTCTGGGAGTGCCTGAATACGACGCGGGCGAAGATGCCGCGGCGCATCACGAGCGAGAAGACGCACGACTTCTTCGCGTGGGCCCGTGAGCGCGCGGCGCTCGCCGTCGGCATCGTCGAGAGCGGCACCAGCCGCGACGAGGCGTGGCACTTCTTCACCCTCGGCCGCAGCATCGAACAGGCGGATATGACAGCGCGGCTGCTCGCCACCCGCTCGCTCACCGAGGGCAGCGGGCCGTCGTGGACCACGATCCTCCGGTCGTGCGGCGGCTACGAAACCTATCTGCGCACGTACCGAGGGGCTCCCTCCGCCAAGAACGCGGCCGAGTTCCTGCTGCTCGACCGGCTGTTCCCCCGCTCGATCCTGTTCTCCGTCTCGCGCGCCGAGCAGTGCCTCCGGGACATCGCTCCGAACACCGATCGCATCGGCGTCAGCGACCAGGCGCAGCGACTGCTGGGCCAGATCCGCAGCCAGCTGGAGTATCGCCCGATCATGGATCTCCTGCACGACCTGCCGCAGCACATGGACAGCGTCCAGGTCGCGACCAGTGCCGCCTCCGAGGCGGTCCGTGAGCGGTACTTCCCGACCAACGCTGCACCGACCTGGACAGGGGAGGCCTCATGAACCGGCTTCGCATCCGTCATTCCACGGGCTATCGCTACGAGGGCGAGGTGGCGGCCTCCTATAACGAGGCGCGGATGCTGCCGGTCACCTCGACCGACCAGTTCGTGCTGTTTTCCAACCTCGAGATCTCACCCGTCTCCAGCAACCACAACTATGTGGACTACTGGGGCACCCGGGTCTCCTCTTTCGAGGTGCTGACGCCGCACAAGGAGCTTGCGCTCACGGCCACGAGCCTGGTCGAGGTGCGTCCTCAGCGCCACGCGGAGCATCCGGCCAGCTGGGATTACCTCACGGCGGCCAGCTCGCGCGGGATCGTTTTCGCCGAGCACTCCCGGCAGACCCGCTTGACGGCCCCGACAGACGATGTCAAGGCGCTCGCCGCGGAGATCGTCTCCCGGCACACCCGGCCGTGCGATGCGGCGCTGGAGATCTGCTCGGCCATCGGCGACGCGATGAAGTACGTCACGGGTGTGACGCATGTGCACTCCACGGCGGCCGACGCCTGGACCGACAAGCGCGGCGTCTGCCAGGACATCACCCACATCGCCCTCGGCGCACTGCGCTCGGTCGGCATACCGGCCCGCTACGTCTCGGGCTACCTGCACCCGAAGCCCAGCGCCGAGATCGGCGAGTTGGTAACGGGCGAGTCGCACGCGTGGGTCGAGTGGTTCTGCGGGGACTGGCAGGGCTTTGACCCCACCAACTCCATCGACATCGGCGATCGTCACGTCGTCATCGGCCGCGGCCGGGACTACAACGACGTCGCGCCCTTGCGGGGCGTGTACGCCGGGCCGTTCGGATCGAAGCTCTTCGTCAAGGTGGAGATCACCCGCGAGGCCTAGTTGAGCGCGGGGCCTAGAAGCCCAGGGCTGAATTGGGCCACAATAACCCTGTGGCCCAATTCACTGATGAGTACGGTATTTCTATTCACTACTTCGAGTGGAAGGTGGATGCCCCGCGCGGCGTCGTGCAGATCGCGCACGGCCTCGGCGAGCACGCCGGGCGCTACGCCGAGCTGGCCGCCGCACTGAATTCCGCGGGCTACTCGGTCTACGCCGACGACCACCGGGGGCACGGCCAGACAGGAATCGCCCAGTACGGCGGCGATCTGTCTCGAATCGGGCATCCCGGCACGGGCGGGCTCCGGGCGATCATCAAGGGGCTCCGCCAGCTGAGCGCGATCATCCGCAGCGAAAACCCCGGCCTGCCCCTGGTCTTTCTCGGCCACAGCCTCGGCTCCCTGATGGCTCAGAAGCTGATCAACGGGCACTCGAAGGACTACGACGCCCTGGTGCTCTCCGGCACGGCCTATCGCACCCCCGGCTCGATGTTCGCCGGGGATCTCGCGAAGAGCCACCGCCCGATCGATGCCGCCACGGGCAAGCGCGGCGGCACCGGATTCGAGTGGATGACCCGAGATGAAACCGAGCAGGCCAAGGCTGCCGCGGACCCGCTGATCGTAGAGGCAAGCGCCCTCAAGCTGTTCAGCATCCCCGATGGCCTCCGCCTCTTCGGCGTGCCCAGCCGAACCGTTCGCGACGACCTGCCCATCCTGATAATGATCGGTGAGGACGACGTACTCGGCGGAAAGAAGAGCGTTACGAAACTCGCCGCGAGCTATCGGGAGAAGGCCGGCGTGAAAGACGTCGAGGTCGTGATCTTCCCCGGCGACCGGCACGAGATCTTCAACGAGCTCGACCGCGTCGAGGTCTACGCGCGCCTGGTGCGCTGGCTCGACTCCCGCGTGTGAGAAGCGCGAGTACGCTGGTTTCCAGGCATAGCTGACAGGGAGCGCATCCGATGCACGGTGAATACAAGGTTCCGGGCGGCAAGCTCGTCGTCGTCGATCTGAGCACGAGAGACGGCCGCATCGAGGACTTCCGCCTCGCGGGCGACTTCTTCCTCGAACCCGACGACGCCCTGCCGATGATCAACGCCGCGGTCAACGGGCTGCCCGTCGAGAGCGACGCTGCGACCATCACCGCTGCAGTTCGCGCCGCCCTCCCGGAGGGGGCAACGCTACTCGGCTTCACCCCCGAGGCCATCGCCGTCGCCGTGCGCCGCTCGCTCGCCAAGGCCACAGGCTGGCGCGACTACGACTGGCAGATCATCCACTCGAAGGCCGTCTCCCCGGTCACCCAGATGGCTCTGGATGAGGTGCTCGCCATCGAGGTCGGGGAGGGTCGCCGCCAGCCGACGCTGCGCATCTGGGAGTGGGACCGCCCGGCCGTCGTCATCGGCAGTTTTCAGAGTGTGAAGAACGAGGTCGACATGATCGCGGCCGACGCCCACGGCTTCGACGTCGTGCGCCGTATCTCGGGCGGCGGTGCCATGTTCATGGAGGCCGGCTCTGTCGTGACCTACTCGATCTACGCCCCGGCCGCTCTCGTGCAGGGGATGAGCTTCGCCGACTCCTACGCGTTTCTCGACGAATGGGTCATCACGGCCCTGAAGTCCCTCGGCATCGAGGCCACCTATATGCCGCTGAATGACATCACGAGCCCCACGGGCAAGATCGGCGGGGCCGCCCAGAAGCGCCTCGGCAACGGCGCAGTGCTGCATCACGTCACTATGAGCTACGACATGGATGGCGAGAAGATGGTCAAGGTGCTGCGCATCGGCCGCGAGAAGATGAGCGACAAGGGAACCAAGAGCGCCGCCAAGCGCGTCGACCCGTTGCGCAGCCAGACCGGCCTCACGCGTGCCGAGATAATCGACCGGATGAAGGCCACCTTCGCGGGACTCTACGGGGCCGTCTCAGGCGACATCACCGCCGACGAGTACGAGAAGGCCGAGGTTCTGGTGCGCGACAAGTTCAGTACCCCGGAGTGGCTCGGCCGCGTGCCCTGAGGTCAATTCCCGCGGGTCGTGAGGTGCGAGTACTCCGGGTGGGCGTCGATCCAGTCGGACACAAAGGGGCAGAGTGGCATGACGCGACGCGTGCTGTGGGCGGCAACATCGTCCAGAGCGCCCTTGATCAGCGCGCCACCGAGGCCGCCGTGCCGAAACGCCGGGTTGATCTCCGTGTGGGTGAAGAGCACGGCATCCCCCTGGATGCGGTAATCCGCCACCCCGACCGCCTTGCCGCCCAGAGTCAGCGTGTAGCGCCCGATGTTCTCATCGTGCTGGATTTCGCGCATTGTTGATGTGGTTTCAGGCCCGGACATTGAATGAGACTACGCCTGCGTGCCACTTCTGTGCACCCCCCGAAATTACCCTCGACACAGACGTGGGACACTGGCAATATGCCTGACGAGTCGACGCCGGTGAGCCGCGTGAGTTGCGTAGTCCATGCAGACAACCTGACCGCCCTGCCGAGCCTCGCCGACGCATCCTTCACCCTGATCTACCTCGACCCCCCGTTCAACACGGGGCGGAAGCAGCGTCGACAGAGCACCCAGTCGGTGCGCACCGAGGCAGGTTCCGGGTCAATCACCGGATTCAAGGGTCAGAGCTATCTGCGCATCAAGGGCGACCTGCTGGTCTACGACGACGACTTCGCCAACTACTGGGAGTTTCTCGAGCCGCGCCTCGTCGAGGCGTGGCGGCTGCTGGCGGATGACGGCACCCTGTATCTGCACCTCGACTACCGCGAGGCCCACTACGCCAAGGTGTTGCTCGACGCGCTGTTCGGGCGCGAGAGCTTCTTGAACGAGATTATCTGGGCGTACGACTACGGCGCCAAGAGCAAGAGCCGCTGGCCGACGAAGCACGACACGATCCTTGTCTACGTCAAGAACCCGAATGCGTACTACTTCGACTCCGAGACGGTCGACCGCGAGCCGTACATGGCACCCGGCTTGGTCACGCCCGAGAAGGTCGCGAAGGGCAAGCTGCCGACGGATGTCTGGTGGCACACCATCGTGTCGCCCACGGGCCGCGAGAAGACCGGCTACCCGACCCAGAAGCCCGCCGGGATCCTGCGCCGCATCATCCAGGCGTCCAGCCGCGAGGGCGACTGGGTGCTCGACTTCTTCGCCGGCAGCGGCACCACGGGCGCCGTTGCGGCCTCGCTCGGCCGCAACTTCGTGCTGATCGACGAAAACCCCGAGGCCATCGAGGTCATGCGCGCCCGACTCCCTGCGGCTACCGTTTTCAGGCCATAGCCGCGCGCAACCGCCTGGGGCGGTTGGCGGCGGCTATGGCCTGAAAACGGATGGTCTAGGGCTTTGGTTGGGCGGTGTCGTGCTCGGTGCCGAGCGCCGGCTCGATCATCGCGCCGGAGGCATCGGCTGCCGTGTGCGCCAGGAGGAGTTCGGCCTCGGCGGCATCCGCATGATCGCTCTCGGTCTGCTCCTGCAGCGCGCTCTTGTTGCGCAGCGGCTGGGCCTTCATGAAGAAGCTGAGGGCGAAGGCAACCAGAATCACGGCCAGGCTCACCCAGAACACGGTGACGGT
>JBBATW010000047.1:0-9351 GCA_040398585.1 Agreia sp.
TGGAGCATCGACCGTTCCGAAGACGGGTCCGTCACGTGGACGTCCCCCGCAGGGCACGAGTACGTCGTCGCTCCGGAACCGATCGCAGCCCCTGTGCCGCCGAGGTTCGGGGAGTGGTCTGAGTGGAAGAAGACCCACGCGCCGAGCGAATGGGCCCTCGAACCACCACCCTTTTAGCGGCACTCCAAGGCTCCGGGCCAGGGCTCTGCCCAGCCCCAGTGCCCTGCTTGATCATCCGCACCTCGGTGTCGGTGGTGAGCTCTACTGTCGAAGATGCGACGGCCGGGTCGCGTGCCCGTGCGTTCGCTCGGGCGAGAGTTCAGCAAGAACCAGCGAGGAGTCCGTTCGGTGAGTGCAGTGAGTCAGCCCAGAATTAGTCAGCCCGGAAGCAGTGAACGCAGTGTCAGCAAGTCCAGCGATCGGCCGTATTTCGACCTGCCGCATCCGTGGATCCACAACCAGACCGACCCCTATGCCATTGCCTCGGGGGCCGGCTGGTACGTCGCCCCACACGGCAAGGTGTTGGGCTGGATCCAGCAGTACGACGAGTACCCGCCCGACAGCTGGCAGGTCGTTCACCTCTTCGGTATCTGGAGCCACGGGGTCGATGACGACGGTCGCCGCCTCTGGCTGAAGTCGCGTAAGAGCCTGGGCTCAGCGGTCGCGTTCATCCGCCAGCACGCCGGTGAACTCGCGGCCCTCACCGCGCGAATCGGCCCAGACCCCTCGACGCTTCGATGAGCCGGGCCAGCCGCCGCGCCGGCCGCCGGGCCGGCCACCGGGCCAGCCGCTGCGTCAGCCACCGAGTAGGCGACGGCATAGCCTTCTGGGGTGAGTGAATCCGCAGCGGGTCGGCAGTACTTCGGCATCGACCTCGCCTGGGGTGAAGGGTCGGCGACGAAGCCCGCGAATGAGACCGGGCTCGTGCATATCGACGGCGCCGGGCAGGTCGTGAATGCCGGCTGGGCGCGCGGCATCCGGGAGGTTGCCGACTGGGTGCTGCAGCTCGCGAAACCCGGAGACGTCGTGGCCGTCGATGCTCCCCTCGTCGTCTACAACGCCACTGGAATGCGCGAGTGTGAGCGCGAGGTCGGCCAGCGTTACGGGCGCTGGAAGGTTTCGGCCAACGCCAGCAACCTCGGCATGGCTGCCCTCGGCGGCGTGACGCTTCGGCTCCTGCTCGAGGATGGCGGCTTCACCTATGTCGACGGCACGAAGCCGCCGGCGGCCGACGAGATCTCCTTCTTCGAGTGCTACCCGCACACGACCCTCGTGGGGGCGGTGGAGCTCGGCTACGAACTCGAGCGCCCGCGCTACAAGCGAATGAACCTCGCGCTGCCGATCGCCGATCGCCGCGCCGCCCGCGCCGTGGAATGCGATGAACTGATCAGACGCATGGTGCAGCTCGCAGGGGCAGAGCCGAGCCTCGACCTGAGCTCACACGACGTGACCGCGCTGCTCATCGACGAGGCATCGCCCCTTTCCGACCGGGAGTACAAGCACCGGGAAGACCTGCTCGACGGAGCGCTCTGTGCCTGGACCGCGGCGCTCTGGGCCAGGTTCGGCGACGAGCGCTGCCAGGTTCTGGGCCTGGCTGCGGCACCCGATGACGGTGGCCGACGGCCCACCCTGATCGCGGCCGCCCGGGCTGAACAGCGCCGTCCTTGAACTAACAAGTGCCGTCCTTGAGCTAACAGGTAACCGAGACGACCCTCGCATAGGTTTCACCGCTCTGGGCGGCCGAAGCTGGAACCAGCAGGCGCTCCGAGATCGCGGTGCCGAGGGTGAGGCGCTGAAGGATCTGGCCGGTGACCGGTCCGTCCGGCGTGGCCGAGAAGCCGACCGCGACTATGGCTGCCGCGCAGGTCGTGGCCGACGTCAGCGTTATGACCCAGCAACCCGCGGTGTCGGGACACTGGCCGCGGGAACCTTCGCCGGCGGTTGCAGCGCCGCTGGCAGGCGCGGTATCTGAGGCAGGCGCGGTATCTGAGGCAGGCGCGGTAGCTGAGGTCGGTGTGGTTGCTGAGGTCGGTGTGGAGTTGAATTCGACCCTGACGCTCGAGGTGATGTCTGTCGAACCCGAAGGCCCGGCGCCGGCCAGCTGGCCCTGAATGAAGCCCGTCGGCATCCCACGCGCAAGGGTGATCAGCGCCAGCACGACCACGATCGCCAGCATGGCGGCACCGGCAACCTTGATCAGGTTGCTCCGTCGGAGCCAGGGCTTCCTCGCCTCAGACACCGGAGGCGCGGCAGGCTCGTTCCCCTCGAAGGGAAGCCAGGACTGGGACTCCTGATACTCGTCGAACTGCTCGAAGGTCATAGGCGTGCCCGAGCGGCGCGGCGGCCGTGGTGGTTGCGGCGATTGGCGCGGCTGTGTCTGTTGGTGAAACTGTGACTGTTGGTGAAACTGTGTCTGAGACCCGTATTGCGACTGAGACACGTGAGCCGGCCGGCCGGCCGCAACAAATGAACGCAGCACCTCGCGCGCTTCCGTAATACGGATGAACTCCGTGGCGGCAGCGGCAGACTGCGCGGCAGAGGAGTTCGGGAACCGGTCGGGATGCGCCGCCCGAGAACGGGTGCGGAACGCCCGCTCGATCTCGGGAAGACCGGCGTCCAGGGCGACCCCGAGAACGCGCGCCGCGGCATCCGGTGTCATCACAGGTTAATCACAGGGTCACCACGGCGTCGGCTCGAAACTCGCGAGGTACTCGGTGTAGGCCCGTCGGCGCTGCAGGGGGCCCGTCGCGATGACGGCCGCCATGAGCTGCGTGTCTACTCGCCGGAGCCGCAACAGGGCCCGACCGACCTGCGCGCTGCCCCACAGCAGCCCGAACCAGAAAAGTATCTGTGCTTCGACGCCGGAGACGATGCCGCCGAACGTCAGCACGAGGGCACCGACGATGAAGGCGATGCCAAATGAGAGCGACCTCTTGATGGGTGCGGTGAAGCGTTCGGCGAGTGCGGGCCAGCCGATCGAATCCTTCGCCCAGAAGACCCAGCCGGCGGGAGCGGGCAGGCAGCGGTGCTGGCTGCTCAGTGGGGGGACCCAGCCCGAAGGCGGTGCCCAGCCCTGGTGCGACTCGACCCAGTCCCGGGTCGGCTTCGGCCAGCCCGGCGGCCGCCGAAACTCCAGCGGCAGGTCTGAATGCACGCGGAAATCGTCTGCCATCGGATCAGAATACTCCCGGAGACCCGGTGTTAAATGGCGGTATGCCGCTAATAGGAGAGTACGAACCAAGCACGTGCGCCTGAGCCCAAGAGCAGGCAGAACTCTCCGAGAGCCCGAGAGCCCGAGAGCCCGAGAACCCGAGAGCCCGAGAGCCCGGGAGGCACCGAGGGCACGAGAGCCGAGAAGTCCGTGTGGTGGGACCGCGTGGTTCAGGCATTCCCCGACTAGCGTGAGGGCATGAGAATCCTGCACACCTCGGACTGGCACATCGGGCGCAGCTTCCACGGGCATCCGACGATCGCGAATCTGCGTGTCGTACTGGATGCCCTGACCGAGGTCGTGCGGCAGCGCGCTGTCGAGGTCGTCGTCGTTTCGGGCGATGTGTTCGACTCGGCGACGCCATCGGCCGACGCCTATGGGGTGTTGCAAAATGCCCTCCGCGGGCTGCGCGACGCCGGCGCCCAGGTCGTGATGACCAGCGGAAACCACGATTCGGCGACCCGTCTGGGCTTTCAAAGCGAGTGGCTCGGCCTCGCGGGCATCCACATCATCACCCAGGCGCCGCAGCACCGCGTGCCGGTGACCATTGAGGATGCCGATGGTCCGGTTCACTTCTACGGCATCCCGTACCTTGAACCCGCCCTCATCAGGCACCTCTACCCGGGCGTGGAGCTGCGCAGCCACGGGCAGGCCCTCGGACACGCGATGGCCGGCGTGCGTGCCGACATCGCCGAGCGGGCAGCGGCCGCCGGAGGTGTACGGCAGCGCTCGGTCGTGCTGTCGCACTGCTTCGCCGCCGATGCCACGGCCCAGGCCTCTGACGCCGAGCGCGACATCACGGCCGGCGGATTGAACCTGGTCGCGGCCAGCACCTTCGAGGGCCCCGACTATGTGGCCCTCGGGCATATTCACGGCCGGGCGACTCTCACCGAGCGCGTGCGCTACTCGGGGGCGCCGCTGCACTACTCGTTCTCCGAGGCGCACAAGCCGCGCGGGGCCTGGCTCGTCGAGCTCGACGCCCAAGGCCTGAAAAACGTCGACTGGGTTTCGCTGCCGATTCCCCGCCCGCTGGCGGTGCTCACGGGCGACCTTGACGACCTGCTCGCCGATGCGGCCCACGACCGGTTCACCGACTCCTGGGTAGCGGCCGTGGTGACCGACCAGGTGCGGCCGCTCGACGGCATGCGCCGGCTGCAGGAGCGCTTTACGTGGTGCGTGAAGCTCGAGCACCGGCCGAGCATCGTCGCCGACGCGGGAGAGGGCAGCTACGCCCAGCGGATGCACCGACGCACCGATGAAGAGATCGTCACCGGCTTCCTGGAGCTGGTTAGAAACGGCGTCGGCCCATCCGCGCCCGAGCGGGCCCTGATCAACGACATCATCACTGAGAACGCAGCGCGGGAGGCCCAGAAATGAAGATCAAGCGCGTCAGCATCGCCGGCTTCGGCCCCTACAAGACCCTGCAAGAGGTCGACTTCGAGCGATTCGACGACGACGGCATCTTCCTGATCGAGGGCCCGACGGGAGCAGGCAAGTCGAGCATCCTCGACGCGGTCTGCTTCGCCCTCTATGGCGGGGTGCCACGCTACGACGGGTCGCAGCAGCAGCTGCGGAGCGACTACTGTGCGCCGGAAGATCCGACGTTCGTCGAGCTCGAGTTCACCGCGAAAGACATCGACTACCGACTTCGTCGCTCGCCCGAGTACGAGCGACCGCAGAGGCCGCCCCGCACGGGAACGACGAAGCAGGCCGCCGCGGCCCAGCTCGAGGTGTACCAAACGACGGCTGCGGGTGACGAAGAGTGGGTCGGTGTCGCGGCCCGGCCCGTTGACGTGGCGACGCTGCTCGATGAGGTCTTGGGGCTCACCAAAGACCAGTTCCTGCAGGTGATCCTGCTGGCCCAGAACCGGTTCCAGCGCTTCCTGCACGCCAAGGTCGACGAGCGCCAGGCGCTTTTGCGCACGCTCTTCGGCACCCGACGCTTCGATGACATCGAGAGCGCGCTGATCGACCGCCGCAAGGTGCTCGCAGCCACGGTCGAGGCATCACTGAAGGCCATTGCCCTGCAGGCCGGGCTGATCGTTGCAGAGCCGCCGGAGGAGACCGACCGGGCATGGTTCGACGCCGCCCTCGACGCTGTCACCCAGGAGCATACGGTGAGCGTGGCGGCGGCGGCGCTGGCCGATGCCAGCCACCTCTCGGCCGACGCTCTCTACCGCCAGGCCGAGATGACCCTGGCGCGGCAGCTCCGGCGTGACGCCGCGGTCGTGAAGCTCGGCCAACTCGGTGTTGAGGCCCCCGGGATCGAGCTGGAGCGCAGTCGGCTCGAGGGTGCCGGAAGGGCCGAACTGGTCTGGGCGCACGTGGTTGCCAACGAGGCAGCCGTGAGGGCACGTGATGCCGCAGGGAAGGCCGAGGAGCACGCCGCTGACGCCCATTCGGAGTTCGGAACGACGGTTGTTGCGGCGGCAGAGCTGAGCCGACTGCTCGGCTCTTTAGACGCGGTCTTGGCGGAGGAGACGGCGCTGCCCGGCCTGCGGGTCGAGCTTGACGCTTTGGAGGAGAAAGCTGCGGCCGAGATGCTGGCGCTGGAGGCGGCTGCGCTGCGCATCGGTGCCCTGCCGGCCGAACTCGAGGCGCTGGCGCTTCAACGGTCTGGCCAGGAGGCGCGTGCCGCGGGGGAGACCGCCGCCGGGGAGCAGCTTGTGCGCACCAGTCAGGCCCGCGACGCCGCGGTTCAGGCAGAGTCTCTGGCCGGGAAGCACGAGGCCTGCGCCGCGGCCGAGGTCGCGGCCAGCGGCCAGCAGCGCGCGGCGGCCACGATTCTTGACGAACTCCTCAGCCTGCGGCTCAGCGGTCACGCCGCGGAGCTTGCCAGCGAGCTGGTCGAGGGTGAGCCCTGCGCGGTCTGTGGGTCGGCGAGCCATCCGCATCCGACGCAGTTCGACGGCCAGCCGGTCAGCGAGGCCGATGTCGCGGCTGCGCGGGCCGCACTTGTCTCCGCGCGCACGCTCTTCGACGACGCCGGGGCGCGCGAGCGTGAGCTTTCAGTGAACCTGACCACGCAGCTCACCCTCGCCGGCGGAAAATCGGTGGCCGAGCTCACCCTCGAGCAGACCGGGGCCGAGGCGGTGTTGGCCGAGGCCGCAAGCGCTCGCGAACTCGCCGCGGTGCTCGCGGCAGAGCAGGCCCTGCTCAAGAAGGAACTTGCCGCGGGCACCGCCACGCTCGAGGCGCTTCGTGAGGGTCGCGAGGCGGCAGGTGCCGTTCTCGTCACGAAGCAGGCCGAGGCCAACGGCCTGAGCGGCCGGGTGGAAGCCCAGCTCGGCGGATTCCCGCGGGTAAAAGACCGGGCACTGCGGCTCAAAGCCCAACTGGCCGCGGTGCAGCTGCTCGATGCCGCCACGGCAGAGCACGGCCGCAGTCTCGTCGCCGCCGGTCTCGCCGCATCCGCACTGAAGGCCCATGTTGACGCGCAGGGGTTCCCAGACGCCGCCGCCGCGGTGACAGCCCGGCTCACGCCCGTGGCGCTCGCGGCGAGCGACGCCCGGGTGCGGAGCCATGACCAGGCCGTCGTAACCGCCCAGAGCACCCTTGTCGACCCCGAACTCCTCGATCTTCCGGCGGAGCCGATCGAACTCACGGCGACTGCGGAGGCGCTCCAGCTGGCCCGGGAGGCCCGCGACCTGGCTATTTCTGCAGCCAGCACCCTCGGTGTGCGAACCAGCTCGCTGCGCGCGGTCGTCGAGCGCGCGGGGGAGCTGATCGAGGCATCCGAATCGCTGCATCGAGAATTCACCGAGCTGCGTCAGCTCGCAGATGTCGTTGAGGGCAAGGCTCCCAATACGAAGCGGATGCGGCTGGAGACGTATGTGCTCGCCGCGCAGCTCGAAGAGATCATTCTCGCGGCCAACGCGCGCCTGCACACAATGACCGGCGGGCGGTACTCGCTCGAGCACGACGACAGCGTGCAGTTCCGGAACACGAGTTCGGGCCTGGGGATCGCCATCTTCGACGAACACACCGGCCGGGTACGCCAGGCGCATTCCCTGTCGGGAGGGGAGACGTTCCTCGCCGCGCTGGCGCTGGCGCTGGGCCTCGCCGAGGTGGTGTCCAATCAGGCCGGCGGCATCAAGCTCGACACCCTGTTCATCGACGAGGGCTTCGGCTCATTGGACGCCGATACTCTCGCCATTGCGATGAGTACGCTCGATAGCCTTCGCTCAGGCGGTCGCACGATCGGGCTGATCAGCCACGTTGAAGCGATGAAAGAGCAGATTCCGGCACGCCTGCATATCGAGGTCTCGCCCCGAGGCTGGAGCGAGATCGGCTTGGCTGGCGTGCCGGTGGGCGTTGAGCTGGGTTAGTCCTTGGGGTTCTCGTTGAAGTAGGAGACGTTGGCGTCGCCGCCGTTGCGCTCCCGGGCAGCCTCGGACTTCTCTGCGAGCTCCGCTGCGCGGGCCTCCTGGCGGCGAGCCAGTTCCTCGGGATCGACGTCGGTCTGGGTGACCTTCACGCCGCGAGCGGGCGTCTTGGCTGCGGGCGTCTTGGCTGCTGGCGTCACCTTGGCAGCGGCCGGGGCTCCGGGAACTCGGGCGGGTCCGGTGCCGGCAGCGGTCGTGCGCGGCTGGGCGGTGGCCCGAACGGCGGTTACGGGCGTTGCTCCGGTTCCGGGGCAGCGGAAGCCGGTCTTGTCTTCGTGCTGCACAAGGGTTCCGGAGACAAACCCTACTGCTACGGTTCGTTTACAAATGGGGCACTTGGATCCGGTGCTGGCTGCCATCGTTTTCGTCTCTCATTCCGGGACCTGATAAATGGGTCCAGATCCCAATTTTCGCACGCCTGACAACCCCTCCCGGTTCAGAAGGCATGATTGGCTCCGGGTATCCCCCCACGGATGCGCAGGATCCCACTCTACGATGGCGCCATGACGCGCGCCTCTTCCGAACCCATTTACGCCACTGCGGTGGTCGTTGGTCGGGCTCTTTTTGGCCTCTGGAGACTCCGCCGCACGGCCCGGGGGCTTGGTGAAATCCCTGACACGGGGGGTGCGGTTCTAGCCATGACCCACTTCGGCTACTTCGAATTCGCGCTCGTCGAGTGGGCGACTTATCTGCACAATCGGCGGCGCATCCGCTTCATGGTCAAGAAGAGCGCCTTCGAAAAACCCCTGATCGGACGCCTTTTACGCGGGATGCGGCACATTCCGGTGGACATGACTGCCGGGGGTGCGGCCTATGCCCAGGCGGTGCAGGCCCTGCGGGCCGGTGAGCTGATCGGTGTCTTCCCCGAGGCGGGCGTGAACGCGTCGTTCACCGTTCGAGAGCTCAAGACCGGGGCAGCCAGATTGGCGGCCGAGGCGGGAGTGCCGATCATTCCCATTGCCGTCTGGGGCGGGCAGCGACTGCTGACAAAAAATCACAAGATAAGTTTTTCGGAACGATTCGGAGTGACTGTTTCCTATGCCGTCGGCACCCCTATTGGGGTGATGAAAGAGGACGAAATTGCCGTCGTAACAACCGAACTCCGCACGACGATGCAGGTTCTCGTCGACTCCCTGCAGGCGGATTATCCGGTCGACGGCACAGATAAGTGGTGGCAGCCGCGGCATCTCGGCGGCACGGCCCCTACCCCCGAGGAGGCCGCGACCGCCGATGCTGCCCGCGATCTAAAGCGCCAGCAGGCCGCCGAGCAGGCCGCCGAGCAGGCTGCCGAAAAGGTACCTAAGCGGAGGCGCTAGCCGCTTCAGCCGCCTTGGCCTCGTCGTAGGACTTGCGGACCTCGTCCATGTCGATTTCCTTGACCTGGTTGATCAACTGTTCGACAGCCTGACTGGGCAGGGCTCCGGCCTGACTGAACAGCGGGATTCCGTCGCGGTAGATCACGAGGGTGGGGATGGAGGCGACGCCATAGGATTGCGCCAGCTCCTGCTGGTCTTCGGTATCGACCTTCGCAAAGGTGATGTCGGGGTGCTTCTCGCTTGTCGCCTCGAAGATCGGGCCGAACTGGCGACACGGGCCGCACCATTCAGCCCAGAAGTCGATCAGAACAATGCCATCGGCGATGGTCGTGTCGTGGTTTTCTTTGGTCAGTGTTGTGGTTGCCATATCTACCTCAACAAAGAAGGGCTGTTCTCGAATTCCCGAGAAACTGTTCTCGGTATTACCCAGAAGCAGGGT
>JBBATW010000048.1:0-8556 GCA_040398585.1 Agreia sp.
GAGTCGTGCAGTTTCTGTGAGCGTCACGAGCTGGCGACCCACCAATAGGAGGTGGCCTCCGCGGCGACCGAACTCGAGGGCGAGTGCTCGGCCGATGCCCTGTCCGGCGCCGGTGATGATTCCGCGGCGGTTGGTTAGATCCAGCTGGTTGACGGTCATATGCAAACTTCTTTCTCTACGATCGGGCCGGATGACTTCGGCCTGATTATCCCGAAAGCACCTAAGGTGCCTCAAGGGACAACCGTTCGGGGCCGGGGCTATTCCTCTGGTATCGCTCCTGTGCGGCCCTTCTGTCCACGCCGAGACGTACAGCCCGTCAGCCGCGGCAAGTGACGGGGATGCCCGGCCCGGTGACAAAGAAGCCGGGCATCCGGGGTTATAGAAGACGCCTACCTAGGCGATCTTCAGCTCGAGTTCTTCTTTCTCTTCGTCGTCGACGACCGAGACAAAATCGAGTGAGTCGGAGTATTCCAGGCCACCTAGGTTCCAAGTGGTGTTCCGAGTTCACCACCCGGTCGTTTCGGGCACCCCCTGTGCGCGTTCCAGCGCCGTAACTTCTTCCTCACGGCCGGCTGGGTCCTCGGTGTGAGGCTGGCCGCGTCTCGCAGCCGAGGTCGTCGGCGGGCGATGGATTCGATGTGTCAGCGACGAGAGTGACTCGCCACTTCCGCCCCACCGCTGGGCGATAATCTCAGCCGTAATCGAGATTGCGGTTTCTTCGGGTGTTCGGCCGCCGAGATCGAGGCCGATCGGGCTGTGCAGCCGGCTCAACTCTGCGTCGGTCACCCCGCTGGCCGTCAGCCTTGCCACCCGGTCATTGTGGGTTCGGCGGGAGCCCATCGCCCCGATGTAGGCGAAGGTGCCGCTTCGGAGCGCTACGTCGAGCAGGGGCACATCGAACTTCGGATCGTGGGTAAGAACAGCGAGCACCGTTCGGGCGTCGACGGTGCCTTCCGCCAGCTCGGCTGCAAGATACTCGTGCGGCCACGCCACGACGACCTCGTCGGCATGCGGAAAGCGCGCTGGAGTCGTAAAGACCGGTCGCGCGTCACAGACGGTGACCCGATAGCCCAGAACGGTGCCCGCCTGGGCCAGCGCTGCGGCAAAGTCGACGGCCCCGAACACGATCATTCGCGGCCGCGGTGCATGGCTGGAGTAGAAGATCTGCATTCCCTCGCCCTGCCGCTCCCCGTTCGGCCCATAGCTGATCGTGCCGTTCCGACCGGCGGCCAGCATGCCTTGGCCATCTTCAGATGCGGCCCGGTTTGCCTGCGCCGAACCCAGATTCCCCGACGAGCTGCCCGGTCGCACGATGAGATGCTGGCCCAGGCGCTGCGGGTCGGGGTGCGCGATCACCGTGGCCACACCCACCGGCCGGGACTCATCGATGTCCTGCTGCACCAGATCTAGGCCGGCGAACGTCGTCTGGGATATGGGCTCCACGAAGATATCGACCGTGCCGCCGCAGGTGAGCCCTACGGCGAACCCTTCTTCGTCACTGACGCCGTAGCGTACGAGCTGGGGGACGCCATCCTGAATGACCTGGGTGGCCAGCTCGTAGACCGCGCCCTCGATGCAGCCGCCTGAGAGGGAGCCCACTGCTTCCCCGCCGACGGTCACCAGCATCGCTGCGCCGGCCGGCCTGGGAGAGGAGTCAAAGGTCTGTACGACGGTCGCAAGTGCGGAGGTCTCCCCCGCTTTCCAGCTCTCACCCAGTGCGCCGAGAACATCACGCATACTTGACTCCCTGTTGCTCTCGAATCGCGTGTCTCAAGTATCGGCGATGCCTGATCGTCAGCCGGCCAGAGAGGTGACGATGGTCTGGGCATCCGTCCAGAAGCGCGTGTAGTGATTCGAATCAGAATTGACCTGAACCGCGTGCGCAAGGAGCGACGGGTCCATTGTCTGCCAGTCGGGCACGGTTTGCAGCTTGAGGAAGAAGTTCTCCGCAGAAGTGAGCGGGTCCATCCGGTCGCTCAGTGTTCCCCAGGCGCCGTTGTCTCGCTGTTGGAAGAGGCCGCGGCTGTCGGGTCCTGCGCTATCCCCGTGATCGAGCACCCGCAGGCCTGATTCACCGATCGCGGTCATCACACCCACCGTCTGGGTTCGTGTGCCGAGGCCCTCGATGCGGGCAGCCGTCATGATGTGCGCCGCATTCGCGAGTTCGTTCTGGCAGAAACCGGCGACAGGCCCAGCGGGCACAGCGATGTCACCGACCTGCATGGGGGTTGCCGTAGGGCAGGTCAGAGCAGGCAGGGCCGTGCGGGAAGTTCCCGCTGAAATAGAACTCCAGACGGCGAGGCCGAGGCCGGCGCAGAGGACTATCCCCACCACGGCCAGGACGATGGCAACTGAGACAAGTCTGAACACGAACAGAAGACTGGCAGTTGTTCCTGAGCGATGTCGGGACGTGAGATCGGAAGCGGCCCAGCGTGCCGCAACTTTCAGGCCCTGGCTGGGACGCAATACTGTAGGGATTGCTTTCAAGAACATGCACTGTCCCCGATCAGCGGAAGGTCTGAAGGTCAATGACTCGGCCGAAATTCATCTACGCCGCCGCGAATGGAATGAGCGAGGACACTCGCGGCCGACTGAATCGAACGCTAGATCTGTCGTTCTTCTGGATCGGAACCCTCTCAGCGCTCTGGCTCATCTACCTCTTGGCCACCCAGACCTTCCGAGACGGATTCGGGCAGCTTTGGTTTGCCCTCCCGATCTACCTGTTGCTTGCGTATCTGGTGCTGCCGCGGGTTCACACGGCGCTCTCCCGCATCTACCTGCCCGATTACTTCATCGGTCGTGCTCGCACCCGTGAGGGAATCCTCGGAGACCCGCTGAACCTCGGCTTTCTCGGTTCGGATGCCCAGGTGCAGTTTTCGATGGCGGCGGCCGGTTGGGCCCCGGCAGACCCGGTCAATACACGCTCGACCTGGCGGATTATCGTAGCCACGCTGTCACGGCGAAGCTATCCGGAGGCACCCGTCTCCGACCTCTACGTCTTCGGCCGTCCTCAGGACTTCGCGTTCCAGCGCGAGGTCGACGGCAACCCCGGGCAGCGTCACCACATCAGATTCTGGAACGCGCCAGAGGGATGGCTGCTGCCGGGCGGCCACCGCATCGGCTGGATAGCAGGCGGAACCTATGATCGAAGCGTCGGCTTCAGCCTGTTCACCCTTCAGATCACGCACAAGATCGAGCAGGACACAGATGTCGAGCGTGACTTCATCGTGGCGTCCCTGCACGACTCTCCGGTGCCGGCCGAGATCACAACAATCAAGAATTTCTCCACGGGCTACCATTCGCGAAACGGCGGCGGCGACAGCATCATCACCGATGGAGACCTGCCCATCGTGGACCTCCGGGCCGTGTCTGTTCCTGAGCTCGAGACGCAGGCGGTCATGGCGGCCGACGGTCACCCGACGACGGCCGCTGCTGTCTCGCTGATGCGAGCCGCGCGACCGATCGGCACGACGCTCGGCTCGATTCTCGGCCTGCTGCGGTCGGGTGCCTGGCTGGGAACAGGCGTAGCTCTGGTGACTCAGTTCGCCGTAAAAATGGTGCCCGGAGCGTCAATCGACTCCTCGACCAATCAGGTCCGAATCGACGGTCAGCCCCAAAGCGAACTGCTGGCCGTCGCTGGATTGTTCGTCGTGGTTCTGGCCATCCTGGTCGTGACCGTGGTGCCCATTGCGCTGACAGTCAGTGTCTACCGGGGCAACAACTTCGCCCGCCTTGTCGTGATGTTGTTCAGTGCCGTGACCATCGCCACCTCGATCTTCGCGTACACGAGCTCAGTGGGACTCGACCTGCGCGGTGGCCTGCTCGCCTTTTTGCTTGATATCGGCGTACTGCTGGCGCTCTCCGGCGAGGATGCGCAGCGCTTCGCGCGTGCTCGTGGTCAGGAGCGGCGCACAGACAGGAAGGCGAAACGAATGGCCGCCAGAGGGATGACTCTCCAGACTCGAAGTGCCTGAACGCGGCCCGCCTATTCCGTGCTCTTCGTCGGCCGAATGACGGGAATCGCGGCGGTGTGACCCTGCTTTCCCCGCCGCCTCCAGTCCTCCGGGATGGCCGCCTCGAGGGCATCATCGACCGTGATTACGCCGATGATCCTTCCTCCGGCGTCAAGCACGGGGAGAGTTAGCAGGTTGAAGTCGGCCATCATGGTCGTGATTTCGACGATGTCGTCTTCTGCCGCGGCAAAGGTGGGGCTTCCGGAGGCGACCAGACTCAAGCGCGCATCTTGATTCTGCTGCAGCGCCTGGACCAGTCCAATCGAACCGACGAGGACCCCGTCCGCGTTCAGGGTGTAAACGGTTGTGAGGGCCTCGGCATGTTGGCCGGTTGCCGCGCGGATCAAGGCAATGGCGTGGCCGACGGTTTCGACCTCTGCCACCGCGATGTAGTCGAGTCCCATCAGGCCGCCGGCTGTCTGGGCGTTGTAGCTCATCAGCTTCAATATCGACTCACGCTGAGCATCCGGCATCGCGCCGAGAACCACCAATCGCCGGTTCTGCGGAAGGTCAAGGATTGCGTCGGCGGCGTCGTCGGCCCGCATCCGGGACAGCACCGAGGCAAGCTCCGTCAGGCCGAGCCCCTTGAGAAGGTGGGCCTGGCTGTTGTCGTCGAGTTCCTCGAAGACATCGGCTTCAAGCTCGGGGTCGAGGTGCATCCGGTCGAGAAGCTCTGTCTGCTCGCTTGCCGACGCAGACTCCAAGAGGTCTGCTATCTCCGCCGCCTTCAAGGCGCGCCGGGGTCGCAAGACGGTTCGGCTGTCCAACGAGGCAACGTGGCCGATCAGCGCCTCGAATGAGCGCCAGTCCCGAATTGGATGCTTCTCCCGTTGCGCGCTGCCGCCCCACCAACGGGGCCGTTGCACATCGAGGCCCCGAGCGATCCAGCCCTCATCTGCCAGCGCGAGTTCGACGTCGTGCGCCTTGACAAAGCGGGCCTGCTCGACGTCGATCAGGCGATGCCCAAGCACGTCCAGGCCCAGAAGCACCTCCCCCTCGCGGCGCTCGAAGGTACGCGTCGACAGGCTGGTTACGTTCAGCCGGATGCCGTCTCCGTTCAGCTCTCGCAGGGCCACCTGCGGAACGAAGACCGTGCTTGCGCCGATCGAAACGACCAGGGCGGTAAGCAGCGGGTACTCCCCCGAGCGCAGGCTCACCACGGCATCGGCGAGCTTGCCAAGCGGTGCGCCGTCGCTTCCACTGACGGTCGCGCCGAGAAGGCGAGACAGGAATATCGATTTCATGTTTTCCTCAGATTGACGGGTCATTGGGAGAGGGCGAGCTGGGTTATGCGAACGATGACCAGGATCATCGCGACGAGAAGGTAGCCGCGGAGCACGGTGAGTCCGACGCGGCGAACGCCCGACAGCTCCGGCTTCGCGAGCAGAGCCAGCGGGGGCATCCGCCACGTAGGACGCTCGCTGCGGTGAATCAGCGGTCCGGTCGAGGGCGTTGGATGGCGCCGGCGGTACAGGGCGAAGGCGATGCTCGCCGCCAGGAACGCTCCGCTGCCGATTTCGAGAATGGCCAGAATGATATCGCCCGTGATGTCAGGGAAAAGCACACTCGCGGTCAGGATTATCGAGAGCAACACCAGCACGGCGATGACGATCGAGGTGAAGAGATTTGTCCAGCGGGTATTAACCCACGGTCCGAGAACCTGCCGGTCATTGCAGAGCAGAAGCAGGAACACCGCAGCACTCGGAAGCAGGACCCCGGCCAATGTCTGCACGCCAACGGTAAGCAGTCCCAGGGGGCTGTCGGGAATCAAAACGATCGTCGCGGCGATGACCAGCAGCCCCACGAAGACGGCGTAAAAGCCCTTGGCCTCGCTGGGCTTGCGGTGCAGTGAGTGCTTCAGACCGAGGACATCGCCGAGGGCATACGACGTCGAGAGGCCGACCGCCGCTGCCCCAATGATCGAGGCGTCGATTAGTGCGAGGGCGAACAGGGTGCCAGCGACCGGGCTGACATACTTACCCAGACCCTCGGCGACGCCCAGCGCATCGGTGAAGTTGCCGAATTCCGGCCGGCCGGCGAATGTCGCCGCAGAGAAGGACATCATCGCCGCGCCGCCGACAACAACGATGATGATGCCGATCCAGAGGTCGACCTTCTCGTAATTCATGAATCGCGGCGTTATGCGCTTGTCGATCACGTAGGACTGCTGGAAGAACAGCTGCCACGGGGCAACCGTTGTGCCGACGATTCCGATGATGAGCAGCATCACCGTGGAGAGTTCGGCACCCGCGGGCATGCCCGGGATGATGAAGTTGCGGGCGATTTCCCCCAGCGGCGGATGCACCATGAAGACAATCGGCAGCAGGGTGAACGAGCCGACAATGAGAAACAGGCAGACGCGCTCGAACCGTTTGAAGGAGCCCGTGCTGGCGGCCGCGATAATCACCACGGCGGCGACCAATACGCCAGGGATCTGGGGAATGCCCAGATAGGTGAGGCCGAGGCTGATGCCGATGAACTCGGTCACGATCGTCAGGCCGTTGAGCAGAAACAGGTCGATGACGCTAAAGGCACCCCAGAACTTTCCAAATCGCTCCAGAATCAGGCGAGCGTGTCCGACCCCGGTTACCGCGCCCAGGCGCAACACCATCTCCTGGTTCACGTACAACACAGGCACGAGCAGCAAGAGGGTCCAGAGCAGTGTCGTTCCGTAGTTTTGACCCGCGGAGGTCAGGGTGCCGAACGCACCCGCGTCGTTGTCGCCGACCATGACAATGAGACCCGGGCCGACGATCGCCAGCAGAGTCTTCAGTTTGGCAGGAAGTCGCTGGCGCGGGGCATTGTCGTCCAGCCGGATAGTGCCAAGGGCGCCTTGGATATCGCCGACATGGGCGGAGTCGAGAACTGCCGATTGTTCGGGCACAGAGACTGCATCATTTTGGTTGGTGCTCATAGCCTCTGCCGTCCTTGTGTGTGAGTATCCGCCCCCAGGCACTGAAACCGATCCATCGCTGCCCGAAGCAGACTTTACTCGGGGCCAATAGATCAAAATGACCATCTACCTGAACGCGCAGAGACTTGGCAGAGTAAGAAGAGACCGTGCCGACCAGGGAATTCGGCTGATATGCAGCCGAATCCCCTTGAGCGCCCTACTTCAGGATGCGGATGAGCTTCTTGTTGGCGAATTCCGCGATGCCGAAGCGGCCCAGCTCGCGGCCGAAACCGCTGCGCTTGATGCCGCCGAAGGGCAGCTCGGGGCTGTCGAGCAGGGACCCGTTCACGAAGACCATGCCGGCCTCGATCTGGTCGGCGACCCGCAGCGCCTGCTCGGGGTCGGTGGTGAAGAGGTACGAACCGAGGCCGAACGGGGTGTCGTTCGCGAGCGTTACTGCGCCGGCTTCATCGGCAACCCGGTAGACGTTGGCCACCGGGCCGAAGAACTCCTCGTGGTGTGCGTCGTTCTCGGTGGTGACGTCGGTCAAGACGACGGCGCCGAAGAAGGCGCCATTGCGGGCCGGGAGTCCGGTGACTGTGGCGCCCTGCTCGACGGCTCGAACGAGCTGCTTCTCGAGGTTTTCGGCGGCGCCGATCGAAGACAGCGGGCCGAGCAGCGTGCCGTCGACCATCGGGTCGGCGGGCGTGTATACGGTGATCTTCGCCACGAAGCGGTCGAGGAAGGTGTCGTAGAGGTCGTCGATGATGATGAAGCGCTTGGCAGCGTTGCAGGACTGGCCGTTGTTGTCCATGCGGGCGCCGACCGCAGCGTCCACAGCCTCGTCGATGTCGTCGGTGCTGAGCAGGATGAACGGGTCGCTGCCGCCGAGCTCGAGCACAACCTTCTTGAGGTTGCGGCCCGCGACCTCGGCGACCGCTGCACCGGCGCCCTCGGAGCCGGTGAGGGAGATGCCATGCACCCGGGTGTCTGCAATGATGTCGGATATCTGCTCATTCGTGGCATAGAGGTTCTGGTAGATGCCCACCGGAAAGCCGGCGTCGAGAAAGATCTTCTCGATTGCAGCGGCCGATTCTGGGCACTGAGAGGCATGCTTGAGCAGGATCGTGTTGCCGAGAACGACGTTCGGGCCGGCGAACCGGGCGACCTGATAGTAGGGAAAGTTCCACGGCATGATGCCCAGGAGCACGCCCATCGAGGAGTTGCGCACGAACGCGGAACCCGCGGTGCCCATCAGCTCGATCTTCTCGTCGGCCAGGAAGGCCTCGCCGTTGGTGGCGTAATAGGAGTAGATGTCGGCCGCAAAGTCGACCTCGCCAAGGGCCTGGTCGAGGGGCTTGCCCATCTCGCGCACTATCAGCTCGGCGAGGTGCTCGCGGCGCTCGACGTGCAGGTCGGCGACGCGCTGCATCAACACTGAACGCTCGGCGATGCTCTTGGTACGCGACCAGCCGCTGTGGGCCTGATCAGCGATCGTGATGGCGGCGGTGATCTCCGCATCGGTCGTGAGGGCGAAGGATTCTCCGCGTGCCCCGGTTGCCGGGTTGGTGACGAAATATTTACTCATACGTGCTCCTGGTGCTCATAGTGACGAAGCGGCGGTGCTTGTCGGGCTTTCCAGCACTCTAC
>JBBATW010000049.1:0-8247 GCA_040398585.1 Agreia sp.
ACGAGGTACACACCCTCGTCATCGGTCACCACATCACCGGAATCCCCGCATTCAGATAGACCGCACGCCCGGGGCCGGCTGCTAGATATTTGCCCCGGGCTCCGGCGCCGTTGGTGTGGCGGGCGACGGTGCGGGCGCATCCGAGATACTGATCGAACTCAACTGCACGATCAGCACGATGGTGCCAGCGACCGGCAACAGCAGCCAGAAGATGTTCGTCCACTCCCGCCCCGCATCCCGTAACCGCCTGATCGTGACGGCGAACATCGGCAGCAGCACTGCGACAGAAAATGCCGCGGCCAGGCTCGTGCCGAGGTAGATAGTGCCGCCGGGCGTGCGAATGTCGAGCGCGCCGAGCGCCAGGTTACCGAGTGCGATGAACAAAGCGAACCACCAGTACTCCGGCCTCCGGGCGAGGCCTGTGAAGGTGGAATAGTTCCGAATGTCCTTGCGAACGGCTTCAATGAACGTCATGGCTTCTCCCATCGTTTTGACGCGGATTCAGGTGTCGAACCAACGATATTGGCTCGCCGGGAAATACCACCAGCCTGAACCTTCGAGGCCTGACTTTTCATACAGCCGATTCACATATTTGACGGGCTAAATTATCGCTGTCATCAGCGAATTTCATCGATCAACCTTGGAGTCACAATGCCGTCACCTCGCACTATCCTCAACTCCGCACTAGCGGTCACAGTCGTTGCGGGGGGGTTGTTTTTTGGCGGTCCGGCGATTGCCGCGCCCGGTACGGGCATCCCTGTCGGGGCGAACCCACTCACTGTTGCCCTGAGCCCTGACGGCTCAACCGCGTACGTCACCAATAACGGTTCAGGTACCGTTTCTGAAATCGACACCGCCACCAAGCTGGTCACCCACGTCATCCCTGTTGGTGCCGGTCCGTTCGGTGTTGCGGTCAGCCCGAACGACACCATGGTCTATGTCACCAATAACGATGCCAACACGGTCTCAGTCATCGATACGGCAACCCACGCCGTTACCTTTACCTACTCCTCGGACATCGGTTTCGGCGGCCCCTACTCGGTGGCGATCAGCCCCGATAGCAAAACCGCCTACGTCACCAACAACGACGGCAACTCGGTGTCGGTGTTGGATACCGCCGCAAAGACTCTGACCCACACCATCCCCGTTGGCCTGAAGGCGTTCTCGGTAACCCTCAATCCGGCCGGCACCACGGCCTACGTCACGAACAACGGAGCCGGCACCGTCTCCGAGATCGATACCGCAACCAATGCGGTCACCCACACAATCGCCGTCGGGGCAGGCCCCTACGGCCTTGCGGTCAGCCCGGACGACACCATGGTCTATGTGGCAAACAACGATGGCGCCTCGGTTTCGGTCATCGACGTCGCCACACACCGTGTCGCCTTCACCTACACCGCCGGCTTCGCAGGCCCATACTCTGTCGCCATCAGCCCGGACGGCCGGTCTGCCTACGTCACGAACAATGACGCCGGTAGCGTCTCCGTTCTCGATACAGCTACGCACGCTCTGACCCACACAATAGCTGTCGGCGACAACCCCTACGGGATCGTCGTGAATGCTGCCGGCGACAAGGGCTACGTGGTCAACACGGGCAGTAACTCCGTGTCTGTGCTGAACCTGACCGCTCTGTTCATGGGCGCCCCGACGGACGCAACTCAGGGCCAGGCATTCTCCTTCGCTGTTCCCGGAGCCAACGTTGTCTCGTACGCCGTTTCGATGGGTTCTCTGCCTGCCGGCCTAACCCTTGACGCCGCCAGCGGTGTCATCTCAGGAACGCCACAGGTCGCCGGGCAGAGCGGGTTCACCGTGACGGGGACCGGCGCCACCAATGACTCCGTGCGTGCCTACACGATCCAAACACTGGCAGCCCCGCAGCCCGTGCTGGCGGCCCCGCAGCCCGTGCTGGCGGCGACCGGAACCAACGCTGGCTCCCTGGAGCTGGCCGCGGTCATGTCGGTTCTGCTGATGATGCTCGGCCTCGCAGCCACCCTTATCCGCCGACGCCGTATCTCCTAACACCTCGAACTGAATGCCGCCGAGCCGAGTAATCGGTTCGGCGGCATCGTTCGCTCCTGCGTGGAACAGTCGGCGGAACTCGCCGTCAGTCCCTGACCACCTCAATCTCGACGACCGACCAAGAAAGTGCCGGGAGGGTCAGGGAGGCAGCGCCGCCGGCTACGGTCACGCCGGTGAGCCGGCGTAAGCCGACCTGATCCTGGTTGTCTCTGGTGTTCGCAGCAAATCGGTCAAATCCCTCCGGAACATCCAGCACCTCGGCCCGAATGACCCGGCCGCCGACGAACCCTCGCAGGCTCACCTCGACCTCGGCGGCGTCCTCCAGCCCACGGTTGGCGAGGAACAGGGCCACCCGGCCGTTGTCCTCGTCCCACGTGGCACTGACGTCGACCACGTCGACATCGCCGAACTTATCCGACTCGTATTTGTCGCTGGTGACGGCGGTTCGCAGGATCCGGCCCCGCGCGAGCGCCGCCATCCGGGCAAAGGGCCAGAAAATGCTCTGGCGCCAAGCCGGCCCGTTCTCCTCGGAGCGGATCGGGGCGATGACATTCACGAGCTGAGCCTGGTTCGCGATCTTGACCCGGTCGCCGTGCCGCAGGAGCGAGTTCAGCAGCGTGCCCACGACTACCGCGTCGGTCACGTTGTAGGTATCTTCGATCAAGCGCGGATGCTCGCGCCATGTCTTGCCGACATTGTGCGGCTGGTCGGCGGTGTCGAGACCCCGCTGGTACCAGACGTTCCACTCGTCGAAGGAGAGGTTGACCGTCTTTTTGTGCCGCCCCTTGGCGCGCACCGCGTCGACAGTCGAGACGACCGACTCGATGAACCGGTCGGTGTCTACGGCGGTGGCGAGGAAGCTCTTGGCGTCGTCGTCGTGCTCTTGGTAGTAGGCGTGCGTCGAGACGTAGTCGACCTCGTCATAGGCATGGCTCAGCACGGTATGCTCCCACTCGCCAAACGTGGGCATGCCTGAGCCTGAGCTCCCGACGGCGACGAGCTCGATCGACGGGTCGACGAAGCGCATCGCCTTGGCCGCCTCCTGGGCAAGTCGCCCGTACTCGTGGGCGGTCTTGTGGCCGATCTGCCACGGGCCGTCGAGTTCGTTGCCGAGGCACCAGAGCTTGATGTCGAACGGGTCGGCCGAGCCGTTCTTCTTGCGGAGGTCTGAGAGATAGGTTCCGCCCGGATGGTTGGCATACTCGACAAGCTCGCGCGCCGCATCCACCCCGCGGGTGCCGAGATTGACGGCCTCCATGATCTCGGTGCCCGCGAGCTTTGACCAGTCGACGAACTCGTGCAGGCCGAAGGCGTTCGTCTCGATCGTGTGCCAGGCCCCATCGAGGCGGCGCGGGCGATCGGCCACCGGGCCAACGCCATCCTCCCAGTTGTAGCCCGAGACGAAATTACCGCCGGGATAGCGGATGACGGTCGCGCCGAGTTCCTTGGTCAGGGCCAGCACGTCGCGTCGGAAGCCATTCTCGTCGGCGTCGGGATGACCCGGCTCGTAGATTCCCGTGTAGACGCAGCGGCCCATGTGCTCCACAAATGAGCCGAAAAGCCTGCGCGGCACCTCGCCGATCGTGAAGTCGCGGTCGATGGTGATTCGTGCCTTGGCCATAGTTCTCCTGGTGCGTTGGTGTTTCGGGAGGTGAGTTCTTGGGAGGGCGCGGATGCTCGCGGCTACTGGCCGCCGAGGCCCGTCGTTGCGATACCGCGGATGATCTGGCGCTGGAAGATCAGGAACACCACGATCAGCGGCAGCGCGGCCAGAAGGGCCATGGCCATGTCCTGGGCGTACTGAACTCCGAAGGCGCTCTGCACCGTCTGCAGCCCCACCGGCAGAGTCATCAGCGCCGTGTCGTTGGTGATGATAAATGGCCAGAGGAAGTTGTTCCACGCACCGATGAAGACGAAGATCGACACGGCGGCAAGGATGGGGCGAGACAGCGGCAGCACGATGGTCATAAAGACCCGCAGCCGGCTGGCGCCGTCCATACGCGCCGCTTCCTCGAGTTCGATCGGGATCTGGTCGAAGAACTTCTTCAGGATGAAGACCATCGCCGGTGCGATCACCTGGGGCAGGATGATGCCCCAGTAGGTGTCGACGAGGTCCATGGCGAGCATCTGGTAGAACAGCGGGATGATCAGCACCTGCGGCGGAATGATGATCGAGCCGATGATGATCGCGAACAGCCACTTGCGGCCGCTGAAGTCCAGCCGGGAGAATGCGTAGGCCGCGAGCGCCGACAGCCCGACCGTGAGTGCGGTGATGGTCACGGAGGTCAACAGGCTGTTGAAGGTCCAGGTCAGCATGTTTCCGTCGCCCAAGACCCGGGCATAGGCATCGAACGAGAAGCCGTCCTTGGGAAGCCAGGAGACCGGGGTCGACCCGGCATCCGTCTCGGTCTTCAGCGACGTCACGAACGCCCAGGCGAAGGGAAGAAGCCAGCCGATGGCGAGCACGCCGAGGATGGCGAAGGCCACGACGTTGCCGATGGTGATGGGCTTGCGGCGACCCTGTATGGCGGTCATTTTTTCACTCCCTTCCGTGAGGTGACGGCGAATTGGCCAATGGAGATGATCACGATGAGCGCGAAGAAGATGTATGAGATCGCCGATGAGTACCCGAACCGGTACCCGGTGAAGCCGACCTCGAAGATGTACTGAACGGTTGAGCGGGTCGTGCCGCCCGGGCCTCCCGCAGTCATCTGATAAATCTGGTCGAAGACCTTCAGCGAGGCGAGCACCTGCAACACCAGGATGAGGACCGTCGTAGGAGCGAGGTTCGGAATCGTGATCGAGATGAGTTGGCGCCATTTTCCGGCACCGTCGAGGGCCGCAGCCTCGTATTGCTGCTCGGGAATGTTCTGGAGGGCTGCCAGATAAAGCAGGAAGTTGAAGCCGACTGTCCACCAGACCGTGGCGATGACGATGCCCAGCATGGCGTATTTCGGGTCTTGGAGCCAGGCGATGGGCTCGGCGCCGAAGAATCCAGTGATGGCGTTGATCAGCCCGAGCTGCGGGTTGAACAGCCAGATCCAGAACAGGGAGACGACGCTGGAAGCGAGCAGGAACGGCATGAAGTACGAGAGCCGCCAGAGCCACTGCCCGGGGAGTCCCATGTTGACCAGTACGGCCATGGCCAATGCGATAACAACGAGTGGAACCGTGCTGAGCAACACGAACCAGAGGGTGTTGCCCATCGAGCGCCACATGTCGGGGTCGACGAGCGCCTCCTGGTAGTTCGCGATGCCTACCAGGCCGCCGCCCCTGCCGGTCAGAGTCTGGCCCGTAAAGCTCAGATAGAGGCCCCAGAGAATTGGGACCGCGAGGAAGAGGATGAAGAAGACCATGAACGGGCCGATGAATGCCCACCCTGTGAGGTTCTCCCCGGGCTTGCGCTTGCGCGTGACCGGCCCGACAGCCGAGGGCGCCGCGGAGACCGCTTGCGCGCGTAATTCTGCGTTTCTTACTGTTGTCGTCATGATCAGCCCACCGGATTCGGCTTGGAGAGGAGCACGTTCAATCGGCGGACGAATGCTTGAAAACCCGCACGGGCATCCGTTTTGTCGAGCAACACCGACTGCAGGCTCTCTGCGAAGAAGGTCTGGAAATCCGACCCGGATCCTGTGAACCAGGCCTGCGGGTCGTAGTTGAGGTTCTCAACCGCGTCGGCATAGTGCGCCTGCGGGAGAAGTTCGGCATAGGCCGGACTGTTGACCACCGGGAGGTATGCCGGAATGTGGCCGGCCTCGGCCCAGGCGAACGAGTCCTTGAGGATTCCGGCGACGAAGGCGTAGACATCCTCCCGGGCGACGGAGTCGAGATTCGCCTGGCGGGGAAGAACGAACGCGTGCGAGTCGGCGTAGGTGGCGGGGGTTCCGAA
Source organism: Agreia sp. (assembly GCA_040398585.1). Taxonomy (GTDB): domain Bacteria; phylum Actinomycetota; class Actinomycetes; order Actinomycetales; family Microbacteriaceae; genus Agreia. The sequence goes on from JBBATW010000049.1 coordinate 5,909, forward strand.
AAGTGTCGGGATGGCGATTGCATCGAACGATAGGCCTGCTGCCTGCATGGTCGGCAGCTCCCAGACCCCGGTGAAGAACATGCCGCTTTCGCCGTTTACGAACTCGGCAACGGCGGTGGCGTAATCGCCGGCTGCTGTCGCGATTGTTCCGTCGAGGAGCTCCTGTATGAACTCGAGCGCCGTCGTCGCAGCATCCTCGTCGACCTGGGCAGGCATCCCCGGCTCAAGGGTCATACTCGCGCCGAGCTGGCGGTAGAACGTATAGAAGAGGCGCCACATCTGGGCGCCGTCGCCAAGATATCCGTACGAGAGCCCGCGGCGCCCTGTGACCGCCTGCATTTTTCTGGCCACCTCGAGGAACTGCTGAGGGGTGTCGATCTGCTGAAGCTGCCCGTCGGCGCCGAGCACCCCCGCATCGCGAGCGATGGCTGTGTTGTACATGAGAATGAACGGATGCGCATCCAGCGCGATCGAGTAGAGCCTGCCTTCGCTGAAGCCTGAGTTCCAGATCGCGGGCGGGAAATTCGCCTCGGTGACGCCATGCTGGGCGAGCCGGCCAATGTCCCATTCATCGAGGAGACCGCCGGGCGCGTAGCCGGGTAGCCGCGAGGCGTGCATGATCGCGACGTCGGGGGCCCTGCCACCCGCCGAGGCCATCGCGAGCTTCGTGTAATACGGCGTACCCCAGGTCAGGATGGTCTGCTTCGCGAAGAAGCTCGGGTTGGCGGCATTGGATGCGGCAACGAGGCCCGCCATTTTGATGCCGTCGCCGCCGGTCAGCAGATGCCAGAACGAGAGCTGCGTGGCGCCGGGAGCTGCGGCCAGTGCGCCGACGGGGGCGCACCCGGTGAGTCCGGTCATCAGCCAGCCGCCACCTAGGACTGCGGCGGCACCGACAATCATGGTGCGCCGGGACAGCCCACCGCTCGAGGCGCCGGGCACTGTGTCGTTCGTCATTCATCACTCCTTCGTGAGATGTCTCGATCATTACATCGATGTAATAAAAAGGCAATGGAAAAGACGAATTTCACCCCCGAATGCCCGACTTCGAGGTTAGCTGTGACGCATTGCGCTGGCGCGAGACACGATCGCGTGCGGGATCGTGACCTGTCGCAAAGGGGCCTCCCGGTCGGTCATCCGGCCTACAAGCAGGGAGAAGGCGCACTCGGCGAACGCACGCTTGTCGAAGGTGACCGTCGTCAGCGGCGGGGTGGCGAACTGCCCGTCGGCAATGTCATCGAAGCCGGCGACCGAGACGTCCTCGGGTACGGAGATGCCCGCAGACCAGAGCGCGCTCAGCACTCCGATGGCCATGGAGTCCGTGAAGCAGAAGAAGGCATCGGGCAGCTCGTTGTCCTGAAGGAATCGCGTGACGACCTCGGCTGCGGCTCCCGGCGTCCAAGTGAAGCAAGAGAGCTGGAGCCGCCCATCAGGGGTCAATCCCGCCACCCTCAACGCCTGGTGATACCCCTCGCCTCGGAGCCGTGCCGTTTCAGTCTCGAACCCCAATCCGACACAGCCCACCGCCGCGATTCTGCGGTGCCCGAGCCCGATGAGATGCTCGGTCATGTCACGGGCGGCCGCAACGCTGTCGACCCAGACCTGATCGGCGACAGTCTGGCGCACCTCTCCGATCATCACCAGCGGAGGAAGCTCCGACCTGTTGGCAACCTCGCTCTCCTGGAGCGTCACCGGATTCAGGATTACCCCGTCGACGAGGTGCTGGCGAGCCCGAGATACAAGAGAGGATGCCCTGTCCAGCCCGCCCACGATTGCGGTCTCCTCGAACTGGATGCCCCAGCCCTGCTCGCGGGCGACCTCCACGAAGTGATGCGACATCTCCGCAGAGTAGGGAGTGCTCAGGTCTGGCATGGCAAGGGCGATCACGCCGGACTTCCCGTTTCGCAGGCTGCGCGCGCTGAGGTTCGGCACGTAGCCAAGCTCGCGAATCGCCCATTCGACGCGCTCCCGGGTCTCGGGCCGCACGAAGACGATTCCATTCATGACATTGGAGATCGTCTTGGGGGAAACGCCAGCCAGAGTGGCGACATCCTTGACGGTCGGGCGCATGACTTGAGGCTACCCCGCCGCGACGGCCATCTCCGCTTTGACGCTTCCGAAGACCGCCACGAAAGACCTGCGTCAGCGCGGTATTCGAGCTGAATCCTTTTACCAATAAATTTTCTTCTACTCCGAGGCCAGTCTGTGGACAAAATTCTATGCACATAATAAAATTTTTCTAGTAATTAAATTCGATGCTTAGTAAGTTAGTGTCATGACATCGATTCCGGAGTTTCTCAGCAACGCGAAGGCCGTGGTCAGCGCCGTGCCGTGCACCG
>JBBATW010000050.1:0-8096 GCA_040398585.1 Agreia sp.
CGACCAGGATGCCGAGCGTCACCCCGTCGATGACGTATTTGCCGCCGAAAACCATGTCGAGCACCCACGGGCCGATCAGCCATGCGGCGAGTCCGAGCCCGACCGCGAGGGCCGCGACAGCCGTGACGATGCCGGTCAGCTCTCGCCAGAAGCGGCCTCCCGCGTCGCGAAAACGAACGACAAGGTAACTCTGCAGGGCCAGGATCGGAATGATCAGCGGTGCCCTGGTCAGTGTGACCGCAAGAACAAGAGTCGCCAGCTTCACCTTGTCGCTGCCCACGCTCGTGACGGTTACCAAAAAGGGGAACCCGCTGATGATGACACCGGTCGCGGCCCCGGCGATGACCGTGCGCAGCGAATTCCAGCCGAGCTTGCGCATTCCGGCATCGACGTGACTCGCGCCCACGAGCCCCCGGCGAATGAAACCCCCCACCACAAGGATCGTCAGCGGGAATGGGATCGCAATCGCCCAGGCGAGGCCGACGATATCTGCGTTTGCCAGCAGTGCGATCGAAATGGCGATCAGGCGCAGAATGCTGTCGAGCGAGGTCATCCAGGCCAGGGCCGCGAAGCGCTTGATGCCATAGAGCGTGCCGCACAGCGTCGCCACAAGAACATACGACGCGGCGCCGAAGGCAAGGGGCACCGCGAGCGCGATGGACTTGCCGGGCAGCACCAGCGGAACCCAGAGAAACCCCGTCGCCGTGACGAGAACGAAGACCAGTACAGCGGTCAGTAGACCGAAATTGCGCGCGGTGTGCCGGGCGGGCGCCGCTGGGGCGGCAGCAGCATCCAAACCCGGCCGCGTCGCTCGGGTGAACTCCTGCTGCACCCCAGACAGGGCGCTGATCACTAGGTACAGTGCCGACCAGAATGCGGCGAAGAGCACAAAGGCGTCGGGGCCCACCACGGCGGGAACCACGATCTGAATGGCATAGCCCGCGACGCCGGCGATGGCGGTGGCGATCAGGATGAGAGTGAGACCACTCGGTTGTCGAGCCATTGCCCCGCCCACGTCCTTTGCCTCGTGCCGTGCCCATTTGGGCACTTCGCACATCCTAACGGCGAGGTCATGGGAGACTTGGTCGGTTGACCGCATCACAATCGTAAGGAGATCCGGCCTGGACACGACAGCCCCCGGAGTGCTCCTCGATGCGACCTCCATCCCTGCATCCCAGGGCGGAGTAGCCAGATTCATCATCGGCCTGCTCGCGGGCCTCGAGGCGACAGGCACGCGAATCACGGTTGTTGCCAAGCGCGGCGACCTGCCCGCGCTGTCTGCGGCGGCCCCCGGGCACCGCTATATCGTGGCTCCGCCATCCGTCTCGATTCGCCCGCTTCGCCTCCTCTGGGAGCAGGTCGGCCTGCCTGCCCTCGCCCGCCGTCAGGGCTGCACCGTCATCCACTCCCCGCACTACACTTTCCCCCTGGTCTCCGGGGCGGCCAGCGTCGTCACGCTGCACGACGCGACCTTCTTCAGCTCCCCCGAGGTGCACTCGAAGCTGAAGTGTGTCTTCTTCCGGCGGTGGATTCGCTGGGCCGCGGCCCGGGCCCAGATGCTCGTCGCCGTGAGTCGCGCGACGGCCGATGAGGTCGAAAAGTACGTGCCGCGTCTGGCATCACCCATCTCCGTCGCCTACCTCGGCGTCGACGCCGGCGTCTTCAGCCCTCCCAATCCCGCTTCGGTTCGCGAGGTGCGCAAGAGCATCGGGCTCAGCATCGACCAGCCGTATGTGGCATTTCTCGGCACGATGGAGCCCCGCAAGAACATCCCCGCACTGCTCGTGGCGCACGCGACGCTTCGCGCGGAGAACCCCGCCGAGACCCCTGTGCTCGTGCTCTCGGGCGCCCGCGGCTGGGACGCGGCGACAAACGACGCCCTCGACGCGATCGCAGCCCAGCCTGCTGCAGAGCGCTCTGTGATCGAGGCAGGCTACCTGCCGATCGAACTGCTCTCCGCGTTTCTCGGCGGCGCCGAGCTCGTCGTGTACCCGAGCCTCGGCGAGGGCTTCGGGCTGCCGGTGCTCGAGGCCATGTCGAGCGGCACCGCCGTGCTGACGACCCGCCGCCTCGCCATTCCCGAGGTCGGCGGCGAGGCTGTCGCCTACTCCGAGCCGGATGCCGCCTCCCTCACCATCGCGCTGCGTGAACTACTCGCCGACGACGGTCGCCGGGCCGCTCTCGCGGCCTACGGCCTCGCCCGGAGCCGCCAGTTCACCTGGGCAGAGTGCGCCCGCGTCTATGCAGACACCTACGAGGCAGCGGCCAAGGCGGCCGCCCAGTGAGCGCCCTCGACGCGCCCTCAGGCCGGATCGGCGTCGTCACGGTGAGTTTCGGCTCCGAGGCCGTGCTCGAAGGGTTTCTCGCCTCCCTGGCAGTCGCCAGCGTTGCGGAACAGATAATCGTCGTCGCAGACAACAAGCCGGAGGTTGGCGCGCCCTCGGCCGAGCTCGCCGAGCGGTTCCGGGCGCTGTACCTGCCGTTGCCCAAGAATCTCGGCTACGGCGGCGCCATGAATGCGGCGATCCGCGAGCTGCCGGGCGACATCCGCTGGGTATTGATCAGCAACCCCGACATCGAGATCAGACCTGGCGCGTTCGACGAACTCGTGCGGGTCGGCGAAGCTGATGCCCGGGTCGGCGCGGTGGGCCCCCTCGTCATGACCGACGGCGAGGTCTACCCCTCTGCCCGGGCGCTTCCGTCACTCGCCAACGGCATCGGCCACGCATTGCTGGCGCGCATCTGGCCCACGAACCCCTTCACGGCCAGCTACCGCAACGACACCGAGCTGCCGCCCCGGGAGCGCGACGCCGGCTGGCTGAGCGGCTCGTGCCTGCTCGTGCGTCGGGAGGCCTTCGACGCCGTCGGCGGATTCGACGACGACTACTTCATGTACTTCGAAGACGTCGACCTCGGCGCCCGTCTCGGTGCGGCCGGCTGGCTGAACCGCTACGCCCCCTCGGCCGTGGTCGAGCACTCCGGGGCGCACTCGACCGACACCGACTCGGCGCGCATGATCGTCGTGCATCATCAGAGCGCCTACCGCTTCCTGTCCCGGCGCTACAGCGGCTGGTACAACTTCCCGGTCCGCCTCGTCGTTCGCGTGGGTCTCGTGGGCCGCGCGTTCATGATGACCCGCATCCTCAAGCGCTAGCTCAGTGCGTCAGGAGGCCGCGGGGCGGAATGCGACGACGGCGGCGATGACGCGCTCGATCTGCGTATCCGTCATGCCGGCCCAGAGCGGCAGGCGAACGAGGCGCTCGGAGAACGCCCTGCTGACGGTCAGCTCGTGCGAGCTGCGACCATAGCGACGACCCGCGGGCGAGGAGTCCAGCGGAATGTAGTGGAATGTGCCTACGACGCCGGTGGCTCTCAGGTGCGCGAGCAAGGCGACCTGGTCGGCGTGGTTTGCGACCTGCAGGAAGAACAGGTGGGCGGTGTGCTCCCGGTCGCCCGGAACATCCATCAGGCGGATGCCGGTGTCGGCCGCCCACCCTGCCAGGCCCGCGGCGTAGGCATCCCAGATGGCGAAGCGCAGGGACTGGATCTCGGCGAAAGAAGCTAGCTGCGAGTCGAGCACGGCCGCGCTGTATTCGCTCATCAGGAAGCTCGAGCCGATGTCGACCCACGTGTACTTGTCGACCTGGCCGCGCAGGAACAATGACCGGTTGGTGCCCTTCTCCCGAATAATCTCGGCGCGCTCCATGAACGACGCCTCGTTCACGAGCAGGGCTCCGCCCTCGCCCGAGTGGATGTTCTTGGTGTCATGAAAACTCTGGGCTGCAAGCGCACCGAAACTGCCGAGCGGCCGGCCCCGGTAGCTGCCACCCAGGCCGTGAGCGTTGTCCTCGATGACCGGCAGGTCGTGCTCTGCCGCGATCGCCGTGATCGCGTCGAAGTCGACCGATACGCCGCCGTAGTTCACGACCGAGATGGCCCTGGTCTTCGCGGTGACGGCGTCGGCCACCTGCTGGGCATCGATGTTGCCGTACTGCAGGTCGACGTCGACGAAGACGCAGGTGGCTCCGGTCAGCGCGATCGCGGTTGCAGCCGAGGGGAAGGTGAAGCTGGGCAGGATGACCTCGTCGCCCGGGCCTAGGTCGAGCAGGCGGCCCGCGAGCTCCAGGGCGTGCGTGCACGACGATGTGAGCAGCGCTCGCTCTGAGTGCGTGATGCCCTTGAGCTTCTCGGTCGCACTCTTGGTGAACTGGCCGTCGCCGTGAGCATGGTCGGACACCAGCACCCGCTCGAGGTTTGCCAACTCGTGCGCCGACCGGAATGGCCGGGAGAAGACGATCTGCTCGCGCTGCGAAGCATCGGTGTCGAGTCTGGAACTCATCGGGCTAGTCTGCGTCGAGAAGGTTCGACAGGTAGACCCCGTATCCGCTCTTGGTCAGAGGCGCGGCAAGCGTCCTCAATTGGGCGTCGTCGATCCAGCCGGCGCGCCAGGCGATCTCCTCGATGCAGCCGATCTTGAAGCCCTGACGGTCTTCGATGACGCGCACGAACTCGGTGGCCTGCAGCATCGACTCGAACGTTCCGGTGTCGAGCCAGGCGGTGCCGCGATCGAGCACCGACACGCGAAGCCTGTTCGCCTGGAGGTAGCGCTCATTCACCGTCGAGATCTCGAGCTCGCCGCGCGGGCTGGGCTCGATGGTCTTGGCTATCTCCACCACGGAGTTGTCGTAGAAGTAGAGGCCGGGTACCGCGTAGTTGCTCTTGGGCTTCTCCGGCTTCTCCTCGATGGAGACGGCGACGTTGTTCTCGTCGAACTCGACGACGCCATAGGCCTTGGGGTTTGCCACGTGATACGCGAAGATCATCGCGCCCGAAAAGTCTTCATCCTCTTTTCCAGGCAGCGATGAGCCGAGCCCGGTGCCGTGGAAGATATTATCTCCCAGCACCAGGGCGACGCTCTCATCGCCGATGAACTCCTCACCGATGATGAAGGCCTGGGCGAGGCCGTCAGGGGACGGCTGCACGGCGTACTCGAGCCGGATCCCCAGATCGCTGCCGTCGCCGAGCAGGTTGCGGAACTGGTCGTTGTACTCGGGAGTGGTGATGATCAGGATCTCCCGGATGCCCGCCATCATCAGCGTCGACAGGGGGTAGTAGATCATCGGCTTGTCGTAGATCGGCATCAGCTGCTTGGAGATGCCCTTGGTGATCGGCCAGAGCCGGGTGCCGGAGCCGCCGGCGAGAATGATTCCGCGCATGGGGTTACGCCTTTCCGGAGTTGGAGTCGGCGGTCTGCAGTGAGGCGTAGAACGCGCGGGCGTCCTCCCAGGAGGGGAGCAGGCCGCTCGCCGCGGCCTCGGCCAGAGTCGGGGCCTCGACATCCTTCGGCGACAGCAGGGCCAGACCGGCTTCAGGCGGGAAGACGAGTCCGATATCCGCGTCGAGCGGGCTGATGCCGTGCTCGCGCTCGGCCTTGAACGAGTCGGAGACGAGGTAGGAGACGGTCGCACCCTCGGTGAGGGCGACGAATGCGTGGCCGAGACCCTCGGCGATGTAGATCGAGCGGCGATCGACGTCATCCAGCAGCACGGAGTCCCACTGGCCAAACGTCGGCGACCCGACACGGATATCGATGACATAGTCAAGCACTGCGCCGTGGGTCGCGGTGACGAACTTCGCCTGGCCAACAGGAATATCGGCGAAGTGGATGCCGCGAACGACGCCCTTCTTCGAGACGGAGACGTTCGCCTGCCGCAGGGTGAGCGAGTGGCCGATGACCTCCTCGAGCCGGTCGAAGCGGTACCACTCCATGAACATGCCGCGATCATCGGAGTGAAGCTTCGGCGTGATCTCGTAGGAGTCTGGAATTGACAGTTCGCGAATCTTCACGGAGCAAAGTCTACCGGGATGCCCGAAAGTGCCCGGGTAGACTTGGGCGACAAAACCCGCACTGTTAAGAGGAGCCACTTCACCGTGAAAATTCTGCTGACCGGAGCGAACGGCATGCTGGGACACGACGTGAGCGACGTGCTCGTCGGCCGAGACGTGACCGCACTGGCCCGAAAAGACCTTGATGTCACCGACATGGCCGCCGTTCGCGCCGCCGTCGCCGGGCACGACGTCGTCATCAACTGCGCCGCCTATACGAAGGTCGACGACGCCGAGAGCAATGAGGATGCCGCCTTCGCCGTCAATGCGATCGGCGCGCGCAACCTCTCCATCGCCGCCCGGGAGGTCGGCGCGAAGCTCGTGCAGGTCTCCACCGACTACGTCTTCGGCGGCGACGCCAGCGAGCCCTACGCAGAAGACAGCCCCTACGCCCCTATCTCGGCCTATGGCCGCACCAAGGCCGCCGGTGAGCGATTCGTGCGCGACGAGTATGCCGAGGGCAGCTACATCGTGCGCACGGCCTGGCTCTACGGCGAGCACGGCCCGAGTTTCCCAGCCACAATGCTGCGCCTCGGCCGGGAGCGTGACTCGGTCAGCGTCGTCACCGACCAGATCGGCCAGCCCACTTGGACCCATGACCTGGCCGCGCAACTCGTGAAACTGATCGACTCGGATGCCCCCGCTGGCATCTACCACGGCACCAACGCGGGCGTCGCGTCCTGGTTCGAGTTCGCCAAAGCCACCTTCGCCGAGTGCGATCTCGACCCCGCGAAGGTGCTGCCGACCGACAGTGCTGCGTTCCTGCGCCCGGCACCGCGCCCCGACTTCTCCGTTCTGGGCCACAAGGCCTGGGCCGACGCCGGGCTTACGCCTATGCGCGACTGGCACGAGGCTCTGCACGACGCCGTCGGCGCCGGAGTATTTGGGGCTAAATGACCACGCTCAGGGTGGTTGTCGACCAGATGGTCGCACCGGTGCCCGGCGGAATAGGGCGCTACACCGAGGAACTCACTCGCGAGATCATCACGACGACACCGCGCGACTGTGACGTCGAGGGCATCATCTCGCGGGTTCCGGATGAGCGATTCGCCGAGGTGCTCGAGTCGCTGCCCGGCCTGCAGCGCCTCGAGCGGGTCGGCCTGCCGCGCCGCGAGCTCGCGCTCGCCTGGCAGTTCGGCGCCTTCACCGGCAACAGCCATGGAATGGTGCACGCCACCAGCCTGCTGGCGCCGCTTCGGCGCATCGACCGCGCGAATACCGTGGGACAGCAGATTGCGGTAACCATCCATGACGTCGTGCCGTGGACGCATCCGGAAACCCTGACGCCCCGCGGCGTGGCCTGGCACAAGGCCATGGCCCGCCGCGCCCGCCGCTTCGCCGACGCGATCGTCGTGCCGACGCATGCCGTGGCCAAGGAGTTGCGCCAGTTCATCGACTTCGGCGACCGCGTACGCGTCATCGGTGGCGCAGTCAGTTCCTCCCTGGCGGTGCCGGCCAACGCCGACGAGCGCGCCGCGGCCCTCGGTCTTCCGAGCGAGTATCTGCTGACCGTGGGCACCCTCGAGCCCCGCAAGGGTCTGGGCGCCCTGCTCGAGGCCCTCGCCCGGCCGGAGGTCCCCGACCTGCCGCTGCTGATCGCCGGGCCCAAGGGCTGGGGCGATATAGACGTCGACGCCGTTGCCCGGGAGGCCGGGCTCGCCGCAGGCCGCGTCAGAACCCTCGGCTTTCTGGCGGACTCCGACCTGGCGCTGGTCATGGACCGTGCCACCGCCTTCGTGTACCCGAGTCTGGCCGAGGGCTTCGGCCTGCCGGTGATCGAGGCGCTGCACTTCGGCACCCCCGTGATCCACTCCGACTCCCCCGCGCTCGTCGAGGTCGCCTCCGATGCCGGCGTCGTCGTCGAGCGCGACGACGCGGCGGGCTACCCGGAACGCCTTGCCGAGGCCATCACCCGCGTACTCACCGACACTGAGCTCCGCGCGAACCTGTCGACCCGTGGCCTTGACCGTGCCCGCGCCTTCAGCTGGCGCGACTCGGCCGAGAAGGTCTGGCAGCTGCACGCCGACATCTAGGCACAGAATCCGCCCGCGGTGGAACGTGGCTACGGCCTGGAAACGTGATGCCTTTGCCTAAACGGGCCGTCGGGCGTTTTATCTGTGGATAGATTCTTGACCTCGCTTCTTGTGCAGGAGTTGTTGAATTGTAGGGGTTTTAGTTCGAATAAAACTTGGACTCTGTGCCCTATTTGG
>JBBATW010000051.1:0-7754 GCA_040398585.1 Agreia sp.
CCACCGACTGACGGATTGGGTTTATGCCCCCAGTCGGTGCCCAAATGGTCAGTTTTTGGAAAATGTCAGTCGGTAGCCGATCGGCCGGCGGCCAGCATCCGGTCTCAGCGCAGTTTTGCGCGCGGCAGGAAGCCCATGCGGTCATAGACCTGGGCCAGGGTGGCCTCGGCGACCTCGCTGGCGCGGTCGGCGTTGACGGCGAGAATACGGTCGAGCTCCGCCGGGTCATCCAGCAGCTCGAGGGTGCGCGCGCGGATCGGGCCCAGGATGCTCGTGACCAGCTCGGCGAGGGCCTTCTTCAGGTCGCCATAGCCGCGGCCCGCGAACTCGTTCTCGAGGCTCTCGATGCTGCGCTCGCCGAGAACGGCGAAGATCGTCAGCAGGTTGGCCACGCCGGGCTTCGTCTCCCGGTCATACACAACGCTGGCATCGGTATCGGTGACCGCGCGCATGATCTTCTTCGCGGTGGTCTTCTCATCGTCCATCAGCCAGACGATGCCGGCCGGGCTCGCCGACGACTTGCTCATCTTTGCCTGCGGATTCTGCAGGTCGAAGACCTTCGCGGTCTCCTTCAGGATGTATGCCTCGGGCACCGTGAATGTCTCGCCGAACCGCGAGTTGAATCGGGTGGCGAGGTCGCGGGTGAGCTCGACGTGCTGGCGCTGGTCTTCACCGACCGGCACCTGGTTGGCCTGATACAGCAGGATGTCGCCGGCCTGAAGGATGGGATAGGTGAAGAGGCCGACCGACGCCGTGTCGGCCCCCTGCTTTGCCGACTTGTCCTTGAACTGGGTCATGCGACTCGCCTCGCCGAAGCCCGTGATGGTGTTCAGCACCCAGGCGAGCTGGGCGTGGGCGGGCACCTGCGACTGCACGAACAGGGTCGAGCGCGACGGGTCGATGCCGGCCGCGATGTACTGGGCGGCCGTGCGTCGGGTGTTCTCCCGGAGGGCCGCCGGGTCTTGGGGAACCGTGATCGCGTGCAGATCCGCGAGGAAGAAGAACGCCTCGTGGGTCTCCTGCAGCTCCTTCCAGCTGAGCAGGGCGCCGATGTAGTTGCCGAGGTGCAGGGAGTCGGCCGAGGGCTGCATACCCGAGAAGAGGCGGGGCTTGGATGCCATGGGTGTGTCTCCAGATGTGGTGCAGGCGAAGAAGAAGGGGAATGAAACAGGGCAGCGCTAGAGCGCGTAGTCGACGACGACGGGGGTGTGATCGCTCCAGCGCTGGTCGTAGGCCGCGGCGCGGTCGACGGCGTAGTTCACGACCGTTGCAGCAAGTGCCGGCGTCGCCAGCTGGTAGTCGATGCGCCAGCCGGTGTCGTTGTCGAACGCCTGGCCGCGCCAGGACCACCAGGTGTAGGGCCCGTCGACCTCGCCGGAGGCTCTGCGCCCGACATCGACCCAGCCGAGGCCCTGGCCCGTCGAACCGTCGACACCCGTGACGGTGGTTCCGGCCTCGCCCATAAAGCGGTCGAAGTAGGCCCGCTCGATGGGTAGGAAGCCGGCGCGCTTGACGTTGCCCTTCCAGTTCTTGATATCGAACTCGCGGTGCCCGACGTTGAGGTCTCCCACGATGACTGCGTAATCGGAGTGCGCGGCGACCTCGGGCATCCGCTCGGTCATGGCATCGAGGAAGCGGTACTTCTCTAGCTGTTTCGGGGTGTCGACCTCGCCGGAGTGCACATAGGTGGACACGACGGTCACGATCTTGCCGTTGACCTCATAGTCGGCCTCGAGCCAGCGGCCCGCGCTGTCGACATCATCGGCGCCGAGGGCGACCCGGTGGATCTTCGCGGCTCCCCGGCTGGCGAGCGCGACGCCGGCGCGCCCCTTGGCGGTCGCGGCGTCGTGCAGGATGCTCCACTCCGGCCCCAGGAGCTGCTCGAGGTCCTCCGTGGAGGCCCGCACCTCCTGAATGGCGAGGATGTCGACATCGCGCGATGCCAGCCACTCGCCCATGCCCTTCCGGAAAGCGGCACGCACCCCGTTGGTGTTGATCGAGGCGATGCGGAGGGGCTTCGTGGCCGTGGCGGCGGGGGAGATCTCAGGCATCCTCCGAGTTTACCGGCCCGTTCGCGATCGCCTCGGGGTGCAGGTCGATTCCGGCGTCATTCAGCCCGACTGCGATCCACGTCGCGGCCAGCAGGATGATCTGGCAGATCAGGTTGAACCAGATCAGAAGGCCGATGATGACGGCAAACGAGGTGAGCAGGGGGTTCGCGTTCACCCCGCCGAGCAGGGCAGAGCCGAGAGCGTTTACAGCCCCCAGCGCGGCCGCTCCGATCAGCGCGCCGCGGAGCAGCCAGGCCAGCGGGATCTTGATCCCGGAGAGTACCCGGTAAAACGTGGCGAGCACCACGGTATCCAGAACGAAGACGATACCGAGCCCGGCCATTCGGGCGGCGATCACGGCTGCCGTCGACTCCGTGCTGATGCCCACCAGCGCGAAGGATGCGCCGAGCAGGCTGGTGCTGGCCAGCGACAGTGCCGCAGACACGATGAGGGCGACGCCGAACGCGAGCGCGAGGGCGAGGTCCTTGAGCTTCAGTAGCAGGAAGAACGTCGGATCGTTGGGGACCTGGAAGATGCGCCGGATGGCATTTCGGGTCGAGGCCAGCCAGGCGAGGGCAGTCAGGAGCAGGCCGATCAGCGCGACTGATCCTGCCCAGGTCAGGGACTGGGTCGCGATGATCGACGTATCGGAGATGGCGCCCTCCGGGCCGAGCAGGCCGGGAACGGAGGTTCCGATGATCTCGAGAAGAGCCGAGCGGAGTTCTGGGTTTCCCAAGAGGATGAAGCCGAAGATCGTGAAGCCTACCCAGACGCCCGCGAAGATCGCGAACAGGGCCTGATACGACATCCCCGCGGCGAACAGTGGGCCGCCATGATCGAGGTAGTGCACGAATACTCGAACGGGGCGAAGCCCCGTCACCCAGGCGATGAGCTTCTTCACAGTCGGCCGGCCTTTCGCGTCTGGGATACAGCTCAGGCCGGCCCCCGAGGGGAGCCGGCCTCTACTGGTGTGTCGTGCTGGGTGCTACGGGCGGCCGCGCAGGATGGCTGCCTTGACCTCGGAGATCGCCTGCGTCACCTGGATGCCCCGGGGGCACGCCTCGGAGCAGTTGAAGGTCGTGCGGCAGCGCCACACGCCCTCTTTGTCATTGAGGATGTCGAGGCGAACCTGAGCTCCCTCGTCGCGCGAGTCGAAGATGAAGCGGTGCGCGTTCACGATTGCCGCCGGGCCGAAGTACTGGCCGTCGGTCCAGAACACGGGGCAGCTGCTCGTGCACGCGGCGCACAGGATGCACTTCGTGGTGTCGTCGAAACGCGCACGCTGGGTGGCGGACTGAATGCGCTCCTTCTCGGGCTTGGAGGAAGAGATCAGGAACGGCTGCACGGCACGAAAGCTCTCGAAGAAGGGCTCCATGTCCACGACGAGGTCCTTCTCCAGCGGCAGGCCCTTGATGGCCTCCACGTAGATGGGCTTCGTGATGTCGAGGTCCTTGATCAGGGTTTTGCAGGCCAGCCGGTTGCGACCGTTGATGCGCATCGCGTCCGAGCCGCAGACGCCGTGGGCACAGGAGCGGCGGAACGTGAGCGAACCGTCCTGCTCCCACTTGATCTTGTGCAGCGCGTCGAGGACGCGGTCGGTCGGGTACATCTCGACGTCGAAGTCCTGCCAGGTGGGCTCGAGATCGCTGTCCGGGTTGAACCGGCGCACGATCATGGTCACGGTGAAGGTCTTCAGCGGATCAAGCTTGGGCGCGGGCGGGGTACTCACAGTTGCTGCGGCCATGGCCTAGTACTTCCTCTCCATAGGCTGGTAGTTCGTCACGATGACGGGCTTCCAATCGAGTGTGATGTGATCGCCTGCATCGGCGGACTCGGGGTCGCCGGTCAAGTAAGCCATTGTGTGCTTCATCAGGTTGACGTCGTCGCGCAGCGGATAGTCCTCGCGCATGTGGGCGCCGCGGCTCTCCTTGCGGTTTCGCGCCGAGTAGACGACGACCTCAGCCAAGTCCAGCAGGAAGCCGAGTTCGATGGCCTCCAGCAGGTCGGTGTTGAAACGTACGCCCTTGTCTTGGACGAGGATGTTCTTGTACCGCTGGCGCAGGCCGTGGATCACCTCGGTCACCTCCAGGAGGCTCTCCTCGGTGCGGAACACCTGGGCATTTCTGTCCATCGACTCCTGCAGCTCGCGGCGGATGATCGCGATGCGCTCGGTTCCGTTGGAGTTGCGGGCGTTCTCGACCAGTTCCTGTACGGCTGCTGCGGGGTTCTCCGGCAGCGGCACCCACTCGGCCGTCTTGACGTATTCCGCGGCGGCGCGCCCGGCGCGCTTGCCGAAGACGTTGATGTCAAGCAGCGAGTTGGTGCCGAGGCGGTTCGAGCCGTGCACCGAGACGCAGGCGCACTCGCCGGCGGCGTAGAGCCCGGGAACCACGGTGTCGTTGTCGGAGAGCACCTCGGCGAGGATGTTCGTCGGGATGCCGCCCATCGCGTAGTGTGCGGTCGGCAGCACGGGCACGGGCTCCGTGTACGGCTCGACACCGAGGTAGGTGCGGGCGAATTCCGTGATGTCAGGCAGCTTCGCATCGATGACCTCGGGGGAGAGGTGCGTGATGTCGAGGTAGACGTAGTCCTTGTTCGGACCTGCCCCTCGACCCTCGCGGATCTCCAGCGCCATGCAGCGCGCAACGATGTCACGCGGGGCGAGGTCCTTGATGGTCGGTGCGTAGCGCTCCATGAAGCGCTCGCCCTCGCTGTTGCGCAGGATCGCTCCCTCGCCGCGGGCGGCTTCAGAGAGCAGGATGCCCAGGCCGGCAAGTCCGGTCGGATGGAACTGGTAGAACTCCATGTCCTCCAAGGGGAGACCCTTGCGCCAGATGATGCCGACGCCGTCGCCCGTGAGGGTGTGGGCATTGGACGTCGTCTTGTAGATCTTGCCGAACCCGCCGGTGGCGAAGATGACGGCCTTGGCCTGGAAGACGTGGATCTCACCGGTAGCGAGCTCCAGGGCGACGACGCCGGACGGCTTGTTGACCCCGTCGACCTCGGTCATGACCAGGTCGAGCACGTAGTACTCATTGAAGAAGTTGATGCCGAACTTCACGCAGTTCTGGAACAGCGTCTGAAGGATCATATGACCGGTGCGGTCTGCCGCGTAGCAGGCCCGTCGTACCGGGCTCTTTCCGTGGTCGCGGGTGTGGCCGCCGAAGCGACGCTGGTCGATCTTGCCCTCGGGGGTGCGGTTGAAGGGCAACCCCATGTTCTCGAGGTCGATGACGGCATCGATGGCCTCGCGGGCGAGGATCTCGGCCGCATCCTGGTCGACGAGGTAGTCGCCGCCCTTGACGGTGTCGAAGGTGTGCCACTCCCAGCTGTCTTCCTCGACGTTGGCGAGCGCGGCCGCCATGCCGCCCTGGGCAGCACCCGTGTGGCTGCGCGTCGGGTAGAGCTTGGAGATGACGGCCGTGTTGGCCAGCGGGCCTGCCTCGATGGCGGCGCGCATCCCGGCGCCACCGGCACCGACGATGACGATATCGAACTGGTGGTAGTGGATGCCGTCGACGATTGTTCCGTCTGCGTATTCAGTCATTTTCGCGGCCCCTAGATGGTCGCGCAGAACGAGGCGACGAGGTTGGCTGGGGCGCCTGCAGGGCAGGGGTCGAACGTGAAGATCACAAGGGTTCCGAGCGTTAGGAGGGTGAGTACGGAAAAGAGCAGCGCGCCCTTGAGGACCCGCTGGGTGACGGCGTGCGTCGCGTAGTCGTTGACCAGCGTGCGCATACCGTTGGCGCCGTGGATGAGAGCGAGCCAGAGCATGGCGCAGTCCCAGATCTGCCAGAACGGCGTCGCATACTTGCCGCCGACAAAGGCGAAGTCGATTCCCTTGATGCCGTCGCCCAGCATCAGGTTCACGAAGAGGTGGCCGAAGATCAGCACGACGAGGATCACGCCGGAGGCGCGCATGTAGATCCAGCCCCACTTCTCCCAGTTAACGCCGCCTGTCGGGGCGGAGCGGGGAGCGCGCGGAGCGGCCAGGCCGAGAGTGTCAGTCGTGCTCGACATCAGTTGCCCACCTCGCTGAAGACGTTGATCAGGTGGCGCGGGGCGAAGCCGAGCATGGTGACGACCCAGAGGCCGATCACGACATAGAACATGACCTTCTGGTACTTCGGACCCTTGGTCCAGAAGTCGACGAGGATGATGCGCAGGCCGTTGTAGGCGTGGAAGGCGATGGCACCGACGAGGGCGGTCTCGCCGAGGCCCATGATCGGGTTCTTATAGCTCGACATGACGGCGTTGTATGCCTCGGGGCTGACACGGATCAGCGCGGTGTCCAGAATATGCACGAGGAGGAAGAAAAATATGGCGATTCCCGTGATGCGGTGCAGGACCCAGGACCACATGCCCTCGTTCCCCCGGTAAAGAGTGCCCGCCGGCCTCTTGCCGTTCGGCGAAAGCGCACCGGGTGAGTGGCTTTCAGTTTCAGTCTTCGACACGAAAAATCCTCCTTGACCTGTGGATCCTTTCGCTGTCGTGCCTCAAGGCGTTGGACGCGAGGGCGAAGGTTCTACCAGTTTATGGTCCTATTCCGACCACTGCTTGTTAGGGCTGCCTTACTCACGGAAAATCGGGAGGTGGTAGCGGCCGAGAGGGGGTGGCGAGCGGCGATTACCGCCAGGTAATGGGTCATCAGCGCCTCGCAGACGCTGTGCCAGGTGGTGGCACGAACCTTACGGCGCCCGGCCTCGCCCATGCGCTGGCGAAGCTTCGCACTGACGCAGAGATCCTCCACGAGGGTGCGTAGGCTGGCATCGTCGTACGGGTCGAACAGGTAGCCGTCTGACCCGTCGGAAATCAGGTCGATGGGACCACCCGCGCGCGGGGCAACGACGGGCAGGCCGGCGGCGTGCGCCTCCTGCAGGGTCTGGCCGAAAGTCTCCTCGGTGCCCGTGTGGACGAACACATCGAAGCTCGCGTAGGCCGCGGCCAGCTCGTCGCCGCCCAGGCGGCCCAGCCAGGTAACGGGCATGCCGGCCAGGGCAGCGCGCACCGAGCCCTCAGCCGGGCCGTCGCCGACGAGGGCGATCGAGATGCCGGGCAGGTCCCTCAGGGCGGCGAAGCGCTCAAGCTGCTTCTCGGGGGCAATCCGCCCCACGTAGCCGATGATCACCTCGCCGTTGGGCGAGAGCCGGGCGCGGAGCGCTGTGGCGGCGGCGCCGTGCTTGAGGTTGGGATGGTACTGCTCTACATCCACGCCGCGGCCCCAGTGGGCGAGGCGGGGCACGCCGGCGGCAGTGAGGTCGGCGTGCGAGGCCGTCGAGGGCACAAGGGTAAGGTCGGCGCCCTCGTGCACCCAGCGAACGAAGCGCCAGGTCCAGGCGGTTGCCGGACCCAGACGGTTGCGCTTGGCATAGCCCGCGACATCCGTCTGGAAGATTGCGACGCTGGGGATATTCAGGCGGTTGGCGGCGGCCAGGGCCTGGGCCCCGAGAAGGAAGGGGGATGCCGCATGCACGATGTCGGGCCGAAACGCCGCGAGCAGTCGGTGAACCTGGGGGTTCGGCAGCCCGACGGGGAACTGGCGGTAGGCGATGGCCGGCACGGGATAGACGGGAAAGCCCTGATAGTGGGTCGGAGCCCCGGCCGCCGGGCAGATAACGATGGCCTCATGGCCGGCCTCCCGAAGATGGTCTAAAACCTTGACCACACTGTTGGTGACCCCGTTGATTGTGGGCAGAAAACTCT
>JBBATW010000052.1:0-7182 GCA_040398585.1 Agreia sp.
ATGGTAGCTCCTTCTCACAAGTAGGAGCCTCCGAGAAACCCGGGACGGTTCAATGCACCTTACCGCTGCCGTATTCGTTTACCGTCCCATATTTGTTGGAATTGATAATGACATGGCCTTTGAAGCCAGCCACCGCCTGAGCAATTGCGGTAGTTACATTCCGATCTTGTTTGCTCGGCTCAGGGATACCAGTCGGATGATTATGCAGCAGATAATAGCCGTTTGCGCCGGTTGAGCGCATCGTCTCTTTGAGCCACGGAATGAACTTTTGATATTGGTACTTTGGCATCAATGGTGCTTGGTCGCTGACGCGCGCACTTACCCCGGTCGCATGAACGATCTGGTCGCCGTGCATAAAGAAAACGCGAAACGTCTCGTGACGCGGATCGCGATAAACTTGGGCTAGTTCCGCGAGATCGCTTGGATGCGCTGCGTCTCTTCCCACGAGGGCCGTATGCCCCGTTCGTCGCAAATCCGCTGCAATGCCAAGACCTCGGATTTGCTCATGTCTGGCGTTCGGTAGAATGCCGCTCCGCCCCCGCACAGCATCATCAGAGGCGTTGCGAGAATCTCGTCCACCAGCGCGTTCAAGCGCTCGTCCATCGTCAGGTGGTTGTCCTGTGCCATCCTCAGCAGCGTACTCCGCACCGGTCGGTTCGGCAAGATAGGCCGTGCGCTCTTCGTTAACCTCGGGGCGGAAATTCATAATGGCGTCGATAGTCGTGCCGTTCGAGGGTGTAGGATCGGATGCGACGCCAGCAGCGCCGCCGCCAGACTTCTTCTCAGCCAGCGTGGCAATGACAGTCTGTAGCCGGTCGCGCTTAGCGGTGAGCTCATCGGCTTTGGGCCATGGCTTCGATATTTCAGCGTCAAGCCCGGCCTGTTCCTCAGATGCACGCTGAACATTGCGCATTTCCAGCGCGGCTGCTGCTTGGAAACGGGCGGGTTCCAACTTCTCGCGGATTCGCTCGATCAGCGAACGGGCGAGCGGCAGCGATACGGCATTGGCCAAGGTGCTGTAATTGGCAATGTCCCTGCCTTGCGCATCGAGCGCAGTGATCGTCACTGACTTGCTCTTGCCAAACTTGCTATCCACGACATCGACCTCGACGGGCATGCCATTGACCGTAAGACCGTCCAACGTGAATTCAGCCTTACCCTTCATGTCGACAGCGCGGGCGGCGATTGCGCGCGCCATCTCGTTGGTGTCGATAAATATCTGGCTGCCGATTGCGCCTTCGAAGTCCGGCGTGCCGAGCGCGGTGCGGATTGCGGTCTGCACGCCGTCCTGCGTTGTGAGCTTCTCGCCATTGATGACGACTACAAACCGGGCCTTCTCATCAGCGCCGCGGATCTTGTCGATTGCTGCCTGAGCAGCATCGGTCGCAGCCCCCCGATCATTGTAATCCGTGCCCCCGACATTAATCGTGCGCTGCTGTGAGGCTGCTTGGACGCGCGCCAGCTGCGGCGTAAGCGCATCGGCGTACTGTGTGTACATTTCCGCGCGCTGCGGCCCTGCGGCCATCTGGCGGGCATTGGCGGACAACTTGCCGCGCATGGCGTTGATGCGGTTGTTGTACGAGCGCTGTTGCAGCCCCAGCTTCTTAATGTCGCCATCCAGCGACACGCGCTCGATCATCATCGGGTCGCCGGTTGCAAGTGCTGCCATCTCGGCCATGCTCGCGCTTTCGGCGTCGTCGAATTCCATATCGAACGAGCCATCGTATTTGCGGATGCCGTTGATCGCCTTCAGCTTGCCGGCGTTCAAATCCCACATCTTTGCGTCGATGCTGCGCTCGGTGACATAGGCTTTCACGTCGACCGCAAAGTCATCTCCATATTTGGCAAGCAGCTGGTTGCCCTGCCGGATGATGCGGCCCTCGCGCTGCTCGATGTCAGACGGTTTCCACGTCACGTCGACATGGTGCAGGCCAACCAGCAGATCCTGCACGTTGGTCCCTGCACCCATGCGGGGCGTCGAGCCAATTAGGATGCGCACGTCGCCCTTTTTCACTAGTGCGAATAGGTCGGATTTCTGTTTGTCGGTATTGGCCTCCTGAACGAAGCGGATTTCCTCGGTCGGTATCCCGCGCGCGATCAGCTGGCGCTTGATCTCGTCATAAGCGTTCCAGCCGCCTTGCAATGCGTTGCGGAGCTCCTCCACCTCATTAGGGTTGAACTTCTCCAGCGCATCGAGCGCCTTGCTCTCGGCCGTGCTATCACCGTTGGAGATGGCGTCGCGCAGTTTTGCCTGCGCGGCATCATAGGCTTCCACGATCTTGTCGTCGCCCTTGGCTTTGGGCACCGAACGGTCAAGGAAGATGATCTGTGTGCCCTTATCGGCAGTCCATTTGTGGTAAATCTGCGCCACATTATCAGCGACAACGGTAATTTTTCCGGGCTCGTTACCAACGTCATAACGCGGGTCGACCGCGCGCGGATCAAGCGAAATCTTGCGCGCGCGGTCCATTAGCTTGAGGCGCGCGATATTACGTTCTTTGTAATCCGAGATTCCCGGTAAGCCTTCAAAATCGCTGACGATCTGGTCGAGCATCGTTGCCGTGGTCGGCGATGCAGGAACGACGACCGATTCGCGATCCTTGCCGGACGTGCGCTTGGAGTTAGACTCGGGCAGCGGATACCGCTTGCCGGGGTTGTCCTCGGCATAGGCGGCCGCAATGTCGTCGTTCGTGACCGCGTCCGCGACCGAATAATACAGGTCCATCAGGGCCCGCATGTTGGTCCAGTTGCGGCCTAGCCGGTTAACCTCCTTGACGCCGCCTGCCTCGGTCGGCTCCCATTCAGTGCCCACGCTGACAAACATCGAGCGCCAGGCATCGAAATTTTCGAGGCCCATTTCTTTCAATTCCGTCGGCACCAGATTGCGCAGCAACAGGTACATCTCTGACACGGAGTTGCTAATCGGCGTGCCGGTCAGGAATGCGACCGCCGTGTTATGCCGCTCGCGGATCGCCCTGATCTTTAGGTGCAGGTCCATCGCCTTGTTCGAGCCGGTCTTGTTGCCCATGCCGCGGATGTTTTGAAGCCGCGACGAGTAAGCGAGGTTCTTGAATTCGTGCGCCTCGTCGATCGTGAGATCGTCGATGCCCATCTGCTCAAACGACAACAGCCGATCGCGCTTGCCCTCACGCAGCTTGGCGAGGCGTTCGGTCAACTTCTTGACCAGCCGCTCGGCCTCAGCGACGCCAAACGGCTTGCCGCGCCCTCCACTGATGCCAGCTTCGGCAGCGGCCTCCTCGGCTTCCTTCACCGCGGCAAAGGCAGATTTGAGCTCGTCTTCCAGATAGCGCTGCTCGGTTTCCTGATCGAGATCGACAAAATTGAACGAGCTATGGCCGATGATAGCCATGTCGAAATCGCTGGTTGCGATCCGTGAGAACAAACGCCGACGGTTGCCGCGCTCGAAATCAGCCTTGCCAGCCGCCAGCACCTTGGCTCCGGGATAGAGTGTGACCGCATCCTCTGCCCATTGCTCGACCAGATGGTTCGGCACGACGACAAGCGGCTTGTTCGACATGCCCATGCGGCGCTTTTCCATAATGCGCGCAATCGCCGTGAACGTCTTACCGGCCCCGACCACATGATCGTACAGCACTGCCGGATCGGTAATGCCGCGCCAGATGCCGTTCATCTGGTGGCGGCGCATCTTGATGACGGCATCTGGAACCTTGCCATACAGTTTCAGGTGCGAGCCGTCGCGCTGGCGTAGCAGCCGCCCGTTGAATTTCTCGTTAAAGATACCTGCCAGCCGATCGCGGCGCGCGTCATCGGTATAGGCCCAGTCCTGAAACTCATTGTAGAGTTCCTCGCCCTTCTGCTCGCTTTCAGCGGTGGCGACCTCATCGGTATAGGATTTTCCTTCTTGATCCTTCTTTACGACCTTGAGGCCCTGCGAGTTCAGGATCTTGGAGACAATCGTGCCGGTGCTGTGACCCGTTGCCGTAGTCCACTGAATTGCCGGATTACCCTCGGCGCTTACGCTGAAAGCATTGGTCAGTTCGGAATAGCTGACGTGCGCGCCGCTGTAGCCAAGGTGCTTCAGAAAGTCCGCATAGACATCCGTTGGAATCCAGTTGCTGCCAAGGATCGGCTTGATGTCCTCGGGCGCCCAATCCTCGGGGATGACGGCTTCCAGCGCACGCGCATTGGCATCGAGGCCCTCGGCACGCGCGATGTTCAGTTTGCGCTTGATCAAGCCCGCCAGATACAGGTCGCGCGGCTCCCAGCGCTTCAGTTCAGGATCGTAAAACGCGCGCGGGGTTTCGCCCTCGGACAGCGCTTTCTCAGCGCCAGCCACATCGGTGCCAAGCAATTTCGCAACATGCTCAATATCGATCCGGCCGAGTTCCGATAGCGAGATAGCAACCGCGTCATTCGCATCGGCCGCTTGCTCGGCCAACTGCGGAGGCGTCGTGACGCGCCGGCTCATAATGTCCGATTTTACATATTTGCCACCGACGTTTTTCTCGGCGGCTTGCGCCAGCGCACCGTCGGGCATGATGTCCGCGATCTTGGCGACCTTGCTGGCATTCAGCGAACCGTGCTTGGCGACAAAAGCATCATAGACCGCGTTGAGCGTTTGGCGGCCTGCGGCGATCTGCGCATCGGTCGCGCCTGACGATTCAAGCACGATCTGATTTTTGATTGCATCGCGCACCGGCAGCATATCGCGCGCGATCGCGATGCGCTCCGGGCCCCAGCGATCCTTGACCGGGATGTCGCTCTCTTTGTCATAGGTGACGAGCGACTTCTGGTTGCGGTTTGTGACCCTGTCGCCACTCACCACCTTTAGCGGTTTGCCATTTGCTCCCATGGTGTCGGCCGTGCGCTGCCACTTGCCGTTAACGGTGTAGGTATAGTCGGATGCAAAAGGCGTTTTTTCGGTCAGGTGGATCTCGCGCATGAGCGACTTGCCCAAATCGCCCGCGTCGAAATCCACGACCATCTTCAGTTTGTTGTCGAGGTCGATCGTGATCGCGCCCGGCTCGGCGCGGCGCGCGGCCAGCTGCATCGCTTCGGCCATTACGGTGTAATGCTGCAACGTGCGCTCGCCGATGCCGTAGGTCGGGCGCAACTCAGGCAGGCGCGACACCGCATGATCAAGCAGCGCCTGATACTGCTTGGGATCGTCGAGCGTCACATTAAGCTCGTTGCGCCCGTTCATGGTGCCCGTGGCGTTGATCTTGCCCACGACCATATGCGGGTTATTCAGGAAATAGGGATTTGCATTGATCTCTTCGCCCGAGCCAGCCGGGTCGGTGACCGTGCTGGAATTCACCCAGCGCTCAATATCGTTGATTGCGCGCTGAACGTCATAGCGTGACGGCGCATCCTTGCCCGTCGGGAAGTCGCCGCCGACCATTACCTTAACCGCAGCCTCAGCGGCAATCAGTTCATCATCTGTGCGCTTGCGGAAAAACAACATGTCGGTGACGACTTGCGTGCGCGCGTTCTCTTTGAACGCTGTATCGGGCAACCGAATGCCGCCAACAAACTGTGCGTTGCGCGCCATGTCCATGCGCGACGAGGGGTCGAGCGCATCCATAAGATTGTGGCTCACGACCATTGCCATAATGCCGCCAGGTGCGACCGAGTCGAGTGATGCCAGAAAGAACTGGTTGTGGATCGATCGACCGTTGACTGCGCTCTTGTGCGGGAAATACAGGCTCTCGCGACCGAACGGCGGATTGCCAATCGCCAGCGCAAACTGGTCGCGCGGCATCGGAATGTTCTGGAAGCCCGAATGGATGATGTCGGCCTTGGGATAGAGCTTCTGCGCAATGCGCGCGGTCAGCCCATCATACTCGACACCAAGGACGCGCGCGCCGCCGCGCAAGTGTTGCGGCATCAGGCCGATGAAATTGCCGGATCCCATCGACGGCTCAAGCACCGCGCCTTCACGGAAGCCCAGCCGCTCGGCCGCCTTCCACATGGCATTGACGACGGTCTTGCTGGTGTAGTGCGCCGCCGTGGTCGAGTTACGCGCGGCGCGCAGTTCGGCCGGCGTGAGCAATTCCTCAATCTCGGCAACGCGCTTTTCCCAGCCCTTGGCGACGCCCTCGCCGGGCTTGGCACCTCCCACACGAAAAGCATTCTTTAGGCCGCCCCAACCAACATAGCGCGCAAGCTGGCGCTGCTCGGCAGGGCTCGCGCGTCGGTTCTCGGTTTCCAGCTTCTTGAGCGTGGTGATCGCGTCGACATTGTCCTGATATTTTACGCCCTCGGAACCCTGCCCAAGGTTGACGTCGTCGCCGATCGTGAAATCCGAGGCCGGGATATTGTTTGGCGGTGAATTCTCGATCACCTCTTCGGCGTTAGTAATCGCTACGCCCGGCGTTGGAGCGACTGCCTCGCCCGCGGCATTCTCTACTCGCGGTTGATCCGGTCCAGCACCGCTTGCTCCGGCGGAAGATTTATCAGTTCCGGCAGAACGAATTCCTCCGCCTCGTGTTTTGACAACCCCTGCCGCACCAACTGGCCCACCTTCTCCGCTGCTTCCCGGCTGGCCAGTTGCGCCCGACGGTTCAGTTGCCCCGACTTCTGAAGTTCCCGATACATCTCCGGGCACCACTGCTTCCAGTGGTCCAGCGCCTTGCGTGTGTATTGCATTCCCAGCATTGGCCTTATCCTCGGGTGCGCTATGCGCTTTTTCAGGCGTAGTTTCCAGAGCAGGCGTTTCGCGGCAGGGCAGGGGGCAGGGCCACATCGTGCTCAACGAGGCCAGCGGCAAGCGCTACACCTCCGACGAGATGGCGCGCGTGTTCCGCAAGATTCGCGTCGCGGCCGGGTTGCCCGACGGCATGTCGTTCACCGGCTTCCGGCATGGCGGAGCAACCGAGTTGGGCGACGTCGGGATCGAGGATATCCGCCCGATCTCCGGCCACCGCACGCTTGGGCAGACCACCGTTTACAACAAGGTGACCGAGAAGAAGGCCCGGCGAATCGGCGAGCGTCGGCGCGCGGGCGTGGAGGGGCGGAAGTAATGTTATCGGAACGTGTCGGAATAAATTGTCGGAACGCGGGCCAAATTGGCGTGCATCCCGCTCAAAAAAAGCGCGGTTTCTCAAGGTGGTGCGGACGGCGGGACTCGAACCCGCACACCCAAAGGGCGAGGGATTTTAAGTCCCGTGCGTCTACCAATTTCGCCACGTCCGCATCTGC
>JBBATW010000053.1:0-6480 GCA_040398585.1 Agreia sp.
CGGTGAATGGGAACACCCCCGCGTACGCGGGGAAGGGGTTGCGGGGCTAGAAAAGTGGTGCGGGTGGGGGGGAACACCCCCGCGTACGCGGGGAAGGGAGTCGGTCCCACCCCACCAATTGCGCCCTGTGGGGAACACCCCCGCGTACGCGGGGAAGGGTCGCCGCCGACTCCAACGAGTCAACACGGCGCGGGAACACCCCCGCGTACGCGGGGAAGGGACTTCCTGATCAGCGTTTCTGTTCCGAGGATTCGCCGTTCTTGACCAATTCGCTGGAAAAGGTCGATCTTATGAGAGTGAAGCCATCCAGGTCTGTCGTTGCGCGTCCTGCGGCCTGGTGTAGACGAACGTGGAACCCCTGCTCAATCGATGGAGCACTCGTCACCATCACGACTTCGCCTTCGACCGCGGCCTCGATTGCCCTCTTCCACAAAGCATCGGCCACGCGCGGTGAAATGTTACCGACGTAGAGCCCAGTCCCGCACTCGACGAGGAATCGACTCAGGTACCCACGGAGGTGCTCAGGAACAGCAACGATACGAAGAGTCGCGAACATCAGAGGTCTTCCACAGCGACGGCGTAGTTTGTATGACCGGCCACTGTCCCAATGTCATCCAGAAGAACATCACCTTCATCTGGCGTCAAATGCGGTGTGAATATCCTCATGGCCAGAGCCATCATGTGATGAAGGACCTGTCGTTGACTAATAGCCGCCCGAACGGCACGTCGAACATACGCGGCCGGGGCGTCCTCTTTCGCACTGGCAAATGCAATAGGCAACGTGATTCCCTGTTTGTAGACATCCGCGAGGTCATAGAACAGCGCCCGTACGTTGCCTTGATGGATGATCCCAAGAGCTGGGTTCAGCGATAAAGCTGAGCACACAGAGGATGCGACCCCGTAGAGAATCGAGTTGCCTAGATTCAGGCCCGTGTTCACTGGGTCGTCGGCCTTGCTGTCGCGCCGGAACGAGATCTTGTGTTTGATAGCCAGCTGCCGGTATTCGGCCTTCATCATTTGGCCCTCCAGGCCACGCAATGTCGCCAAACGGGCACTCGGAGGCATGATCATGGTTCCACCCAGTCGCGCTTCGTAGAGTGTCCGTGCCGCCACGATCCGGTGAGGAGTGGACGCCCAGAGCCGTGCTTGGGCCTCGGCCCACCGGGACGAGGTAGTCAACGGTTTTGCTGTCGCGTGAGTATGGATTCCCCCACCACCAGTGAACATCACGGATGCTCCCGCCGCAGCGATGGACGCAGCAGCAGGCTGGGTGATGGATGTACCCGGACCCAACATGAGTACAGCGATTGACCCGACGGGGAGCTGGATCTCGCTCCGGATTTTCTGGTCCTCCTCGGATTGCAGCGCCAGGACACCAGTGCGGCCCTGCACGACTTGCGCATACTCCAAATACAGGAAGCTAACGCGGTCAGACAGGCGCACTTGATCGGCGGCGCCTATGGCAGCGAACTGGAGGGCGATGGGTGAATACGCCATTTTTTACTGGGCGCGCGCGATGGTCAGGAGACCGCACCCATAGGCTTTTGCCCGTCCCACCCCTTCCCGGAGGAGGGCTTCCAAAGCGGCGGCGTCACTCACGATGGCATACCCATCGATGGAATCGAGCTGAAGCGGCGACTTCCCACTGGTCACGACTGTTCGATCGTGAGTGAAGACAGTGATGTCCTCCAAAGCGATACCGAGACGTCCGGTCACCCAGTCCGAGATCTGTTCCACGGATGTGATCCCCGTGCCTCTCTTGATGCTCGGATCAGCGGGCTTGGACCGGCGGATAGCGTTCACTGTCATCCGAAACCGGATCGGTGTTCCCACTGGGGGAGCCTCGACGGCGACCGGTTTTGTTCGGGCCTCCCGGGGAAGGTTCGTCGGCGCGACATCAGCTCGCACGAGCACGATCTTGCCCGCCGCAGTCTCATCGACGCGGAACAGGATGTTCCTGGACAACCGCTTCTCTGTAGGCTCACCAGGCAGATCGGTCGAGGCGAAAAGTCCCATCACAATCCGGTGCAGTTCTCCGTGATCGCTCCACGAGCGGACCCTGACGGCATGGGCTGGAATAAGGGTCAGGTGGCTCATGCGGCCCACCCCGACCAGGCATCGGTCACGGGTGGGCGGACACGTTCTACGGCGAAGTTTCTATCGCCGAGGAGTTCATGAAGTGTCAGCCCCCGCGAGGAATCGGTCCGCGTCGGAATCGAGGTGAGGATCTCTTTAGGCGTTCCTTCGCGAGTCCCGAGGAAGAAGGGAAATGTGGGCGCGAAAGCCTTTCGCCCGAGATAGGTCATGAACACAGGGTGACGTGTTGCCGCCGCGATCTCGACGACCCGGTCACTGTCTGGGTGGTGGATAGCGACGAGGAATTCGGCGTCTGCCAAGTACTGCCTGTTGGTCACCATCGTTCCGCCGCCGAGAGTCCAACTTGTCCCGTTGCCCATCGGGACGGCAAAATCTGCCGGCCCCGACTGGCCTGTTGCGAGGCGGTGCCGCGCGCGAATGCGGGCGACTTCTGCAGGCGGCGCGCCGACAGTATGGAAGTCGGTACTGAGCGTGCCGGGGCGGTCGACACGGGCCCAGATTTCTGTATTCCAAAGCCATTCTGGCCAAAGCCCTCGGGGAGCACCAAGGGCTGCGGCGATCATCCCGATGACGGCGTTTCGGGTAGGAACAGCTTCCGTGTTCCGGTCCGCGAGTTCTGTCGTTCCCCAGGATTGCTGAGGGCCGGCGAATCTGAGGGTGACGCTCTGGGTCATCGCTGCAACCAGCTCACGACGGCGTCAACGAGACCGGACAGATCCCCGGTGCTGCTCTCGAACGGGATCTCGATCGCATCTCCTGCAACGATGGAGGTGCCCGAGACGAAGGTATCGCCGAACTCGGCCGAGTCGAACGCCCGCGCCGCCGCACCCTGCTGCAACAGCCGGGCAATCGACGTCGCGAGGTAGCCGCCGTCGGTGCCCGCCTTCACCGGCTCTTGGAAATCGTAGGCCGTGCGGTGGGCCTGCTGCTCGGCAATCACGATTGCCGGTTTCGTGTTCGGTGCAGACGAGTTGTCCTTGCCTGTTGGCAGCGCGGTCACCAAGGATCGCACCAGCAGGGTCAACCGTTCGGTGGCGTCGGGGCTGTTCCACCCGGTCCAGGACTGTTTCAGCTGCTGCTTGTCGATGGTCACGGACCGGTAGTAGACACCGGTGGTGAAGAACGCCTGACCGAGGTGGCCGGCGCCACCGTCGCCGAGGTCATCGACGGTGGTGAAGTAGTCGACCTCAATCGTGATCGGATGTGTTGTCGTTGCCGGACCGACAGCGATTGCGGCCTCGGTTTGGAGTTTACTTTGTGCGGCGAACATGCGCCCGAACGCGGCAATGGCGAGAGATCCTGTGTGGGAGGTCACGATGTCCTTGGCGGCGATCGGTCCGCCTCCTTCGGCGATAGCGGTCGCCAACGCATCGATTTCTTCGCCGCTCAGCCAGGTGATGGTGTCACTGACGGCATCTTTCTCTTCCTCGCCCTCTTTGGCTTCGGTCGCGTTCGCGGTCAGTGACCTAACGACCTTCGCCGCTGTTTTCTTGGCAGCCTTCTCATCGAAGGCGAGGCCCCGATTCTCAGCGATGACGGCGGCGCGGCGGACGACTTCGTCGTCCAGGTCGCGGGATCGCAGTGATCCGGCCCCTGTTGTTGCGGACTCGATTTCGTACGCGACGCGGATGGCTCGCTTCAGCGACTGCGCCGATAGGCGGCCCCGCGTTTTGCCGCCCTCGCGGACCTGCTTGGGCAGGCCTCGGTCGTCGCGGTTGAGGTTGTGCCATGGCAGCGCGGTCAGTGAATGGATCGTGAGGAAATTGGTGTCCGTCATGGTCAGACTGCTTTCTTGGTGGGAGTGGAAGGGCGTGTGTAGAAGTCATAGAGAAGGCGAGATCGGTGGGTAAGGTCGCGGTCGGGATCACCGGTATCCCAGAACGCTAAAGTCTCGACGAGGGAGTAGAAGTTAATGCCGACCCGGGAGTCATCGGCGCGGGACACGAGGCCCTCGATGATCTGGGCTGCTTGCTCGACCTCGAGATCGACGAGCAGGGACAATCGTTCCGCGATGCCCTCCGTGACGCCGGGGATCTTTGCGAAGCAGGCCCCGAGCGTGAGTTTGCTGTTCGGGCTGCGCCGGTATTTCGCGACCATGCCGAGCGCCCGGGTCGCCCCGGTGGCCATTTCCCGGCGGTAGAGTTCCCGGGTTGCAGGAACGGTGTAGGCGTAGGCGTAGCGTTCCGTTTCAGGGGTGATCGCCCGCGACACATCAGCGGTGAGGGCCTTGTCTGTTCCGCGGACGGCGAGGAGTCGCCCGGTGAAGGTAGCCAGTTCAACAGGGAGCGACACGTTAGCTGCTTTCGGTTTGGTTGATTCTGCGGAAAAGCTTCTGACGTGCCAGTGCAATATCTGACACGGTGCGGGAATTGGCGAAGGGAGTGATCGCATCATCGAATGCATCCATCGCGGCCCGCACCCACGCGTCGACGTGGGCGGAGGTGAACTGCTTCCCGTCCACGGCCAAGGCGATGACATCGTGCACGACTTCCTCGGACCTGAAGTTGAACCCGTTCAGAGCGCTCTCCAATGTTGAGTCGGCTGCCCCATCGTCGTTCAGAACGTCCCGGACAGCGATGTAGAGGCCTTTGCGAACGTGTTCGTAGGCGTACTCGGCGAACAGGCGGAGTGCTTCTTGGGCGGCAGGGGTTCCTCCGACTGTGCCGGGAGGAAGCGACAGCCAAGAGGCCCCGGACAACTCGCCGTAGGATCCTTTCTGTTTCAGCTGAAGGGAGAACAACTCAATGCTGAACGCCTCCGATGTCAGGACTCCGTGGGAGGGGACGTCTGGGTTGAAGGCGCGAAGGTACCAGTTGTGGAGATTGTGCAGAGTGCTGGTACTCGCGCTCATGTCGTTCAGTGCTCGGACTTTGTCGGGACCCGGCAGGTCCTTCTTCTTCGGATCTGTCTTCCGGAACACAAGCTGGGGGTCCTGGTGCCAGGCGTATGTCAGTGACTCTTTCAAGGTATCCACTGCAGCGACCGGGATGGGGATCAAAACTGCGGCCGGGGCGCCGGCTTCGGTCCGGGTCTTGTTCTCAGCTTTCACCGCTAGGAGTGACGCGTGGTCCTCGGGGGTCATCGGGATGCCCCTTCGTAGGACGCCTCCGACGTGAGCTCCAGTGAAGGTGAGCGTGCCGTCAACCCATTCCGGGAGCAGGAGGGTGGCATTGCCGGTGATGGTTCCCCCGATGAGTGGGTCAAGGCTGCCGGAGCCGGTGAGGGTCTGTGCCCACGCAGGAAGCTCACTACTTTGAATCCACGCCTCGGGAGTGTTCAGCAGAAGCGTTTCCGCCAGGGAGGTGCCGATTTTCCAGAGCCGCACTCCGGCGGCGATTGTCTTTCCCGCCGCGGCTCCCTGCTGAGCCACGGGGGACCCGTCGAGGGTCACTTTGCCGTTGCCGTTGGTGGAGTAGAACCAGAACCCGGCGAGAGCGCCGGGGGCTGAGACCAGGGGAAGGTGGCCGGTGGCGAACCCGTCGCCGGGTCGTCCCCACCACGCCTTCGAGGAATCGCCGGGGGAGGTCGAACGGATGCTGGCGGCCGTCTTCGTCGCGGTCGTCGCCGTCTTGTAGCGGCCCTCTTGGAGAAACGGGGTCTCAGGGTGGATAAGCCAAAGCCGGTCATCGATCGCATCCAGGGTGTCAGCGACGGCGACAGTGTCGAATCCATTCCGGGCGACGGTCGCGGCGGATGCCGGAGTTACTCCTTGGGTTCGGGCGATTAGGGCGGTGAGAGAAGTGAGGAAGCGCATCACTCCGGCGCGCTCGATCGGGGCCCGAACATCGATCCGGTCGATGAGGTGGGCGGAGGTGAAAGCCTCCTCGAGCCCTACCAAGCGGCGACCGTGGGAGTCGATGACGGGCAACCAGGGCAGGTGCCGAACGTTTCCCAGCATCTCGGGCACCAGAGGCGGGCCCTCGAGCGGTGGTGAGTCAGTCGGTGACACGGGGGAGCCTTTCAGCAGAATTGTCGGGAGTGGCGGTGGATGCGTCGCCGGCTTTTGCCTGGCGCCGGAGGGGGAGGATGAGACCGAGGAGATCGTCGTAGGTGGCCCCCGGGAGGAGTCGCACCGGCACAAGGTTGCGTTGCAGTGATCCGCGCCGCCGCTGCTCGTCTTCCAGAGGGAAACCGGGGATCACTTCGAGAGAAGATGACACTTGTAGTCTGGTGTTGGCGAGGGGGAAGGTGAGGCGGAGAACTGACCGGGCGACGTTGCGGTCTCGGGAGTACAGGGCGGATTCGACCGTTCCCCGCCACGCCCATTGAGACGTCGAGGCGGAATCGACGAGGAAACAGTCCGAGCTGGGTTGCTCGACCATCCGGGTCGAAGTCTCGGCGAGTTCGTCCCGCTCCGTCAATTGAGCAAGAGCCCGGTAGGTG
>JBBATW010000054.1:0-6274 GCA_040398585.1 Agreia sp.
CGTGAAAGTAGTACGAGTCCTACTTCAACCTACTGCACGATCACGGGCATCGACACGGGCTGTTCTAACAGCTGGTTCAGAGAACGGGCAGTTGCAAGTTCGACGCATGTACGCCGCCGGTGTGGATGATGTGGCGCCCCTCGTTCGCCGGAGCGAGGTTCGGCACCATTGGCATGACCCCGTCCAGCAGGTTGACGCCGCTGACGACACTTTCTGGTGCTTCGCCGGCCGATGCGCTTTCGGAGGGACGTCCCCGGGAGGACCTGGCCGCGGGGCTGTCCTACCTAGCCGCGACGTAGGCTAGCCAGCATGAAGGTCGAACAGGTTGAGCAAGGGCCGCGCCGAGTCGCGCGCGCTGTCGAGGTGTCGGCTTCGGCCGCGGATGTCTTCGCGTTGGTTACTGATCCGCACCGTCACGGTGAGCTCGACGGCTCGGGTACCGTCCGCGACACGGTGTCGGGGCCCCGGCGGCTCACCCAGGGCGCCCAATTCTCGGTAGCGATGAAGCAGTTCGGCGTCGGGTATCGCATCACCAGCACGGTGATGCGCATCGAAGACGGTCGGCTTGTGGAATGGCGTCACCCGGCGGGCCACCGGTGGCGCTGGGAACTCACGCCGCTCACGCCCACGTCTACCCGCGTCACAGAGACGTTCGACTACAGCACCGTCCCGACCACGCAGGGCAAGATCTTCGAATTGCTCGGCGTTCCCCGTCGGAACGCCGCCGGCATCGAAGCCACGCTGCGCCAACTCGCGTTGCGCTACGCCGGCGCTTGACGTCACGGTGCGCGCGTCCTAACCGGACGCCGCGGCCCCCGTCTGCACGGGTGTAGGGATCTCTGAATAGAATTCCCACAGATATCGAGGTTCCCACCCGGCAACCTCAATCACATGCGCAAGTTCGTGCGTTCCTGGACTGCCGAGACGCCGATTTCTCGGCAGGGTACTGAGAAATCGACGCGTGGACACAATCTGGTCTGCGTCAACAAGCTCGACGTCATCGAAGCCCGCGACTTGGGCTCCACGGCCGCTGTGAAGAACGATTGCACCGCAACATTTTTCGCCTACTGCCTGCCCTCCTCGGGTCGCATCGGCCAATACGTCACCGACCAGGGACGGGTCCCCGATCTCGTCGACTAGAGCGGCAGCCGTCCGGGCCGAGCTCGAAGGGTTCGTCGAGGACGTCTTCGCGTCCCTGCCCAGAGCCGATCAACGCGTCAAAGGATCCCTGAAGGCGGGTGTGGTGGCCGTGGTCTCCGTTTCGAACACCCTCACCTACACCAGTTGCCGAACGAGAGTACGTGGCGTCGTGGGTCCCGCATGCACGACACCGGCACTGACGCCCGCATCAGCAACGTCGTCCCTAACATCAGCGTCACCAGCTAGCGACATGACCGACGTGCTCTGCTTTCGGCCACCGTGGTAATACTGCGGTAGTATTTCGGTATGAAACTAAGTGTCAGCCTGCCGGACGAGGATGTGGCAGTCCTCGACGAATATGTTCGCACTGCCGGCCTCCCCTCAAGGTCGGCCGCGTTGCACCATGCCGTGCGCATGCTGCGCCTTCCCCAACTTGAAGAAGATTACGAGGCCGCCTGGAATGAGTGGGAGTCATCCGGTGACAACGCTGCGTGGAGTGTGACCGCCTCTGACGGGATCGCCGATGCTTCGCGGTGAGATCCGGCTCGTGGATCTTGATCCTGCACGCGGAAACGAGGCCAACAAACGCCGTCCGGCGGTGATCGTCAGTAACGATCGCGCGAATTCGATCGCGACCAGGCTTGGTCGCGGAGTCGTGACCGTTGTGCCGGTCACCAGCAACGCTGACCGGATCTTCCCTTTTCAAGCCCTGCTGCCTGCCAGTGCGACCGGGCTGCCTCAGGACTCCAAGGCTCAGGCCGAGCAGGTCCGCTCGATCGCCGTCGAGCGGTTGGGCGCGGTCCTCGGGCGGGCCCCTGCAGAGGTCATGTCCCAGCTCGACGACGCACTGCGCCTTCACCTTCAGCTGTAGCGCCACCGCGGTTCTGCGGGAGGATCCGCCAGCGAAGACGCCCCCGAACAAGATCAATGCAACGGTCTGCCTGATGCATTGTGGGTGGCCTGACGGGCTCGAAGATGCGGCTGGACACACGTCACACCACCGGTCCTAAACGGGGCTGCCCAGAGTTGGGTTGACTGACAGTCAAACTCGGCGCCCTCGCTCCCGAAGAGTCGGGACTTGCAGAAGCTTGCTCCGGGACGCCGACCAGGTCGAAGTCAGCCCCTCTGCGTCCATGCCCCAAACACCAGCAGCAGCGCGTCGAATCAGTCGTGACCGTACTCCGAGGCTCGGGCGCGAACTGCGCCGAATGGTTCGCCGGAATCGACCGGTCGACGCTGTCATCCGCCATGGCCGCGGCATAGCGCTCAAGCCCGGCCGCCTCATTGACAAGCCGGGGAAACGCCCGATGCTCTCGATCAGCGGAGCCTCCTCAACCCCGGCCGCGGCACATAACGACCCCACCGTCACAACGGCAACATCCGAGGGCAAGATATCCCTGGCCACAATGCTCTGCAGCTTCATCACGATCGACGAGGCGATGACGATGGGGTCGATGGATGCCTTCGGCCGAGAACCATGGGCGACCCGCCCCTTGATGACAACCCGCAGGCTGTCGGCCGCGGCCATCGCAGGCCCGCCGTGAACGAGACACAGTGCCGGCCGGCCGATTGCCGACATGCTGGCCCAGCATTATGCTGGGCGTGGAAAAGAGCGCGAACACGACGGCGCCCAGCATCGAGACCATATGGATGTCGTGTCCGCATGCGTGCATCACCGCGGTTGCGACACCGTCGCTGCCCGAGGCCACTGCATTACTGGCGTAGGCCAAGCCGGTCTCCTCACGAACAGGCAAGGCATCCATATCAGCGCGGAGGACGATCGTAGGGCCCGAGCCATTGGCCAGAAGACCAACGATCCCGGTGCCACCGACCCCGGTCTGCACGCTCAGTCCGAGCCCGCCCAGCCGAGTAGCCAAAGCTGCGGCAGTCTCGAACTCCTGAAACGCCAGCTCAGGGTTTCGATGCAGGTGTTCGTAGAGTCCGACGAGTTCCTCGAAGCGATCAGCCGGAAGGGACGCAAAGCGAAGGCGATTCATTGAATGACTCTCTGATCGGGGGAGTGGCATCACCGAGCGGTGCGGCTGGTGCTCTCGCGAATGATCAGCTGGGGCGCGAAGGCGACCTTGGCATGCGCCTTCAAGCCATCAGCCGGCGTCTGGGAGAGCATTCGCACTGCCTCGGCGGCCAGAAGCTGGGTGGGTTGGCGCACAGTGGTGATCGACGGAGTGATGATGGAAGAGAACGCGACGTCATCGAATCCGGTCAGCATGACCCGATCGGGAATCGAGACTCCGGCTGCGGTGAACGCACGAATGATGCCGAACGCGATCACGTCTGCGCCGCAAACGATGACATCTGGCAGTGCCGGGTGCTGCAGCAATCGTGCTCCGACTTCTTCGCCCCATTCAACCGAAAACCGACCGAGAAGGATGTCGTCTGGCGCGACTTGGATGTCGAAGACCTTAGCGTACTTCAGGAACCCAGCAAGTCGGGCATGCGTCGAGGAGTTCGTTGACGCGGAGCTCACGAAGACCGCGCTCTTCGCCCCCTGCTCCGAGGCGTGACCCAGAACGAGCTCCATCGCTTTCTCGTCATCGATACCGACCCAGTCGGTCGCGGAGCCCATCACGAACTGGTCGAGCTGCACAACCGGTGTCGACGTCGGGATCTGGTTCAGCGCGGTGACGCTGTCTGTGCCGTGGCACGGGCTGATCAGGATGCCGTCGACGTGGCTTTCCTGAAGCGACCGGAGGCGCCTGGCCTCGAGTGCCACATCACCCTGCGAGTCGCAGAGGAAGAGCGTCTTGCCCACCCTCTGAAGTTCATGTTCGACACTCTCGACCAGCGCCGTAAAGAACGGGTTCGAGATGCTCGGCACGATCATTCCTACGATCCCCGAGTGCTTGCTGCGCAGCGCCCGCGCGATCGAGTTACCGGTGTAGCCCAGATCTGAGGCCGCCTTCTCGACCCGCTTGCGCGTCCTATCGCTCACCCGCCCGGTGCCAGAAAGCGCGCGCGAAACCGTCGCAGTGGAAACCGCGGCGGCCTGTGCCACATCAGAAATCGTCGGTTGTTGCAATCGGTTACATCCTCATCAACGTGTTTCAGTCGTGTTAATAGATTAGCTTTCCGGGAAGTTTACCTTGTGTACCGTGAACGGGGGGCTTATGTTGAGGGAACAAAATGTAATCGATTGCGCAAGCTATCAAAGGATTCTGCATTTTGAAGGGCCTGCCGCCACTCGGCTCATGAGCCCGATTCACTCTCACATTTCCGCACCAGATTCGTTCGAAAGGTGACCCCAACATGAGACTCAAATCCATCCCCGCCATCGGTGTAGTTGCGCTGGCGGCGCTCGGCCTCACCGCCTGCGACGCCGGAACAGTGAGCGGCACAGCGGCGCCGACGTCGACGACCGCGGCGGGCAGCGGCATCCCGGCACCGGCCAATATCGCCACCGCGTGCCACCCTGACCTCAAGGTCGGAATCGTCACGATCAACCTGCAAGCGCTCTTCTTCAATCAGATCAACACGGGTGCCCAGACGATCGCCGACTCGGCGGGCGTCGACCTCCAGCTCGTCAGCGCCAACGACGACCCGCTGGCCCAGATCACCGCGGTCGAGCAGTTCATCACCCAGGGAATGGATGCGATCATCATCCTGCCCATCGACACCACGGGCATCCTGCCCGCGATCGATGCCGCAGCCGACGCGAACATTCCCGTTGTCGTCGTCGATGGCATCGTCGATTCAAGGGCGATCGCGAGCGCGGTCGGCACCGCCAACGAGGAGAGCAGCAAACAGCTCGCCGAGTACCTTGCCGGAAGCACCGAGGTGCGGGGCGAGATTGGCATCGTCAGTGCGCTGAACAGCACGATCCAGCTGGCCCGCCAGAAGGGCTTCGTCGATCAGGCGATCGCCGACTCCTTCACCGAGGGCACCATTGTCGACGGTAAAAATGTGCAGGAAACGGCCCAGGCCGCAGCGGAGAACCTCCTGACGGCCAACCCGAGCATGGCGTTCGCCTTCGCGACCGGTGAGCCGGCGCTTGTCGGCCTCGCCGCAGCTGTCGAGACTCAGAACGCCGGCGATCGTGTCAGCGTCGTCGGCTGGGACCTGTCGCAGTCAGCGGTCAACGGTCTCAAAGCCGGATGGCTGAAGGCAATCGTGCAGCAGAACACCTTCGAGTTCGGCTACGAGGGCATGAACGCTGCCATCAATGCCGCCTGTGGCGAGCCGACCGAGGCGTTCGTGCCGATCGCGACGCAGATCGTCACGCCCGAGAACTACACCGACTACCTTTACTACCTGGAGCGCTAATCATGACCGGCATCCCACTCGTCGAACTCCGAAAAATCACCAAGTCCTATGGCGCGGTCACCTCGCTTCGCGGCGTGAACCTCACCCTGCAGCGCGGAGAGGTTCTCGGTCTCGTCGGCGACAACGGTGCCGGCAAATCCACGGTCATGAAGGTTCTCGCCGGAGCCGAACAGCCCGACTCCGGCGAGATCCTGGTCGCTGGCGAGAGCGTCTCGTTCGCCAGCCCCAAGGATGCGCGGCTCAAGCGCATCGGCATGGTCTACCAGGACCTGGCTCTCTGCGGCACTCTGGATGTGGCGAGCAACTTCTTCCTCGGCCGCGAGCCTCATAGGGGCCCGCTCCTGGATCGTGCCCGGATGCACGAGGAGACGGCCGAACAGCTTGCACTCCTTGGCGTCAAGGTGAAGAGCACCTACCAGGAGATCGCCCGCCTGTCTGGCGGCCAGCGTCAGTCGGTCGCCATCGCGCGCGCCGTGTCGCTGAATCCCGACATCCTGATTCTCGA
Organism: Agreia sp.; assembly: GCA_040398585.1. GTDB lineage: Bacteria > Actinomycetota > Actinomycetes > Actinomycetales > Microbacteriaceae > Agreia. The sequence continues at coordinate 5,927 of JBBATW010000054.1, forward strand.
CGAGCCCACCGCGGCCTTGGCGGTCGCCGAGGTCGAACAGGTTCTCGATTTGATCCAGACAGTCTCCGCCCGCGGCGTCGGCGTGATCCTGATCACCCATCGCCTTCAAGACCTCTTCCGCGTCTGTGACCGCATCGCAGTCATGTACGAGGGTCAGAGCCTCGAGAGCGTTCCCATCAGCGACCTCAACATCGAGAGCCTCGTCGGCCTGATCACCAGGTCGACGACTCCGCTCGGGTCGCGCGGCACCACCACCAAGAACACGACCGATACCGAGACGAGCCGTTCATGACCGCCCTAGCACCACCGCCCACCCGCACCACGGTCTCGGTCGCCCGGCCGTCGGCG
>JBBATW010000055.1:0-6234 GCA_040398585.1 Agreia sp.
CTGGGCCTCCGCGGGGCTGAACCGGGTTGGACTTGTCGCCCACCTCCGCCGCTGACACCCAGCAGCGGCGGGCTGAAGCTAAGACTCCGGCGGCGTGGAATACCCGGTTTAGTGCAGCGGGGGAGGGCTGGGCTGGGCGTTGTGTCATCGTCCTGCTGGTGTTTTTATCCCCAGGCGGATTAGCAACCCTCCGTCGCAGCTAGAAAGTGACGCCAGCTGAGAGCATTGCGGCCTGAACCGCGCGAGCGATCATCAGCTGTCCGTCCGCCGTTGGGTGCACCTGGTCTGCTTGAATTGCGGCCCTGTCGCCGGCCAGGGGCTGGCCGGCATCCAGGTAGGTGCCGCCGGCGGCAATCGTGGCGTTCTCGACGGCGGAGTCGATGTCGCTGAGCTGAGCCGGCACATCCGCATCGCCCCACATCGCACTGATCGACACGATCCTCGCATTGGGCAGCGCGGCGTGCAGTCCCGCGATAGTCGTCGCCGTGGCGGAGTCGATCCGGGAATCGCTCACGCCCAGGTCATTGCTGCTCCCGCTGAAGACCACGACGTCGGGGTAAAGAAGCTCCGCGGCGGCGGCCTGGTCGGCAAAGGTGTCCCCGTTGCTTCCCTCGGCGACGAAGCCGGAGCCGTCGCTGGCGAGGTTGGTGAGCTGCCAGCCCTTTTCGCTCGCCAGCAGTGCAAGCCACGCCCTATCCGACGCCAGTCCGTGACCCTCCATGATCGAGTCGCCGATGGCGACCACGACCAGACCTGAGACCGGAGCGGGAAGGCGTGGCTGGCTCGCCGAGTCTTGGGCAGAGGCAGAGGCAGGCGTGGGTGTGTTCTGGGCTGCACCCGGGTTCGCGGCTGCCGCCGTGCTGGATGCCGCCGTGCTGGATGCCGCCGTGTGGGCGAGGCGAGCTTCTTGATGCACTGCGGCCCGAGCCGAGACGTAGCCCGTTCCGACCATCACGATGCAGGCGAGCGCGGCAACGCCGATCACCGCCAGGCGCTGTGTCCGGCTCCGGCGTGAGAGCCTCTTCTGGCGGCTCACAGCGTCACAGCGGTGGACAACCGCTGCATGACCGCGATGGTTCGCTCGACAACGTCGGGCCGATCAAGAGCGTGGGCGAGACCGTGCGTGCCGACGAGAATCGCTAGAATCGCTGCGCTGGCCTGGGCGAGTGGGCTTGGCCGTGGAATGAACATGCGTCAAGGCTAGAAACTCGAGCTATGGGAAATCCTCCGCTAACCAGTCAGTTCCCTATGAAGATCGACGTTCGGGTCGTCCAGACGGGGTCCAAAGACCACGCCGGCGTTGGTCAGCGCTGCCGAGATGGCAGTCGCGAGAAGGCGCTGGCCGAGCGGTGTCGGATGGATCTCATCCGGCTGCAGCAGGCCGGTTCCATCGGCGATCGGCTGTGCAATATCGAGGTAGATGCCGTTTGCCTTGACGACGGCGCGATTGACCTGATTGTTGACCTCGAGAAGCTGGTCTGGGTAGTTGTCAGAACCCCAGATTGTGCTCAGGCCGATGATCTCAGTTTTGGGAAGGGCCGCATGCAGGTAGGCGATCGTTGACAGGGTCGCCGCCTCGAGGGCTGGATCATCCGCCCCGAAGTCGTTGCTGCTCCCGCCGATCACGATGAGGTCGGGGTCCATCGTCACGGCGGCGCGGGCCTGGTCGGCGAAGGTGTGGCCGTTATCCCCGACCGCGAGGAAACCTGCACCGTCCTCCGCCAGATTCGTGGCATGCCAGCCTTTCTCGACCGCGACCAGACTCACCCAGGCCTCATCGAAACCCACGCCGTGGCCGGACATGATCGAGTCACCGATCGTCACGACGCTGGCTGACCGCGGCGTTCCCGTCGACAGGCTCGGTGACGGCGTACCCCCGAGAGAATCGGGTTGAACCATGGCGAAAGGCGTGGCAGGAAGCATCCCGGGAGACATCGTCAACCCCAGGAGAGCGATCAGACCGATCAGGGGCAGAATGCGATTCTGTCGGCGGGGCATGAGCCAACGCTACCCGGCCAAAGCGGGCCTCCCGTACTAGACCTGATCGATGATCCGCTCAATGTGCTGCTCGGCGACGGCACGGTCCAGCATGGGTGCCTGGGCTGCTGGCTCGCCGGCCAGACGGCGACCGGAGTGCCAGACAGCAAGGCCAAGAGTCGAAAGTTGTACACTGGCGGCCAGCTCAAGGAGGCCGGCGTCCGCCAAGATCTCCTCGCGAGGCAGGTCGCCGAGCTCGTAGCTGACCTCGGTCGTGGCCTGCTTCTTGACGTCGGAGACCAAAATCATGAGGCGGGCGAGGTTCAGTTCGGCAAGGTCGAGCATGAGCTGGCCGTAACGCTCATCGACCAGCTTCGTGATCTGCAGGCTTGAGGTGGGGTAGTTGATGATGATTCCCCAGCCGCCCATCTGGCCGAACAGGGCTGCGGTGCCCGCAATCCAGGCACGCAGGCGCTCCCGTGGTGTCTGCTCAGCCTCCTGAACGCGGAGCCAGAGCTGATCCACATAGCGGCGATAGACGAACGCGGTCGCCTCGGCGATGAGTTCATCTCGGCTTCCGAAATGAAAGTTTACGAGACTATAGGACACATCGAGGGCGTCGCAGACAGCGATGGCGTTGAATGTAGACGGTCCCACCCGGCTGACGTCGTCGACCGTGACGAAAATCATCTTGAGGCGCGTGGTTGGTGCGGGATTCTCGCTGAACTGCAGCCAATAGGTCTCGTTCAAAACGCGACCGACAGGAATCTGGGCGTCGATGTCTGGCCGGGTTTTCGCCAAGCGCGGGTGGCTCTTTGTCGTTCTCTCGCTCACCAATTCAGTTCAGTCCTTACTAAGAATCCCCAGATTCGACAATTAGTGCCTGTCACAGAAGGGTGTATGACACCTTGAGACTAATCGCATTTCCGTCAGTACTGTTTCAGCGGGGCAAATCGCTTCGTTGATTCGGTTCGAGTCCCGCTTCGGGGTCAGTCAATCACAGTTCACCCCCGTTTAGGGGCAACGTCTCGGTTCGTTATCGGATGGCCACAGAAAAGCACATCAGGTGCTCTTCGGAGGGTCATTCTCCCGGTTACGGCACTGCCATTCCGGTAAGATTTGACATGGCCGGATGGCCATAATTCGCGATCAAAGAGGACACGATGACTGGCTGGCGGCTTCGCGATTTTCACTCGGACGACCTCGACGGAATTCTTCAGCTCTGGGAGGAGATCAAGCAAGACGGCACCAACCCCGTCTACGGCCTGAGTGAGGTCCTGGCCTCCTGCGAGAAAGACGATGCTGTCGTCGCAGTGATCGGTGAAAAGGTCATCGGTGCGGTGGTGGGGCGTGCCGCTCATGCCCAGGGCTGGATCGTTTTTCTTGCCACGACAAAGGAGTACCAGAGCCAGGGAATCGGCTCCTCCCTGTTGATGGCCCTCGAAGCGAAGATGGCGCCGCATGGCCTGTCCAAGCTTTCGGCCTTGATGCCTGATACCGAGAGCCGCATCGTGGCCTTTCTTTCCCGCGGCTTCGAGGTGAAGAAGAACCTGCGCTACTTCGAGCGCCACATCCCAGTGCAGCGCGAGGAATTGCGCCTCCTTTCTGAACTCGGCGGGCGCATCCTTCCCCGGGATCTCTGGGACGGCGTCGGAGGCATGCAGAAGGAAAAGGAGCTGCTCGAGCGCAGGCTCGTGATGCCGCTCGCCAGGGCGCAACTCGCGGAGCAGTTCGGTGTTGCTCCGCCCCGCGCAGTCGTGCTCTTTGGTCCTCCCGGCACGGGCAAGACCACGTTTGCGAAGGCCATCGCCTCGCGGCTCGAGTGGTCATTCGTCGAGGTCTTCCCCTCTCGCCTCGCGGCGGATCCCCGCGGTCTCGCCGGGGCTCTTCGTGAGACGTTCCTGAAGATCTCCGAACTGGAGCACGCAGTGGTCTTCATCGACGAGGTTGAGGAGATCGCGGCGCAGCGTTCGGGTGAGCCGCCGTCGGCCATGCAGGGCGTGACGAACGAGCTCCTGAAGATCATTCCGGTGTTCCGCGATCAGCCTGACCGCCTCCTCGTCTGCGCGACCAACTTCATCCGGGCCCTCGACTCGGCTTTTCTCCGACACGGCCGCTTCGACTATGTGATCCCCATCGGCCTGCCGGATGCCGCTGCGCGGCTCTCTATCTGGGAGCGCTACGTTCCCCGTGCGGTCGACGGCCGGGTGGATCTTGCCACCCTGGTTGCCGCGAGCGACGGTTTCTCACCGGCCGACATCGAGTACGCGGCCCGGAGGGCGTCACAGAACGCCCTTGAGAACGCCGTCTATTCCGCCGATGAGTCCCAGCCGGCTCGCACGGGGCCCGTCACGGCCGACTACATCGCGGCAATAGCCTCGACCCGCACGACAGTCTCCGCTGAGACCGCCGCCGAGTTCCTCGAAGACATCGACAGCCTCGCCCGCATCTAGTCCCAACCCCGTCCCGTTCGAATCCACCACTCCTAAAAAGAATGAGCTTCATGACTTCATCCCCCGTCTCGTGGGCACTTGCAGGGTTCGGCGTTGGGGGACGGGTCTTTCACGCACCACTCATCCGCTCGGCCGAAGGCATGGAACTCACGGCGATCGTCGCCGGGCCCAGGCACAAGGGCGAGCCCGCACTGATGGGGGCCGCCCTCGTCTCAGACATCGATGAGTTGCCCGCGCGGGGTGTCGAGGGCGTCACGATCACAACGCCGGCCGGAACCCATGTCGCACTCGCGCACCGCGCCCTCGATCTGGGGCTGCACGTCGTCGTAGACAAGCCGTTCGCCCTGAATGCCGCCGACGCCCAGGCGCTGGTGGATCACGCCGACGAGGCCGGGCTCAGGCTGTCCGTTTATCAGAACCGGCGTTGGGACGGCGACTACCTGAGTATCAAGGAAATAGTGGCTTCCGGTGCCCTCGGGCAGGTGCACCGGTTCCACTCCCGCATTCACCGGTTCAAGCCGAACCTGCCCGCCTGGGCGAGCTCCGGTTCGGCCGAGGGCGGCGGCGTTCTCGTCGATCTGGGACCGCACTTGATCGATCAGGCCGTCGGGCTCTTCGGGCGCGTCACCGCCGTCGGCGCGGAGCTACTGGCGATCGGGGAGGGCGTGGGGGCCGAGAACGACGTCGTGTTGAGTCTCCTGCACGAGAGCGGAACCCGCAGCCTGATCGAGACGTCGCTGGTGGCGGCGAGTGCCGGCATCCGATTTCAATTGAATGGATTTGACGGCGGGGTCACCCTCGACGGCTTCGACGTTCAAGAGGAAGACCTGTTCGCGGGCCGCACCCCCGCGAGCATGGGGGACAGCTGGGGCCTCGAACCGCACGACCGGCTGGCCCGGGTTCAGGTGGGCGAGTCCGTCGAGCTTCGTCCTCTCGTCAATGGAGCCTGGAGCGTCTACTACCCGGCGATGGCCGCAGCGGTCCGGGGTGCCCAGCGGGTGCCGGTCGATGCGAGGGATGCGGTGCACACCTGCGCCGTCATCGATGCTGCCCGGCTCGCCAGCGCCGAGCGGCGCGTGGTCGAGGTGGCGGAGATCGCTTAGCCTTCTCTAATGAGACTCATCCTGATCCGCCACGGCCAGACCCCGTCGAATGTGCTCGGGCTTATCGACACGAGAATTCCCGGGCCGGGCCTCACAGAGCTGGGGCTCGCTCAGGCCGCGGCGATCCCGCTGGCGCTCGCGGGCGAGTCGATCGATGCCCTGTACGCGTCCGTGCAGGTTCGGAGCCAGCTCACGGCGGCGCCGCTCTCGAAGGAGCTCGGCCTCGTGGTGAGTATTAGTCCGGGCATCAGGGAGGTCGACGCCGGGGACCTCGAGATGCTTGGTGACACCGATTCTGTGCAGTCCTATTTGTCGACGATCCTCGCCTGGGTAGCGGGGGAGAATGACCTGCGCATACCCGGGGGTGAGAGCGGCCACGAGGTGTTTGCGAGATTCGACGCCGTTATTGCCGAAGCGGCTGCGGCCGGCCACGAGACCGTCGCGGTCGTCGCCCACGGCGCGGTCATCCGGATGTGGGCCAGCGGACGGGCCCGTAATACCGGGGCAGAGTTCGCCTCACGCAACATCTTGGAGAACACCGGAATCGTGATTCTTCAGGGGAGCCCAGAGGCTGGCTGGGAAGTGCTTACCTGGATGGGTGCCGGCGTGGAACCATCCGTTGGTGTGAACCCGAGCTGATCTCATTCGGGTTGGTGAACGGGGTCTGAAATCTCTGTTAGGTTATACAAGTTGCCTTCCGC
>JBBATW010000056.1:0-2167 GCA_040398585.1 Agreia sp.
TCCGTCTCGGCCCTTCTCCTTGCCGAGCGACCGGAAGAACGCCGGGTCCTGCATGACCGCGGCAGGCAGAGCGGCGGCCTCCGGTAGGCCGAGCTCCTCGCCCTGGTACAGGTACGCCGAACCTGGGAGCGCCAGCGCCAGCAGCGTCACCGCGCGGGCACGCCGCAGCCCCAACTCCACATCGGGCAGGGGGTCGAGGCCGTCGGTGAGCAGCCACTCCTGCTGCACGGTGCCGGCCGGGAGCCCGTAGCGCGACGCGTGCCGCACGACGTCGTGGTTCGAGAACACCCAGGTCGAGGATGCGCCCGTCTCTTCGGCCTGCCGCAGGTTGTCGGCGATGATGCTTCGGAAGTGCGGCGCGTTCCACTCGGCCTGTAGCAGGTCGAAGTTGAAGGCCTGGCCGAGGCCCTCGGGGCTGGCGTACCGAGCACGACGGGAAGCTGGCACCCATGCCTCGGCGACGGCCGTGCGGGGCGGGTCGTACTGGTTGAAGAGCGTTCGCCATTCGGCATAGATCTCGTGCACGGCGTCGCGGTCGAACAGCCGGTGCGACCCATCGGTCGGGATGCCCACCATATCGGCGTGCAGCGGCAGCGGCTCGGTCAGGTCTTTCGACAGCCCGTGGGCCACGTCGATGCGGAACCCGTCTACACCGCGATCCGACCAGAACTTCAAGGTCGCCAGGAAGTCGTCGCGCACCTCGCGGTTGTCCCAGTTGAAGTCGGGCTGCTCACTGGCGAACAGGTGCAGGTACCACTGGCCGTCCGGCACCTGGGTCCAGGCGGGGCCGCCGAAGATCGACTCCCAGTCGGCGGGCGGCAGCGACCCGTCGGGGCCGGTGCCGTCGCGGAAGATGTAGCGCGACCGGGCGACAGACCCGGGCGCGGCGGCCAGCGCCTCGACGAACCACGCGTGCCGGTTCGAGGAGTGGTTCGGCACGACGTCGACGACGACCTTGATGCCGGCGGCGTGCAGCCCCGCGACCATGGCATCGAACTCGAGCAGCGTGCCGATGCGGGGGTCGACGTTGCGGTAGTCGTCGACGTCGTAGCCGCCATCTGCGAGGGCCGACGGGTAGAAGGGACTCAGCCAGACGGCATCCACCCCGAGGGTCTCAAGGTACTCGATGCGGGAGATGATGCCGGCCAGGTCGCCGACGCCGTCACCGTTCGCGTCTGCGAAGCTGCGCGGGTAGATCTGCTAGACGACCGCCTGGCGCCACCAATTGGCATCCAGCTCAAGGAAGGGGGTCGCGGGAAGCGTGCTGGTCATGGTGTCTCACTTTCGGTTGGAGATTGGGCCAGAAAGACAGGGGAAGAGGCAAAGCTCACTTCACGGCCCCGCGCATCACGCCCGACAGCACCCAGCGCTGCGCGAACATGTAGACGACGAGGGTCGGGGCGAGCGCCATCAGGTACGACGCGAAGGCCATGTTGTAGTCGGTGTTGAACTCGCCCTGGAACAGGTTCTGCACCACGGGCAGCGTCTGCCACAGGGGGTCGGCGATCACCATCTGCGGCAGCAGGAAGTCGTTCCACGAGCCGAGGAACGCGAAGATCGCGACCGTGGCGTTCATCGGCCCGAGCAACGGCATGATGATGCGCCAGAACACCTGCCAGGTGGATGCGCCGTCGAGCCGGGCAGACTCCTCGAGCTCCGCGGGAATGGCCCGGATGAACGCGATATACAGCAGGGAGAAGAACGAGATTCCGCCGAGCACGTGCAGAAACACGACGCCGATCGGGTTGTCGATGCCGAGCATGGCCGTCTGCTTGATCAACGGCAGGATGATCACGGGGAACGGAATGAAGAGCGCCGCCAGAATGTAGATGTAGGCGCCGCGAAAGAAGCGCCGGTTCCAGTTGCGGGCGATCGCGTAGGCGACCATGGAGCTTGCGAACACGGCCCCGAGCACGCTGAAGACGGTGATGAATGCCGTCGATAGCAGGGCCTGGCCGAATCCGACTTTGACCCACGCGTTGGCGAAGTTGTCGAGCACCAAAGGGCTCGGCAGCTCGAGCCCGGTGCCGCCCGTCTGGGTCGCACCCTTCAGCGCCATCACGACGGTGAAGTAGAGCGGGATCAGAATCGTGAGCCCGGCGAACAGCAGAATGATCGTCAGCGACCAGTTCACCCTGTAGCCCTCGCGGGGCGCCTTGACGGTGCG
>JBBATW010000056.1:2267-5279 GCA_040398585.1 Agreia sp.
AGGGTCACTCCTCGGCGCTGGATCATGCGGAGTTGAACAAGGGAGATGATCACCGTGATGACGAAGAAGACCACGGCGTTGGCCATCTGGTAGGCGTAGTCGCCGCCGTTGAAGCCGGAGAAGATCTTCATCGCGACCGACACGGTGGCGGTTCCGGGGCCGCCCGAAGTGAGCGCGACGATGATCTCGTAGGCGCCCAGATACCCCTTGAAGCCGAGGATGACGTTGATCACGAGGTAGCCGAGAATCAGCGGCAGGGTGATGCTGGAGAACTTGCGGAAGCCGCCCGCGCCATCCAGTTCGGCGGCCTCGTGCGCCTCGCCGGGAATCGACTGCAGACCGGCGAGATAGATGATGGTGACGCCGGGCGCCGCCTGCCAGACGGTGACGAAGACGATCGCCATCCACGCGAAGCGCTCATCCGACAGAATGCTGGACGCGAACGGCGTGAGACCAAGACTCTCGGCGATCGCGGGGATGGTGTTCGAGAACAGGAAGTTGAACACGTAGGCCACGACGAGGCCCGAGAGCACCATCGGGATGAAGAACAGGGTGCGCATTCCGGTGCGCCACTTGATCTTGGCGTTCAGCGCGAGCGCGAGGGCCAGCGAGAGCACGTTCACGATCACGGTCGAGAGCAGCGCGAAGAAGAACGTGAAGAGATACGCCTGCAGGATGCTCGGATCGTTCAGCATGTTGACGTAGTTGCGGCCGCCGATGAAGATCCAGTCGCCGTAGCCCGCGTAGTTCGTGAAGCTGAAGAACACCCCGGTCAACGCGGGGAACACGATGAACAGGGTGAACAGTGCCAGCACCGGCACGATCATCACGAGGTACGTGGGGTCGAGTCGGCCGGGCCGGCCGGCCTTCCCTGGGCGGCTCGGCTTGACCGGACTGCCCGCAGATTTGGATTCGATTGGTCTTGTCTCAGTTGCTATCGCCACGATCTGACTCCTTCGTCAATTGGCGTTCGGGTTGGGGGTGAGCCGGTCGGCGACCCGCTGGGTGTCCTCGTCGAGGCTGCGCAACAGCGTCTGGCCGTCGGCGTTGCTCGCGAAGAACTGGATGTAGTTCAGCGCCGATACCGCTGGCGGCATATACGTCATAGCGCCCTGGTAGTAGCGGCCCGCCTTCATCAGCGGGTCGAGCCCGGCGATCTGCGGGTTCGCCTGGGCGGGCGCATCCGTCATGGGGGAGAACGCGGCGAAGTCCCGGTTGTAGTCGTTGACGATCTGGGGCTGCATCAGGAACTCGATGAATTTGCGCGCCTCGACCGGATGCGCCGTCGTGCGCACCATAGACAGCGACACGTCGACATTGACCCGGGCTTTGGTATCGGCGGGGTTGTTCGTCATCGGTAGGGCGAACGTGCCGAGCTTGAGGTCGGGGTTGATGCCGTTGAGCTCCGAGAGCGCCCACGGGCCCTGGAAGTACATCGCGGCCTCGCCCCGGGCGATGGCGCCGTTGCCGTCGGGGTACGAGCGAGTGGCTGCGTTCGGCTGCGTGAACGAGAGAATAGTCGCCATCTTGGCCACGGCCGGGGCGAACGTCTCGGTGTACGACTGAACGGTGGGAGCCTCCCCCGCTGCGGGCGGAGCGTAGAACTTCGCGACGTCGACGATGCCTCCGGTGGCGTAGTCGAAGAGCCCCTGCGCGACCGTCCACGCATCCTTGTAGGTGCCGTAGATCGGCATCACTCCGTTGGCCTTCAGGGTCTCGCAGGCGACGACGAACTCGTCCCAGGTGGTGGGCACGTCGATGCCGAACCGGGCGAAGATCTCCTTGTTGTAGATGACGCCGGCGGCCGCGAGCGAGAACGGCAGGGCGGTGATCTCGTTTCCGTTGTACTGGCCCCACGAGTTCACGAGCTCCTGCGCCGACGGGTCGATGTTCTTCACCGCGTCGAGGTCGGAGAGATCGGCGAAGACGCCCTTGGCCGCGAAGTCCTGCGACGCGTAGGCCCAGGCGCGGGCGGTCACATCGGGCGGGATGCCGCGAATGAGGCTCGGTACGAACGCGCCCTCGGTGTTGCCCTGCACGACCCTGATGTTCGGGTTCTCGGCCTCGAACTGAGCGACCATGCCCTGGAAGTACTCGATGGTCTCGGGCTTGTTCTGCATGAACTGAATGGTGACGACGTCGTCGCTTCCAGTTGCGTTGGCTGCAGGGTCTGCGGCGCTGCAGCCCGCGAGCGCGAGACCGGCGACGGTCAGGATGCCCACAGCGGCGAGCGCGCGCCGCTCGCGGTTGCTTTGTCGTGATGTGTTCTGCGGTGATCGCGGTCTAGCCGCCTTGGTACGAATCAACATTCGAGCTCCCTTGCTCTTTTATTTAGAATAAATATTTAATGCCTTCAGTATTATGAGGACACATTCGTCGAAAGGTCAACCAGGTGTCGCAGTCTGTCTCTTCGTCGCCCCAGATACTGCGCCGGGCCAACCGCTTCGCGCTTCTCGAGCGGATGCGCCAGAGCGGCCCGATGACCGGCACCGACCTGATGGAGGCCACGGGTCTCACCCGGGCTACCGTGCACGGTGTCTGCGATGACCTCATCGAACTCGGCTGGGTGGTCGAGGTCGCCCCGCCCGTCTCGCTCGAGCCGGGCCCCGCCCAGAAGGGCAGGCCGGCCCGCATCTACGAGTTCAACGCCGCGGCCGGCGTCGTGCTTGGCATCGACATGGGCTTTCACCGGGTAACGGTCCTGGTCACCGACTTGCGCGGCACCCAGCTCGGGGAGCACGTCGAGAGTTTCGACGAGGCCGACACCTCAGCCCCCACCCGCATCGACGTCGTCGATCGCTGTGCGCTCAGCGCCCTGGCCGCAGCGGGCATCGACGCGTCACAGGTGCTCGCGGTGGGGGTCGGAGTAGCCGCCCCGATCGACGCGGGCGGCGGAACGATCGCGGGCAACGCCTTCTGGAGCATCATGAACGTCGACCTCGGCCGAGCCTTCGCCGAGCGCCACTCGTGGCCGCTGGTCTACGACAACGACGCCAACCTCGCCGCCCTCGC
>JBBATW010000057.1:0-5139 GCA_040398585.1 Agreia sp.
TCCACGCCTTCCTCATCCGCATGGGCAACGGCCGCATCCGCGAGATCAAGCCGCGCAAGTACCGCCACCCCCTCGAGTATTGGGAGCTGGGCACCGTGCCCTTCGTCGAGCTCGAAGACGACTACCCCGATGACGACAGCTCAGACCCGCCACCCAGGTAGAGCCTCGAGGCTCAACCCGATACCTGCAAGACCCACCAAGTAACGAAGAATTAGACCTGCCCAAAAGGCAGGTCTTTTCTCGTTAACGGGCCCTCACCGACCCTCTCGGCGAGAAGCGACCAATCCGAAATTACCCATCGGTCGAAAATGGGCAAAAAAGTAAGGCCACGACGACGATTTCTCGTGTCTTGGCCTTACTTTGTGGATTCCGCAAACAGAGAGGACCCTATTTCGCAAACAACCCTACTGTGTCCGAAGGGGGACTTGAACCCCCACGCCCTATACGGGCACTAGCACCTCAAGCTAGCGCGTCTGCCATTTCCGCCATCCGGACTGGATGGTGTCACTGCGGATTTCTCCAAGCGACAAGGTAAGACGATAGCACGTTCTGGAAGCCTCGATCTCACATTTGCGGCGACCAGTCGCGCGAGGCGGCTCTCACCCAGGCACGAGTGACGGGTAGCGTAAAGGGATGACCTCGACGCCCGTGAACCCGCCCACTGCCCTCGAAGACACCGCGCGAATCGCGCGCGACCTCATCCGCTTCGATACGTCGAACTTCGGGGAGGGGCGTTCCAACGGCGAGACGGATGCTGCCCAGTACGTTGCCGCCGAGCTCGAGCGGCTCGGGCTGAAGCCGGAGCTCTTCGACTCCGACCCGGGGCGCACGAGCGTCATCGCGCGCGTGCCGGGCAGAGATATGTCTAAAGGGGCATTGGTCGTGCACGGGCACACCGATGTCGTTCCGGCCATTGCCGCAGACTGGTCGGTCGACCCCTTTGGCGGCGAGATCAAAGACGGCATGCTCTGGGGCCGCGGCGCCGTCGACATGAAGAACATGGACGCGATGATCCTCACATCTCTCGACGCCATTCTCTCCACGGGCCGCCAGCCCGAGCGCGAGCTCATCATCGCCTTCTTCGCCGACGAGGAGGCCGGGGGCGTGCGCGGCTCCCACCACCTGGTCGACAACCGGCCCGATCTCTTCGCAGGCGCCACAGAGGCCATCAGCGAGGTCGGGGGATACTCCATCGACCTCGACGGCAAGCGCGCCTACCTGATTCAGACAGGGGAGAAGGCCCTGATCTGGATCACCCTTCGCGCTCGGGGCACCGCCGGCCACGGCTCGCAGATCAACCACGACAACGCGGTCACCCGACTCGCGGGAGCCGTCGCCCGAATCGGCAGCCAGGAATGGCCGCTCCACCTCACGAACACGACCCGGCAGCTGCTGGACGGCGTGGCCCGCATCCTAGGTAAGGATCCGCAGCGCCTCACCGCCGATGAACTGGCCATCGCGACCGGAACCGCCTCCCGCTTCATCTCGGCCAGTCTGCGCAACACCGCGAATCCGACCGGCCTGACCGCCGGTTACAAGCACAACGTAATTCCCGACCTGGCCGAGGCGCTGCTCGACGTGCGGGTGCTGCCCGGGCAGGAGGATGCCGTCATCGAGCGCATCCGCGAGCTGGCCGGACCAGGCGTCGAGGTGCTCATCCCGCACCAGGACATCGGCCTCGAGACCCCGTTCGACGGGCCGCTGATCGACGCCATGATCGCGAGCCTCATGGTGCACGACCCGGGCGCCGAGGTGCTGCCGTACCTGCTCTCTGCCGGCACCGACAACAAGGCGCTGAGCAAGCTGGGCATCACGGGCTACGGCTTTGCGCCGCTGCAGCTGCCCGCGGCGTTAGATTTTCCGGCGATGTTCCATGGCGTTGACGAGCGAGTTCCCCTCGACGCGTTAGTGTTTGGCAAGCAGGTTCTGACCGATCTGCTTCTGCGCTACTGACCTGCTCGCAGCAGTCGAGATTCTCGACGCGCTCGGCGGACTCCACGAAGGGGGAGAAGTGGAACTTCTCAATGCCATAATTCTCGGCTTCGTTCAAGGACTCACCGAATTCCTCCCCATCTCGAGCAGCGCGCACCTCCGCATCCTCGGCGAGTTCCTGCCCGGAGCGCAGGATCCGGGGGCCGCGTTTACCGCGATCACCCAGCTCGGCACCGAGACCGCCGTGCTGGTCTACTTCTGGGCCGACATCACCCGCATCATCTCGCGCTGGTTCCAGTCGCTGATCGGGCGCGTGCCTCGCAACGACTCATCGGCCCGCATGGGCTGGCTCATCATCGTGGGCAGCATTCCGATCATCGTTCTCGGCCTGCTGTTTCAGAACCAGATCGAGACCGTTCTGCGCTCCCTCTGGGTAATCGCGTCAACGCTGATCGTCTTCGGCATTCTCCTGGGTATCGCCGATTACGTCGGGGCCAAGAAGCGGCGCCTCCGCGACATCACCATCCCGCAGGGCGTCGTCTTCGGTTTCGCCCAGTCCCTGGCTCTTGTTCCCGGCGTCTCCCGCTCGGGCGGCACCATCACCGCCGGACTCTTCATGGGCTTCGAGCGCGCCGCCGCCGCCCGCTACTCGTTCCTACTCGCGATTCCCGCGGTCTTCGGCAGCGGCTTCTACCAGCTATACAAGAGCTTCGGCGAGCCCGCTGTCTACGGTCCCACTGAAACTGCCGTGGCCACGCTGGTCGCGTTCGTCGTCGGCCTCGGCGTCATTGCATTCTTGATGAGCTATATCTCGAAGCGCAGCTTCCTGCCCTTCGTGATCTATCGCATCCTTCTTGGGTCGGCTTTGATGGTTCTGCTGTCGGTTGGGGTACTGCAGGCGTAGTTAGCTTTATTCCGCTCGTGGCGTGCACCGCACCGGTCTGGATGGTCTGACCCGGAACAGGTGCTGGGTAGGCTGGATCAGTGCTCTCATGGACTGAACCAACCGTGCCCCGCCTGCCCGGAACGGCGCCAATTCCCCGCGTCTTCGACGATTCGACCGGAACGCTGATCGCAGCCACCCCGGTGGATGGCCGAGTCGGCCTCTACGTCTGCGGCATCACCCCCTACGACGCGACGCATCTGGGCCACGCCTCGACGTACGTCGCCTTCGACACGCTCTACCGCGCCTGGCTGGATGCCGGACTCGGCGTCGACTACGCCCAGAACGTCACCGACGTGGATGACCCGCTGCTCGAGCGCGCCACCGCGACCGGCGTCGACTGGCGGGAACTCGCCGCATCACAGACCGACCTCTACCGTGAAGACATGGCGGCGCTTCGCGTTATCCCGCCCTTCGAATACGTCGCAGTGACGGATGTCGTCGGCCCGGTTTCCGAGGCCGTCGCACGTCTCGTCGAGCTCGGGTTCGCGTACGAAGTGCCGACACCGGATGCGCTGAACGCGGGCGCTTCTGACCTGTACTTCGACGTGGATGCCGCCAGCGCGTCGACCTCGTGGCACCTCGGGTTCGAGAGCCGGCTCGACGTCGACACGATGATGTCGCATTTCACAGCGCGCGGGGGAGACCCCCTTCGCGTCGGCAAGCGAAACGCGTTCGACCCGCTGCTGTGGCGCGTGGCGCGTGCCGGCGAGCCCAGCTGGCCTTCGCCGGTCGGCGAGGGGCGCCCCGGTTGGCACATCGAGTGTTCGGTCATCGCCCTCGATGCCCTCGGCACCGCGTTCGCCGTTCAGGGCGGCGGCTCCGACCTCGTCTTCCCGCACCACGAGTTCTCGGCGGCGCACGCGACAGCCTTGACGGGTGAGTCGTTCGCCGAGGTGTATGCCCACTCCGGAATGGTCGCGTACCAAGGCGAGAAGATGAGCAAGTCGCTCGGCAACCTCGTGCTGGTGTCGGGCCTGCGCGCCTCGGGTATTGCGCCGGGCGCCGTGCGTCTTGCTGTGCTCGAGCACCACTACCGCAGTGATTGGGAGTGGACAGATGCCGGCCTCGCCGCATCCGTTTCTCGCCTGGAAGCATGGCGAGCCGTGCTGGCCCCAGCGACCCCTCCGGTCTTCGCGGGCGATGTCGACTCCTTCAGCGGAGCCGAGAGCGAACTCGCGTTGCTGGGCCGCCTGCGGGCCCACCTCTCCAACGACCTCGACACCCCGTCGGCAATCGCGGAGGTCGACGCGTGGATCCTTACGTCGCCGACCACGACCGACCTGATCCGCCGCGCCGTAGACGCCCTCCTCGGCGTCTCCCTCTAGCCCTCCGCTCTCACTGCACTCCCCGCGGTGAGGGCGTCCTCTGGTCAGGGTGCTCGGGCGTCTGGGCGTCAGCAGGTTGCGAGCATGCGCCTGATGGCGGTCTTCTCGGCGGAGTCCATCGACAGGTCCCAGCCGTACTTCACGTCGACGACCTGCTTGGCGTAGGTGCAGTGGTACGACGCCAGCGGCGGCTGCCACTCCGCCGCATCCCTGTCGCCCTTGGACGCATTGACATTGTCGGTGACCGCGATCAGCTGGCCGTCGCCGAGGCTGTTGGCGAACTGCTGGCGCTTGGTTGCCGTCCAGGTGGATGCGCCGGATCCCCAAGCCTCAGAGAGGGCCACAACGTGATCGATGTCGACGTCTGACGATGCGTAGTTCCAGGCGCCGTCGTACTCGGAGTACCAGCTGCCCGAGGTCGCCGCACAGGTCGAGCTGGTGACGACGTCGACGCCATCCCGCTGGAGAACGACCTCACGCGTGTCGCAACCGGGGGACTGGGTCGACCAGTGCGGGAACAGGCTTCGGGAGTATCCGGCCGAACCGGTCTCAGGCTCGGTGGGGATAGCGGCCAGCTCGCTGTTGACCGTGTTGAGCGACGGGGGGCTCGGCGGGGCGGCGAAGGCCTGGATTGCGCTCAGCTGGGTTGCAACAAGAACAAGTGCACTGATGAGCAGCAGTGCGGGGGTTGGGCGTTTCATCGAGACTCCTCGGATCGGCCGTGAACCGGGTGTTAGCGGATCATCGGCTTGTCTCGATACTCCCGTTCGGGGGGTATGAGTCACAGGTCTATTCAGATGAACACCCAGCGATTTCGGGTTGCAGGCTGGTGATTTTTCTGGAATTACTGAATCTGTGGATAGATTTTAGATATGGATGCCTGTGCAGGAGTGGTTGAATTGTAGGGGTTTTAGTTCGAACAAAACTTTGACCTCG
>JBBATW010000058.1:0-5005 GCA_040398585.1 Agreia sp.
AGCCGATCCGAGTACTGGAGATCGCTCCGGGAATGGTCTATACCGACGAGTTCTCGCTGGTTCGCTTCAAGGGCGACGCCGTGCGGGCCGAAGCGGTCTACGCGAACGTCGCTGAACCTCTCACAGCCCTCGACGTCGCAACCACGATCGTGTCGATGATCGAGCTGCCCTCGCACATAAGTCTTGACCTCGTAGTCATCAAGCCCGTGGCCCAGGCGGCTCCGCACAAGCTGCATCGAGGACGGTTGGTGGCCAAGCGCGCGCGCCCGGAACCGGTAGCGTAGCGGGATGGTGTTGATTGACGGCGAAAATGCAGGGGACGGCACTCAGGCGAGTTTTTCTGAGAAAGAGATACTGGGCTGGTTGGAGTTCGGCGATGCGTCGCGTTCGCTGGCGATGGACATAGTCGCGAGCGGGTTCGCGCCGGATTTCGTGATCGCGATTGCGCGGGGCGGGCTCGTTCCCGGCGGCGCCCTGGCCTATGCCCTGGGGGTAAAGAGCTGTGGCAGCTTGAACGTCGAGTTCTACACTGACATCGAGAGCACGCTCGGCGAGCCGATCTTTTTGCCGCCGATGCTGGACAACGCGGCTCTTATCGGTAAGAACGTTCTCCTCGTTGATGACATCGCCGATTCCGGTCGAACCCTGAAGCTTGTTATCGAGTTACTGGAGCGCGCCGGCGTCGTCGTAAGGTCGGCGACACTCTTCGCCAAGCCGCAGTCGATTGTCAGCCCAGACTTCTTCTGGCGCAAGACGGATCGTTGGATCGTCTTTCCCTGGTCTGCCCACCCGCCCGTCGTGGCCTGATGAGCGGCGGGTCCCCGCGCCCCGCACTCTTCTCTCTCGGCCAGCTGGTCGAGGACTCGCTCATTGCCCCCGATTGGGCGGAGGTCATGGCCGGCGAACGGGAGCAGATTGATCGACTGGCCTCATTTTTGGCCGCCGAGGTCGATTCCGGGGCCGGGTTCCAACCGGAGACGATTGACATTTTTCGGGCCTTTCGCACCCCGCTTGCCGACGTGCGAGTTCTTGTCATCGGTCAGGACCCCTATCCCACGCCCGGGTTGCCGGTAGGGCTGGCATTTTCCGTAGCCCCAGGACCGGGGCTGCTGCCCGCGAGCCTGCGGAACATTTTTCGTGAGCTTCACGACGACCTGGGTGTGGAGGTCTCCGGCGGCGGTGATCTCAGTGGCTGGCAGAGTTCGGGCGTGATGTTGTTGAATCGCGTGCTGACGGTGCGCCCGGGCACAGCGGGCTCGCACCGGATGCGAGGCTGGGAGCACCTCACCGAGATAGCGATACGCGCACTGGCGAAGAGACGCGATGCGCCGCTGGTGGCGGTTCTCTGGGGACGGGACGCCGCGGGGTTTGCCCCGCTCTTGGCAGAGGTGCCACTCATCGAGTCTGTTCATCCGAGCCCGCTGTCGGCCTATCGGGGGTTCTTCGGCTCGCGTCCGTTCAGCCGCGTGAATTCCCTGCTGGCGGCTCAGGGATCGCCGCCGATCGACTGGGCGCAGGCACGCTCCGCACATTAGTCTGATCGGAACTACTATCCGGATCGACCGACGTGTGAAGAGCCAAATGCTTGAGGAAGAATATCAGCAGCGCCGCCGGCTTCCGGAGGCACTGAAGCCCAAGGCGCCGCCGCTTCCGAAATTTGAGTTCGTGATCAGGCCGGCAACCACAGACGACCTTCCGGACATCCGAGAGATATACAACCACTACGTGGCCAACAGTACGGTGACGTTCGATGAGGTGCCGATGGCGTTGAAGGCCTGGCGAACCAAGTTCGACTACGTCCAGAAGCTGGGCTTCCCTTTTTTGGTGGCGGTCTCGCCCAACAACAACGTCTTGGGTTTTGCGTACGTTGCACCGTGGATCAGCAAGGCCGCAGCGCGGCGCACGGTCGAGAACTCGATCTATCTCGGTCCTGCCGCGACAGGAAAGGGCTTGGGCAGGGCGCTGATGGGCGAGCTGCTCGATTCGTCAAAGGCTGCCGGCATCAAAGAGGTGCTCGCCATCATCGCCGATCAGGGCGCGGATGCCTCGATCCGGCTGCATGAGAGCTTCGGCTTCAAAGAGGTCGGCAGGCTGGGACGCGTCGGGTTCAAATTCAACCGATGGCTCGGCACAGTCATGATGCAGAAGTCACTCAAGTAGCACCCTTCGAACTGTGGCGCTGGTCGCGCGCGGCTAGGCTCGTTGGATGGCCCAGCCGCATGAACTGACCGCTCTTGAACAATTCCGATTACTGAAATCAGGAGAGCTCGGTGTCGTGGAACTCACTGAGCACTATCTTGATCGCATTGGTCGGTTGAATCCGATCGTCGGAGCATTCAGCACCGTCACAGAGCCGGCGGCCCTGCAACGGGCGGCCAGGCTCCAACTGCGCCCAGACCGCTCGGCAGAGCTTTGGGGCCTGCCGTTCGCAGACAAAGATCTGGTCCGTCGACGGGGCGTGCGCACAGCATTCGGCTCGCGACTGTTTGCGGACTTCGTGCCTGATGCGAGCGATGAGATGGCCGATGTTCTGGATGATGCCGGTGCGATCAGCCTGGGCAAGACGGCGACGCCGGAATTTGGTCTTCCCAGTTATACCGAGAATCTGGCCGACGCTCGTCCGACCTGTAACCCCTACGACCTGTCGCTCGGGCCGGGAGGGTCCAGCGGCGGCGCGGCGGTGGCGGTAGCGGCCGGGCTGCTGCCCTTCGCGCCCGGCTCAGACGGCGGAGGATCGATTCGTATTCCCGCGGCGGCATGCGGTCTGGTCGGGTTGAAACCGAGCCGGGGTCTGGTGCCGGCCGGCTCGGGTATCGCCTCGCTCGCGGGTCTCGCCGTGTCCGGTCCGCTGGCACGGACGGTGGCCGATGCGGCCCTTCTGCTGGATGGGATGATCGGGCGAAAGAAGGGGCAGGTTGATCACCACTACACACTTCGCTCGCCAGACTCCAGTGCAGGCTCTTTTCTTGGGGCGGCAATTCGCGGTGAGGGCCGTTACCAGCTGGGAGTCCTGACCGATTCGCCGTGGAGTGCGGAATACGACATCGAGATCGACCCGGAGGCGACGCGTGTTTTCGAGGAGGCGCTGACTGGAATTGATGACCTTGGGCACGGTCTGGAACGCATCTCTCTCGAGCCATCGCCCGAGTATGCCAAGGCCTTCCGTGCGATCTGGCAGGCGGGGGCCACGGGCATTCCCGTGGCCGCAGGCGACGAACACCTGCTCGAGCCACTAACGCTCTGGCTGATCCAGCGCGGACGTGACTTGACGGCCCAGGCGCTGGCGGCCGCACTGGTCACCCTGACCGCGTTCGAGCGCAGCGTCATCCGTCAGTTCTCGTCCTTCGATGCGATCATCACGCCCACTTTGGCGCAGACACCGCGGCCGCTGGGCTGGTACGACAGCCAGGACGGTGAGGTGAACTTCGCCCAGCAGGTCAAGTACACGCCGTTCACCTCGTTCGTGAATGTGACGGGCCTGCCCGCGATCACGCTTCCGGTGGGCAAGACACGGTCTGGGCTGCCGATGGGGGTGCAGCTGATCGGCAGGCCGGGAGGCGAAGCCACCCTCTTGGCGCTGGGAGCCCAGCTGGAGCGCCGGTTCCACTGGGAGACCCGTCACCCGCCCGTCTGGTGATTTCACGCCCGTTTGGCCTTACCGGCTGGCACTCGGACGTGCCTGTCTGCTCCTCCACGGGCATGGGTGCTCAGAAGTTACTAACAGGCCTGATGAAATAGGGTTTTAGTCCTTGACTTACCCTTGTTTGGGTGGTCGACTAGATCATGAGTAAAGACACCGGTGCGAACCTCGACCCGGATGATGGGCTTCCCGATGGGCAGACTTCAGAACATCTGTCGGGTTCGTCGAGGGTGCCGCGGTTCGTTGAAGAGCCCGAGACGGAGGGCGCCGGTGTGGGGGGCGAACGTAGCCGGTGCCATTGGCAGGGCAGGGACGCCTCCTCTGCTACCGAGGGTCGCGCATGCGGCCGGGTTTCCCGAAGACCGGTCCTCGGGCGGCCCGAAGTGGACGTCGGAGGTCATCGCGCAGCGGGAACTCGTCACGGAACTCTCTGCCGGCCTTCGGATCAGTGAGAACGCTGCCCGCACCCTGCTGTTCATCAGCCGCGGCCTTGTCGAGGTGTTCCCTGCGATGCTTGCCGCGTTGAGTTCCGGGGCGATCGGTTACCGGCATGCGCAGAAGATCGTCGAGCACGGGTACTGCGTCACCGAAGACAAGCGGGCCGCGGTCGAGGCGAAGATGCTCGGCATTGCCGGTAAGTCCACGGTCGCGACGTTGGAGCGTAAAGCGCGGGCCGCCGTCGATACCGCTGGCCCGAGAAGATGAGCGAACGGCACCTCCAGGCCGCGCTCATGCGCAGCGTCTACGTTGAGGCGACCAACGACGGTATGGCGTATCTGGGGTTGAACATTCCCGCGGTTGAAGCGGTCGTGATCGGGGGCCGTGCGGCAGCGATCGCGGCCGCGTTGAAGCACGCGGGCGACCCGCGCACGCTCGCTCAGTTGAAGGTCGATGTCCTGTGCGACCTGCTGATCAACGGGGCCCCGTCGATCCCGGGGGCGGTGCAGGGCATCAAAGCCCACATCAACCTCACTGTCCCCGTGCTCGGGCTTCTCGGTGTCACTAACGAGCTGACAGAGCTCGTCGGGTTCGGCCCCATCGACCCACTGACGGCGGCACGGGTCACAGCCCAGGCGCCGAGCCTCACGCGGGTGCTCACCGATCCGATCACGGGGCAGGCCACGACCTACGGGCGCACGAGATACACGCCGGGCAGAGACCTCCACGACCGGGTGGAACTGATCTGGGCGGAGTGCAACTTCCCGGGCTGATCGACGGTGTCGAATTCCTGTGATCTCGATCACACGATCGCGTGGTGTGATGGGGGTGAGACGAGCCTCGCGAACCTCGGGCCCGCGTGTCCGAAACACCACAAGGTGAAGCACCGCACCGATTGGATGGTGGTGCGGGATGCGAACCTGATCG
>JBBATW010000059.1:0-4885 GCA_040398585.1 Agreia sp.
AGCTGAGGGGATTCGAACCCCTGACCCCCTGCATGCCATGCAGGTGCGCTACCAACTGCGCCACAGCCCCAAACCGCTGTTCCGTTTGACCGAAAACAACTTCTTTAGGCTACTACAAGATTGACCTAGTCAGAACCAAAACGGCCCTAAACAGTGGCTTCCGTCTGAGTCGGAATGTTCAACTCCACGACGGGGCAGTCCTTCCACAGACGCTCCAGGGAATAGTACATACGGTCTTCCTCGTGGAACACATGCACGACAAGGTCGCCGAAGTCCAGAAGAGCCCAACGGCCCTCCTGAAGCCCCTCACGACGCAGGATTTTGACTCCTTGGTCGTGCAGCACATCGATGATCTCTTCGGCGATAGCAATAACGTTGCGCTCGTTTCTTCCCGACGCGATCAAGAAGATATCGGCGAGAGGCAGAGGACCGGAGACGTCAAGCGCCACCAGGTTCTCAGCCTGCTTGGCATCGGCCGCAAGGGCCGCGATCTGGGCAATTTCTATGGAGCGATTTGTGGCTGTCACGGGGTTATCAGAAGATCCTAAATACGAACGCAGCGAGCAAGAGACCGACAACGCCGATCGCGAGCACGCCCGCGGTGATGGCGAGGATAACGGGCACGTTGGCCCGACCGCGCTTGGGTGGGGTGACCATGGTTCCGCTCGATCCGCCGGTGGTACTGACGGCCCTGCTGGCACTCACCGGAGCCACATCGCCGTCGACGTTCTCATACTCATGGTGGTCAAGGAGCGCATCGAGCTCACTGGATTCGATCCCCTCGGCCGGGGCGCCGTTGGCACCCATGCTCGGCGGAAGATTGATCGAGCCCGTGATGATGACCTCGCCGGTTTCGTCCAAAGCCGACCCGATGTCCATACTGCTGGGAACGGCGGGCAACACGAGCGCGCTGGTGGCATAGGCATTGGTGGCGCCCACGGGGCGCGCCGAGATCAGATCGTCGAATGACCGAGCCGAGTCGTCCATCACGATGTGAGACTCGGGACGCTCAACGGGAGGACTGAACAGGGGAGAAAGAATGGGGCCGGCTGAAGAGGTCACCGCGGTGACCGGCTCGCCGTCGTCCGGGTCGTCGTCGATCGGGACATCGTCGATGACGAGTTCCTCGACGATGTGCTCGTAAACCTGCTCCTCGGGAGCAGGCCCGTCAACGACAGCGGCGACCTCTGCCGTCTCGACCTCTTCGGTCTCGACCACAGCGGTCTCGACCACAGCGGTCTCTGAAGCAGGTTCGTCAGCTGCCAACTTGCGGGCGGCATCCGACTCTTCGGCCGCCTGCGCAACGCCAGCTCGTTCCTTGCGCGGCATCTGCCGCTCAAGATCCCGTAATTGACGCCGCGTTAGCGGCTCGTCTGAGGACAACGTCATTCAACACTCCGATATAGATGGTGCTTGGTGATGTACTGCACTACACCGTCTGGTACCAAGTACCACACCGGAAATCCCCGGCCTACCCGGCCACGACAGTCAGTAGACGAAATCGCAAGAGCCGGAACTTCCAAGTAGCTTACGTCCTCATGGGGCAAAGACGAAATGGGGAAGGGATGCCCGGGCCTCGACACGGCCACAAAGTGGGCAAGCGACCAGAGTTCATCGACATCTTTCCAGCCGATGATCTGCGCGATGGCATCGGCTCCGGAGATGAAGAACAGATCGGCGTCAGGGTTGGCTTCGTGCAGATCGCGAAGGGTATCGATCGTGAACGTGTCCCCGTTGCGGTCAATGTCGACCCGGCTGACGGTGAACATCGGATTCGATGCCGTGGCGATCACGGTCATCAGGTACCGATGCTCTGCCAGGGTGACATCACGCTTCTGCCAGGGCTGGCCGGTCGGTACAAAAATCACCTCGTCAAGACTGAAATGCTGCGCTACCTCGCTGGCAGCGACGAGGTGCCCGTTGTGAATCGGGTCGAATGTTCCACCCATCACTCCGATGCGCGGTCGATGGTTCAGCAGTTCCCCCGTGTCCAACATGACTTCAGGCCTGTCGAGGCTCTAGTGAGACGAGCCAGAGGTGTCTGCGTGGCCGTGGCTCGCATCATGCTGGGCGGACTTCTGGGGGTGCCGGTTGGCGACGTCACGGTAGCTCCACATGACGAGCCCGAGAGCCGCAAATGTGACTATGCCGATAATGCCGAACACAACGGCTGGAAACGGGAGTTCAACGTGGGTGGCGGCCTCAGCCGAAAGGATCGTCAGGAGTGACATGGTTCTCTTTCTGGTTCACGAATATGTTGCCAGTTTATCGTCACGCGCGAACCTGACCGCTCCCCCGCACGAGCCATTTGGTGCTTGTGAGTTCGGGCAGGCCCATTGGACCACGCGCGTGCAGTTTCTGAGTCGAGATCCCGACCTCGGAGCCAAAGCCGAACTCGCCGCCGTCGGTGAACCTGGTCGAGGAGTTCACCATCACCGCGGCAGAGTCAACCTCACGCAGGAAACGTTCGGCATTGCCGAGATCGTTGGTGATGATCGACTCAGTGTGGTGGGTCGAGTACGTCCGGATGTGATCCATCGCCTCATCGAGGCTGCTTACGACGCGAACAGCGAGATCGAGACTCATATACTCGGTCTCCCAGTCGTCAGGGGTGGCCGGAACAGCAGTCGCGAAGATCGCGCGGGTCGCGTCGTCCCCGTGAATGGTGACTCCGGATGTGACGAGCCGACCGAGCACAGCCGGCAGCAGGCGCTCGGCTGCCGCCTGGTGAACGAGCAAGGTTTCGAGGGCGTTGCAGACGCTCGGCCGCTGCACCTTGGAGTTGTGCACGATGTCGATGGCCCACTGGGGATCGGCGCTCTCGTCAAGGAAGATGTGCACGATACCGGCGCCCGTCTCGATGACCGGCACGGTGGACTCGCTGACGACCGTGTCGATGAGAGCCGTACTTCCCCGGGGGATGAGGACATCGACGTAGCCTCGCGCGCGCATGAGCATGCGCGCACCCTCCCGGCCGAATTCATCGACCGTCTGGGCAGAGGCGCGATCGAGCCCGGCCGATGCCAATGCAGATTGCAGGATCTCGACGAGGACAGCGTTGCTGTTCTCCGCAGCCGAGCCACCCCTAAGAACCACGGCATTGCCGCTCTTGATGGCGAGGGCCGCGATGTCGATGGTAACGTTCGGGCGGGCTTCGTAGATCGTGCCGACGACACCGAATGGCACTCTGACCTGGTCGATTCGAATGCCGTTGGGCAACGAGCGACCGCGCACTGTCTCCCCCACGGGGTCGACGAGGCCAACTACATCCAATGTGGCGCTGGCCAGTGCTTCTATGCGTGGGGCATCGAGCGTGAGCCGATCAAGGAGACCGACCGAAAGCCCATTTGCCCGGCCATTGACGAGGTCTAATTCATTGGCCGCAATGATGCGCTGCACCGACCCGCGAAGCCCCGAGGCGATGTTGGCCAGGGCTAGGTTCTTCGTGTCTGTAGTCGCGATGGCGAGGCCCCGCGCAGCTGTTCGCGCGCTATCGAGCTTTGCCGTAAAGGCGGCAATGGTGCTCTCCGTGGGGGCAAGCACGCCCTGAGTGTGGATTGAATCAGCCATTCTGGAAGTTTAGCGCCGCCCCGTGGGCGTGAATGCGGGCCGGCTCGGGGGCTGCTGGTTCAGATCAGGCCAAGACGCGTGACGGTGTCACGCTCCTCGATCAATTCGGCGATCGAAGCCGCGATTCGTGCCCGGGAAAAACTATTGACCTCAAGACCGTGAACGATGTTGAGCCGACCGTCGGCCGCATACACAGGGAACGACGAGACGAGGCCCTCAGGGACGCCGTAGGAGCCGTCAGAGACAAGGGCCACGCTGGTCCAGCTCTCCCGGGTTCCATTGACCCAGTCACACATATGGTCAATCGCTGCCGACGCAGCAGAGGCCGCCGAGGAGCTGCCGCGCACATCGAGAATCTCAGTGCCGCGCCGCGCAACGCGGGGAATGAACTGTTCTTCGAGCCAGGCGTCGTCGATACGATCGACTCTGTCGGTGACCTTGACGCCGTCAACCTCCGCGTGAAAGATATCGGGATACTGGCTCGCCGAGTGATTGCCCCAGATCGTAACGTTGCGAACGGATGCGACGGGCACCTCAAGACGCGCGGCCAACTGGGCCAACGCACGATTGTGGTCAAGCCGGGTCATGGCCGTGAAGCGTTCCGGTGGAACATCCGGCGCGTTCCGCTGAGCGATGAGGGCGTTCGTGTTGGCGGGATTTCCCACGACGACGACGCGAATGTCATCGGCCGCGTGATCGTTGATCGCCCGACCCTGAGGACCGAAAATGCGACCGTTGGCCTCCAAGAGATCGCGCCGTTGCATCTCAGCCGTTCGCGGCCGGGAGCCGACGAGCAGGGCGATATTTGCGCCATCGAATGCCACAGCAGCACTGTCTGTGACCGTGATGCCCGAGAGCAGGGGGAACGCCGAATCTTGAAGCTCGAGCGCCGTCCCCTCTGCCGAATTGAGCCCCTGGGGAATCTCAAGCAGGCGAAGTTCGACCGGGACATCGGGCCCCAGCAGCTGCCCCGAGGCGATGCGAAAGAGAAGGGCATAACCGATCTGGCCACCCGCCCCGGTGACCGTGACATTTACAGGTGTGCGTCTCATTCGGGCAGTCTAGGTCAACGGCCCGACAGCAAGGCAATTCCGTTTTCAGGCGTCGGGGTTGGCGTCGAACCAGGTGCCGACGAGCTGGCCCGTGAGTGCCGCATCTGCCTGGGGGGCAGACGTGAGTATGACCGCTATTCCCGCCTGCGCGGCGTGGCGCGCAGCCGCGACCTTGGTCGTGGCTCCACCGGTGCCGAGGCCGGTACCCACCTCACCGATCACGACATCGTGCAGGTCGTCACCGAACGGCACGTGTGCTATCC
>JBBATW010000060.1:0-2941 GCA_040398585.1 Agreia sp.
AAATGCTTAGCGGCCGAAGAGTGAACCCAGGTTCAGTCCGCCCGAGGAGGAACTTCCGAACGACCCGTTGGTATCCGAGCCGGAGCCCGATCCGCCGAGCAGGTCGTCGACGAGGTTGTTCACGCCGGTGTTGATGTCGGTGTCGGTATTGGAGGACGAGTCGTCGTTCGACTCGGTGGATGTCTCGGTCTCGACCGGAGCCGTGACATCGACCGGGGCGGCGACATCGACGGGGGCCGTGACGGGGGCATCGACCGAGGTATCGTTGCCCGACGCGATCGGCGCCGCAACGTCATTACCTGAGGCGATGGGGGTGTTGTTGCCGTTCAAGAGCGACGTGCCGTTGCCGATCTCGTTACCCGAGACCAGCGGGCCGTTCAGGATCGATGTTCCGGAGGCATCCGTGTTCACGTCGCCACCGCTGAATGTGTTGGTCAGCTTGGACAGGATGGCGGCGTCAAGAGCGTTCTCGAAGCTGCTGTTCGAGGCGCGGTCTGAGCTGCTCGACGAGTTGCTCTCTAAGCTGCTGTTCGAGGTCGAGCCAGCAGGGGTGGGGGCATACTCGGTAGCCTGTGCCGGGAGAACAAGGCCTCCGATGACGAGGGCGGTGGCTGCGACGCCGGTTACGCCGAATGCTGCAAAACGCTTCGTAGTGGTGTTCATTATGAGCTCCAATTCGTTTGTTTACGCGGCCCTCGAATGTTCAGCGGGCCACAACAGTTGTCCGGAGCGATGCCGAGATCGGATTGGTGCTGGCCGAAAAGGAGTCAGGACTGGCGGCCTATTCGCCGGTCAGCGACTTGACGCTGGGAAGCTCAGGCACGTCGTTCATCGGCAGCATATTGGGCGCGGCCGATGGCGCTGGAGAGACCGGCTCGGACGTGGTGTTTTCGGGCAATATCTGGTTGCCATCACCCCTCGGAGTCACAAAGTTCTCGGGGAACGGGCTTAAGACAATTCCGGGAATGTCGTCGATTCCCGGGCTCGTCTGCTGAACCCCCGGCGCAGACGGTTCAGGGGTGGAAGACGGCGCGGGAGTCTCCCCGGAGGGTGCCCCGCCGTCAGTCTGAACCGGGGCCGGCTGCTGGGGTTCGGCTGGCGCCAAGCGACCCGGATTCAGCACTTCGACCAAGCCGGATAACGTTTGTTGGGCAGCCTGTCGGAAGCCTTCACTCGAGGCGGCGGCGGCACCCACCCCGAGCCCCATCGCGGCAATGACCGCGGCGCTGATGACGAGGGCCCGGCGCTTGTTGCCACGACGGCTGTCGAGCGAGACAACCACAGCGTCCCGTGATTCAGCCGCAGCATCGACCGCCAGTGCACCGGAGAGTGCCGCCAATAGCTCTGCCGACATGGCAGGGGCTGCATTCTGGGCGAAGCCGCGCACCTCCAACAGGACGCCGGAAAGGGCAACATCGTCAGCGAGGCCCTCTTCCGAGAGAACGGCGTCGACGATCCGCTGGTCGCGGTTTCGTTCTTCAGCACTCATTGTGACTTCCAGACTTCAACTGCCGGATGTTCTTTCAGGGTGAGCAGAGCCCGTCGCTGGAGCTGCTTGACGGCCCCGACGGATTTCTGCATGATGGCGGCGACCTGCTCCAACGGCAGATCCGCGATGATGCGCAGGAACAGCACCTCGCGCTGGTCCTCGCCGAGGATGGCGAGGATTGATAGCGTGCCGTCGTGACTGTGCGACGCGAGCACGGTGTCCTCGGCAGAGGCACTGAGACGGTGGTCCGCATCCGCTTGGTACTCGACCAGGTCGGGCTGCCTGGTGCGGCGACGATGATTGTCGACACAGCGGGCGTGGGCGATGGAGAAGATCAATGTTCGAATGCCAGCGGCCCCGCCCGTGGTCGTGGCCAGCTGAGGCAGCAGCGCCAGGAACACGTCCTGGGTCACCGCCTCCGCATCCTCGACCCCGTGGGCTTTCACATAGCCGAGAACGACCGGCGAGTAGTCCCGATAGATCGCACTGAAAGCGGATGCGCCCGGTCGATCCGCGCGCTCCCTCACGGGCACATCGGAGAGCGAGCGCAGACCGTTCAGGTCGGGGCTCGCCGTTCGATCAGGCGGAAACTCAGTCAATCGGTCCCTCGTCGTGGGCTGCGAAACTATCGCAGCCGCAATTGCTCTGTGTTACCGACCGGCACCGAGGGTGACGTCGAGGCTGGAGCCCTTTTCGTTCAGCTTAGGCAGATCCGAGTTCGACGTGGTGCCGACCTCGGTATCGTCGGCAGTCTCGGCCGACTCGCTCGGAGCAGTGACCACGGCTGCGCCCGACTGGACATCGGCGCTGGTGTTGTTGTCGTTCGATTCGACGTTCACATCGGCGTTGATTTCAACCTCGGCGCCATTCTGAGACTTGGCCTCGACCTGTGCGGCGACCTCGACTGAGACGGTGGGCGCCGCACACAACGCTGAGATGTTGGCCGCGCCATTGGCCTCGATCGCGAGCGCGGCGAGGGCCGTCGCTGAGGCACTCAGGTTGCCGTTGGCGAAGTCGTTGCAGAGCTCGGCCGTCGACGCGTTGGCGGTGAGGCTCACGTCGGCGGAATCGTTCGTGTCACCGGGGAGCTGCGAGTCGCGGGCAGCCGAATCGGCGGCAGGGTCGGCCGTTGCGGTCGGCGTAGCCGAGACCGTGGAGTCTGCGCTGAGAACATTGGCATCTGCTTGGCTCGTGGTGACGGCGATTCCTACGCCACCGGCCACAACCACTCCGGCAGCGACAAGACCGGTTGCGAGCTTGCTGGCGAAAAGGGCAGTGAGTACGGACATGAAATTCCTCCGAGGATCTGGGGGCCAACACCGTGACTGGTTGTCGGTCGTGTTGGCGTTCTATAGGCGTAATCGACGACGCGGGGGAAAAGGTTACGCGGCTGGTGAAAAAAAATTTGAGCAGTTCTCTGCGAGGCGTTGGGCGTAAGAGAATTGGCCTATG
>JBBATW010000061.1:0-2713 GCA_040398585.1 Agreia sp.
AAAAAAATTTGAGCAGTTCTCTGCGAGGCGTTGGGCGTAAGAGAATTGGCCTATGACGACGCCCGAGTTATCCGCTTCCGGCTGCCTGCGGTCACTTCTGATCACAGCGGTGGAGACGGACGCTGCCGCACGGGGTTTCGCCCTTGACGCCGACCAGCGCATCGTTCTCGAACATCTCATTGGGCTGGCGACTCAGCTTGCCACCCCCGTCACGGAGGACGCCGAGCCCCTCAGGCCCCGGAGCGCCTATGTCTGGGGCGACTCGGGGCGCGGCAAGTCCTGGCTACTGAATTCCTTCTTTGCGGCGCTTCCGGTGGAGGCAAAGCGCCGCGTGCACTTCCACAGCTTCTTCCGCCAGGTGCACGCCGGAATCCAGAAGCATCGCGACGGGCTCCGACCGGGCAGCGGCCAGAACTCCGTGCATGTCGCGGTGGGTGAGCTCATCACGGGCGTCGACGTACTCTACTTCGACGAGTTCCACGTGCACGACCCCGCTGATGCCCTGCTGCTGGCGCGTCTACTGGAAGACCTGTTCGCGCGCGACATCGTGCTGCTCGCCTCCTCCAACTACAGCCCCCAAGCCCTGATGCCCAACCCCACCTGGCACGAGTCGTTCGCCGCGGGCATCCGCTGTATGGAGGAGAACATGGACGTTCTCGAGCTGAACGGGGCCGTCGACTACCGGGCGACCGCCGGGCTCACGCCAGCCGGCTTCGCCTCGGGCAGCTGGTTGAGCCCGGGCACGCCCGAGCAGTTGGCGGCGATCGGCCTGGCAGCGCCGACAGCCGACGAGCAGACGCAGATCCTCGTGCGCACCCGCCAATTCGACGTACGGGCCGCCCGCGACAACCAGCTCTGGGTCACCTTCGCCGATATCGCCCGGGCCCGCACGACGCCGATCGAGTACCTCGACTGGATCGAGCGGTTCCCGACCTGGGTCATCACCGAGGTCCCCCTGCTCCAGTCCGTCGACATGCAGTCCCAGCAGCGCTTCATCAACATCATCGATGTGCTCGTCGATGCCGACACCGCCCTCGTCGTCATATCGCCGCACCCCCTTGCTGAGTTCCTGGCGAACGCGTCGGGCGGGCGCGACTGGTTCCGCATGACGAGTCGCCTGCAGCTGCTCCGCACATCCGACAACCACGCGCCTGGCTATTACGAAACCGACGAAACCGAGGGAGCCTCATGACCGAGCCATTCACCGGGCTGATCGCCTACCCGATCACGCCGACGACGATCGAGGGCGAGCTGAACCTGGCGGCGACGGCGCAACTGGTCACCGAGGCCGCGGCCGCCGGGGTTGGGGGCATCACGGTGTTGGCGTCATCCGGGGCCGGGGTCACCTTCGATCGCACCGAGCGGCGCCGAGTGCTCGAAACGGTCGTCAAGGCGGCGGCCGGCTCTGGTGTTCCTATCTATGCGGCGATCACTGCCGCCTCGACCCGCGAGGTCGTAGCTCTCGCAGCCGATTCCGAGGCCGCCGGCGCGGCCGGGGTGCTGCTCGCCCCGTTCGGATACTACCCACTGTCAGACGCCGAGGTGCGCACCCTCTTCAAGACGGTTGGCGACGCCACGACACTGCCGATCTGCTTCTACAACAAGCCCGTGCAGCTGCAATACGACGTCACCCCCGACACCCTGCTGGAGTTGGCCCGCAGCATCAACCTGCGCGGCGTCAAAGAGAGCACTGCCCGAGCGGATGTCGCCGGTCGCGTCGGTCAGATCAGGAGCGTCGTAGGACCCGACGTTGCGATCGGCCTCAGCGGCGACATGACGCTGCTGAAGGATCTGCCGGTCGCGGATGCGTGGCACACGGGCCTCGCCGCGCTGCTGCCCACCGAGTATTCGGCCGTCTGGCGACTGGGGGATGCTGCCGCGCCAGAGCTCGGGAGGTTGCGCGCCGTCGCGGCCGAACTGGCCCAGATCCCCCGCTGGGTCGGCGCCCTGCATTCGCTTGCCCTGCTGCGGGGTGTCGCCACGGCGGGCCCTCGTGGGCCCTTTGACTCCGCGCTGCCCGACGACGTCGTTCGTCTCGAGCGATTGCTCGAAGCCCTGCAGTGACACGGGCGATGCGGCGTGCCCTAATGTCAGGCAGGTGATCATCTCCGCACTCTCCGGCCTCGGTTTCGGGCTTTCGCTCATCGTCGCGATCGGCGCCCAGAACGCCTACGTGCTCCGGCAGGGGATCCGCCGGGAGCACGTACTGGCCGTGGTGCTGGTGTGCGCGCTGTCGGACGCGATTCTGATCGTCGCCGGCGTCGCCGGACTCGGGTCGCTGCTGACCGCCGCGCCCTGGCTGCTTGCTGTCGTTCGAATCGTCGGCGCAGTATTCCTGCTTGGCTATGCATTCATCGCGGGCCGCAGGGCCCTGCACCCGGGCATCCTGCAGGCGGATGCGACAGCTGGCAGCCCCGTGCGCCGTGCGCCGGTCATCGCCACCGTGCTTGCGCTGACCTGGCTGAACCCGCATGTCTATCTCGACACCGTCGTGCTGCTCGGCTCGGTTGCCGCGACCCACGGCGATGAGCGCTGGCCGTTCGCAGCCGGCGCCGTTCTCGGCAGCGTCCTCTGGTTCACGGCACTCGGTTTCGGCGCCCGCTTCCTGCGACCGGTCTTCGCGAAGCCTCTGTCGTGGCGCGTCCTCGACGTAGCGATCGCAGTGATCATGACGGCCATCGCGGCCAGCCTGATCGTCGGGCTCTTCGTCTAG
>JBBATW010000062.1:0-2667 GCA_040398585.1 Agreia sp.
AGAAGCCTGTTCTTGTCGCTTCTGGGCCCGGAGACGTGTGGTCGTGTTATGCCGACATTGTGATTATGCCGATGTTGGTCTCGGATCCCAGATGGTAACGGGGATCTGGGCGGAAAAGGTCGGCATAATCGCTGTCGGGTGATCGGCTTGTCTTCTCAATGATTGAGCAGACGAGGAGAGCACAATGCCGGTTACAACTCAGGTGGCGCGAGTAAAAGTCCGAGGCCCATTGGTCGAGTGCGCGGATGGATTCGAGGCTGAGCTGCAGAGGCTGAGCTACCTGCCAGCGTCGATGGTGAACCAGTTCCATTTGCTGGCACATTTCAGTTATTGGCTGGAAGCGGAAGGGCTCGCACTCGAGGATCTGACGGTCGAGCAAGTGGATGCGTTCCTTGACGAACGTCGCAGGACCCGCACTGCGCTTTTCAGCCACAAAGCTATACGCCCGTTGCTGGGGTGGTTGGCCGCGACCGGGGTGATTGCTGAGGCGGTGGCGATGGGCGCGTTGCCGCCGGAGGACCCCGCGGTATTGGTGCGGTTCGAGCAGTATCTGCTGCGGGAGCGTCGCATTGGAGCGAGCACCACGATGGCTTATGTCGTGCGGATCCGACGGTTTTTGGCCGCGTATGTGCCGGCTGGCGGGTTCACCACGCTCGGTGGTGCGGAGGTGACCCGGGCATTGCTGGATGAGGGTGCAGGGCGGGCACCGGCTTCAGTGAAGAAATTCGGCTACGCACTGCGGTCCTTTTTGCGGTTCTGCTTCATTACCGGGGAACTCGACCGTGATCTGACTGGCGCGACTTTGGTGATCCGGAACCCATTGCCCTCTTTGCTTCCCGTGGGCGCCAGCGCGGCGCACATCGAGACGTTGTAGACCAGCTGCGACCGGGGCACGGCGGCGGGGCGGCGCGAATACGCCGTCGTCATGCTGCTGACCCGGCTGGGCCTACGCGCCGGGGAAGTCGCTGGCATGCAACTGGAGGACATTCGGTGGCATACCGGGGAGGTCCTCATCCGCGGCAAGGGAGCCAAAGATGCCTATCTTCCTCTGCCCGCAGAGGTTGGGGAGGCCGTCGTGGACTACCTGTTGCACGCTCGCGCGGCGGGTGAGGAGGTGCGGGAGGTGTTCTGCGCCCTCAGGGCACCGCGTCACCGGTTGGGATCCTCGGCGATCTGGCTGATTGTGACTCGCGCCTGCACCCGCGCCGGGTTGCAACCGTTCGGCCCTCACCAGTTGCGCCACGGGTTGGCTGAGGCGATGGTCGCCGCCGAAGTCCCGTTGGCCGGCATCGGACAGGTGCTGCGCCATGAGGATCCGGCCACGACCGCGAACTACGCCCGCGTCGACGAGGTGCGATTGCGACAATTGGCACAGCCCTGGCCCGGTGGAGGTGAGCTCTCATGACATGGACCGAGGACGTCGATGACTACATCCGCCTACGCCGTCAGCTTGGTGCCCGCCTGCACTGGCCCAAGCACCTCCTCCACCAGTTCGCCACCCACCTCACGAACGCCAGCATCACGGCAATCACGATCACCGACGCAATTGCCTGGTCCAGCGTTCTGCCTGCCGGAGTGACGATCCCACCGGCGACGCGGGCGTCCAATCGAATGACGGCGGTCCGCGGTTTCGCTGACTACATGCACGCGCTGGATCCGATCCACCAGGTCCCGCCACGTGGGATCTTCTCCGATCCTCTCCATCGCACAAATCCCTACATCTACTGCCGTGCCGAAATCACCGCGGTGATCCAGGCGGCGACCGCGTTGAAAGGCGGCAGCCGAGCCCAGACCTACCCGGTGCTGTTCGCTCTGTTGGCTGCGACGGGAGTGCGCGTCGGGGAGACGATCGCACTCGATGGGTCTGCCGTGGATCTCGACGCCGGGGTGCTGCTAATCAGCCGCGGAAAGGGCGACCCGCGCCTGGTCCCGCTGCACCCGACCACGACCGCAGCGCTGGAAGGTTATGCACGTTGGCGCGACGACCACCATGGCACTGCCCGGGCGCGATCAGTTGCGTTCTTCAGCGACCCGGCAGGTGAGCGGCTGAAATACGCGGCTGTTCTCGATAATTGGATTCAGGCGTCCACGGCGTCAGGACTGCGCACACCAACACAACAACCCCGGATGCATGACCTGAGGCATACGTTCGCGGTCAACGCTTTGCTGGGCTGGTATCGGGAGGGCGCCGACGTTGCCGCGAAGATGCCTGTCCTGTCCATCTATCTGGGCCACTCCAGACCCGCCGACACTTACTGGTATTTCAGTGCCGTTCCGGAGCTGCTCGCTTGCGCAGCGACACAGCTGGAGAGCTCGACTGCCCGACAGCTGGACAAATCATGACGTCTCTCGCACCACTGTTGCAGGTGTTCTTCACTGACCGGCTGATCACTCAACGACACTCCAGCAGCAACACGATCGCCTCTTATCGCGACACCATCACCCTGCTGCTTGGTTACGTCTGCGCACACACTGGCAAGACGGCTTCCGATATCGACATCGGTGACCTCGATGCTGACACCATCACCGGGTTCCTGCACCATCTGGAAGAAGTTCGCGGCAACTGGCCCTGCCCCCGTTGAGTGGACACCTCACAAGAGAGAATGTTCACTATGGGAAAGACACGCCGGGAGTTCACTCCTGAGTACAAAGACGAGGCCGTGAAGC
>JBBATW010000063.1:0-2666 GCA_040398585.1 Agreia sp.
CGCGGAAGTTCAACTCGCCGCTTAACCCGTGTCCACTAACCGGGGGCAAGGCCACACAGCATCCGCACCCGCAACACCCGTCTGGCCGCTATTCACTCTCTGTTTGCCTATGCCGCTTTGCGCAACCACGAACACGCCGAGACTATTCAACGAGTCCTGGCGATCCCGGCCGCACGACAACGGCGCACCATCGTCACCTGGCTGGAGTTGGCCGAAGCCGACGCCTTACTGGCAGCCTGCGATCCTGACACCCGCACGGGCCGGCGCGACCACGCTCTATTCACCCTGGCGATCCAGACGGGACTGCGCATCAGCGAGCTGCTCAGCCTTACCATCGCAGATATCCACACCGGTGCCGGCGCCCACGTCCACTGTCTCGGCAAAGGCCGCAAAGAACGCCGAACGCCACTGCTTCCCGCTACCGTCACCGTTTTGAAACGGTGGATCACCGAACATGGTGGGCTTCCCAGCGCACCTCTGTTCACCAGCAGCACCGGGCGGGGCCTCAGCCGCGACGCGATCGAACACCGAATTAGCCACACCATCACTATTGCGTCGGCATCCTGCCCATCATTGGTCGGCAAACATGTCAGCATGCACACGCTGCGGCACACCGCCGCGATGCGGCTGCTCCACGCTGGCGTTGACACCACCGTCATCGCGCTCTGGCTCGGCCACGAACAGATCGTCACCACGAACATCTACCTCCACGCTGATATGACGCTAAAGGAAGCCGCGATCGCCAAAGTCACCCCGCTCAGCGTCCCCGCGGCCGGTCGATACCAACCCACCGATACCGTCTTGGCGTTCCTGGCTGCTCTGTGATTATGCCGATCTTTTCCGCCCAGATCCCCGTTACCATCTGGGATCCGAGACCAACATCGGCATAATCACAATGTCGGCATAACAGCTGTTATGCCGACGTCGGCATAATTCATGGGACATCACGGACCTCCGTTCCCCGTGGCGGGGAAAGGCATTCAAGGCGTATTCGATTCTCGATATCTACTCCCGGAAGATCCCGGGCTGGCGGGTCGGAATTTGTCAAGCCGAATGAGGCCAGCGTGAGTTTACGCAGCTAGTTGTGGGACCCCTTCTGCGTCAACGGGAACCTCGACCGGCCGGTTGATCCACACCGGGCCCGGCAACGCCAGGATCTTCGGATCCGTGGACGTCGCGAAACGCTCCGGGGTCGAGAGCCTGGCCTTGGCGAGGACCACGGAGCGGTCTTCTGCCTTGTCCGCCGCGAGGCCGTAGTGGACGTCAGCGGGCGTGTTCAGCCCGATGCCGGTGTGCCGGTGCGAGTGGTTGTAGCCCTCGACGAACGCCGCGATGAAGACCCTCGCGTCAGTCAGAGACCCGAACCTGTCGGGGAACACCGGGGCGAACTTGAGACTCTTGAACCAGGCCTCGCTGAAGGGATTGTCATTACTGACGCGGGGCCTGGAGTGCGATTTCGTGACCTCAAGGTCCGACAACAGCACCGCGACGGTCTTGCTCGTCATTGACGTTCCGCGGTCCGCGTGGACGACCTGCGGGGTCCCGTGGATCCCGAATGTCGTCCTCATCATCTCGGCCGCAAGCACGGCGGATTCCGAGGCGTGGACGACGGCGCCGACGATATAGCGGGAGAAGATATCGATCATCACGTAGCAATCGAAGTACTTGCCCTTGATAGGACCGGCCAGCTTCGTTATGTCCCATGAATACACCTGGCCGGGGGCGGTGGCGATGAGCTCCGGGACCTTCCGTGCCGGGTGCCGGGCAAGGCGGCGGCGTTCCCTCACTTGCCGGTTCTCCGCGAGGATCCGGTAGATCGTGGAGATCGACGCGAGATACACGCCCTCGTCCAACAGTTGGGCGTAGATCTGGATCGGGGGCAGATCCACGAACCGGGGCGAGTTCACGAGGGCGAGGATCCGGGCCCGCTCGAGGGGGCCGAGCTTGTTTGCCGGGACCACGGTGACGGCTGGAAGTAGCGTAGTTCGGGGCTTCCTCGTCGCCGTCGCCCGGGGGATCCCGACCAAGGTCGCGGCGGTGCGGGTGGGGACTTCGGCGGTGATCAGGGCCCGGTAGGTGGCCATCAGCGTCTCTTGGGTGGGGCGTCGTCGTCGTTGGAACCCTTGGAGATCTCTTCCAAGAGTTCGTGTGCTTTTCCCATGATCCCCAGGGCGACCTCCGTGATTCCCAAACGTCGTTGCGTGACCGCGAGCTGCCGGCGCAGACGCGCGATCTCGGCCTGTTCCGGCGTCAACCGGCCGATCTTCTCGCCTGGGTTCCGGCCCGCGAGAACGCCGGCATCGCGGAGTTTGCGCCACTCGGTGATCTGGGACGAGTAGATGCCCTCCTGTCGGAGATACGCGCCGCCCTCGTTGCGGAGGATCGCGTCTTCGTAGCCGGCGAGAAGGTCGAGTTTCTGGGCCGGAGTGAAGGTCCGCCGAGATTTCGGGCCGCCGGCGCGGGGGCCCGGGCTGGTGTTGGTCATAGGTCTATCGTCGCGCAGAGCCGACGGGGATGAGCTGGACATGATCGGGGTATTCCTGGTTCTCGCCCTACATCAGACGGTGGACTTGCTCTGAGGTGCTGGCCTCATCCAACCCTGACACGTAGGGGGTCGAGGAGCGCGAAAGCGACCACCTCGCGGTCGAGATGTTCGAGGCTGCGTT
>JBBATW010000064.1:0-1886 GCA_040398585.1 Agreia sp.
CTGGAAACTCGGCGCCGCTGGGCCTGCCCATGGCCCGGAGGCCACGGAATGAGCGCCAAAGAGGCCCCCGTCACCAGATTGAGTCCCAGGCTCCTCGCCGTGCTGATCTACGCTGCGCTGTCGACCTCGATCGTCTCTTCTCTCGGCATGTTGCTCGTGCCTACGATCTCCCGCGAGTTCGACACCACCATCAGCTCGGCCCAGTGGATGCTGACCGTGAACCTTCTCGTCGGGGCCATCTCGACGCCCATCATGGGGCGACTCAGCGACGGGCCGCACAAGAAGCGGCTGCTGCTCATCTCCCTCGGCATCATCCTGGCGGGCTCGATCATCGCGGCCCTCGCCACCGACTTCACCCTGTTCCTCGTCGGCCGGGGCCTGCAGGGCCTGACCTACGGCATCGTTCCCGTGACGATCGCCATGGCGAGGCGCTACCTGCCTGAAGCCAAGGTCGGCAGCGCGATCTCCAGCCTGTCGGTCACGGTCGCCACCGGAATCGGCATCGGCTATCCGCTGACGGGAATCCTCGCGGGAGCGTTCGAGTATCAGTTCGCCTTCTGGTTCGCCGCAGCCTTTGTGGTCTCGGCGATCATCGTCGTCGCCCGCTTCGTGCCCGCCGGCCCCGACACCCGTGCCCCGATCCGGGCGTTCGACTACATCGGGGCGAGCCTTTTGGGCCTCGGCCTCGGCACAATGCTCGTCGCCATCAGCGAGGGGCCGAACTGGGGTTGGGGCTCACCGTGGACCGTCGGCGCATTCATCGTCGCGGCCATGCTGCTCGCCGTGTGGTCCGTGGCAGAGCTTCGCACCGATCATCCGCTGATCAACCTGCGGGTTCTTCGCCACGGCGAGGTTCTCCTCGCCAACCTCGCGGCCATCGGCCTCGGAACGGCGATGTACATCGGCTTCTCAATCGCCAGCCTCATAGCCCAAGCCCCGACCGAGACCGGCTATGGCATCGGCATGCCCGTCTTCTGGGCCGGCTTCGTCATGCTCCCGCTATCGGTAGGCAGCTTCGCGTCCAACCGCCTCGTGCGTCTGCTGGCCCGTCGCATCCGTCTGGCAACGCTTTTGCCCGTGGGGGCCGGCGTCATGACCGCATCGACAATCCTCCTGTTCACCGCGCACAATCAGCTCTGGGAGATTCTCGTCGGGATGCTGCTTTTCGGCGTCGGCATTGGCACAACCTATGCGGCGATGCCCGGCCTGATCGCCCGTTCGATCGCGGCCGAGGAGCTCGGCAGCGCCGTCAGTTTCAACCAGGTGCTGCGCACCGTCGGCGGCTCCTTCGGCAGCGCGATCTCGGGCGCCGTCCTGGCCGCCCACCTGTCAGCGGATGCGCACCCCAGCGACGCCGGCATCAGCATCAGTCTCGCAATCGGCTCGGTCGGCTGCGTGCTGGTATTCATCGCCCTGCTGATTCATTATCTGCGTGACCGCCGTCAGCTCAGACTCGCCTGATTCAGGCTCCACCGAGCCGGGTCGCCGTTCGCCGGATATGGATCAGGTGCGGGTCGGCTACGCGCATGTTCAGTCCCGCGTCACGGGCACCGAAAGTGCAGCCGCTCGACGACCTCGCCCGTTCAGATGGGAGTAGTAGGCCAGACGTCCCTGATCGGTGACCGAGATCGTGCGATTGCGCTTGTCTCCGACGTTGCCCGAGTACGTCATCAGCGGCGCCGTGTCCGTGCGATTGATCCGGATCAGCAGGGGCGGCATCACCGTGTATCCGAAGGCGGTGAACTCGGCCGCGCTGCACGATCCGCTCTTCTCGCGCAGCAGAATGTCGAAGACCCGCCAGTCTGCCGTCTTGAGCTCACTCGCATGAGCCTCATAGACCTGGTTTGCCTCCGCCAGAATCGCTGCCTCGAATCTGGCGTCGAGCT
>JBBATW010000065.1:0-1371 GCA_040398585.1 Agreia sp.
CATCGACTCGCGCCGCAGCTTCAACCCAGTTGGGGCACTCGTCAATATGAAGGATCTCTATGCGCATACCCAATTATGGTTCCGGACAGGACCCCGTGAACCCAGACTGCTGCGGGAGTCGACCAGCGCTGGCATCCCGTCAGGTCGTACGCGGCGAGCATTATGGCAATCTCGGCTCTCGCGGAAGGCTGAACTGTCAGAACCAGACATCGCAGAACCGTCAGAGCTCTTTTGACGAAGAAGTGTCAGGGACGTCACTGGACACAACACCCGCGCTATAAAACTGACGAAGGCCAGTGACACCCGGATAGAAATGGTCTTTTGAAGATAATGGACAAAAGTTGTCTGTTTTACGGCATAATTCAGTCATGCCACCGGCTACTGCGCGCCGAGTACAACCCGGTCATGACCGGTTTCCCGCGCGCAGATCAATTATTAAGGAACAGCAACATGGGTCGTTTGGATAACCAGATCGCCATCGTAACGGGCGGCGCCAGAGGAATTGGGCTCGGCATCGCAACGAGGTTCGCCAGGGAAGGTGCATCCGTTGTGCTTGCCCAGCGATCGGCTGCGGAGGGCGCGGAGGCGGTTGCCGCGATCACTGCAGAAGGCGGGCGGGCGGTCACCATTGCGACCGACATCACCGACGAAGCGAGCGTGCAGGCGCTGGTCGAGCAGACCGTTGCGACCTTCGGCGGGCTCGACGTGCTGGTCAATAACGCCGGCACCGGAGTGGCCGAGCAGGTCTGGGAGCTCGATTATGCGGACTACGAGCGGGTGATGAACGTCAACGTCGGCGGCACGCTGCTCTGCATGAAGTTCGCCTCGCGCGTCATGATGCCCGCCGGGCGCGGCAGCATCATCAACATTTCATCCATCCAGGGGGTGCTGCCGCTGGCACAATCGGCGGTGTATGCCGCGACCAAGGGGGCGGTCAACCTCATCACGCAGCAAACAGCACTCGACCTCGGCCCGTACGGTATCCGCGTGAATGCGATTGCACCGGGCTACATCGACAACCCGATGATGAATGCGTACTGCGACCTCGTTTCGCCGACGCCGGGCGCAACCCTCGCTGCGGCAATCAAATCGATCCCGCTTGGCCGATTTGGCAGCCCGGCTGACATCGCCGGGGCCGCCGTTTTCTTCGCGTCGGAGGATGCGGCGTGGGTGACCGGCACGACCCTATTGGTCGACGGCGGATCGCTCTGCCACGGGCCGATCGCCTAGGCGACATCTCTTCGAGCGCTGGCAGATCAATCGGAGCGAACGCGCCCGATTGTGACCAAACGTTTTTCAGATGCGGGCAAACGGTGCGCCGTCCGAGCCCCGAACAAAGAAAAAACCCCGCAATCTCTGGGATCACGGGGC
>JBBATW010000066.1:0-1231 GCA_040398585.1 Agreia sp.
ACGGCCCCAGCTTCGGCAGCGGCTGCATGCTGCGCTGATAGGCGAATACCATCTCACCCGAGCGCAGCACCTTTCAGCGAGTCAATTTTGGAAGCCGATCAGCCCCGAACAGGGTCACTGTTGCAGGCCGATTCACCGGTCCGCGTGTCGCGGGGCGTGCGAAGCTCGGGCTACTCCGCGTTTGACCGGACGTAGCTCTTTGAGCTGTACGGTGCGCGTAGGCCATTATTCGGAACGCGCCGCTGCGCGCCTGCAGAGAAAGGACGTCATGCGTGCCATCGCTGATGGCCTGTCGGCAAAGGGAGCAGGTCTATACTTGGACATCGCGTCGCGCACCGTCGAACGACATGTCCAGAACATCTGTCTGAAGCTGCTGGCGCGCAATCCTACCCACCTGATGAGCCTGTCCATCGCTGCGGGGATAGTTGAGCGAGATGTCACACGCACCGAAATCACTGAGACGCCGTCAGGCATTTTCACGCGGCCTGCCGCGACGAAATCGCCGTGCCGGTAGGCTGACGCTTGCGCAAGTCTTCCGGGAATCGAGAGGCGATCACCGGCAGACAGATGCCTGGACCGGGCGTGTTGAGGGCGCGCTACAGGAAAATTACGTATATACGCTTCAAGCTGTTGTGCAGATTCTTTTGGAGGAGACGGCGCTCCGCCGGGTCCTTTAATTCGGAACGACGATGACGCGTCAACCCCCTCTTGTCCGCCGGTATCGCGCACTACACCTTTGTGGCGGCCAGGCAGGCCTACGACGCAAGCCTTGTCTCGGTTGGCCTTGGCTCGGTTGGACGGTCGCATGGTGACGCGCCGGGACTTCGTCGCGGCCGAACTGAAGCCGCTGATCGATCGACGCTGCCGCACGTTACGCGGCGCTGCGGACACGGCCATTCTGGGCAGCGGATTGGCCGGTCTCGTGTCGCTCTACGCGCTGCTGCGATTCCCGGGCGTGTTCGGAACCGCGGCGTGCCTGTCCGACCAGATACCACTCGATATCCCGTCGACCGGTTGCGATTCCGCGCTCGCGATCGCCGCTTCGCGCGATCTTGGCCGCGCGCTGCCCAGCGCCGGCCGCAACCGGCTCCATGTCGATTTCGGCGCACTCCCGACTCATCCTGCGGGCGCCCGGTTACCCGACACGTTCGTCTCGCTCGCCCGCGATAGGGGCTAAGAGGTGGCTCGGTTCATTTGAACAGCTCGGCGCAATTGCTAAGTGGAGCGTCTG
>JBBATW010000067.1:0-1085 GCA_040398585.1 Agreia sp.
GCGACCTGCAATATATCCGCATCAACGGCACGCTGGTCGGCGGGTTGGTCGGGCTGGGGCTGCACACGCTGGATGTGGCGCTGTAGCTAATTCGGAATGCGCCAGTTCATGACTTGGGTCCGATAACGCAGGCCCGGGCTCGGTGCGGCGGCGGCGAAGCGATAATGGCCTCGGCGGACGAAGACGGTGCACGCCGCATTGTCGAGGACCGCGGTGGCCGACGAACGGATCGGCCTGCACGTCGCGATCCGGCCGTCGCTTGCGATGCCAAGCAGGACCGTGCTGGGCCCCTGGAGGTCTGCGCGCAAAGCCGTCACGGGATAATCTTCGGTCGTAAGGCTGACCTCGAACGTTCCGTCCGTCGCGCCTAGTCGTGCCGATTCCGGGGTCGTGTCAGGTGGATAGTGCAAGTCCACGCGGGAGTACGCTGGCGTTACTTCGGCAGCGAGGCGCGGCGTCGACCGGACTCGCCTTGAGCGGGACACGTACAGCATTACAAAGCCGCGCTCGAGCGGCTGGGCAAAGCCGGGGTGAAAGGCGAACCGCGCGGATTGCACGATCCGCTCGCAGACCGTTTTGGACAGCGCGGTCGGGGACGGAACGATGGGTTCGCAATCAATCGGGCTGCCACCCGATGGCCCGAACCAGACCTTCACCCTGAACGAGGGATCAACCGCAGAATTCGACGGAAGCCGAATAGTCGAAAGAAGCGCTGCGTCGAAATCGAACTTTCCAGCTTCAGTCAGTTCGACGTTTGTTGGCGTGATTGCGATTGCCACCGCAGACTCGTCCGTTGTGGAAACGGCGGAAGGCAGCGGCGCGGGCGTGGGCGGCGGGACGTTGCCCGACTGGATTGGCGTAGCCGAAGCCAAAAGTGCAAATAGCACGCTCACGATGATCCCCCCGCCGTTCATTCGCCTGCGGCTATAGGTGGCAGCGCCAGGGGGATTTCGCAAACTGTCCCGCGCGCGCCGCCCTTCAGCTCGCCATCAGCACCTTATCCGGCCGGGCGACCGTGTCGAGGTTGGTGGTCGCGTCGATTTCGAGCAGCGGTTTGATGTGGCCGTCGCGAATGTCATAGACCC